>JBFWNE010000020.1:0-72728 GCA_050251215.1 Candidatus Nanopelagicales bacterium
TCCTCGATCGCGCTCCGCTCAGACTCCGGGGACTCCTCCCACTCGGTCGCTAGCCCGACGAACGGCGTTAGGTCCGTGTCCTCGTCCCCGAAGTTCCACGCCTTGGACCAGATCTCGCGACAGGCTGTGTAAGGGTCACGGCGGCCTTCTGCCAGGGAACGAACCAAGTACTCGGCGAGCATGCGACGGGCTTCGGACCCCGTCGGCATAGCGCTGCCGGACTCCTTCAGCGCATCCCCAAGGAGGTCGCGAGACCTATCGCCGTCCCACCGATCCTGCCCCGCCAGCGCACGAAGCGAGCCCGAGTCCAGGCCCTCTACAAGCAGCGCCGTCGCCTCGTCCGGCAGCTCGTCGGTGCGGACTTCGCCCAGCACCAGACGAGCAGCTAGGAAGCGCAGAGGTTCCAGTAGCGATTCGCTCATCCGATCTGACACATCAGCATCCTGCAGGACGAGGCGAGCGCGAATGCCGGATATTTCATCGTCGCGTGGCTGGGTGCGAGCTTTGGAGGGCCGCGACGCTCCCGAGCGCTGGCGAAGCACGGGGGATGGGCCGAGGGGTCCCCGCGCGCCGCGTAGCGGTGTGTGGGGAGGCCCAAGCGTTCGGGTGTGGCGCGGCCCGGTTCGTGGGTCTTGTCGTGAATGACAGGCGTGTGATTCACTTTCGTCATTGAGCGGACCCCCACTCAATAGGCCCTGGTAGCCGATGATGCCCAGGGAAACCGCCTTTGGTCCGCAGTTGTCACCTCTTCGTTGATGGTCCTGCGGACTTCCCACTGTGGGGTTCGGCTTTCCCTTCGCCTTTCGTGGCGGGGGTTCTGTCGTCGTTCCCTGCGTTCGGGTTCCGCTGGCTGTCTGCGTCGAGCCTGAGGCGAGGGAGCAAGGGCGCGATGTCCGGCAGTGTGCTGGGTTCGGTGTCACGGTTGGGTGCCTGGGAGCAGGCGCACTGGTCGTTGACGCTGTATCCGGCGGCGGGTGAGGCAGGTGGCTGCTTCGTGTCTGCGCGTCCTCGCTCGGGTGGGGTGGGTCGTCGTGGTGCTGCGGCTGACCCGGAGCGTGCTCGGGCTGAGGCTGTGCGCCGCGCTCGCGGCAAGGTCCGCCGCTACTGCGCCGCGAACGGTCTCAATCGCCTCGGGACTTTGACGTATGGGCCGCCGTTCTGCACGGACCTGTCTGTGCTCAAGGCCGATGTGGCCGTGTTCTTCCGGTCTCTGCGCGATGGGCTTGGCGGTGGTTCGTTCCCGTATCTGTGGGTGCCGGAGTTGCATGCCGATGGCCGTCGTTTCCACGTGCACTTCGCTGCGGGACGGTTCATCAAGCGCGGCCTGATCGAGTCCGCGTGGGGTCATGGCTTCGTCCACATCAAGCTGCTGGGCAACCTGCCCGTCGGGTCCGGGTCTTGGGGTGAGGCGCGGCTGGCCGCGCGGTATCTGTCCAAGTACGTCGGCAAGGCGTTCGAGGATGTGGAGACCTTCGGGCGTCACCGCTATGAGGTGGGGCAGGGCTTCCAGCCTCGCGCTCAGATCGTGCGTGGCCGGTCCCGCCATGAGGTGGTGGCGTCGGCGTCGGAGGTCATGGGTGCTCGGCCTTCTCGGCTGTGGACCTCGGATGAGGTCGAGGACTGGAAAGCGCCTCCCTCGCTGTGGGTGGAGTGGTGACCCCCGAGCAGGTCGCGGCTTTCGTCGCGGCGACGTGTGCGGCTCAGGGTCTGCAGATCAAGGTCACCGACCCGGGCGCTATCCGTTCTGTGGTGACTCTGCTGGGTGGGCCTCGGGGTGGGCGCCGCGCGCTGGCGCGTAGCGCGAGCGCGGCGCGTGCCCGTGACCGCTCAGAGCAGCCACTGCGGTTGGACCCGGTTGATGTCGAGTTCTCGGGCTCCGGACACTCCGGGCAGGATGACGACGTGGTCGACCAGGGCGCGCACGACGGCGACCTGCTGCCCGAGGGTCATGCTCGTCCAGCGTGATCGCAGTTCCTCACCCGTGCCGGCCAACTCCATCAGTGCGCCGGCGTTCATCTCGCCGGCTATCTCACGCTTCGCCTTCTCGATCCTGGCCTGGATCGGGTTGCGTGCTTCCACCCACTCCATCAGCGTGATGCCCTTGGCTCCGTGCAGCGCGGCCAGTTGCCGCAGTTGCTCCTCGTCCTCGGCCAGGGCGTCGCGGATCGCGTCCATCTCTGGTGAGACTCCCGCTCCGTGCAGGGCGTCGGAGAGTTCGGCTGTGTCCAGGCGCATCAGCACCGCTTGGGTGATGAGGTCTTCGAGCGGTTCGGCGACCACGGTGAGCCGCCCGCATCCCTCGTGGTCCGGTCCGCTGGAGCAGACGTAGCGGCGTGAGTTCTCCCGCCGTGATGCGTTCAGGGTGTGCCCGCACTTGGCGCATCGCAGCATCCCGGACAGCAGGTAGGACCGGGGCTCGCGTCTGTTGGTGACCTTGCGGGCCTCGAGCCGCGCGATCACTTGAGCCTGCTGCGCTTCGGTCAGGATCGGCTTCCACACGGCCTTGGCGATCACTTCGCCCCGGTGCGTGCGCATCCCGATCATGCGCGGGTTGGTGAGCACCGTACGTAGCACCATCGTGCGCCAGGGACCGCCGTTCACCGTGGTCACCCCGCGCTCGTTCAGCCACGTGCAGACGCTGCGCAGGCTCTCCCCGGCGATGATCCGGTCGGCGCACTCCCGCACGATCTTGGCCTCGGCCCGGTTGATCGCGATTCCGTCGGCCTCGTAGCCGAACGGGCGGTTCGATCCCGGCTTGGGCTGCCCGGACTCCGCGACCTGAAGCCACTTGCTGCGCAGTCGGCGGGACTTGGACGCGGACTCGTTCGCCGCCACCGCCGCCTGGATGCGGGCGATGAGGAGTCCGTCGCCGGTGCCGAGGTTCACGTCGCCGGTCGCGGTCGCCACGTTCGTGATCCCAGCGCGGTCGCACACCTGGACGAACGCTTCGAGCTCGACGGGTCGCCGCGTCAGTCGGTCCAGGTGGTAGACCACCACGGCGTTGACCCGGCCTTCGCGCATCGCGGTCAGCATCCGCTCGTAGGCGGGCCGCTTCTTCGTGCCGTAGGCGGACATGTCGTTGTCCTCGAACACCTCCACCACATCCCAGCCACGGGCCTCGGCCAACTCACGGCATGCCTTCTCCTGCCGCTTGACCCCCAGCCCGGTGCCGTCCTGGTCGCTACTGATCCGCGTATAGATGGCCGCCGCCGCCCGCTTCGTCACAAGGGGTCATATTAGGGACACTTGGTCAACCTGACCCTGCTGTGCGCCAAGCACCACACCGCGGTGCACACCGGCGGCTGGACCATCGTCAAGAACCCCGGCATCGACCCCGGCTGCCCCGCCTGGCTCACCTTCGACCCGCCCGACCCCGTCCGAACCCGGCCCTGAAGAAGGGCCCGCCCGCACCAACCACCGCACCACCCACAGACCGCACCCCCGACGAGAGCGGTCCCATCACCATGTCCAGACCCATGCGACACCAAGAGAAATATCCGGCAGTATCACTCGCATGTCGGGGGCTGCCGAGTGGTCGTTCACGGATGCCTGGCTACTGACGTCCGCGAGTGGTTACGGGCGTCGGGGATGCACTCTTACGAACCTCATCGGAACTGCTGACGCCCGCAATCACGACGTGGCGACCGAGGCAGACGCAGCCAAGAGCCTGGGACGGCTCATCGCGTCCGACTTGCTCGTCGTCAAGAACGGCAAGTTCTGCGCTACGGACACCGGTCGATCTCTGTACAAGCGGCGCAGCGGCGGGTGGTTCGAGGAATCAGGCTCCGTTCTGCAGCTACTCAGCGAAGTCCCACTCGTCGAGGGCACCTGGGAGTTCGCGCCTGGCGAGTACATGGCCGCCTACGAGGAGTACTCCAGACGGATGCGGTGAAGGCCGCGCCTATGTGCCGTTCGCGCTCGCTCCGATGCGGTCAGATCTGACAGGCTGACGAACGTGGCGTACGTCTGGTGGGGGCTGGCGGGTACCGCTCTTCTCGGCCTCTCGGCGATCCTTCTGTATGCGCTCATGACCGAGCGTGCCGACTGGCTGAACAAGATCTGGCCGCCAATGCCATGGGAGAAGTCGGATGACGAGCACACGTCTCGTTCCGTCGAGTTCAGCGCGCTGCTTGTCGGTGGCGTTGTGGGCATCTTCGGCTTCTTCATGATCGCGTACGCGTTGTTGGGACCGTCGGTGTAGCCACTGCGGTTCCATTAGCGCGCCGCTGAGGGGCACGCCGAGGTGCCGATCTCGCTCGCTTCTCGCTGAGGGACCCGGCATGCTCACGTTCATGCCGGGGGTGCGCTGATGGACAGCCTGAACGTGCCCGTTCTTCTCCTCGCGGTCGTCGGCGGAGTCTTGGTTACCGACATGGGTGGCCTCCGCTCGCGAGCCATGCGTAAGAAGGCCGAGGCTGACGCTGACCGGAGAGGGCTCGCGGGCACCTGGGTCGACGCTGAGGCGGGAGCCGACGCGCTCCAACGCCGATACGACCTGAGCGCTATCGCGTTCGGCTGGGCACTCGTCGTGTGCGCTCTTGGAGTCTTCGTGTCTCGACTCGGCTGAGTTGACCGCCGAGCACGTGAACGACCTCGTTCGCCGGGTAGGCGTGCTGGGGCTCAGACCCAGGTGTCGAACCACATGCGCAGGTGCCACCAGTCGTACGTCATGAGCTCGGCGGACCAGATCGGGTAGAAGTACCAGGCCAGGAACACGCAGACGAGCACGAACGACCCGACGACGGCTGCGCCGATCATGCGCCGGCGCGGGGCGGCGTCGGTGGGGCCGAGCACCGTGCCGAGCGACATCGCGAGCGCGATGCAGACGAACGGCGCCATCACCACGCTGTAGAAGGTGAAGATCGTGCGGCCCTGGAAGCCGAGCCACGGCACCCAGGCCGCGAGCAGGGCGAGGACGACGTAGCCCGAGCGCCAGTCGCGGCGCGAGATCCAGCGCCACGCCTGGTGGATGAGGGCGGCGGTGCCTGCCCACCAGATGAGCGGGTGGCCGAGCGCCAGCACCTCGACGGCGCACTTGTCGGCGCCGCACGTGCCGGCGGGGATCTCCGGCGTGCCCTGGTACCAGAAGCTCGTCGGGCGGGTCTGCAGCAGCCAGCTCCACGCGTTGCTCTGGTACGAGTGCGGCGACGACAGTCCTTCGTGGAACGTCAGCGCCTGGCCGTGGTAGTACCAGAGCGAGCGCGCCCAGTCGGGCACGAGCACCCAGATGCCGCTTGCGGGGTTGGTCGTCGCCCAGTCGCGGTAGTAGCCGTCGTCGCTGAGGATCCAGCCGGTCCAGGACACGACGTACACGACCACCGCGGTGCCCACGATGGCGACGAAGGCGACGAGCCCGTTGAGCACCGCGCCAGCCACTGCCTCGCCGGCGCTGGTGCCGACGATGCGCCGCGTGCCGTACTCCCAGATCACCGTGCAGAGGCCGAACGCGATGATGAACCAGAGACCCGACCACTTGGTGGCGCACGCCATGCCGAGCGCGAAGCCCGCCGCCCAGCGCCACGGGTGCAGCCCCGTGCTCGGGCCGAAGCCCTGGCGCAGCGACAGCATGGCGTCGTGGTCGTCGGCGAATCCGCGCACGCGGTCGGCCAGCCGGCCTCGGGTGCGTTCGCGGTCCATGAGGATGCAGCCGAACGCGACGACGACCCAGAACGCGAGGGTGTTGTCGAGCAGCGCCGTGCGGGAGAGGACGATCGACATGCCGTCGATCGCGACGAAGAAGCCGGCCGCGGCGCCGATGAGCGTCGAGCGGGTGAGGCGGCGGGTGATGCGGACGACCAGCAGCACGATGAGCGTGCCGAGCAGCGCCATCATGAAGCGCCAGCCGAACGGGTTCAGGCCGAAGATGTACTCGCCGATGCCGATCGTCCACTTGCCGACGGGCGGGTGCACGACGTACGCGCCGCCGTCCTTGAAGACGTCGATCGTGCGCCAGTCCGAGCCGTCGCTGGCCAGGATGATGTCGTTCGCGTCGTCGACGAACTGCCGCTCCACGCCGTACCGCAGGAGCGAGAGCGCGTCCTTCATGTAGTACGTCTCGTCGAAGACCACGCCGTGCGGGCGGCCGAGGTCCCAGAACCGCAGGATGCCGCCGAGCAGGGTGATGCCCAGGGTGACGATCCACGACATGAGCCGGTCGGCCGGCATCGCGGGGGAGAGGCGGTCCGCGAGCGGGGAGATCCGGCGCGAGGCTCGCGGCTGGGGGCCCGGGGCCGGGGCGCGCTCCGCCTCGATGGTCGCCGTCACCCGGCCAGCATAAGGAGGTGGCAGGCTGATGCCCGTGGACGCTGCCCCGAACGATGCCGGGTCCTCCGGTCTGCTGGTGCTGGCGGCCACCCCCATCGGACGCGCGGACGACGCGTCCGGTCGCCTCCGTGACCTGATCGCAACCGCCGGGATCGTGGCCGCCGAGGACACCCGCCGCCTGCGGCGCCTCGCCGCGGACCTCGGCGTGGACATCGGGGGTCGGGTCGTCTCGTACTACGACGCGGTCGAGCGCCAGCGGCTGCCCGAGCTGCTCGCCGCGCTCGAGGCGGGCGAGACCGTCGTCCTCGTGACCGACGCCGGCATGCCCAGCGTGAGCGACCCCGGATACCGCCTCGTGGTGGCCGCGGTGGACGCCGGCATCCGCGTGACCGCGGCCCCGGGGCCGAGCGCCGTGCTCACGGCCCTGGCGCTCTCGGGCCTGCCGGTCGACCGGTTCGCGTTCGAGGGGTTCCTGCCGCGCAAGGGCGGGGAGCGGCGCCGGGTGCTGAGCGCCCTGGCCGCAGATCCGCGCACGCTCGTCTTCTTCGAGGCCCCGCACCGCGTGGGGGAGGCGCTGGCAACCATGGCCGAGGTGATAGGCGCCGACCGGCCGGCCGCCGTGTGCCGCGAGCTGACCAAGACGTACGAGGAGGTCCGCCGGGGCACCCTCGGCGAGCTCGCCGCCTGGGCGGCGGACGGCCTGCGCGGCGAGATCACGATCGTCGTCCAGGGCGCCGAGCCCGGCGCGGTGCCCGTGGCCCTCGACGCGGACGGCGCGGACCCCCGCAAGGCCGCCCTGGCCGCGGTCGCCGCGGCGTACGGCCTCGACCGCAAGGCCGTGTACGACGCCCTCGTGGCGGCGAAGAAGGCGGCGGGCGGCCGAACCGCCGAGAGGGTCGAACCGCCGCGCAACTAGGATCGGCGGGTGCCCGGAACCGAGAAGGCGTTCTACCTGACCACGCCGATCTACTACGTCAACGACGCGCCCCACATCGGGCACGCCTACACGACGACGGCGGGCGACGTGCTGACCCGCTGGCACCGCCAGCGCGGCGAGAAGGTCTGGTTCCTCACCGGCGTCGACGAGCATGGCCAGAAGGTCATGCGCACGGCCGAGGCCAACGGCGTCGCCCCGCAGGAGTGGGCAGACCGCCTCGTCGAGAGCGCGTGGCTGCCAGTGCTCGAGACGATCGATGCCGCCAACGACGACTTCATCCGCACCACATCGGCCCGGCACACCGAGCGCGTCCAGAAGTTCCTGCAGGGCCTGAAGGACAAGGGCGAGATCTACGAGGGCTCGTACGACGGCCCCTACTGCGTCGGCTGCGAGGAGTTCAAGCTCCCCGGCGACCTGCTCGACGGCGAGGGCGAGTACGCCGGCCAGAAGGTGTGCCCGATCCACGGCCGTCCGGTCGAGACGGTCAGCGAGACCAACTGGTTCTTCCGGCTCTCGGCGTACGGCGAGAAGCTGCTCGCGCACTACGAGGCGAACCCGCACGCCGTGCAGCCGCAGTCGGCGTACAACGAGGTCACGTCGTTCCTGCGCAGCGGGCTGCAGGACCTCTCGATCTCGCGCTCGACCTTCGACTGGGGCATCCCCGTGCCGTGGGACCCGAGCCAGGTCGTCTACGTCTGGTTCGACGCGCTCCTCAACTACGCCACCGCCGTCGGCCTCGGCGACGAGCCCGGCACGCCGGGCGGCGACCAGTTCGCCGCCACCTGGCCGGCCGACGTCCACCTCGTCGGCAAGGACATCCTGCGGTTCCACGCCGTCATCTGGCCGGCGATGCTCATGGCCGCGGGCCTGCCGCTGCCGGGCCAGGTCTTCGCGCACGGCTGGCTCCTCGTCGGCGGCGAGAAGATGAGCAAGAGCAAGCTCACCGGCATCGCGCCGAGCCAGATCGTCGACCACTTCGGCTCGGACGCGTTCCGCTACTACTTCCTGCGCGCGATCCAGTTCGGCTCGGACGGCTCGTTCTCGTGGGAGGACATGAGCGCCCGCTACACCGCTGAGCTGGCCAACGGCCTGGGCAACCTCGCCTCGCGCGCCGCGGCGATGATCGGCAAGTACCGCGAGGGCCTGCTGCCCGCGCCGGGCGCGTACACCGACGCCGAGACCGCGCTGCAGGATCTGCTCGCCTCGACGGTCGCGACCGCCGACGAGTGCATGCTGCGCCTGGACTTCGCCGGCGGCATCGGCGCGGTCAAGGCGTACGTCGACGCCGTCAACCTCTATGTCACCGAGCAGGCGCCGTGGGCGCTGGCGAAGGACCCGGCCAACGACGAGCGCCTGTCGACCGTGCTCTACACGATCTGCGAGTCGCTGCGCGCGATCGCGGTGCTGCACCACGCCGTGATGCCGAAGGCGACGTCGTCGCTGTGGGACCAGCTCGGCGCGGAGCCGGCGCTCGGCCCGATCGGCGCGCAGGACGTGCGCGACGCCGGACGCTGGGGCCAGCTGCCCGCGGGCATCACGGTCACCAAGGGCGCGATCCTCTTCCCGCGCCTCGAGGAGACCGCCGACTGACGTCGGCCGCACCGCCATGGCCTCGACCGACGAGCCCGTCCGCCAGCGGGCGGCGCAGCAGGAGAGCGGGCACTCGCGCGACCTCGAGCGGCCGCCGCTGCCCGAGCCCCTGCGTACGCCGGTGATCGACACTCACTGCCACATCGACATCCACGACGGCGACGCAGGCGCCGAGTGGCTCGGCGTGGGCGAGGCGCTCGCGCGTGCGGCGTCCGTCGGCGTCACGCGCATCGTGCAGGTGGGCTGCGACCTGCCGAGCGCCCGCTGGTCGGTCGTCGCGGCCAACGAGCACGAGCACCTCGTGGCGACCGTCGCGCTGCACCCCAACGAGGCGCCGCTGATCGAGGCCGCGCAGGGCCGCGCGGCGCTCGAGGAGGGCTGGGCCGAGATCGAGTCGCTCGCGGCGGACCCGCGCGTGCGAGCGGTCGGCGAGACCGGCCTGGACTTCTTCCGCACCGGCGAGGAGGGGCGCGCCACGCAGGAGGAGTCGTTCCGACGGCATATCGACCTCGCCAAGCGCCTCGGCAAGCCGGTCGTCATCCACGACCGCGACGCCCACGACGACGTGATCCGCGTGCTCGAGAGCGAGGGCGCGCCGGAGCACGTGGTCTTCCACTGCTACTCCGGCGACGCCGAGATGGCCCGCTACTGCACCGAGCGCGGCTGGTACCTCTCGTTCGCCGGCACCGTGACCTTCAAGAACGCCAAGGCATTGCGCGAGGCCGTCGCCGTCGCGCCGATCGAGCGCGTGCTGGTGGAGACGGACGCGCCGTACCTCACGCCCACGCCGTACCGGGGGCGGCCGAACGCGTCCTACCTCGTGCCGCACACCGTCCGGGCGATGGCCGAGGCCGCGGGCCACGACGAGGACGTGCTCGCGCAGGCGCTCTGGGACAACGCCCAGCGGGTGTTCGGCCCGTGGTGACCGACGGGCACGACGGCCTGCTCGGCGCCGCCGACATCCGCCTGCTGGCCGACCGGCTCGGCGTACGCCCGACGAAGCAGAAGGGCCAGAACTTCGTCATCGACGGCAACACCGTGCGGCGCATCGTGCGCACCGCGGAGGTCGGCGCCGACGACGTCGTGATCGAGGTCGGGCCCGGCCTCGGCTCGCTCACCCTCGCGCTGCTGCCGGAGGTCGCGCGGGTCGTGGCGGTGGAGATCGACGACGTGCTGGCGCCGGCGCTCGCGACGACCGTGGAGGCGCGGCGGCCCGACCTGCTCGACCGGCTCGAGGTCGTGCACGCCGATGCGCTGCAGGTGCGCTCGCTCGACGGCCCGGCCCCGACGGCGCTCGTGGCGAACCTGCCGTACAACGTCTCGGTGCCGGTGATCCTGCACCTGCTCGAGACGTTCCCCTCCATCCGCCGCGTGCTGGTCATGGTGCAGCTCGAGGTCGCCGACCGGCTCGCCGCGGGGCCCGGCTCGAAGGTGTACGGCGTACCCAGCGTGAAGGCCCGCTGGTACGGCGACGTCGCGCTCGTCGGCAAGGTCGGCCGCACGGTGTTCTGGCCGGCGCCCAACGTCGACAGCGGCCTCGTCGCCATCACGCGCACCGCGCCGCCGGAGACGGCGGCGTCGCAGGCCGAGGTGTTCGCGGTGATCGACGCGGCGTTCGCCCAGCGCCGCAAGACCCTGCGCGCCGCCCTCGGCTCCTGGGCCGGGTCGCCCGCAGCCGCCGAGGACATCCTGCGCGCCGCCGGCATCGACCCCAGCGAGCGCGGCGAGAACCTCGACGTCGCCGCCTTCGCCCGCATCGCCGCCGCCAAGGTCTGCGAGTAACTGCCCAAATCGACGCTGGAGGCCGCCGCTCAGCGTCGATTTGGGCAGTAACTCGCGTCGTGAACGGACCGCATAGGGTCGGGGGGTGCTCGCGTCCGTGACTGTCCGTGCCCCGGCGAAGGTCAACCTCGCCCTCGGCGTCGGCCCGCTGCGCGAGGACGGCTTCCACGAGCTCGCCACCGTCTTCCACGCGGTCGGCCTGTACGACGACCTCGTCGCGACCACGCTCCCCGAGGGCTCGGGCACCCAGCTGCACGTCGAGGGCGAGGGCGCCGGCGAGGTGCCGCTCGACGCCACCAACCTCGCCGCCCGAGCGGTCGAGGCGCTCGTGCCGTACGGCGCGTCGCCCGACGTCTCCCTCGCCATCCGCAAAGGCATCCCCGTCGCGGGCGGCATGGCCGGCGGCAGCGCCGACGCCGCGGCGGCACTCGTCGCGACCGACGCGCTCTTCGGCCTCGGCCTCGGCCGCGAGACCCTCATGGACATCGGCGCCGAGCTCGGCAGCGACGTGCCGTTCGCCATCCACGGCGGTACGGCGGTGGGTCGCGACCGCGGCACCGAGCTCACCACGGCGATGGTGCGCGGCACCTTCCACTGGGTCTTCGTGCTCGCGGAGGAGGGCCTGTCGACGCCGGCCGTCTACCGCGAGACCGACCGCCTGCGCGCGGGCAGCGACGTACCCGCGCCCGAGGTGCCGCCCGCCCTGATGTCGGCGCTGCGGGCCGGCGACGCCGCGGCCCTCGGCAAGGCGCTGCACAACGACCTGCAGACCGCGGCGGTCTCGCTGCGGCCCGTCCTCGCGCAGGTGCTGTCGATCGGAGAGGAGTACGGCGCCCTCGGCGGCGTCGTGTCCGGCAGCGGCCCCACGTGCGCCTTCCTCGCGCGCAGCGACGAGCACGCCATCGACCTCGCCGTGGCGTTCACCGCATCGGGCGTGTGCCGCACGGTCCGCCGCGCGCAGGGCCCGGTCGCGGGCGCCAAGGTCGTCGACCAGCGGGCAGCGGGCTGATGCCGCCGCCCACCTACGTGGCGCTCGAGGACGTCGGCAAGTCCCTCGGCACCCGCACGCTCCTTGACGGCGTCACCGTCGGCGTCACCGAGGGGGCGCGCATCGGCGTCGTCGGCCGCAACGGCGGCGGCAAGACCACGCTCGTCCGCGTGCTCACCGGCCTCGAGGACGTCGACTCCGGGCGTGTGATCCGCCTCGGCAGCGTCACCATCGGCCTGCTCGCGCAGACCGACGACCTCGACCCCGCCGCCACGCTGCGCGACGTCGTGGTCGGCGACCGCGCCGAGCACGAGTGGGCCGGCGACGCCCGCGTCCGCGAGGTGATGGGCGGCCTGCTCGGCGGTGTGCACGCGGACGCGTACGAGGGCGGCCTCGACGCCGTGATCGGCACGATGTCCGGCGGGGAGCGCCGGCGCGCGGCGCTGGCCCGGCTGCTCATCGACGACCCCGACCTGCTCGTGCTCGACGAGCCCACCAACCACCTCGACGTCGAGGCGGTGTCCTGGCTCGCGCACCACCTCGCCCCGCGCCGCGGCGCCCTCGTCGCTGTCACCCATGACCGCTGGTTCCTCGACGAGGTCGCCACCGAGACGTGGGAGGTCGTCGACGGCTCGGTGCACCGCTACGACGGCGGGTACGCCGCCTTCGTGCTCGCCCGCGCCGAGCGCGCCCGCCAGGCCGCCTCCAGCGAGGAGCGCCGGCAGAACCTGCTGCGCAAGGAGCTCGCCTGGCTGCGCCGCGGTGCACCGGCCCGCACGAGCAAGCCGAAGTTCCGCATCGACGCGGCCAACGAGCTCATCGCCGACGAGCCGCCGCCGCGCGACCGCCTCGCGCTCGAGAAGTTCGCTACCGCCCGGCTCGGCAAGCAGGTCTACGACCTCGAGGGCGTGACGGTCGCACCGGCGTCCGACGCCCCCGCGGTGGTCACCGGCCAGACCTGGCGGCTCGGGCCCGGCGACCGCCTCGGCCTGCTCGGACCCAACGGCGTCGGCAAGACCACGCTGCTGCGCCTCCTCGCCGCGGCGCACGACGGCGTGCTCGACACCGAGCACGCGCCGGACGTCCGCGCGGGCTCGGTGCGCGTCGGCCAGACCGTGCACGTCGCCACGCTCACCCAGGCACTGGCCGAGGTGGATCCGGCGGAGCGCGTGCTGGAGTCGGTCGAGCGCCAGGCGCAGTACGTCGAGGTCGGCGGGCGCGACGCGTCGAGCCCCGCCTGGCAGTCGCGCCTCGCCGCCGGCGGCGCATCGCGCTCGGTCACGGCGCGCAGCCTGCTCGAGGGCTTCGGCTTCAGCGGCGACAAGCTCTTCACCCGCCTCGGCGACCTGTCCGGCGGCGAGCTGCGCCGGCTGCAGCTGCTGCGCCTGCTCGTCGGCGGCCCCAACGTGCTGCTGCTCGACGAGCCGACCAACGACCTCGACGTCGAGATGCTCACCGTCCTCGAGGACCTGCTCGACACCTGGCCCGGCACCCTCGTCGTCGTCAGCCACGACCGCTACTTCCTCGAGCGGACGACCGACGTCGTCTACGCGCTGCTCGGCGACGGCGCGATCCGCATGCTGCCCGGCGGCGTCGACGAGTACCTGCAGCGCCGAGCGTCCGCGACCACGTCCGCGGCGTCGGCACCCGCCGCGCCGGCGGCCGACGATGCGCCGCGCCGGTCCGCGGGCGAGGTGCGGGAGCTGCGCAAGGAGCTCACGCGCATCGAACGGCGTACCGACAAGCTCCGGTCCGAGGAGGACCGCCTGCACGCGCTCCTCGCCGACGCCGCCACGGCGACCGACCACGAGAAGGTGCTGGCGCTCGACGCCGAGCTCCGCGCGGTGGTCGCGGAGCGCGAGGCGCTCGAGGAGCAGTGGCTCGAGATCGCCGCCGACCTCGAATAGGGCCGCTCTGGATGCCTGACGCTCCCCGATAGGGGCCCGTCGGCCATCCAGATCGACACGCGACCCCTAGCCTGGCGCGCGTGCAGAACTCCACCACCGTCCTCGTCGTCGGCGCGTCCGCGGCCGGCCTCGCCACCGCCGCGTGCCTGCGCGAGAAGGGCGTGCCGTTCGAGGTGCTCGAGGCGACCGACGTCGTCGGCACCGCCTGGCGGCACCACTACGACCGCTTGCACCTGCACACGCCGAAGTCGGCGTCCGCCCTGCCCGGTACGCCGATGCCGCGCGACTGGCCCCGCTACCCCTCGCGCGACCAGGTGGTGCAGTACCTCGAGGCGTACGCCGCGGAGCACCGCATCGAGCCGCGTTTCGGCCAGACGGTGTCGCGCATCGAGCGGGCCGACGGCGGCGGGTGGGACGTGAGGACGCAGGACACCACCTGGCACGCCGAGCACGTGGTGGTCGCGACCGGCGCGACGCGCGTGCCCGTGCGCCCGACCTGGCTGCACCTCGAGGACTACCGCGGGCAGGTGCTGCACTCCAGCGAGTACCGCAACGGCGAGCCGTGGCGCGGCGGGTCGGTGCTCGTCGTGGGCTTCGGCAACTCCGCCTGCGAGCAGGCGATCGACCTCGTCGAGCACGGCGTGGCCGCGCACCTGTCGGTGCGGTCCGCGGTCAACGTGCTGCCGCGCGACCTGCTCGGGATCCCCGTGCTGCAGATGGGCATCGCGATGCGCGTGCTGCCCACCGGCGTGGCCGACGCCCTCGCCGCGCCGCTCGTGCGTCTCACGGTCGGCGACATCACGAAGGTCGGCCTGAGGAAGCTGCCCTACGGCCCGAACACCCAGATCAAGAACGACCGGCACATCCCGCTGCTCGACATCGGGACGATGGACCACATCAAGGCCGGCCGCATCACGGTCCACGGCGACATTGCGCGCTTCACCGGGACGGGCGTGGTCTTCACCGACGGCTCGTCCCTCGACGTGGACGCCGTCGTCCTCGCGACCGGCTACCGCCCGGGGCTCGAGGAGCTCCTGCCCGAGGCCGACGCCGTCCTCGACCGCGACGGCCGTCCGACCGTCAGCGGCGGCCCGACGGCCCTGCCCGGCCTGTGGTTCTGCGGCCAGTTCGTCTCACCCGCCGGCATGCTCCGCGAGATGGGCATCGAGGCCAAGCGAATCGCCACGGCCATCAGCAGGTCGTAGTCGCCGCTTTGGATGCTGGATCTCGCTCCATTCAGCGACTATCAGCATCCAGATCGGGTCAGTCGGAGGCCTTGTCGAAGGGGAGGGTCAGGCTGCGCAGGAGGTCGGCGAGCTGGAGCTGCGCGTCCGCCGGGAGCCCCGCGAGGATCGCGCGCTCGTGCGCGAGCAGGTCGGTGAGCGCGTCGTCGACGCGGGCCCGGCCGTCGCGGGAGAGCACGACCTGCACGCTGCGGCCGTCGTTCGGGTCGGGCACGCGCTCCACGAGGCCCTTGGCCTCGAGCCGGTCGATGCGGTTGGTCATCGTGCCGCTCGTGACGAGCGTGACCTGCAGGAGCCGCCCGGGGGAGAGGGCGTACGGCGGCCCCTCGCGCCGGAGCGCGGCCAGCACGTCGAACTCCCACGGCTCGAGGTCGTGCGCCTCGAACGCCTGGCGCCGGGCGAGGTCGAGGTGCCGCGCGAGGCGGGACACCCGGGACAGCACCTCGAGCGGCGCGACGTCGAGGTCGGGGCGCTCGCGGCGCCAGGCCTCGACGAGGGCGTCGACCTCGTCGCGGGTGCTCACGGGCCGGACTCTACGCCCGATCTCTCGATGTCGAGATACCTGGGTGGTCCGCGGAGGCCCAGAGCACCTCGCCGTCGGCGTCCACCTCGGCGGTCGGCGCCAGGCCGAGGCGACGGGCCACGGCGTGCGAGGCCGCGTGCCCCGGCGCGATGTGCGCCACGACGTCCACCCCTGATCCCGAGGGCGCCAGGGCCTCGCGCACCGCGAGCGCCGCCTCGGCCGCGAGCCCCTGCCGCTGGTACGCCGTACCCACCACCCACGCGAGCTCGGCCACTGCACCGCGCACTGTCGCCTGCATGAAGCCTGCGGCGGCGCCGGTCGCGCGGACGCGCAGGATCCAGTTGTGCCAGACCTCGGAGCCGTCGGCTGACCGGCCGAGGCTCTGCCGCGCGTAGCGGTCGCGGAGCTCCTCGAGCGTCGGCGAGGGCTCGTCGTCGTAGAAGGTGTACAGCGCCCGGTCCGCGAGCAGGCCGACCATCTCCTCGGCGTGCTCCACCCGCAGCGGCTCGAGGTCGAGCCGCGCTGTCCGCAGCGCCGGGGTGCTCAGCGTCAGGCCTTCTTCGTCGCCCGCAGGGTGGGCTTCTTCTCCAGACCTACCAGGCCGTTCCAGGCGAGGTTCACCACGTGGGCGACGACCTCCTCCTTCTTCGGCTTGCGGACGTCGAGCCACCACTGCCCGGTGAGCGCCACCATGCCGACGAGCATGTTCGCGTACATCGGTGCCAGCTTCGCCGGGAAGCCCTGGCGCTCGAACTCGCGCGCGAGGCGCGCCTCGACCTGCGAGGCGACGTCGCGCAGCAGCGAGGCGAAGTTGCCGGTCGTCTGGGAGACCGGGGAGTCGCGCACGAGGATGCGGAACCCCTCGTTGTGCGTCTCGATGTAGTCGAACAGGGCGCGACCGGCCTTCTCGAGCAGGTCGCGCGCACCGCCGCTGGAGCCGGTGAGCGAATCGGACACCATGCCCATGAGGGCGTTCATCTCGCGGTCGACGATGACGGCGTACAGGCCGTCCTTGCTGCCGAAGTGCTCGTACACGACCGGCTTGGACACGCCGGCCTTCGCGGCGATCTCCTCGATGGTGACGGCCTCGAAGCCCTTCGACGCGAACAGCTTGCGGCCCACGTCGATGAGCTGCTCGCGGCGCTCGCGCCCGCTCATGCGCACGCGCTCGGTGCGCTCGCGCCGGGCGGGTGCGGGTGCTGCCGCGGCGGTCTCGGGCTCGGTCGGGGCGTCGGTCACGCCCACATCCTGCCCCTCCGGGGCCGCCGTACGTGGACCGGACGCCCTGCGACGCGGTCTGCACGGTCCCGGAGCGCTCTACGCTGGCAGTGCTCGACCTTCCCGGGTTGCTCTGCTGGCAGGGGCGACCGCACTTTGAATGCGGGTACGACGCAGGTTCGATTCCTGCCCCGGGAGCCCAGTGACGGCCGCCGTCCGCACGCTCCGTGACGGCCGCGCGAGACCTCGGCCACGGCTTCCCGGTCGCCCTCCGACCGGGTCCGCGCGCGGGGTAGGGTGAGCACCGCCTCGCCCGCCCACCTGGAGACCAGTGACACCCACGTGAGCAGCCCACGACCGTCCGCCGTGGTCGTCCTCGCCGCCGGTGAGGGAACGCGCATGGTGTCGACGACGCCGAAGGTGCTCCACGAGCTCGCCGGGCGCAGCCTCCTCGGCCACGTGCTGGCCGCCGTCGAGGACCTCGACCCCGAGCACCTCGTGGTCGTCGTCGGCCACGGCCGCGAGCGGGTGGCCGAGCACCTCGCATCGATCGCACCTGCCGCCCTCGCGGTGGTGCAGGAGCAGCAGAACGGCACGGGCCACGCCGTCCGCGTGGCCCTGGAGGGCCTGGCCGCGTCGGGTGCCGCCCTCGACGGCCCCGGCCCGGTGGTCGTCGTCGCGGGCGACACCCCGCTGCTCACCGCCGGCACGCTGCAGTCGCTCGTCGACGTGCACGCCGCGGCGGGCGCGGCGTCGACCGTCCTGACCGCCGTGCTCGAGGACCCCACGGGCTACGGCCGGGTGCTGCGCGACGCCGGCACCGGCAACGTCGCGGGCATCGTGGAGCACAAGGACGCCGACGACAGGCAGCGCGCCGTCGGCGAGGTCAACAGCGGCGTCTACGCGTTCGACGCCGCGGCCCTCGCCGACGCGCTCGGCCGTCTCACCACCGACAACGTGCAGGGCGAGGAGTACCTCACCGACGTGCTCGGGCTGCACGTCTCGGCCGGGCTTGTCGTCGCCGCCGTCGCCGCCTCCGACGCGCACGAGATCCTCGGCGTCAACGACCGCGTCCAGCTCGCGGAGGCGCGCGCCCTCCTCCGCGACCGCACGAACACGCGCTGGATGCGCGCCGGCGTCACGATCGTCGATCCCGCCACCACCTGGATCGACGCCGACGTCGTCCTTGAGCCCGACGCCGTCGTCGAGCGCAACACCGGCCTGCACGGGCGCACGACGGTCGCGCGCGGCGCGGTCGTCGGGCCCGACACCACCCTGGTCGACGTCGAGGTGGCGGCGGGTGCGAGCGTCGTGCGCAGCCAGGTCACGGGTGCGCGCATCGGTGCCGGTGCGACGGTCGGCCCGTTCACGTTCGTGCGCCCGGGCACCGTGCTCGGGCCGAAGGGCAAGCTCGGCGCCTACGTCGAGGCGAAGAACGCCGTGATCGGCGAGGGCTCGAAGGTGCCGCACCTGTCGTACGTCGGCGACGCCGAGGTCGGAGTCGGCTCCAACCTCGGCGCGGGCACGATCACCGTGAACTACGACGGCGTCGACAAGCACCGCACGGTGATCGGCGACCACGTGCGCGTGGGGAGCGACTCCATGCTCGTTGCCCCCGTGACGGTCGGGGACGGCGCCTACACCGCGGCGGGCTCGGTCATCACCGACGAGGTGCCCCCGGGCGCGATGGCCGTGGGCCGCGCGCGTCAGCGCAACATCGCGGGCTGGGTCGCGCGCAAGCGCCCCGGGAGTCCCGCGGCGGAGGCGGCCGCGGCCGCGATCCAGGCTTCGGAGGCGGCGCCCGCCGGCTCCGGCGACAGCAGCGACACCACGCACGAGGAGCAGGCCCAGTGACCGGCATCGTCCAGACCAGCCAGAAGCGGCTCGTGCTCATCGGGGGCCGCTCGCACCCCGAGCTCGCCCAGCACGTCGCCAAGGAGCTCGGCGTCGACCTCGTCGACACCCAGGCGTACGACTTCGCCAACGGAGAGATCTTCGTGCGGTTCGAGGAGTCGGTGCGCGGCTGCGACGCGTTCGTGCTGCAGAGCCACACCGAGCCGATCAACAAGTGGATCATGGAGCAGCTGCTCATGGTCGACGCCCTCAAGCGCGCGTCGGCCAAGCGCATCACCGTGGTCATGCCGTTCTACGGCTACGCCCGTCAGGACAAGAAGCACCGCGGCCGCGAGCCGATCTCGGCCCGCCTCGTCGCCGACCTCTTCCGCACCGCGGGCGCCGACCGCCTCATGGCCGTCGACCTGCACACCGCGCAGATCCAGGGCTTCTTCGACGGCCCGGTCGACCACCTCTTCGCGCTGCCGCTGCTCGTGAAGTACGTCGCCGAGCACGTCGACCGCAACGAGATCACCGTGGTCTCCCCGGACGCCGGCCGCGTGCGCGTCGCCGAGCGCTGGACCGACCTGCTCGGCGCGCCGCTCGCGATCATCCACAAGCGCCGCGACCCCGACGTCCCTAACGAGGCCAAGGTGTTCGAGGTCGTCGGCGAGGTCGAGGGCCGCGTCTGCGTCGTGATCGACGACATGATCGACACCGGCGGCACCATCGTGAAGGCGGCCGACCAGCTGTTCGAGAACGGCGCGAAGGACGTCATCGTCGCCGCGACCCACGCGATCCTCTCGGGCCCGGCCAAGGAGCGCTTCGAGAGCAGCCGCGTGCGCCAGGTGATCGTCACCGACACCCTGCCCATCCCCGAGGACCGGCGCTTCGACAAGCTCACCGTCCTCCCGGTCGCGCCGCTCATCGCGCGCGCGATCCAGGAGGTCTTCACCGACGGCTCGGTCACGAGCATGTTCGAGGGCGATCGCGTCTAGCCCCGGGGGACGGGGCGGAGGAGGGGGCATGCCCGACCGCGCGCGGGGGCGCGAGATCCGCCAGGAGGTCGCGCCGACCCCTCTGGTCGCCGTCTCGCTCCTGGTGCTCGCAGCGGGCATCGCGCTCCTCGCCGTCCTCGAGCCGCTGCCGCCCGTCACCGGCTGGCCCTACCTGTTCGTCGTGGCGGCCGCGCTCGTCGCCGTCGGCGACCATCGGCGTACACCGGTGGGGCAGGGCAAGGAGGCCGGCGTCACGATCTCGGCCGCCGTGGCCGTCATCATCGCCGCCACGTTCGTGCTCCCGCCGTGGGTGCTGCCCGTGCTCGTCCTCGTCGCGGTCATGGTCATGCGCAAGGACTGGCGCAAGTCGATCGTCAACGCCGCGCTGCAGATCCTGCCGATCGCTGCGGCCGTGCTGGCCCTGCAGCTCGTGGTGTCGCTCGACCCCGACCTCCCGCAGGAGGCCGTGGTCGTGCTCGGCGGCGTGCTCGTCTGCATCCTGTGGTGGGCCGTGTCGGGCGCAGCGATGGCCCTGATCCTCCGGTACGTCGACGGCATCCCGCTGCGCGGCACTCCCGTCTTCGGCCCCGAGCCCAACCGCGTGATCTGGTCCCAGCTGACCCTCGGCTTCGTGTCGGGCGCGCTCATCCGCGAGTCGCTGTGGTTCCTCCCGCTCGCGGTCGCCCTCGTCGTCTGGGCGTTCAGCTACTTCCGCATCTTCCGCCGCGCCTCGACCGCCGACGTCGACCGCAGCAGCGGGCTCGTGCCGTACGACCTCCTCCGGCAGACCTGCTACCGCGAGCAGGAGCGGTCGCGCCGCAGCGGGGCGCCGGTCTCCCTCGTCATCTTCGACATCCACGAGTTCCGCGCGGTCAACGCCGCCCACGGCTACCAGGTGGGCGACGAGGTCCTCGGTCACGTCGCGCGCACGCTGTCCGAGGCCCTCACGTGGTACGACGTCCTCGCGCGGTTCGGGGGCGAGGAGTTCATCGCGCTACTGCCGGACACCACGGCTCCGCAGGCGGCCTCGACCGCGGTCGAGCTGCAGCTCGCCGTGGGCCGGGCGCCGTACGCCGCCCCTGCGGGGTCGGTGGCCGTCCAGCTCTCGGCCGGTGTGACGGACCTTCGGCCGGACGAGCCGCTCGACGACGCGCTGCTGCGGCTCGAGCGCGCCCTCTACGAGGCCAAGGGGATCGGCCCCGGGCGCGTCGTCACATCGGTCGACTGACGCCGTCGCAGGCCGGTCAGCCCGGCATCACCGAGATGAAGAAGCCTTCCGCCACGCGGCCCTCGCCGAAGCCGGCTCGCTCGGCCAGGCTGGTGCCCCACCCGCGCACGAAGCCCTCGAGGTCGGGCATGTGGGCGGTCTGCGAGACGTGCGCCTTGAGCGCCGCGATCTTGCGGTCGAACGTGTCGGTCACATCGACGAAGTGCGTCAACGTGGGGTGGCTCATGACCCAGACCTCCTGCACCGACCACGCGTCGAGCCCCTCGTCCGCGAGGAGCGAGGGATGCGCGAAGGGGTTGCGGGCGTCGGGGTAGACGGCCTGGATCGCAGCTTCGCCGGCCGCCATGTGGTCGGGGTGCGAGGCGGGGATCCGCTCCCAGTTGCGCTCGGGGGTCTGGATCAGCATGCGCTGCGGTCGCACCTGGCGGATCACGCGGCTGATGTCGCGGCGCAGGCCGTGGGTCACGGTGAGCTCGCCGTCGCGGTAGCCGAGGAACCGCACGTCGGTCACGCCCGTGGCAGCCGCGGCCGCGACCTGCTCGGCGCGGCGGATGCCGGGAATCTCCGAGCGCGGCACGTCGGGGTCGAACCCGCCGGCGTCTCCGTCGGTGATGATGCAGTAGGTCACCTCGATGCCGGCGTCGATCCAGTGCGCGACGGTGCCCGAGGCCCCGAAGTCGACGTCGTCGGGGTGGGCGGTCACGACCAGGACGCGGGACACCTCGGTGTCGTCGAGCACAGCTCCTCCTTCGGGCCGGACCCGTCCGTCGGCGTCCGGCATCCGGGGACAACACCCCGTGCAGCCCGTGCGATTCCTCCGTACGGGTCAACCGAGCCGCCATCGTAGGGGCGGGGCGCGAAAGTCGGCCCGCCCCCAGGCCGATGGATCCTGCATGAGGACCCGGAGTGCTGCCGCGCGCCCGCGCACGGCCCGTGCGGTCCTCGGCGTGGCTGTGGCAGGGCTGCTCGCGGCCCTGGTGCCGGCGGGCCTCGCGCCGAGCTCTGCCGCGGTACTGGCGCCCGCGGCTGCCCCCAAGCCGGCCACGCCGGCCTTCGGCGCGG
Source organism: Candidatus Nanopelagicales bacterium (assembly GCA_050251215.1). Classification (GTDB taxonomy): domain Bacteria; phylum Actinomycetota; class Actinomycetes; order S36-B12; family CAIYMF01; genus Longivirga. Next base: position 21,575 of record JBFWNE010000020.1, read on the forward strand.
CCATCGACGCGGCCGGTGGATACCAGGAGCAGGACACCTGCTCGCCCACGGCCAAGCCGGGCGCGACCAAGCTCAAGGCGCTCCTCCAGTCCACCTACGGCCCGTACTCGATCGGGATCACCCGCGACTGCGGCCAGGGCGGCATCAGCGAGCACAAGGAGGGACGTGCTCTCGACTGGATGGTGAGCGCCCGCAACAACGTCCAGAAGGCGAAGGCGACGGCGTTCCTCACCTGGCTCCTCGCCACGGACAAGTACGGCAACGAGGCGGCGATGGCGCGCCGTCTCGGGGTCATGTACATCGGGTGGAACAACCAGATGTGGCGCGCCTACGACATCGGGCGCGGCTGGGACGAGCTGCGCGGCTGCTACGCCGCGAGCAAGGCGGGGCCGGCGTACGACAACGAGTGCCACCGCAGCCACGTCCACATCTCCCTGACCTGGGAGGGCGCGATGGCCCTCACGTCGTTCTGGAGCGGCGTCCCCGTCAACGAGACCTGCGCGCCGTGGGACTACGACTCCGGGTCGCCTGTCGCCGGCGGGGACCTCGTGCCCGTGAAGCCCGTACGCGTCCTCGACACCCGAACCGGCACCGGTCTCGACGCTCCGTGCCGGGTCGGCGCGCCGCCGTCGTGGCGGGGCGGCACCACCAGCCTCGTGCTCGACGTCACGGGCAAGGGCGACGTGCCCGACACCGGCGTGGCCGCCGTGGCGCTGCGCGTCACCACGTGGTCCTCGAGCGCGCCGCTGCCCACCCTGCGGCTTCGGTCGACGGCGAAGAACTCCCCGGTGCCCGCCGTCACCGCGCCGAGCACGGGTCAGTACGGCTCGACCGTCGTCGTCCCGGTCGCCGCGGACGGAACCGTCCGGCTCTCGCTCGACCGCGGCACCGCCGAGGCGCGCGTCGAGGTCGTGGCGTGGGCGCCGCCGCTGGCGCCGTCGATCGCCGGGGCGTCCGCGGCCGTGTCGGCCTCGGGGCCCACCCGGCTCGTCAGCCCGACCACGGTGGTCGACGGAACCCAGGCCCCGCTCGAGCCGGGCGAGACGCGCACCCTCGACCTGTCGGGCCTCGGCGGAGTGCCGGACGCCGACCTGCGCGGCGTGGCGGTCACCGTCCTCACCGCCAAGGCGGGAACGACGGGCCTGGTCAACGTGTACAGCCCAGCCTCGTCGTACCTCGTCGGGCAGGTGCGGGTGTCCTCGACCCTCCAGCGCTCCGCCCCGATGATCGTCCCGACCACGGACGGCCGCATCGTGGTGAAGAACGCCTCGAAGGTGCCCGTCGCGGTGTCGGTGAAGCTGCAGGGCTGGTTCGCTGCCGCCTCGATCTCCGGCGGGGCTCGCACCCGCATGCTCGCCCAGCCCGTGACCGTCGTCGACTCCGCCCAAGGGATCGGGTTCGCGGGGCCACTGCCCAAGGCCGGCACCCGCGTGATCAAGGTCGTGGGCAAGGCGACCGTGCCCGTCGGCGCCCGTGCCGTGCTCCTGTCGGTCACGGCCACCGGCGGCTCGTCGTCCGGCACGCTGACGGTGATCGGGTCCGGCCAGGTGCCCGCGGTGGCGTTCACCGCCCGCCGTGCCGCCCACGAGCTCGTCCTGCTGCCCCTCGCGAGCACCGGGAACGTGTCGTTCTCGACCCGCGCCTCGGGGGCGCAGGTCAGGGCCGCGGTGGTGGGCTGGGCGGCCTGACCGGGCGGGTCGGCGTCGGCGCCCGCACCTAGACTGGCCGCGCGATGACCTCCCTCTTCGACGACCTCGGCCTGCCGACCCCTCCGCCCGAGCCGGTCGCGCAGCCCGCCGTCGGCGGCGCCGACCTCCTCGCGGACCTCAACCCGCAGCAGCGTGCCGCGGTCGAGCACAGGGGCGGCCCGCTGCTGATCGTCGCGGGCGCAGGGTCGGGCAAGACCCGCGTGCTCACCCGGCGCATCGCCCACCTGCTCGCGACCGGCGACGCCCGTCCCGGGGAGATCCTGGCGATCACGTTCACCAACAAGGCCGCGGGCGAGATGCGCGAGCGTGTCGTCGACCTCGTCGGCAACCGCGCCCGCGCGATGTGGGTGTCCACCTTCCACTCGGCGTGCGTGCGCATCCTGCGCAAGGAGGCGCCGCGCCTCGGGATGACGTCGTCGTTCTCCATCTACGACGCCACCGACAGCCAGCGGCTCATGACCCTCGTGTGCCGCGACCTCGACCTCGACCCGAAGCGCTACCCGCCGCGCAGCTTCAGCAACCAGGTGTCCAACCTGAAGAACGAGCTCATCGACCACGAGACGTTCGCGGGCCAGGCCACGAACCACCAGGAGAAGACCCTCGCCGAGGCGTACGCCGAGTACCAGCGCCGGCTGCGCCGTGCGAACGCCTTCGACTTCGACGACCTCATCAGTTCGACCGTCGCGGTCCTGCAGCTCTTCCCGGACGTCGCCGAGCACTACCACCGCCGCTTCCGCCACGTGCTCGTCGACGAGTACCAGGACACCAACCACGCGCAGTACGTGCTGGTGAACGAGCTCGTGGGCACGGGCGCCGACGGCGTACCCCCGGGCCAGCTCTGCGTCGTCGGCGACGCCGACCAGAGCATCTACGCCTTCCGCGGCGCGACGATCCGCAACATCGAGGAGTTCGAGCGCGACTACCCCGACGCCACCACCGTGCTGCTCGAGCAGAACTACCGCTCGACCCAGAACATCCTCACGGCGGCCAACTCGGTCATCACGCGCAACACCTCGCGCCGCCCGAAGCGTCTCTGGACCGACGCCGGAGCGGGCGCGCAGATCGTCGGGTACGTCGCCGACAACGAGCACGACGAGGCCTCGTTCGTGGCGCAGGAGATCGACCGGCTCTCCGACGAGGACGGCGTCCCCGCCCGCGACGTCGCGGTGTTCTACCGCACCAACGCGCAGTCCCGGTCGCTGGAGGAGGTGTTCATCCGCGTCGGCCTGCCGTACAAGGTCGTCGGGGGCGTGCGCTTCTACGAGCGCAAGGAGATCCGCGACGCGGTGGCCTACCTCCGGTCCCTCGCCAACCCGTCCGACGACATCTCGCTCCGCCGGATCCTCAACGTGCCCAAGCGCGGCATCGGCGACCGCGCCGAGGCTGTGGTCGAGGTGCTCGCGCAGCGCGAGCGGATCAGCTTCGGCGAGGCGCTCGCGCGGGCGTCCGAGGCGCCGATGATCGCCACGCGGTCGCTCACCCAGATCCAGTCGTTCGTGCAGCTGATGTCCGACCTGCGCACGCTAGTCGAGGCCGGCGCCGGCCCCGCCACGGTGCTCGCCGCCGTCCTCGAGCAGACCGGCTACCTCGCCGAGCTCCAGGCCAGCAGCGACCCCCAGGACGAGACCCGCATCGAGAACCTCGCCGAGCTCGAGTCGGTCGCGCGCGAGTTCGAGACCGACCAGCCCGACGGCACGCTCACCGAGTTCCTCGAGCGCGTCTCGCTCGTCGCCGACTCCGACGAGATCCCGGACGCCGAGGAGCACGGCGGCGTCGTCACCCTCATGACGCTGCACACCGCGAAGGGCCTCGAGTTCCCGGTCGTGTTCCTCACCGGCATGGAGGACGGCGTCTTCCCGCACATGCGCTCGCTCGGCGACACCCGCGAGCTCGAGGAGGAGCGGCGTCTCGCGTACGTCGGCATCACGCGCGCGCGCCAGCGGCTCTACCTGTCGCGGGCGATCGTGCGCTCGGCCTGGGGCGCGCCGTCGTTCAACCCGCCGAGCCGGTTCCTCGACGAGGTGCCGTCCGAGCTCATCGACTGGAAGCGCGAGGACCCCGTCGCGTCCGGCGGCGGCTTCAACGCCCAGCGCGCGTCGTCCGGCGGGTTCGGCTCCGCGCCGTCCCTCGTCGCGGCCGCCACGCGCCCGGGCGCCCGGAGCCCCGGCAACCGCGAGGTCGTCTCGCTCTCGCCCGGGGACCGCGTCACCCACGACAAGTTCGGCCTCGGCACGGTGGTCTCGACGTCCGGCATCGGCGAGAAGTCCGAGGCGACGATCGACTTCGGCGCCGAGGGCACCAAGCGCCTGCTGCTGCGCTACGCCCCCGTCGAGAAGCTCTGACGACGTTCGATCGCCAGGTGTCGTCAAGCGACAGAGAACGACTGCGTTTCCTGAGCTTTTCGCGCATCTCGTGACCTGTGGACGGCGCCCGCGCGGCGCCGGCCGGCTCGGGCAGTCTGCCGAGATGGGAGCTCACGCCGCCTCGCTCGCTCGACTCGAAGCCATCCGTGCCCGACTCGGCGCGGGCCCGTGGCGCGCCGCCGAGGTGCACGCGTTGGGCTGGACCGCGCGGCAGGTTTGCCTGGGCCGTCTCGCAGGGTCGGCTCGTCCGCGTCGCTCGGGGGTGGCTTGCCGAACCGCCGGAGGGCGACGACCGGGAGCGGTTCCGTGCCCGGTGCCACCACGCCCTTGCTGCAGCTCCCGAGGGCACCGTCCTGTCCCACACCGCCTCGTCGCGCGTGCTCGGGCAGTGGCTGCCGGCCGGGGCGGACCTGCACGTGCACCTGGCCCACCCGTCCGTGCGACCGCGCACAGTCGGCGACGTGCGATTCCACCGTGTCGCCGTCGACCGGGCAGACACGACCGTGGTCGGCGGCCTGCCGGTGACGACGCTCGAGCGCACCGCGATCGACGTCGCCCGGGGGCAGCCCCTCGAGCAGGCTCTCGTGGTCCTCGACTCTGCGGCGCGCAGCATGGTCGTGCGGGACCTGGGTACCGACCGCGTGCTGCGCCGCCCGGGCGACCGTGAGGCCGCGATCGCCGCGGCACGGTCGGGGCTCGCTCGTGCAGTGGAGCGTCAGGCGGGCAAGCGCGGCATCGCCGGCGTGCGGCGTGCTCTCGAGTTCGCGGACCCATGTTCGGAGTCGCCGTACGAGAGCCTCACCCGCGCCCGCTTCATCGCAGCCGGGGTGCCGCAGGCGGAGCTGGCCGCGCCCGTGCTCGGGGCCTCCGGCCGCCGCTGCTACGCAGACTTCCTCTGGCGGCGGTTCCGGGTGATCGGCGAGGCGGACGGCTGGGCGAAGTGCGGGCCTCCGCGCACGGGACGCGCTCAAGGCGGAGAGGGAGCGCCAGCGCGACCTCGAGGCCGCCGGGTGGCTCGTGGTCCGATGGGACCCATCCGATCCGCCGCATGTCGTCGTCGCGCGAGTGATGGCGGCGCTGGCGTCGCGAGGTGCCGGCTTCTGACAGAGAACCCCTGTGGTCCCTGTCGTTTCGCGCACCTCAATCGCGCGGCGGTACAGAGGCGTCGGCGCGGATCAGAAGCTGTACTGGCCGAGGGAGCTGTAGGGCTGGACGGTGCCGTACGTCCACGAGGGCACCGACCCCGGGCGGCCGCGGTGGCTGCCCCACAGGAACGTCGCGGGGTCGGTGGGCTGGTCCCACAGGCGCACCTCGAAGTGCAGGTGCGGCCCGGACGTGTTGCCCGACATGCCGACCGCGCCGATGCGCTCGCCGACCGACACGCGCTCGCCGGCCCGCACTGACACGGCGGACAGGTGGCAGTACCACGCGGTGACGCCGTTGCCGAGGTCGAGGATGATCATGCGGCCGTACGCCGGGTGCCACGCGGTCTTGGCGACGCGCGCGTCGTGCACGGCGACGACCGGCGTGCCGATCGGGGCGCGGAAGTCCAGGCCGGTGTGGCGGCCGCTGGACCAGCCGCCGCGGTCGCCGAAGCCGGCCGACAGCCGGTAGGAGCCGACGGGCGACACGTAGAGCGCCGCACGGGCGGCACGAGCCGCGGCCTGGCGCTTGCGCTCGGCGAGGCGAGCCGCCCGCTCGGCCTGCGCCCGGCGCTCGGCCCGCTGCCGCCAGGCCTCCTTGGCGCGGGCGAGGTCCATCGCCGCCTCGATCTCGACGCCGGTGGTGAGCGAGCGCACCGCTCCGACCGTCGCGCTGAGCGGCTCGGGGTCGGGGACCGCGGCGTCGTCGACGAGCACCGAGGCCGAGAACGGGCTCTGCTCGATCGCGGCGAACGCCGGGCTGGGGTCGGCCTGCACCCGTGCGGGCGTCGTCCCCGTCAGGCCCGCGCCGGACACCACGAGCACAGCACAACCGCCCGCGACGGCGAGGCCGTAGCGGGCGGTGAGGGGCGCTCGGGATCCGGGCACGGGGGGAATCCTCTCCACCACCGGGCCGTGCGGCCAAGTCGTTCACCGCATGGAGTGACGGACTCCACGCACAACGAGCACTCTCCGCGTCCGGATGACCACGGACAGCAAGGAGTTCAGCCGCGCGAGCGGCCTCGGGCCGGGATGGTCCCGGGGGCCGTGGCGGCTGCCGGCGTGCGGCCGGTCGAGCTCGCGATGGAGGTCGCCCCGGCGGCGAGGGTGTGGCCCTCGTGGTCGAGATGGGCGAGCGTCGTGCAGATCTCGTGGACGACGCGGCCGTCGACGGGCAGCGACATGTGGCCCACACCCCGGACGAAGACGTTGCGCGCCGAGAGGTCGGGATGCACGACCCGGCCCGACCGCTGCGGCACGATCATCTGGTCGAGGTCGCTCCACACCGCGACGAACCGGGTGCGGCACCCGGGCGCGGGCTCGGCGAGCTCGGTCACGACGTCGCTGCCCGGCCGCAGCTGGCGCACGAGCGGGTGGGGGAGCACGTACGCCGGAAGCGTGCCCGAGTGCGGGCTGCCCAGGGTCACGAGCGTGTGCACGCGGGCGTCGCCGCCGAGGCGCTGCACGTAGTACCGCGCGACGAGGCCGCCGAGCGAGTGGCCCACGACGTGCACCCGCTCGTAGCCGGTCTCCTCGCACACCTGCTCGACGAGCTCTCCGAGCCGGTCCGCGAGCAGCCGAACGTCGCCGTTGATCGACGAGTAGTTCACGGTGACGACGCGGCCGAACCCCCGGCGGCGCAGGCCGCGGCGCAGCAGGGTGAAGACCGACCGGTTGTCGACGATGCCGTGCACCAGGATGATCGGCGTCCCCGCGGCCTCCACGTCGCCGACGAGCAGCGCGCGATGCACAGGAGGAGCGTCGTGCACGCGGGTGCGGTGCAGCACGTCGTCGGTGCGCTGGTCGCGATGCGCGAACGGCCACATCGCGAGGTGCGCGAGCCACCAGGCGGCCTCGACCGTCACACCCCGCACACCGGCCGGGGAGACCAGCGCCTTGCGCGCGGTGTCCGCCGTACGCCGGGCATCGTCGATGGCCCGAGCAGCGCGCTCGAGCGTGGACGGCGACGCGTCCTCGGGCCGGTCGGTGGGCACCCCCGGAGAGTAGACCCAGAGCGGTACGGCGTCCCGGGCACACGGGGTGCGACACGTCCCGGCCCGTGCCGGAACACCCGGGCGTACGCTCGGGACGGCAGCACCGCGTGCCCCGAGGAGGACCCGTCATGAGCACGACCACCGCCGCCCCGCGCACGGCGTCCGGCTCCCCGATCCGCGTGATCGTGGCCAAGCCCGGCCTCGACGGGCACGACCGCGGCGCCAAGGTGGTCGCCCGCGCCCTGCGCGACGCCGGCATCGAGGTCGTCTACACCGGGCTGCACCAGACCCCCGACCAGATCGTGGAGACCGCGATCCAGGAGGACGCCGACGTCATCGGCCTCTCGGTGCTCTCCGGCGCCCACATGACGCTGTTCGCCGCGGTGCTCGACAAGCTCGCCGAGCGCGACGCGCGCGACATCGTCGTCTTCGGCGGCGGGATCATCCCGGACGCCGACATCCCCGAGCTCGAGAAGCTCGGCGTCGCCAAGATCTTCACCCCCGGCGCCACCACCCAGTCCATCGTCGACTGGGTCGTCGACCGCGTCGGCGCCAGCGCGTAGTTTCTGCCCGCTGCGCGGGGGCGGGCCCTCGCTCGCTGGCGCTCGCAGTCGGCTCGTTCGGCGACCCTGCGGGCCGCCTCCTCGCCTCCGGACCCGCGTCGTGGCCTCGCTGACTCCGTCGGCGGGGCTTGCTCGCTGGCGCTCGCGGTCGGCTCGTTCGGCGACGCTGCGGGCCGCCTCCTCGCCTCCGCCCCGCAGGCAGCCTCGGGCCGGCTGCGGGACGGACCGGACCGCTCGGCGCACGGTTCTCCCGCCCGGCGGAACGGGTCCGGGGCGGCGGCCGGGAGCGGTACATGCCGGGGTTAGGCTCGGCCCCGTCCTCGCGGACGGCGCCGTCGCGGCACGCCCGCCTTCTCCAGAGTCAGGACTGCCAGCGGTGGATCTGTACGAGTACCAGGCGAAGGAGCTCTTCGCCAAGCACGGGGTTCCGACCCAGGCCGGCGAGGTCGTGCGCTCGCCCCAGCACGCGAAGGAGGCGGCCGAGCGCATCGGCGGCCTCGTCGTGGTCAAGGCCCAGGTCAAGACCGGCGGACGCGGCAAGGCCGGCGGCGTGAAGCTCGCGGCGACGCCGCAGGAGGCCCACGACCGCGCCCACGACATCCTCGGCCTGGACATCAAGGGCCACATCGTCCACCAGGTGCTCATCAACCCCGCGGCCGACATCGCGGAGGAGTACTACGTCTCCTTCCTGCTCGACCGCGCCAACCGCACCTTCCTCGCGATGGCGAGCAAGGAGGGCGGCATGGAGATCGAGCAGCTCGCGGTCGAGCGCCCCGAGGCCCTCGCGCGCGTCGCCGTCGACGCCATCGTCGGCGTCGACCAGGCCAAGGCCGAGGAGATCGCCGACGCCGCCGGCTTCGACGCCTCGGTGCGCGACCAGGTCGTGGAGGTCCTGAAGAAGCTGTGGGACGTCTTCGTCAAGGAGGACGCCACGCTCGTCGAGGTCAACCCGCTCGTGAAGACCCCGGAGGGCCAGGTCGTCGCGCTCGACGGCAAGGTCTCGCTGGATGAGAACGCCGAGTTCCGCCACCCCGACTTCGAGTCGCTCATGGACGACACCACGGCCGATCCGCTGGAGCTCAAGGCCCGCGAGAAGGACCTCAACTACGTCAAGCTCTCCGGCTCGGTCGGCATCATCGGCAACGGCGCGGGCCTCGTGATGAGCACCCTCGACGTCGTCGCGTACGCCGGCGAGGAGTTCGGCGGCCAGAAGCCCGCCAACTTCCTCGACATCGGCGGCGGGGCCTCGGCGCAGGTGATGGCCGACGGGCTCGAGATCATCCTCGGCGACGCCGAGGTCAAGGCCGTGTTCGTCAACGTCTTCGGCGGCATCACCGCGTGCGACGCCGTGGCCAACGGCATCGTGCAGGCCGTGCAGATGCTCGCCGACAAGGGCGAGCCGGTCACCAAGCCGCTCGTCGTCCGCCTCGACGGCAACAACGCCGACCTCGGTCGGCGGATCCTCCAGGACGCGGGCAACCCGCTCGTGGAGCTCGTGGACACCATGGACGACGCCGCGCGCCGCGTGGCCCAGCTCGCGGCTCAGGGGGCCTGACACCGATGGCGATCTTCCTCACCGAGAACTCCAAGATCCTCGTCCAGGGCATCACCGGCTCCGAGGGCACCAAGCACACGATCCGCATGCTCGGCTCGCACGCGAACATCGTGGCGGGCGTGACCCCGGGCAAGGGCGGCCAGACCGTCACGGCCGAGGGCCGCGACATCCCCGTGTTCAACTCGTGCCAGGAGGCCGTCGCCGCCACCGGCGCCGACGTGTCGGTCGTCTTCGTCCCGCCGAAGTTCGCCAAGGCCGCCGTGGTCGAGGCGATCGACGCCGCGATCCCGCTGGTCGTCGTGATCACCGAGGGCATCGCGATCCACGACACCGCGGCGTTCTACCAGTACGCCGCGAACTCCGGCACCACGCGCATCGTCGGCCCGAACTGCCCGGGCCTGATCAGCCCCGGGAAGTCCAACGCGGGCATCATCCCGGGCACGATCACCAAGGCCGGGCGCATCGGCCTGGTCTCCAAGTCGGGCACGCTGACGTATCAGATGATGTACGAGCTCCGCGACCTCGGCTTCTCCTCGGCCGTGGGCATCGGCGGCGACCCGGTCATCGGCACGACGCACATCGACTGCCTCGCGGCGTTCGAGGCCGACCCCGAGACCGACGCGATCGTGATGATCGGCGAGATCGGCGGCGACGCCGAGGAGCGGGCCGCGGCGTACATCAAGGACAACGTGACCAAGCCGGTCGTCGGCTACGTCGCGGGCTTCACCGCGCCGGAGGGCAAGACGATGGGCCACGCCGGTGCGATCGTGTCGGGCTCGTCCGGCACCGCTCAGGCGAAGAAGGAGGCCCTCGAGGCCGTCGGCGTGAAGGTTGGCAAGACGCCGTCCGAGACCGCCCGCCTCATGCGCGAGATCATCGAGGCGCTGTAGGCACGTACGTACGACGAAGGGCCGTCCGCTCGGACGGCCCTTCGTCGCGTCCGGGCCCGGCCGGATGGCACAGTGGCGGGATGCGCCGACTCGCCGCCGTGCTCACCGCCGCCGCCCTGATCCCCATGGCGGCATCGGCCTCCGAGGCCGCGCCCGCCCCCGCCGCCGCGCCCGCTGTGCTGCCGGCTCTCGGGCCGACGCCCTCGACGTGGGAGGGCGGGCGCCCCGTCCCGGTCGCGCCGCGCTGGTGGCCGCGGGGCACGAGCAAGCCGTCGGCTGCCTGGGCGTCCGGCTGGCCCAAGCCGGTCGCGTTCGCGCCGACCGCCAAGGGCGAGCTCACCGGCCGCAAGGTCGCGCTCGACCCCGGCCACGACCTCGGCAACGCGCTGCACCTCTCGGCGATCAACCAGACCTCCTGGGTCGGGCTGACCAAGACCTGCAACACCACGGGGACAGCGACGAACGCCGGATATCCGGAGTCGTCGTACGCGTTCGACGTGGTCGCGCGCCTGCGGCGGCTGCTCGCCGCGCACGGCGCCACGGTCTACGTGACGCGCGACCGGAACACCGCCTCGACGTACGGCCCGTGCGTCGGAGCGCGCGGCTCGTTCGCGGCGCAGGAGGGGGCCGACCTCATGGTGTCGGTGCACGGCGACGGCGCCCCGAGCTCGGGGCGCGGGTTCCACGTGATCGCCCCGGCGTACTACCCGGGCTACACCGACGACATCTCCGCGCCCTCGCGCATCCTGGCGTGGAAGATGATCTCCGGCCTCACCGCGGGCGGCCTCACGCCGACGACGTACCTCTCGAGCCCGCTGTCGGTCCGCAAGGACGTCGGCACGCTCAACATGTCGAACGTGCCGACGGTGATGGTCGAGACCCTCAACATGCGCAATGCCGCCGATGCGCGGATCGCTTCGACCGCGGCGGGCCGCCAGCGGATGGCGCTGGGCCTGTACTACGGCATCGTGAAGTACCTGCGTACGGCGCCCTGATCCTCAGCCGGCGACGCATGCCTCGCGCACGGCCGCCTGCGCCACGGCGCCGGTCAGCGGCACCGAGGACCGGAACGACAACCGCTGCGTCCGGGTCTCGAGGGGGAGAGCGGCGGCCGGGGGAGCCTCGCACGAGAGCTGCCAGCGCACCACCGCCTCGCCGTCGCGCACCGGCCCGTGGAGCACGGCGTACGAGAACGCGCGTCGCGCGTCGGCCGTGGCGCCGGACGGATCGTCGCCGAGGGCCACGAGGATCGCCCCCGATGTGACGCGCAGCCGCAGATCGACCGCGGCGCCGCGCTCGCCCGTCGCCGTCGCGGCTGCGGGAGCCGGCGCAGCAGACACCACCGCCACCGAGGTGGCCGGCGGCGACGAGCACAGCACGCCCATCGCCCGGGCGATCGTGCGCTGCTGCTCCTGCGACAGCGGGGTCGTGACCGTGAGCTGCGGCGGCGCACCCGCGGGTCCGACCGCCCACGACAGCGACGGCGGGGATCCGGCGGTGCCGCACCTGCCGGTGACCCGGGACTGCACGGCGGCGCGGGACGCTGCGGCCAGCGTCGATGCCGGCGCCATCTCGAGCGTGGACACGTCGGCGACGTCGAGCGCGCTGACCTCCACGAGGTTCGGCGTGCCGTTGCGCAGGGTCGCGCTGACGCGCACGATCCCTCGGGCGAGGTCGGGCTCGGCGGTGAGGCCCGCGAGCGTCAGGCCGGCCGCGGTCGTGCGCCGCCAGCACCGCTCGGCGATCGCCGCGGCCCAGTCGACGGTCCCCGCCGCCGGCACGACTCCCCGTGCTGTCCCGCCGCCCGCACCCGTCACGGTGAGGCCGAGCCCGTACGCCGACCCCTCCGGCGGCAGCGCCGCGCAGTCGGGCATGACGGCCACCCGCAGGCCTCGGCCCGCGGGGTCGGCGTACGCGGACGACGCGCGGACGCCCGGGCCGACCAGCCCCTGCACCTGCACTGTGGTGCGCGCCGCCGCCGGCTCCACGCGGTAGAGGGCGACGACGGGGCCGTCGATGTCGACGGCGGGCACGAGGCCCACGGCGGCCACCTCGGCGGCGAGGGCGGGTGCGGGCTCGGGTCGCAGCGACATCCAGGCCGCGAGGGCCACGAGCGCGACGAGCACCACGGGGCCGGTGCCCCGAGGCAGGCGGCGGCGCTGCGACGGGGGGTCGGCGACGAGGTCGACCGGCTCGGACGGCGCGTCGAGCACGCGGCCGTCGTCGTCGAGCTCGAGCCTGCTCTCGTGCATCCCTCACCTGTCCTGGACGGCGGCGGGCGCCGCACCGGACAGTCTGCGTCCGGCAGCGGCGCCCGCAACTCCCAGCGTGCGGCGATCAGACCGCCGGGATGATCTTCTGCTCGCGCAGTGTCGCCCACAGGTCGGTGAACGACCGGCTCGTGTCCTGGAACTCGAGGAACCCGGCCGCGCGGCTCTTGTTCATGTCGGCGAAGGTCTCCATCGTGCGGCCGAGGTCGGCGTCGGTGTGCCACCACGACGCGAGCTCGCTCGCCTTGTACGGCGCGAGGCCGTGCTTGTCGACGAGCCCGGCCCACACCTCGTCGGCGTGGTCCATGCGGCCCTCGAGCGGGTTCGGCTCGCCGGGGTACTCCGCGGCCTCGATGCCGAGGTCGTCGGCGAGGGACTTCCAGAGCTGGCGCCAGCGGAACACGTCGCCGTTGACGGTGTTGAAGGCCTCGTTGCGCGCGTTCGGGCTCGTGGCCGACCACGCGACGTGCTTGCCGAGGAGCCGCGCGTCGGTGATGTCGGTGACGCCGCCGTACTGCTGCGGGCTGCCCGGGAACACGAAGGGCGCGCCCGTGGCCTTGCAGATGCTGCCGTAGATCGCGAGCGTCACGCCCATGTTCATCGCGTTGCCGAGGGCGAAGCCGATCATGGTGTGCGGCCGGTGCACCGACCAGGTGAAGCCCTGGGCGTCCGCGGCCGCGAACAGGATGTCCTCCTGCTCGTAGTAGAAGTTGTCGTACGGCAGGCGGGCCTGGCTCTCCCGGAACGGCGTGTCGGCGGGGGCCTTGGCGTACGCCTCGAACGGGCCGAGGTAGTGCTTGAGGCCGGTCACCAGCACGGCGTGCTGCAGCGAGGACGTGCTGCCGAGCGCGTCGAGGGTGTTGCGCAGCATCGCGCCGTTGACCGCGATGTTCTCGGCCTCGGTGTCCTGGCGCTGCCAGGTGGTGAACACCAGGTCGGTGATGCCCTTGCCGGCCACCGCGGCCTCGACCGAGGCGGTGTCCATCACGTCGGCGAAGACGTGCTCGACGCCCGGCACCTCGTACTTCGCCGAGCGCGAGAGCCCGACGACGCGGAATCCCTTGTCCAGCAAGGCCTTCGCGGAGTTGTAGCCGGCGATGCCGGTGACGCCGACGACGAGAGCGGTGCGCTCCATGGGTGCTCCTGGGACGGGTGGCGGCGACCGGTGCGGTGTTTCCGCCCGGTGAACATCTTGTGGCGGCAGATGCTGCCTGGTGCTGGACAGAGGCGTCAAGTGATGATTAACGTTCGCGCACACCGCGCCGTCGAGGACGGCGGAGTCACCCAGGAGGCGCCATGGCAGGACGCGTAGAGGACCGCGCCATCGTCATCACCGGCGCGGGCAGCGGCATGGGCCGCGCGTTCGCCCTGGGCCTGGCGGCCGAGGGAGGCGTCATCGGCGTCCTCGACCTCGACCGCTCCGCGGCCGACGCCGTGGTTGCGGAGGTGCACGCCGCCGGCGGTCGTGCGGTAGGGCTGCAGGCGGACGTCAGCAAGCGCGACCAGGTGGCCGCAGCGCTCGACGCGTTCGTCGCCTTCGCGGGCCGCCTCGACGTGCTGTTCAACAACGCCGGCTTCAACAAGCCCATGCATCTTCTCGACGTCACCGAGGAGAACTGGCACGCGATCATGGATGTCAACGGCCTCGGGGTCCTGATCGGCATCCAGGAGGGCGCCAAGCGGATGATCCCCACCGGCGGCGGCAAGATCATCAACACCTCGTCGATCGCGGGTCGCCAGGGCTACCCGAGCTTCGCGCCGTACTGCGCGTCGAAGTTCGCGGTCAACGCGCTCACCCAGGCGGCCGCCCGTGGGCTCGCCGAGCACAACATCACGTGCAACGCGTTCGCGCCGGGCGTGGTCGCGACGCCGCTGTGGATCACCCTCGACCAGGACCTCATGGACATCGGCGACTCGCAGGAGCCGGGCCAGGCGACGGCCGAGTTCTCGGCCGGGATCCTGCGAGGCCACGCCGCCGCGCCGGAGGAGATCGTCGGTACGGCGCTGTACCTCGCATCGAGCGACTCGGACTACCTCACCGGCCAGGTCATCATGATCGATGGAGGGATGGTGCTCATCTGATGGCGACCACCCGCCCGGCGCCCGTACGCGCCAAGGGCTCGGCCGCTACCCTTCGAGCAGTCGCGACGGAGGGGGAGGCAGACGTGGCCGAGCCCGTGGTCAACCTCGGCGCACGCCTGCGCGAGGTCCGGCTGCGTTCGGGGCAGTCCCTGCGCGAGATCTCGCGCCAGCTCGGCGTCTCCCCGTCGTTCGTCTCCCAGCTCGAGAACGGCAAGTCCCAGCCGTCGGTCGCGACGCTGTACTCGCTCGCCCAGCTCCTCGGCGTCTCCATCGACGAGCTCTTCGCCGCGGACGGGGTCTCGGTGGCTGCCGAGGACGAGTCCGCAGCGCTCCCGCCGGCACCGGCGGAGCCGGCCGCCCCGGGCAAGCACGTCGTCAGCCGCTCGGACTTCAGCTCTCCGATCGACGGGTTCCCCAGGACCACCGGCCAGGCGCGCGTATCGGTGTCCCGCCCCAACGAGCGGCCGCGCCTCGTCATGGACAGCGGCGTCATCTGGGAGCGGCTCGCCGACAACACCGGCAACGACCTCGACTTCATCGAGATCATCTACCCCGCGCGCAGCAGCTCGACGACGGACGACCGCATGCTGCAGCACGCGGGCGCGGAGTTCGGCTACCTGCTCGAGGGCGAGCTCGAGGTGACCGTCGGCTTCGACACGTTCACCCTCCGCCCCGGCGAGGCGCTCGGCTTCGACTCCTCCCAGCCCCACCTGTTCCGCAACCTGCGGGACACCCCGGCGCGCGGCATCTGGTGCGTGCGCCACCCGCACGCCTGACCTGCGCTCTACCCGCCGGGCGTTCAGAGTGCGTGAACGCCCCACCGGCACCACACTCACACCACCGCGAGCGGCCGGCCGCTCCCGACCACCCCGAGGCACCCATGCGCGCTCTGCAGTTCGTCGCCCCCGACCAGTACGCGGTCAACACCTTGGACGTCCCGGAGATCGGCGACGACGAGGTGCTGCTCGCCGCGCGCAGCGTCGGCATCTGCCACTCCGACATCGAGCTGCTCGCCGGCCGCTACATCATCCCGTTCGAGTACCCGGTCATCCCGGGCCACGAGTGGTCCGCCGAGGTCGTCGCCACCGGCAAGTCGGTGCGCACCCTCGGCGCCGGCGACCGCGTCGTCGGCGAGTGCGTGATCGGCCAGGAGCACTTCGGCTTCAGCATCAGCGGTGCGGCGGCCGAGTTCTTCATCGCCAAGGAGTCCTGGCTGCACAAGCTCCCCGACAACGTGTCGTGGACGCAGGGCGCGCTCGTGGAGCCGTTCAGCTGCGGCTACTACGCGACCGTCCGCGCCGACAACCTCGACGCCAGCGACACCGTCGTCGTGCTCGGCGCCGGCCCGATCGGCCTCGGCGTCGTCGCGGCCTCGGCCGGCAAGCGAGCGCGCGTGATCGTCGCGGAGCCCTCCGCCGCCCGCGGCGACCTCGCCCGTCAGCTCGGCGCCGACGAGGTCGTCGACCCGCTGTCCGACACCTTCCTCGAGCAGGTGCAGGACCTCACCCAGGGCCAGGGCGCGTCGGTCGTCATCGAGGCGAGCGGCAAGCCGGCCGCGATGGCCACCGCCCTCGAGGTGGCCGGGTTCCAGGCGCGCGTGGTCTACATCGGCATCGACGTCGGCGGCAGCGCGCCCGCGAAGCTCGGCCTCTTCCAGTCCAAGGAGCTGCAGGCTCGCGGCATCATCGGCTCGCCCGGCGTGTGGCCGCAGACCCTGCGGTTCCTCTCGCGCAGCGGCGTCGACCTCAGCCCGCTCGTGACCTCGTCGTACGCGCTCGCCGACGCCGACCAGGCGATCGGCGCGGTCCTCGAGGACAAGACGCAGGTCAAGGTCCACATCACCTCCGACGCGTCCCTCTAGGACCCGGCCCACCCGAGGAGCATCGCTGTGCGAGCAGCAGTCCTGCACGCCCCGCACGACCTCCGCCTGGAGGACCGGCCGACGCCGCAGATCGGGCCCGGCGACGTCCTGATCGAGGTGTCGTACAACGGCCTCTGCGGCACCGACGCCACGGAGTACAGCAAGGGGCCGATGATGGTCCCGCTCAACGCCCCGCACCCCGGCTCCGGGCACCAGGGCCCGACGACCCTCGGCCACGAGTTCGTCGGACGCGTCGTGGATGCCGGAGCAGACGCCGCGCACTGGAAGGACAAGCTCGTCGCCTCCGGCGCGGGCGTCTCCTGCGGCGCATGCGCGTGGTGCCGCAAGGGCAGGACCAACCTCTGCGCCGGCTACTACACGCTCGGGCTGTCGACGCACGGCGGCCTGGCCGAGCTCGTGGCGGCACCGGCGTCGACCCTGGTCGAGATCCCGGACGGGCTCGCCGAGAACGAGGCCGGGCTCGCCCAGCCGCTGGCGGTCGGGCTGCACGGCGTCGACCGCGCGGGCATCGAGCCGGGGGACCGGGTCGTGGTGCTCGGCGCGGGGGCGATCGGCTCGTTCATCCTCGCGGGGCTCGCGGGCCACGACGGCGACGTCGTCGTCGTCGACATCGATCCCGGCCGCCTCGAGGTCGCGCGCGAGCTCGGCGCCACCGAGACCCACCAGATCGCGCG
This sequence comes from Candidatus Nanopelagicales bacterium, assembly GCA_050251215.1. Taxonomy (GTDB): domain Bacteria; phylum Actinomycetota; class Actinomycetes; order S36-B12; family CAIYMF01; genus Longivirga. The sequence continues at coordinate 38,699 of JBFWNE010000020.1, forward strand.
CGACACCTCCCTCGCCGACCTGAAGGACCTGATCCCGGGCACGGTCGACGTCGTCATCGAGAGCTCGGGCGTCCCGGGCGCCGCCGCGAACTCGCTCGGGCTCGTGGCGCGCGGCGGCATCGTGCTCCTCGTGGGACTGCTGAAGACGCCCCAGGAGCTGGTGCTGTCGGACGTGGTGCTCCGCGAGGTGGACGTGCGCACGACCGTCGCGCACGTCTGCTCGTCCGACCTCCCGGCGGCGCTCGACCTGCTGGCCCGGCGTCCCCTCGGGGCCACCATCGGCGTGCGCGAGATCGCCCTCGGCGACGTCGTCGAGCAGGGCTTCGAGCCGCTCGTGGCAGGGACGGCCGGCGGCAAGATCCTGGTGGACCCCCGCCGTGGCTGAGGTCGCCGTCCTCGGGATGGGGCGCATGGGCGCCGCGATGGCCCGCAAGGTCGCCGCGGCCGGGCACGGCGTTCGGGTCTGGAACCGCACGGCCGCCACCGCGGAGGCGGTCGCGGCCGCCGACCCGGACGGGCGCACCCGGGCGGCCACGTCGGCCGCCGAGTGCGTGGCTGGCGCCGACGTCGTGCTGAGCATGCTGGCCGACGGCGAGGCGACGTGTGCTGTCCTGCTGGACAGCGCGGTGCTGGACGCGCTGGGTGAGCGCACCGTCGTGGTCGACCTCGGCACCAGCGGCGTCGCCGCTGCGGCGCGCCTCGCGCAGGGCCTCGGCGGCGCCGGGCGGAGGTACGTCGACGCGCCTGTCTCCGGCAGCGTGCCGGCCGTCGAGGGCGGCACCCTGCTCGTGATGGCGAGCGGCGACGAGGCCGACGTCGACGACGCCCGCGAGGTGCTCGGCGCGTTCGCACGCGCCGTGCTGCACCTGGGCGCCGCCAGCACCGGCCAGGTGATGAAGCTCGCCGTGAACCTCGTCGTCCACGACCTCAACTCGGCGCTGTCCGAAGGCCTCGCTCTGGCCGAAAGTGCGGGCGTGCCAATGGATCGCGCGTACGACGTGCTGCAGCAGAGCGTCGTCGGAGCGCCATTCGTGCAGTACAAGCGGGCTGCGTTCCTCGATGACAGCACGCCCGTCGCGATGAGCCTCGACCTCGTCGCGAAGGACCTCCGGCTCATCCTGGAGCTGGCCGCGTCCACGGGCGTCCCCGCAGGGGGGACGCAGGCGGTCCTCGAGCAGGTCGAGGCGGCCGTCGAGGCCGGTCGCGGCGGCGAGGACATGGCCGCGCTCGTCCGTTTCCTGCGTGTTCGACCCGGTTCCTGACAGCTCCTGCGACGCCGAATATCACGGTTCGGAATCGGCCCGATTTCGGCGGCGTCAACCTCTTGTGAACACCTGACCGCCTATGTACAGTCCCGCACAACATGTGGTGGGGGCCACACAGGCAATGCTCACCTCGCTCGTGAAGGAGACCCGATGACGACCACGACCGCCGCCCCCGCGGGCTCGGTCACGCGGCGTCTCGCGGGCCAGCGCGGCCTGGTGACAGTCGGCGGAGCGCTCGTCCTCCTGGTGGTCGCCGGCCTGCTGTTCGCCCCCAGCAGCGTGAGCCGGGGCGCGCTCCTCGGCATGCTGCCGTTCGCCTCGGTCCTCGCGATCGCCGCGCTGGGCCAGACGCTGGTCGTCATGCAGGGCGGCATCGACCTGTCGGTGGCCGGCTCGATCTCGACGGTGATCGTGATCGTGACCCACCAGGCGTACGGCGACGACAGCAAGGTCCCCGCCGCCGCGGCCCTCGCGCTCGGCATCGCGATCGTCGCCGGTCTCGTCAACGGCTACCTGATCGGGCGGATCAAGCTCAACCCGATCGTGGCCACCCTCGGGACGAACGCCCTGCTGTACGCGATCGTCCTGCAGGTCTCCGGCGGCACCCCGCGCCAGACGACCGACCTGCTCGCGAGCATCGCCGGCGGCCTGACCCTGGGCGTTCCGAACGCGGTCTACTTCGCGGTCCTCGCCACGATCGTCACGACGCTCCTCGTCAAGAAGACGGTCGTCGGGCGCCGGTTCGAGGCGGTCGGGGCCAACGGCCTCGCGACCTGGGCCGCCGGCCTCAAGGTCCAGCGCCACCAGGCAGGCGCCTACGTCTGGGCCCAGGTCCTGTACTGGCTCGCCGGTCTGCTCCTGGCCGGAATCCTCAACAAGCCCACGGCCTACCAGGGGGACGAGTACATGCTCCCCTCGGTCGCGGCCGTCGTGCTGGGCGGTACGTCGCTCCTCGGAGGCCGAGGCAACCTCGTGGCCTCCGCGCTCGCGGCGCTCTTCCTGACCCAGCTCCAGCAGTTCGTCCTCGCCCTCGGTGTCGGCTTCGCCGTGAAGACCCTGGTCGAGGCGGCGGCGTTCGCCATCGGCGTCGCGCTCTACACCATCAACTGGGCCGCCGTCGGCAGACGGCTCCGACCATCGCCACCACAACCGGCGATGGCATCTCCCTAGGTCTCGGGGCCGATCCGGCCCCGTGAAGCACGACCGTTCTCCTCTCGCACCACCTCTCGCACAGGTCCGTACTCCCGCGCGCCCGCGCACCCCCCGGCTCCCGGCTCCGGGACCTCGGCAAGAAAGGGATCTCCCACATGCGTCACACGATGAAGCCCCTCCGCGTCCTCGCGGGGCTGGGCGCCGTCGCGCTCCTCCTGAGCGCCTGCGGCAGCTCGTCCGACCCCGGTACCACCGGTGCCGCCTCGAACACCGCCTCGGCCTCCGCCTCGAGCGGCGGCGGCGACACCCCGTCGTGGTGCGGCCCGAACCAGACGACCATCGGTCTCACCGACGGTTTCGGCGGCAACAGCTGGCGTCTCGTCACCACGGCCGCGGCCAAGGACGAGATCTCCAAGTGCCCGAGCGTCACGAGCTTCGAGTACGCGGACGGCCAGGGCGACACCCAGAAGGCGATCGCGGACATCCAGGGCCTCGTGGCCAAGGGCGTCGGCGGCCTCGTGGTCTTCCCCGACGCCGGCGAGGCGATGCTCCCGGCCCTCAAGAGCGCGTACGAGGCGGGCGTCAAGACCGTCCCCTACCGCGTGAACCCCGGCGGCACCGACGGTGTCGACTACGACGTCTGGGTGGGTGCCGACTTCGTCACCGACGGCCAGAACTGGGGCAACTGGATCCTCAAGAACGTGCCCGACGGCGGCAACATCCTGTTCCTGTCCGGCCCGAAGGGGAACAGCCAGGGCGTGGACGAGCTCACGGGCCTCAAGTCGGTCCTCGACTCCTCCGGCAAGTACACGTTCATCGGCGAGTCGCCGTTCGAGGTGACGAACTGGGACCCGGCCAAGACCCAGCAGGTCCTGACCGCCGCCATCGCGAAGTACCCGAAGATCGACGTGATCGTGTCTGACTTCGGCCCGTCGCTCGTCGGCGCCCTCCCCGAGTTCGAGAAGGCCGGCCGCTCCATCCCGGCCCTCGTGACCTCGGACGGCAACGTCCTGTCGTGCTTCTACGAGGAGCACAAGGACAAGAACCCCGACTTCAAGCTCTACACGGTCGCTACCGGCAACGACAACGCCCGCCTCGCGGTCCAGTGGGCCGTCGCCCTGGCGACCGGCGGCACGCCGCCCGCCGACAAGGCGTTCAAGGCGCCGCCGTTCGAGGACTCCGTGTCCGGCGACCCGAACCCGGTGACCTGCAAGTCCGACCTGCCCGGTGACATCTACCTCTCCGCGCAGATGTCGGGCGAGGACCAGGCCGCTCTGCTCAAGTGATCCGTGGCTGGTGGGGCCGGCGCACGCCGGCCCCACCAGCCCACGCTCCTTGCACGACCACGATCGTCACGAAGGGCCAGCACGGTGGTTGAGGACACGAAGGTCGACGCCCCCACGGCGACCATGCACCTCCACGGCATCAGCAAGTCGTACGGCGGCGTCGCGGCGCTCACCGACGTCTCGCTCGAGGTGCTCCCCGGCGAGGTGCACGCCCTCCTCGGCGAGAACGGGGCGGGCAAGTCGACGCTGATGGGCGTCGCGTCCGGCACCACCCAGGCCGACGCCGGCACGATCACCTTCGCCGGCGAGCAGGTCCACACGTTCAACCCTGCCGTCGCGACCGACCTCGGCATCGCGATCGTCCACCAGCACCCGGCTGTGCTGCCCGACCTGACGGTCGAGGAGAACATCCGCCTCGCCGTCCCCGCCGCCATCCTCGGCGCCGACGGCGACCCCCGCGCCCGCATGCGCGCCATGCTCGCCGAGGTCGGGGCGACCGCCCACCTCGCCGACCGCGTCGAGGACCTCAGCGTCGCCCAGAAGCACCTGCTCGAGATCGCCAAGGCCCTCGCGATCTCCCCGCGCCTGCTCATCCTCGACGAGCCGACCGCCCCGCTCGGCCAGGAGAGCGTCGAGCTGCTCTTCGGGCTCGTGCGCCAGGCCACCGCCCAGGGCACGGCGATCGTCTACATCACCCACCGGCTCGCGGAGGTGCGCGAGCTCGCCGACCGCGTCACCGTCCTGCGCGACGGAAAGCTGCGCGGAAGCTCGAAGGTCGAGGACATCTCCGACGACGAGCTCCTCGCCCTCATCGTCGGCCGCCAGCTCGACAGCACCTTCCCGCCCAAGCACGTCCTCACGGAGGATTCCGTCACGACCCTCGAGGTCGAGGGCATCTCCGGCGACGGGTTCTCCGACGTCACCATCACCGCACGCGCGGGCGAGATCGTCGGTGTCGCCGGCGTCGTGGGCAACGGCCAGAGCGCACTGCTGCGCGCCCTCGCGGGGCTGCAGGGCTACAGCGGCAAGGTCGCCATCCGCGGGGTGGAGTACGGCTCGCGCCAGCTGATCGGGGCCTCGGCGTACCTGCCGGCCGATCGCCACCGCGAAGGGCTCATGATGAGCCTGTCGGTGCGCGAGAACGCCGCCCTCAACGCGCTCAAGCGGTTCACGAAGGGTCCGTTCCTCAGCCGGCCGGCCGAGATCGAGGCCATCGACCACGAGTTCGAGCAGCTCGCGGTCAAGACGCCCTCGCGCGAGGCCAACGTCGGCTCGCTGTCTGGCGGCAACCAGCAGAAGGTCGTGCTCGCCCGCGCCCTGCTGTCCCAGCCCTCCATCCTCATCGCCGACGAGCCCACCCAGGGCGTCGACGTCGGCGCGCGCGCCGAGATCTACCGCATCCTCCGCGAGGTCTCGCTCTCCGGCGTGCCGGTGGTCATCGCCTCGTCGGACGCCAAGGAGCTCGAGGGGCTCTGCGACCGCGTGATCGTCATGTCGCGCGGCCACGTGGTCGAGGAGCTCGTCGGGGGCGAGATCACCGAGGAGCGGATCATCGAGGCCGCGGTGCGCTCCACGGCGCACAAGCGCAGCAGCGAGCCCGAGAAGAAGAAGGGCACGAGCGGGTTCACGCGGTTCCTGCGCGGCGACTACGCGCCCGCGGTGATCATCGCCGCGATCATGGTGCTGCTCGGCGCGTACATCCTGTCCAAGAACGCCCGCTACCTGAACGCGTTCAACATCAACTCGATGCTCATGCTGGCGGCGGCGCTGGGCTTCATCGCGCTCGGCCAGACCGTCGCGCTGCTGATGGGCGGGATCGACCTGTCGGTCGGCCCGCTGGCCGGCTTCCTGGTCGTCGTGGCGAGCTTCTTCGTCAACGACGACAAGTCGTTCGTGGTGATCGCCCTCGGCTTCGGGCTCATGATCGTCGGCGCGATAGTCGTCGGCCTCGTCAACGGGTCGCTGATCCGGTATGCGAAGTTCACGGCGGTGGCCGCGACGCTTGCGACGTACATCGCGCTGCAGGGGTTCAGCTTCCTGCTCCGGGACGCGCCGGACGGCATCATCAACGCCTCGGTCACCAGCGCCATCAAGACCAAGATCGGGCCGATCCCGGTGATGTTCATCGTGCTGGTGGTCATCGCCGTCGTGCTCGAGGTCGCGCTGCGCAAGCGGATCGGTGGTCTGCGCGTGCGAGCCGTCGGCTCGAACGAGGAGTCGGCCCGCCGCGTGGGCGTCAGCGTCAACAAGACCGTGCTCCTCGGGTACGTCACCGTCTCCCTGCTCACCGCCCTCGGCTCGGTGGTCCTGCTCGCGCAGCTCGGCATCGGCGACCCGGCCCAGGGTGTCGGCTACACGCTCTCCAGCATCACGGCCGTGGTGCTCGGCGGCACCAGCCTGCTCGGCGGCCGCGGCACGTTCATCGGCACCCTGTTCGGCGCCTGCCTGCTCGTGCAGGCCCTGAACGCCACCACGTTCCTCAACCTCAGCCAGACCTGGCAGTACCTCTTCCAGGGGGCGTTCATCCTCATCGCCGCGCTGATCTACAGCAAGGTGCGCGGCACCCGGAACATCGTCGCCTGACCCGAACCGACCAACCGAAGGGCTCAAGTCGTGCGTGCAGCGCGGTTCTACGACAAGAACGACATCCGGATCGATGACATCGACGTGCCGTCGATCAAGGCGTCCGACGATGTCCTCGTCGAGGTTCTCTGGTGCGGCATCTGCGGCACCGACCTGCACGAGTACATGGTCGGCCCCATCGTCACCCCGACGAGCCCGCACCCGCTCACCGGCGTGACGCTGCCGCAGACCCTCGGCCACGAGTTCTCCGCGCGCGTCGTGGAGATCGGGGGCGACGTCACCGACGTGAAGGTGGGCGACCGCGTCGCGATCATGCCCGCGATCGTGTGCGGCAAGTGCCACTGGTGCCGCCGCGGCCTCGGCCACCTCTGCGTGAAGTTCGCCTGCACCGGCCTGTCGGCCGAGACCGGCGGCCTCGCGCAGTACGCCGTGCTCAAGGACTACCAGGTCGCGACGCTTCCCGACGAGGTCTCGGACCTCGAGGGCGCCGTCGTCGAGCCCGCGAGCGTCGCGGCGTACGGCATCGACCGCGTCGGCGTGCACGGCGGCGACGTCGTCCTCGTGACCGGCGCCGGCCCGATCGGCATCCTCTCGGCGCTGTACGCGAACGCCATCGGAGCCTCGACCGTCGTGATCGCCGAGCCGAACCCCAACCGTGCGGCGCTCGCCAAGGCCATGGACATCGGCCCGGTGCTCGACCCCACGCAGGACGGCTTCGGCGACGTCATCGCCGAGCTCACCGGCGGCCTCGGCGTCGACGTCGTGGCCGAGTGCTCAGGCTCCACGCCCGGCCTCACGACCGCCATGAACAGCGTGCGCACCCGCGGATCGATCGTCCAGACGGGCCTGCACACCAAGCCCGCGACGCTCGACGCGATGCGCCTGTCGGAGAAGGACATCAGCTACGTCGGCAGCTGGTGCTACCTGATCACCGACTGGCCGCGGATCATCCGCCTCATCGCCTCGGGCAAGTACCCGGTCGCCAAGGCGGTCACCACGCAGATCGCCCTCGAGGACGTCGTGCCGAAGGGCTTCGACGTGCTCGTGAACCCGACGGGCGACCAGCTCAAGGTCCTTGTCTCGCCGACCCTCGCCGGCTGATCGTCCTCGGACAAGGAGCATCGCCATGGAGCTGCAGACGATCCACCACGTGGGCCTGATCGTGAAGAACCTCGACCGGTCCATCTACTTCTACCACGACATCCTGGGCCTGCCGTTCTCCAACGAGCCCACCGGCTGGTTCGAAGGTCCGGCGCTGGAGAAGGGCGTCGGCGTGGAGGGAGCGCGCCTGCGCCAGGTGACGTTCTGGGTCGGCGACCACACCAACATGGAGCTCCTGGAGTACTCCAACCGCGAGGTCGACAACCCGATCCCGCCGAACAACAACCTCGGGGCGGCCCACGTCTGCTTCAAGGTGCCGGACATCCGAGCCGCCAAGGCCGAGCTCGAGTCCAAGGGCGTCACCTTCTACTCCGACATCAACGTCGTGGACGAGGGCCCTCTGGCCGGCTGGCGCTGGGTCTACTTCAGCGACCCCGACGGCCTCGCCCTCGAGCTCGTCGAGGTGGCGTACTACGACAAGGAGCTGCGCGACGCGCAGGCCGCGGAGTACCTGCGGACCCGACCCGCGCTCGACACGCTCGACCCGCTGTTCCCCTGACCCCCGGGCCCTGCCCACCACGCACCGCTGATCGCAGGAGAATTCGATGGTTTCCCCGACGTACGGCACGAACCAGGTCGACTGGGAGTCCCGCCTCGACATGGGCCGCCTCCGGGTCGAGCGCCTGGCCCGCCTGAAGGCCGAGCTGGAGGCCTCCAGCCTCGGTGCCGTGCTGACGTTCGACTTCCACAACATCCGGTACATGACCGCGACCCACATCGGCACGTGGGCGATGGACAAGATGATCCGGTTCGCGATCCTGCCGCGCGGCGGCGACCCGGTGCTGTGGGACTTCGGCTCGGCCGCCCGCCACCACCAGCTGCAGACCACGTGGCTCGACGAGCCGCATGCGGCGGCGGGCCGGGGAGAGCACTACGGCAACCGTGCGGGCATCTCGACCCTGCGGGGCGCGATCGGCCCGGGCGCGCAGCGGGCCGAGGACGTCGCCGCGAAGATCGTCGAGGTCCTGCACGACTTCGGCCTCGAGGGCCAGCCTGTCGGCGTCGACGTCATCGAGCCGGACGTGCTGTTCGCCCTGCAGGCGGCGGGCGTCCCCGTGGTGGACGGCCAGCAGCTGTTCCTCGCCGCGCGCAAGATCAAGACCCAGGACGAGATCGGTCTGCTGACCCAGGCCGCGTCCATGGTCGACACGGCGTACGAGAACCTCTACGAGTTCCTGCGCCCCGGCGTCCGCGAGAACGAGTGCGTGGGCCTGGTGGCCAAGACGCTGTACGACCTCGGGTCCGAGCATGTCGAGGGGGTCAACGCGATCTCCGGCGAGCGGTGCAGCCCGCACCCGCACGTGTACTCGGACCGCCTGATCCGTCCGGGAGACCCGGCGTTCTTCGACATCCTGCACTCGTTCATGGGTTACCGGACCTGCTACTACCGCACGTTCGCGGTCGGCTCGGCGTCCCGTGCGCAGCGCGACGCGTACGTCGTGTGCCGCGAGCTCATGGACCGCGCCATCGCCGCGGTGAAGCCGGGCGCGACCACCGCCGACATCGTGTCGCTGTGGCCGACGGCCCAGGAGTTCGGCTTCGCCAACGAGGAGGCCGCGTTCGCGCTGCAGTACGGCCACGGTGTCGGCCTGTCGATCTGGGAGCGGCCGATCTTCTCCCGCATGACCTCGTTCGACGCGCCCGAGACCCTCGAGGAGGGCATGGTCTTCGCCCTCGAGACGTACTGGCCCGCTGCCGACGGCTGGGGCGCCGCCCGCATCGAGGAGGAGGTCGTGGTCACCGCGACCGGCTGCGAGGTCATCACCAAGTTCCCGGCCGAGGAGCTCCTCGTGGCGGGCAAGCGCTACTACACGACCGGCGGCTATCTGCCGACGCTGCGCGACTCCCAGTCGCACCTCAACACAGAAGCCGGACGCGGCGCAGCCGGCTGATCGTCGGCCCCTGATCGGGCGCCGTCGGCGGTGACGAGAGTCCCGCCGACGGTGCCGTCGTCGCACGCCTAAGGAGCACCCGTTGTACCTCGGAGACCGCTCGGGCCACCTCGCCTACTCGACCCTCGTCCACCCCGGCGACACGTGGGCCGAGATGCGCGAGAGCCTCGAGACCTACGCGCCCGCCGTGAAGGCCAGGGTCTGCCCGGACGAGCCGTACGCCGTGTCGCTGCGGATCTCGGCGTCGTCGGCGCAGACGCTCACCGATGACGACGTCGAGCGCAAGCGCCTGCGCGCGTGGCTCGACGAGCACGACATGTACGTCTACACGGTCAACGCGTTCCCCTACGGCCCGTTCAAGAACCGGGTCGTCATGGAGGACGTGTACGAGCCCGACTGGGCCACCGACGACCGGGTCGCCTACACCTGCCAGGTCGCCGACATCCTCGCCGAGGTCGCGCCCGACCATGTGAGCCCGTCCATCCAGACCGCGCCGCTCGCGTTCCGCCCGAAGGTCACCACCGAGGAGGACGTCGAGGCGCTCACCGAGAACCTCGCCGCCGTCGTCGCGCACCTGGTCGCTCTCGAGGCGCGGACCGGGCGCCGCGTGAAGCTCGCGCTCGAGCCTGAGCCCTTCTGCTTCCTGGAGACGACCGAGGAGACCGTCCGCTACTTCCAGGAGCGGGTCTACTCGCCGGCCGGCACCGCTCGGCTCGCCCGCCTCACCGGGCTCCCGGCCTCCGAGGTCGTGGGCCTCTGGCGCCGCCACCTCGGCGTCGTGTTCGACATCTGCCACCAGTCGGTGCAGTTCGAGGACATCGCCGAGTCGCTCGGCCTGCTGTACGACGCGGGCATCCCGATCTTCAAGCTGCAGGCGGCCGCGGCGCTCAAGGTGCCCGTGGTGAACGCGGAGGTCGTCGACGCGCTCATGACCTTCACCGACACGATCTACCTGAGCCAGACGACCGAGAAGAAGGACGGCGAGCTCACGCGCTACCTCAACCTCATCGACGCCATCGAGGCGTGGAAGCAGGACCCGGGCGGCGACCGCGAGTGGCGCACGCACTTCCACGTGCCGGTGTTCCTGCACGACCTCGGCGCCTTCGGCACGACGCGCGACGGCGTCGATGCCGCGCTCGCGGTGCACGCGCGAACCCCGCTCTCGGACCACGTCGAGATCGAGACGTACACCTGGGACGTTCTCCCGGCGCACCTCAAGACCGGCGACATCACGGAGTACGTCACGCGCGAGCTCGAGTACCTGCGGGACACCCTCAGGGCGGCCCAGGACGCGCTGTGACCGCGCTGCGGGTGGCGGTGCTCGGCACCGGGGCCAACGGCGCCGGGATCGGCGCCGACCTGGCCGATGCCGGGGTCGACGTCACGTTCGTCGACCAGTGGCCTGAGAACGTCGAGGCGATCCGCGCCCACGGCGTACGCGTGGAGATGGCGGGGGAGAGCCGTGTCGTTCAGGTGCCGGTGCTGCACCTGTGCGAGCTCGCCGGGGTGCGCGAGCGCTTCGACGTGGTGCTCCTCCTCGTCAAGGCCTACGACACGCGCTGGGCCGTCGAGCTGATCAAGCCGTACGTCGCCGACGACGGCGTGGTGGTCGGAGTCCAGAACGGCATGACCGCGGACGTGATCCTCGACGTCATGGGCCCCGAGCGAGCGCTGGGCGCGGTGATCGAGGTGACCGCGGCGATGTACGAGCCCGGCGTGGTGGAGCGGCACTCCGACCGCTCGCGCTCGTGGTTCGCCGTAGGAGCGCCGACCCCGGAGGCGGCGCGTCACGTGCCGACGGTCGCGGCGCTGCTGCGGCACGCCGGCGTCGTCGAGGAGGTCGACGACATCACCTCGCCGAAGTGGATGAAGCTCGTCCTCAACGCAGGCGAGCTCGTGCCCTCGGCCATCCTCGACGTCTCCATCGCCGAGTGCGCCCGGGTGCCGGGCATGCGCAGCCTCATGATCGAGGCGGGCGACGAGGCGATCGCGGTGGCGCAGCTCGACGGGCTGACTGTGCGGCCTATCTTCGGCATGGACGGCGACCGCGCCTGGGACCCGGCGACGTACATGGAGACAGTGCTCGACGAGCTGGTCGCCAACTACATCCTCGACCACTCGCGTTCGACGATCCTGCAGGACTGGATGAAGGGACGGCGGGCGGAGGTCCGCGAGATCAACGGCCTCGTGGTGGAGGGCCTGCGCCGGCACGGCCGCAGCGCGCCGGTCAACCAGGCCTTCGTCGAGCTGGCCCTGGACATCGAGGCGGGACGCCGCGAGCGCGGCCTGCACAACCTCGAACCGCTGCTCGCCCGGGTGCGGGAGCTGCGCACGGCGTGACGCCGCGGCGCGTGCACCTCTAGCCTCGCGGAGGGAGGACGTCATGCCGATCGACCCGCTGCAGGAGCGCGCCCGCGCCGTGCTGCCCGACGAGGTCTACCGCTACTACGCCGCGGGCTCCGGCGACCAGCGCACGCTCGCCGCCCAGGAGCAGGCGTGGGACGACCTCCTGCTGCGCCCGCGTGTGCTGCGCGACGTCTCGAGCGTGACGACCTCGGTGACGGTGCTCGGCACCGAGCTCGCGACCCCCGTGCTGGTCGCCCCGGCCGCGCTGCACGGCCTCGCGCACCCCGACGGCGAGGTCGCCACGGCGATCGGCGCCCGCGAAGCCGGGTCGCTGCTCGTGCTGTCGATGCGCGCGAGCCGCCCCCTCGAGCAGATCGCTGCGGCCGCTGGGCCGTGGTGGCAGCAGATGTACGTGCTCGGCGACCGCGGCATCTCCGACGAGGTCGCCCGCCGCGCGGCGGCCGCTGGCGCGTCCGCCCTGTGCGTCACGGTCGACGTGCCCTTCGTCGCGAAGAAGCCCACGGGCCCGCTCCCTCCGCTGCCGCCCGAGGCGATCGTCGAGGCCCTGCAGGGGCGCGATCCCGACGACCCGCGGATGAAGCAGGCGCCGGACCTCGGGGCCGCGGATCTCGTGCGCCTCAAGGAGATCAGCGGCCTGCCCATCGTGGCCAAGGGCGTGCTGCGCGGCGACGAGGCGCTTCGCCTCCTCGACTCCGGGGCCGATGCCGTCATCGTCTCGACCCACGGCGGCCGCCAGCTCGACGGCGTCGTGCCGTCGCCGGTCGCGCTCCCCGAGGTCGTCGACGCCGTCGGCGGTCGCGCCGAGGTGTACGTCGACGGCGGCATCCGCACGGGCGCGCACGTCCTGCGCGCCCTCGCGCTCGGCGCGCGAGCGGTGCTGACCGCCCGCCCGCTGCTGTGGGCGCTCGCGGTCGGGGGAGCGGACGGCGTGCGCGACCACCTGCTCGAGCTGACCTCCGACACCCGCGACGCGCTCGGCCTCGCCGGCTGCACGTCGCCCGCCGACGCCGGCCGCGACCTCGTGCGGCCGAGCACGTGAGGGCGCCGTTCGTCCACGACGTGCCCGCGTCGCGGGTGGTCTTCGGCTGCGGCTCCATCGCCCAGGTGGGCGCGGAGGTCGACCGTCTGGGCGCCGCACGCGTGCTCCTCGTCGCGAGCGGCCGGCACGCGGCGGCGCTCGCGGCACAGCTCGGCGAACGCATCGTCGGGCAGTTCTCCGACGTCGTCATGCACGTCCCGGTCGAGGCCGCGCGGCGCGCGGCCGCCGAGGCGACGGCCGTCGGCGCCGATCTGCTGGTCGCGGTCGGGGGCGGCTCCGCCGTGGGCACGGCCAAGGCGGTCGCCCGGGAGACGGGTCTGCCGATCCTGGCCGTGCCGACCACCTACGCCGGCTCGGAGATGACGCCGATCTGGGGGCTCACCGAGAACGGCAGCAAGACCACGGGCCGCGATCCGGCGGTGCTGCCGAGGACCGTCGTGTACGACCCGGAGCTCACGATCTCGATGCCCGCGGCGCTGTCGGCGGCGAGCGGCATGAACGCCCTCGCCCACCTCGTCGAGGGGTTGTACGCGCCGAATGTCTCGCCGCTCCTGGCCGCTCAGGCGCTGGAGGGCGTTCGTGCCCTGGTGTCCGCGCTGCCCCGTGTGGTCGCGGACCCCGCCGACCTCGACGCCCGCAGCGACGCCCTCTACGGCGCCTGGCTCGCGGGCTGGATACTCGGCGTCTGCGGTATGGGCGTGCACCACAAGGTGTGCCACACCCTCGGCGGCACCTATGACCTGCCGCACGCCCCGGCGCACAGCGCCGTCCTCGCGTATGCGACGCAGTTCAACCAGGACCACGCCCCGGAAGCGATGGCCTCCCTGGTCGGAGCGTTCGCCGCCGCAGGCCGTCCCGCCGACGATGCGCCGTCCGCCGTCTGGCAGCTCGCCTCCGACCTCGGTGCGCCCGTCTCGCTGCGATCGCTCGGCTTCGATGAGGCGTGCATCCCCGAGGCCGCGGGCATCGTCGTCGACGGCCGCCCCGTCAACCCGCGTCCCGTCGATGTCGACGGCGTGCGTGCGCTGCTGGCAGCGGCGTACGCCGGGGCACCGCCCTCGGGGCGGCTCGGCTGATCACGTCCCGTCGTATTCCTGAACCCCCACGGCCTCGAAGGAGGGCTCCATGGCGCACATGACCGAGGCGGAGATCACCGCCGAGGTGGTCCGGCGGCTCGAGGCGACGACCGATCCCCGCCTGCGCGAGGTGATGCAGTCGCTCGTCCGCCACCTGCACGACTTCGCCCGCGAGGTGCGGCTCACCGACGAGGAGTGGTTCACCGGCATCCGGTTCCTCACCGACGTCGGCCGCATCACCGACGAGACGAGGCAGGAGTTCATCCTCCTGTCGGACACGCTCGGCCTGTCGACGCTCGTCGACACGATCAACCACTCCGACGTCGAGTCGCTCGCGACCGAGCCGACCATCCTCGGCCCGTTCTACGTGCCCGAGTCGCCGTGGCGCGAGCGCGGCGCGTCGATGGTCGAGTACGACGACGGCGGCGAGCCGGCCGTGCTCACGGGCCGCGTGGTCGACCCCGACGGTGCTCCCATCGCCGGCGCGGTGCTCGACGTGTGGCAGAACGCGGCCACCGGCTTCTACGCCGTGCAGCAGCCGGACGTCCAGCCGCCGACCAACCTGCGCGGCAGGTACCTGTCCGGCGAGGACGGCAGCTACGAGATCCGGACCGTGCGCCCGGTGCCCTACCCGATCCCGGACGACGGCCCCGTCGGCAGGCTGCTGCGCGACACGGGGCGGCACCCGTGGCGGGCGGCTCACATCCACGCGAAGGTCGTGGCGGACGGGTTCGCGCCGGTGACGACGCACATCTTCGACCGGCGCAGCGAGTACCTCGACTCCGACACCGTGTTCGGGGTGAAGGACTCGTTGATCGAGGACTTCGTACCAGGACCGGACGGTGTGCTGGTGTGCCGGCACGACATCGTGCTCGAGCGCCTCTGACTCGCCGATAGGGCCGCGACCAGCCGTGTCGCAGCGGTGGCGGCCCGGGCCGCGATGCGAGCATCGACCCCATGACGTCGATGCTCGAGCGGCCCGCGGAGAGCGAGGCCGCAGCGCCGCGCGCGCGGCGCCCGCTGCGCACCCGCGCCGACGTCGTGGCCACGCGCCCGGTGGCCGCCGTGATCGCCGCGCTCTGGGCCGCCGGCGTGGGCCTGCTCGTGATCGGAGTCGTGCTGTCGCTGGCGTGGGCGGTGTCGAGCCGCGGCGACGACGGCCTGACCACGCCGCTGCGCGCCACCGGCACCCTGTGGCTCGTCGCGCACCACGCGCCGGTCACGGCAGGCGCGGTGACCATCACGCTGCTCCCGCTGCTGCTCATGGCCCTGCCGCTGGTGCTGCTCGCGCGCGCGGGCCGTTGGGCGGCGCGGATCACCTCGACCACCACGGTGCCCGATGCCGCGATCGTCGTGGTCACAGGCGCGGCGACGTACGTCGTGGCGGCCTTCCTCGTCTCGGACGTCTCGGGCGTCGGCGACGCCGTGTCGCCCGCCGTGCCGGTGATCGCGTGGTCGGCGGTGCTCGCCGTGCTCGGCCTCGGGTACGGCGTCGCCGAGGGGGCAGGGCTCCTGCCGCGCCTGCACGACGCGCTGCCGGTGCTCGTACGCCGCGCCCTGGTCGCTGCGGCCGCCGCGGGGTCCGCGCTCGTGGCGCTCGTCGGCATCGTGGCGACAGCTGCGATCGTGCTGCGGTGGTCGACCGTGACGGGCCTCGCGCACGGCGTGGCGCCCGCGGCGTCCGACGCCGTCGGGCTGTTCCTGCTGTCGCTGGTGTACCTGCCCAACCTGCTGGTGTGGACGCTGTCGTACGTCGCCGGTCCGGGCTTCTCGGTCGGCGCCGGGGTCGACGTCGGCCCGTTCTCGCCCGGCTCCGGGCTGCTCCCGGGCGCGCCGCTGCTCGGGGCCATCCCCGCCGACCCGCCCGCCGCCGCTCCGCTGCTGCTCCTGCTGCCGGTGCTCGCCGGCGCGATCGGGGCGCTCGTCGTGCGTCGGCGTGGTTCGCTCACCCTGGTCGACGAGGCGCTCGTGGTGCTCGGGGCGTCGCTGCTCGTCGGGGTCGGCGCGGGGCTGCTGTCGTGGCTGGCGTCGGGCTCGCTCGGGGCCGCCCGCCTCGCCGGCCTCGGGCCGGCGGCCGTCCCGGTGGCCCTCGCCACGACCGGCCTGGTGCTCGCGGGGGCGCTCCTCGTCACGCTGCTGGCTCACGCGCTGCCCAGGATCTGGGTCCGCGAGCCGTCCGCGTAGGATCGGGGCATCCCGCCGGCCCCACCCCGAGGACCTCTGCGCCGTGACCGCCGTGCCCGAGAACGCCTCCGCTCGCGCACGCCTCGTCGTCCTCGTGTCCGGTTCGGGCTCCAACCTCCAGGCGCTGCTCGACGCCGCCACCGATCCGCGGTTCCCCGCCGACGTGGTCGCAGTGGGCGCCGACGTACCCGATGCGTACGGCCTCACGCGCGCCTCGGACGTCGACGTGCCGACGTTCGTGCTCGAGCCGCCGATGTACGCCGACCGCGCCGCCTGGACCGACGCGCTGGCCGACGCGGTCGCGTCGTACGAGCCCGACTGGGTCGTGTGCGCCGGCTTCATGCGCATCCTCGGGGCGGCGTTCGTGCAGCGGTTCGCGGGGCGCATCGTCAACACGCATCCGGCGCTCCTGCCCTCGTTCCCCGGCGCGCACGGCGTGCGCGACGCGATGGCGTACGGCGTGAAGGTCACCGGCTGCACGGTGCACCTCGTCGACGAAGGCGTCGACACCGGGCCGATCCTCGCCCAGGCGCCGGTCGCAGTCCGCGCCGACGACGACGAGGCCTCGCTCCACGAACGCATCAAGACCGTCGAGCGCGAGCTGCTCGTCGAGACCGTCGCCGCCCTCGCGGCGCACGGCTGCACCGTCACCGGCAGGAAGGTCACCATCCCGTGAGCACCCGACCCGTCCGTCGCGCCCTCGTCTCGGTCTACGACAAGACCGGCCTCGACGAGCTCGCGCGCGGCCTTGCCGACGCCGGTGTCGAGATCGTCTCGACCGGCTCCACCGCCTCGCGCATCGCCGGCCTCGGCATCACGGTCACGCAGGTGCAGGACCTCACCGGCTTCCCCGAGTGCCTCGACGGCCGGGTGAAGACGCTGCACCCCACGGTGCATGCCGGGATCCTCGCCGACCTGCGGCTCGAGGACCACCAGACCCAGCTCGCCGGGCTCGGCATCGAGCCGTTCGACCTCGTGGTCGTCAACCTCTACCCGTTCGCGGACACTGTGGCCTCCGGCGCGACGCAGGACGAGTGCGTCGAGCAGATCGACATCGGCGGCCCGACCATGGTGCGTGCGGCGGCCAAGAACCACCCGAGCGTCGCGGTCGTGACCTCGCCGGCGTACTACTCCGACGTGCTCGCGGCAGTCGCCCGTGGCGGCTTCACGCTCGAGGAGCGCCAGCGCCTCGCTGCCGAGGCGTTCATCCACACGGCGTCGTACGACGTCGCGGTCGCGTCGTGGATGGGCAACGTCGTGTCGCCGTCCGACTCCGGCACCGGGTTCCCGGCGTGGCTCGGCGCCACGTGGGAGCGCGCGGAGGTGCTGCGGTACGGCGAGAACCCGCACCAGCGTGCCGCGCTGTACGTCACGAACAACACGCCGAACCCCGGGCTGGCGCAGGCCGAGCAGCTGCACGGCAAGGAGATGTCGTACAACAACTACGTCGACGCCGATGCGGCGCGGCGAGCGGCGTACGACCACGCCGAGCCGGCGGTCGCGATCATCAAGCACGCCAACCCGTGCGGCATCGCCGTCGGCGCCGACATCGCCGAGGCGCACCGCAAGGCGCACGAGACCGACCCGGTGTCGGCGTTCGGCGGCGTGATCGCGGCGAACCGGCCGGTGACGCTCGCGATGGCGCAGCAGGTGGCCGAGGTCTTCACCGAGGTCGTGGTGGCGCCCGGCTTCGACGACGACGCGCTCGCGCTGCTGAGCGAGAAGAAGAACCTGCGCCTGCTCGTGGCGGCCGACGTGCCGTCGCGCGGCGGCATCGAGATCCGCCCGGTGTCCGGCGGCCTGCTGCTGCAGTCGGTCGACAAGATCGACGCCGCCGGCGACGCCGTCGAGTCGTGGTCCCTCGCCTGCGGCGAGCCGGCCGACGAGGCGACCCTGCGCGACCTCGTCTTCGCCTGGCGGGCCTGCCGCTCGGTGAAGAGCAACGCGATCCTGCTCGCGAAGGACGGCGCGGCTGTCGGCGTGGGCATGGGCCAGGTCAACCGCGTCGACTCCGCCCGGCTCGCGGTCTCGCGCGCCGGCGAGGATCGCGCCCGCGGCTCGGTCGGCGCGTCCGACGCGTTCTTCCCGTTCCCCGACGGCCTCGAGGTGCTGACCGCCGCCGGCGTGAAGGCGATCGTGCAGCCGGGCGGGTCGGTGCGCGACGAGGAGGTCATCGCTGCCGCGACGGCCGCGGGGGTCACGATGTATCTGACGGGCACGCGCCATTTCTTCCACTGAGCCCGCCGCACCGGCGCATCCCCACCCGCCGTGGTGGGCGATCGCGCTCGCCTTCACCGTCGGCATCACGAGCGTGGTGCAGGCCCGCAGCAACGGCGAGCTCGCGATCGTCACCGGCGACGGGTTCCTCACCGGCGTCATCTCGCTGACCACGGGCCTCGTCATCCTCATCGCGATCGTTGCCGCGCGGTCCTCCTCGCGCGATGCGCTGCTGCGCGGCGTTCCGGCGGCCCTGCGCGAGGGTCGCCTTCGGTGGTGGCACTTCCTCGGGGGCATCGGAGGCGCGTGCTATATCGGCAGCCAGGCCGTCACCGTTCCCCTGCTCGGAGTCGCGGTGTTCACCGTCTCGTACGTCGCCGGCGTCACCGGCATGTCGCTGCTCGTCGACCGGTGGGGCATCGGGCCGGGCGGTCCTCGCGCGGTGTCGCGCCGGCGCGTCCTGTCGGCCATCGGCACGACGCTCGCGGTGGCCCTCGCGGTGTCGGGGCGCCTGCTGTCCGGCGACCTGGTGTGGTGGGCAGTCGGCGCGGTGCTCGTCGCCGGCGCCGTCGTCGCCACGCAGCTCGCCCTCAACGGCACTGTGGCCCAGCGCACCGGCGACCCGTTCCCCGCGGCGCTCATCAACTTCGTGCTCGCGCTCGTGCTGCTGCTCGTCGGGCTCGGCGTCGAGCACCTGGTCGGCCACCGGTGGGCTCCGCCGCCCGCGCCGTGGGACCAGCCGCTGCTGTGGCTCGGCGGCGTGACCGGCGTGCTCTACATCAGCGTGGCCGCCGTGCTCGTGCGCCCGCTCGGCGTGCTGCTCTTCGGCCTGCTGACGATCGCCGGGCAGCTCACCGGGTCGTTGCTGTCGGACCTCCTGCTTCCGACGCCCGGCACCGTGGTGTCGTGGCAGCTCGTCGCCGGCGTGGTGCTCGCGGGCGTCGCCGTCGCCTCCGCCGCTCTCAGACCTCGTCGCCCCGCCGCTGCGTAGCGGGCGTCGTTCCGCGCTCCCTGCGACGCGCTCCCGCGTCCGCTTCTGACTAGGGGCGGGTGAAGAGCTCGGGGTGGCTCTGCAGCGCGACGCGGGTACGCCGGATGTGGCCCTCGAGGAAGCGCTCGGCGTCCTCGGCGTCGCGGCGGCGGATGGCGTCGAGCAGCAGGCGGTGCTCGGCGTTGACGATGGACGCGCGGTCGGGGCCGGCCAGCAGCATGAACGCGCGGCGGTAGTGCTGCGTGGAGTTCCACAGCCGCACGGTGGCCGAGAGCAGCTGCTCGCTCGGGCACGCGGCGTACGACGTCATGTGGAAGTCGCGGTCGAGCACGAGGAAACGGGCGACGTCGTCGTTCGCCTCGATCTGCTCCTGGATCCGCTCCATCGCGTCGATCTGCGCCTCGGTGAGGTGGGGGAGGCTCTCGGTGAGGGTGAGCGGCTCCAGGCGCTCGCGCATGCGGTAGTAGGTGTGCACCTCGTAGAGGTCGAGCGCCGGCACCCGCGCGCCCTTGTTGGGCGAGACCTCCATGAGGCCCTCGGTCTCGAGGATGCGGAAGGCCTCGCGCACGGGGATGCGGCTCGCACCGAAGCGCTCGGCGATGACGTCCTGCAGCAGCCGCTCGCCGGGGGCGAACTCGCCGCCGAGGATCGCCTCGCGCAGCGCGGCGGCGATGCGCTGGCTGCTGACCGGATCGACGGCCGGCTCGGCCGTCGCGCTGTCCGCGGACACGCCTCACGCCCCTGTCAGGAGAACAGCTCCGGGTGGTGGTCGAACGCCTTGCCGTGAGGGTACGAGACGAGCTCGAACTGCATCCCCCAGGGGGAGAGGAAGTAGATCCAGCGCTGGCCCTCGGACGCGCTGCGGCTCGTCGTCGGCTCGCCGAGCACCTGCACGCCCTGCTCGTGGAGGTAGGCGACCGCGGCGTCGAGGTCGTCGACGTACAGCGCCACGTGGTGGCCGCCGACGTCGCTGTTGCGCGGGGGCTCGGCGGCCTGCTCGGGCGCCTCGTACTGGAACACCTCGAACACCGCCTGGCCGCCGCAGCGGTAGAACCTCAGCTCGCGCATGACGGTCCGCGGGTGCACGTTCATGTGCTCGCGCATCCAGTCCGAGTCCTGCGACGCGAACGGCCCGAGGCGGTACATGTACTCGCAGCCGAGGACGTCGACGAGCCAGGTGTGGGCTGCCTCGAGGTCGGGCACGGTGAAGCCGACGTGGTCGAGCCGGGTGAGGCCGGGGATCGCCATGGGACCTCCTCATGGATACATGCAAGCGGATCGAAGCGTCGCATATGCGGGATGACGGCGTCCAGGTCTTGCGAATGGATACATTCTCTGCCACCCTCAGCCCACCAGCTCCGTGCGCGAAGGGGATCCCCATGCCCGAGAACCACGCCCTCGACCCGGCCGTGCCGTGGACCGAGCTCGTCGTCACCGACGCCGACTGGGACGCCGCCGACCCGCAGCTGCTCACCGGGTTCCTGAGCCAGCTCGTGCTCATCCGCGCGTTCGAGGAGTTCGTGCTCGAGCTCGCAGGCGAGGGCCTCATCCACGGCCCGGCGCACTCGAGCATCGGCCAGGAGGGCGGCGCCGTCGGCTCGGCGTACTCCCTGCGCACCGCCGACACCGTCAACGGCTCGCACCGCGGCCACCACCAGTTCCTCGCCAAGGTGCTCGCCCACCTGCACCCCGAGGGCATCGACCCGACGCAGCCCTTCCCGGACGACGTCCGCGACGTGCTGCTGCGCACGCTGCGCGAGATCTGCGGCCTCGACCTCGGCTTCAGCCACGGCCGCGGCGGCAGCATGCACCTGCAGTGGCACGAGGCCGGCGCGATCGGCACCAACGCGATCGTCGGCGGCGGCGTGCCGCTGGCCGCGGGCTCGGCCTGGGCGCACAAGCACGCCGGCACCGACAACGTCGCGGTCACCTACTTCGGCGACGGCGCCATCAACATCGGCTCCACGCTGGAGACGTTCAACCTCGCCGGCGCCTGGAAGCTGCCGATCTGCTTCTTCGTCGAGAACAACCAGTACGCCGTGTCCACGCACGTGGCCGAGGTGACGGCCGAGACGCGGCTGTCGGGCCGCGGCCCGGGCTTCGGCATCCCGAGCTGGAAGGTCGACGGCATGGACCCCCTCGCGGTCCACCTCGCCATGCAGGAGGCGCTCGCCGTCATGCGCTCGGGCGGCGGCCCCACCCTCATCGAGGCCGACGTCTACCGCTACTTCCACCAGAACGGCCCGTTCCCCGGCAGCGCGTTCCGCTACCGCACCAAGGAGGAGGAGGCCGAGTGGCGCGGGCGCGACCCGATCGACACGACCGCCCGCCACCTCGTGCGCCGCGGCATCCTCACCGCCGAGCAGGTCGACGCGACCATCGTCGCGGCCAAGGAGCTCATGGCCGGCCTCGGCGAGGTGATCCTCGAGCCCAAGCCCGACGGCAAGCCCAAGGAGCGCCAGATCAAGGCGGCCGAGTGGCCCAAGCCGGAGTTCGTCGACGAGGGCGTGCGCGGCGACCTGTCGGAGTTCGACGGCGTCGCGGTCACCGACGTCGAGGACTTCGAGGGCCGCCTCACCGAGGTGAAGTTCATCGACGCCGTCGCCGGAGTGATGGGCCGCCGCCTCGAGACCGACCCGCGCGTGGTCATCCTCGGCGAGGACGTGCACCGCCTCAACGGCGGCACCAACGGCGCCACCAAGGGCCTGAAGGACGCGTTCCCCGACCGCGTGCTCGGCACGCCGATCTCCGAGAACGCCTTCACCGGCCTCGGCGGCGGCATGGCGATGGATGGCCGGTTCCGTCCGATCGTCGAGTTCATGTACGCCGACTTCATGTGGGTCGCGGCCGACCAGCTCTTCAACCAGATCGGCAAGGCCCGCCACATGTTCGGCGGCGACGGCGCCGTGCCGTTCGTGCTGCGCAGCAAGGTCGCGATGGGCACGGGCTACGGCTCGCAGCACTCGATGGACCCGGCCGGCATCTTCGCCACCGCGGCGGGCTGGCGCATCGTCGCGCCCTCGACGCCGTTCGACTACGTCGGCCTCATGAACGCCGCGCTGCAGTGCGAGGACCCCGTCGTCGTCATCGAGCACGTCGACCTCTACGCCTCCACCGGCCCCGCCGTCGAGGGCGACTACGACCACGTGCTCCCGGTGGGCAAGGCCGCCGTACGCCGCAAGGGCTCCGCCGTCACGGTCCTCACCTACCTGGCCATGACGAACTACGTGCTGCAGGCGGTCGAGGAGACCGGCATCGACGCCGAGGTCATCGACCTGCGCTGGCTCGACCGCGCCTCGCTCGACTGGGACACCATCACCGAGAGCATCAAGAAGACCAACAACGTCGTCATCGCCGAGCAGGGCGCGGTGGGCACGTCGTACGGCAACTGGCTCGGCGACGAGATCAGCCGGCGCCTGTTCGACTGGCTCGACGCGCCGGTCGGCCGCATCCACGGCGGCGTCGCCTCGCCCAGCATCTCCAAGGTGCTCGAGCGTGCGGCCTTCGCCAAGTCGGAGGAAGCCGCCGCGCGCCTCCGCGAGATCACGGAGGCCTGAGCCGTGCCGGAGATCCTGCGCATGCCCGAGGTGGCCGCCGGCGCGACCGAGGCCATCCTCTCGGCCTGGAACGTGCCTGTGGGTCAGGCGTTCTCGGCCGGCGACCTGCTCGTGACCATCGAGACCGACAAGGCCGTGGTCGACGTCGAGGCCGAGGCCGACGGCGTGCTCCTGCGCCTGCTCGCCGAGGCCGGCGCGACCGTCGAGGTCGGCTCGCCGATCGCGGTGACGGGCGTGGTCGGGGAGTCGGTCGACGACGCCGCGATCGCCGCGCTGGGCCTCGCTGCCCCGTCGGTCGAGCCGTCCCCCGAGTCGGCACCCGCACCGGCCGCACCGTCGGCGCCCGCTGCCGCGGCGGCTCCGGCGGCTGCGGCGGCTGCGGCGGCCGACGCGCACGGCGATCGCGTGTTCGCCAGCCCGCTCGCGCGCAAGATCGCCCGCGATGCGGGCGTCGACCTCGCCGCGCTGACCGGCACCGGCCCCGGGGGGCGAATCCGCCGCCGCGACGTCGAGGCGTACCTCGCCGGCCGCCCTGCCGCCCCTGCCCCCGCCGCTGGGGCTCCCGCGCCGTCGATGCCGGCGGCGGCGCCCGTCACCGACGCCGGGTACGTCGACGAGCCCAACTCCCGGCTGCGCAACGCCATCGCCGCCCGGCTCACCGAGAGCAAGACGACGGCGCCGCACTTCTACCTGCGCGGATCCGCCCGCGTCGACCGGCTCCTCGCCCTGCGCAAGGAGATCAACGACGGCGGCGAGGTGAAGGTGTCGGTCAACGACCTCGTCGTGAAGGCCGTCGCCAAGGCGCACACGCTCGTGCCGGCGCTCAACGTGATCTGGACGGGCGACGCGATCCGGCACTTCTCGCGGGTCGACGTCGCGATCGCCGTCGCCACCGACAGCGGCCTGGTCACGCCGGTCGTGCGCGGGGCCGACCGGCTGTCGTTGGGCGAGCTCGCCGCCACGACGCAGGACCTCGCCGCCCGCGCGAAGGACAAGCGGCTGCAGCAGAGCGAGCTCGAGGGCGGCACGATCAGCGTGAGCAACCTCGGGATGTTCGGCACCGAGGACTTCGCCGCGATCATCAACCCGCCGCAGGCGTCGATCCTCGCGGTCGGCGCCGCCCGGCAGGAGCCGGTCGTGGTCGACGGCGCGCTCGAGGTCGGCACCGTCATGCGCGTGACGCTCTCGGTCGACCACCGGCCGGTCGACGGCGCGGCCGCGGCCGAGTGGATGCGCACGTTCCTCGGCCTGCTCGAGGCGCCGACGCGCATCCTCGTGTGAGGCGGCGTACGGCAGGGTGAGCGCGTGAGCGCCGACCTCGACACCCTCGCGTGGGTCGCGCTCGCGATCGGCGCGGTGTGCGCCGGCTTCTCCAAGACGGGGATCAGCGGCGCGGGCCTCATCACGGTGGGGCTCTTCGCCTCGGTGCTGCCCGCCCGGCAGTCGACGGGCACGGTGCTGCTGCTCTTCCTGGTCGGCGACGTGTTCGCGCTGCTGGCGTACCGCAGCCACGCCCACTGGCCGACCCTCCGGCGCCTGGCCGTGCCGGTTGCTGTCGGCATCGTCGTAGGAGTGCTGTTCCTGACGAAGATCGGCGACGGCGGACTCCGGCGCACGATCGGCGCCGTGCTGCTCGCGCTCGTGGCGATCCACCTGTGGGTGCGCAGCCGCACCGAGCACGGCGACGGCCTGCGGCACCTGCCGAGGCCGGTCACCGTCGCCGCGGGCGCGACGTCGGGCTTCACGAGCATGATCGCCAACGCCGGGGGAGCGGTGATGTCGGTCTACCTGCTCGGCGTGCGGCTCGAGATGCTGGCGTTCCTCGGCACCACGACCTGGCTGTTCTTCCTCATCAATGTGACGAAGGTGCCGCTCTCGCTCGGCCTCGGGCTGCTCACGTGGGACGGCGCCCGCGTCGCGCTGCTGGTCTCGCCGTTCGTGGTGGTGGGCGCGTGGCTCGGACGCGAGCTGATCAGGCGGATCGCCCAACGGACGTTCGAGTGGCTCGTGCTCGCCTCGACCGTGCTCGCCGGTCTGAACCTCCTGCTGCGTTGAGGGTGTAGATCGTCCGGATAGGGGTACTCCCTGCGCATGCTGCGCACGGAGGGGGCCCCATGAGCGAGCCCGTCGACACGATGACCGACGTCGCCGCCGACATCGGCGACTCCGAGCCGCTCGGCTGGGCAGCGCGGGTCGGACTCGTCGCCCGCGCCGTCGTGTACCTGCTGATCGGCGCTCTCGGGCTCTCGCTGCTCGCCGGGAACCCTGCCGAACTCGACCAGAAGGGCGCCCTCGCCGAGCTCATGGAGCGGCCGTTCGGCCGGGTGCTCGTGCTGCTCTGCGCCATCGGCTTCGCCGGGTACGCCCTCTGGCGCTACGCCGAGGCGGCCACAGGGGTGGCCGTCGACGGCGACGACACCAAGGCCCGGCTGAAGTCGCTGGCCCGCGGCGTCATCTACACGATCCTCGCGTTCACCGCCGTCACGGTGCTGCTCGGATCCCGTACGTCGCAGGCGGGCCAGCAGCGCGGCATCGTCGCCCGGGTGCTCGAGTGGCCCGCCGGCGAGGTGCTCGTCATCGCCGCCGGCGTGATCGTGGTCGGCGCCGGCCTGGCCCTCGTGGTGGAGGGCTGGCGGCACAAGTTCCTCAAGTACCTCGACCACACCGAGATGAGCGACGCCACCCGCTCGCTGGTGCGCTGGACCGGCACCGTCGGCTCGATCGCCCGCGGCCTGGTCGTGGTGCTCGTCGGCGTTCTCCTGATCCTCGCCGCGGTGACGGGCGACAAAGCGAAGGCGAGCGGCTTCGACGGAGCTCTGAAGTCGCTGCGCGAGCTGCCGTTCGGCGACCTGATCCTCGCCCTGGCCTCGATCGGTCTCATCGTCTTCGGCGTCTACGCACTCCTGGAAGCGAGGTACCGCCGTGTTGGAGTCTCCCGCGCCTGAGCGCACCGCCCCCGTGGCAGTGGACGACGACGGGCCCGGCTGGGGCAGGCGCGAGGTGCTCCTCCTCGTCGGCGGCATGCTCGCGCTCACCGCCCTGCTGCTCGCCATCGGCTTCGCCCTCACGCGGTGGTCGGCGCTGGCGGGCGTGCGGCAGTGGGACGACGACGTCGCGCAGTGGTGGGTGTCGGTGCGCACGCCGTCGCTGGACGCCTGGACCCACATCGGGTCGAGCATGTCCGACACGCCGGTGGCCATCGCCGTCACGGCCGTGGCGTTCCTCGGTCTGCGTGCCGCGACCGGCCGCTGGACGCTGTCGTGGATCGTGCTCGCGGCGATCGGCGGCGAGCTCCTCTACTTCCTCGCGCTCACCTCGGGCGTGGGCCGCGAGCGGCCGGATGTTCCGCAGCTGGACGCCGCACCTCCGACGTCGAGCTACCCCTCCGGCCACACGGGCGCTGCGGTCGCGCTCTACGTGTGCCTCGCCGTGATCGCCTGGCGGCGCATCGAGAACCGGCTCATGGCGGTGCCGCTGATCATCGCGCTGTGCGCGATCCCGGTGATCGTCGGGCTGTCGCGGATGTACCGCGGCATGCACTTCGCGACCGACGTGATGTTCGGAGCCCTCGGCGGCCTGCTCTGGCTGTTCGTCGTCCTCGCGGTGCTCTGGCCGCGCGACCCGGACCGCCGCGGGGCCTCCTCCTCCTGACCGCCGGTCGGCGGCCGGCCGGCTGTGCGAAGGTGTCGGCATGTCCGACCTGCACGTCGCCCAGCTCAACGTGGCACGCCTGCGCGTGCCGCTCGACCACCCGGCGATGATCCCGTTCGTCACGAACCTGCTCACCATCAACGCCGAGGCCGACGCGGCTCCCGGGTTCGTGTGGCGGCTGCAGGAGGAGAGCGGCGACGCCACGGGCCTGCGGCCCTGGGGCGAGGACATGATCGTCAACATGAGCGTCTGGACCGACGTCGAGTCGCTGCGGCAGTACGTCTTCACGCCCGGCCACATCGAGATCATGCGCCAGCGCCGCGCGTTCTTCACGCCCATGGACACGCCGTACGCCGTGCTCTGGTGGGTCCCCGCCGGCCACATCCCGACGCTGGAGGAGGCCAAGGAGCGGCTCGACCTGCTGACGGCCGAGGGGCCCTCGGCGCGGGCGTTCACCTTCAGGTCCGAGCACCCGCCGGAGGCGGCAGCGGGCGCGTGACAGGATGCCGTCGTGACGGCGACGATCCTGGACGGCAAGGCCACCGCGGCGGCGATCAAGAGCGAGCTGGCGGCCCGCGTGGCCCGGCTCCGCGAGGCCGGCGTCGTACCCGGCCTCGGCACGGTGCTCGTCGGCGACGACCCCGGCAGCCACTCGTACGTCGCCGGCAAGCACCGCGACTGCGCCGAGGTCGGCATCACCTCGCACCGGGCCGACCTGCCCGCCGACGCGAGCCAGCAGCAGGTGGACGAGGCGATCCACGAGCTCAACGAGGACCCGACCTGCACCGGCTACATCGTGCAGCTGCCGCTCCCCAAGGGCCTCGACGAGAGCCGCGCGCTCGAGCTCATCGACCCGGCGAAGGACGCCGACGGCCTGCACCCCACCAACCTCGGCCGCCTCGTGCTCGGCATCCCCGCACCGCTGCCCTGCACCCCGCGCGGCATCGTCGAGCTCCTGCGCCGGTACGACGTGCCCCTCAACGGGGCCGAGGTCGCGGTCGTCGGCCGCGGCGTCACCGTCGGCCGTCCGCTCGGGCTGCTGCTCACCCGCAAGAGCGAGAACGCGACCGTGACGCTGTGCCACACCGGCACGAAGGACCTCGCCGCCCACACCCGCGAGGCCGACATCGTGGTCGCGGCCGCCGGCGTCGCGCATCTGATCACGCCCGACCTGGTGAAGCCCGGTGCCGCCGTCCTCGACGTCGGCATCACCCGCACCGAGGCAGGGCTCGTCGGCGACGTGCACCCCGACGTCCGCGAGGTGGCGGGCTTCGTGGCCCCGATGCCCGGCGGCGTCGGCCCGATGACCCGGGCCATGCTCATCCTCAACGTGGTCGAGGCAGCCGAGCGCCAGGCGGGGCTCGCCTGACATGGCCCCGGACGCCGGCGCCGACGCCCCGGTGCAGCCCCCCGAGGGGGCCGCACCGGAGAGCCCGCCGCGCCGGTTCCGGGAGTGGCCGATCGCGGTCGTGATGGCCGTCGCGCTGGCGGGCCTCGCCGTCGTCGCCTCCGGCCACTTCCGCCGCGGCACCGTCGTCCTGTCCTTCGGCGTGGCGCTCGCACTGTTCCTGCGCCTGCTGCTCCCGAGCCGCGACGCCGGGATGCTGAGGGTGCGGTCCAAGCGCATCGATGTGGCCGTCCTGACCGTGCTCGCGGTCGGCATGGGAGTGCTGTCCCTCTGGGTGCCCCCGCCGAGCACCTGAGCCCCCCGGAGGGGCTACGCTGGCCCAGATGTCTTGATGACGAGATATCCACCCGGACCCTGGCCGACGCCGTCCTGGGGCCGACGACAAGGAGAGCGCTCCATGGCCCGTACCCCCGTCACCGTCACCGTCACCGGCGCCGCAGGCCAGATCGGCTACGCGCTGCTGTTCCGCATCGCCTCGGGCCACCTGCTCGGCGACGACGTGCCCGTCCGCCTGCGCCTGCTGGAGATCACGCCCGCGCTCAAGGCCGCGGAGGGCACCGCGATGGAGCTCGACGACTGCGCGTTCCCGCTGCTGGCCGGCATCGACATCACCGACGACGCGCGCGCCGCGTTCGACGGCGTCAACGTCGCCCTGCTCGTCGGCGCCCGCCCGCGCACCGCGGGCATGGAGCGCGGCGACCTGCTCTCGGCCAACGGCGGCATCTTCAAGCCGCAGGGCGAGGCCATCAACGCCGGTGCCGCGGACGACGTCCGCGTGCTCGTCGTCGGCAACCCCGCCAACACCAACGCCCTGATCGCGGCCTCGCACGCGCCCGACGTGCCGGCGAGCCGCTTCACCGCGATGACGCGCCTGGACCACAACCGCGCCAAGACCCAGCTCGCCAAGAAGGCCAGCGTGACGGTCAACGACATCACCAACCTCACGATCTGGGGCAACCACTCGGCCACGCAGTACCCCGACATCTTCAACGCCAAGATCAAGGGGCAGAACGCGGCCGAGGTCGTCAACGACCAGGCGTGGCTCGAGAACGACTTCATCCCGACCGTCGCCAAGCGCGGCGCGGCGATCATCGAGGCGCGCGGCGCGTCCTCGGCCGCCTCGGCCGCCAACGCCGCGATCGACCACGTCTACTCGTGGGTCAACGGCACCCCCGAGGGCGACTGGGTCTCCGCGGCGATCCCGTCCGACGGCTCGTACGGCGTGCCCGAGGGCATCATCTCCTCGTTCCCCGTCACCTCGAACGGCGGCGAGTGGGAGATCGTCCAGGGCCTGGACATCAGCGACTTCTCGCGCGCGAAGATCGACGCCTCGGTCGCCGAGCTCGTCGAGGAGCGCGACGCCGTCCGCTCGCTCGGCCTCATCTGAGCCGTACGGCTCGCACCCCACCCGACCCGTACGACGCAACCCAGAACCAGGAGAGCACCGTGGCGAAGATCAAGGTCGTCAACCCGGTCGTCGAGCTCGACGGCGACGAGATGACGCGGATCATCTGGCAGTTCATCAAGGACAAGCTGATCCTCCCGTACCTCGACGTCGACCTGAAGTACTACGACCTGTCGATCGAGAACCGCGACGCGACCGACGACCAGGTCACGATCGACTCGGCCAACGCCATCAAGCAGTACGGCGTCGGCGTGAAGTGCGCGACCATCACGCCGGACGAGGCGCGCGTGGAGGAGTTCGGCCTCAAGAAGATGTGGAAGTCGCCCAACGGCACGATCCGCAACATCCTCGGCGGCGTCATCTTCCGCGAGCCGATCGTCATCTCGAACATCCCGCGGCTCGTCCCGGGCTGGACCAAGCCGGTCATCATCGGCCGTCACGCGTTCGGCGACCAGTACCGCGCCACCGACTTCGTGGTGCCGAGCGCCGGCAAGCTCTCGGTGAAGTTCGTGCCCGAGGACGGCAGCGACCCCATCGACATCGACGTCTTCGACTACCCGGCCGGCGGCGTCGCGATGACGATGTACAACCTCGACGACTCGATCCGCGACTTCGCGCGCGCG
The DNA here is from genome assembly GCA_050251215.1 of Candidatus Nanopelagicales bacterium. Lineage (GTDB taxonomy): Bacteria > Actinomycetota > Actinomycetes > S36-B12 > CAIYMF01 > Longivirga. Next base: position 68,556 of record JBFWNE010000020.1, read on the forward strand.
TCGATGCGCTACGGCCTCGACCGCGGCCTCCCGGTGTACCTGTCGACGAAGAACACGATCCTGAAGGCGTACGACGGCCGCTTCAAGGACATCTTCGCCGAGGTCTTCGAGGCCGAGTTCAAGGACGAGTTCGCCGCGGCCGGCATCACCTACGAGCACCGCCTCATCGACGACATGGTCGCCGCGGCGCTCAAGTGGGAGGGCGGCTACGTCTGGGCGTGCAAGAACTACGACGGCGACGTCCAGAGCGACACCGTCGCGCAGGGCTTCGGCTCGCTCGGCCTCATGACCTCCGTGCTGATGACCCCGGACGGCAAGACCGTCGAGGCCGAGGCCGCGCACGGCACCGTGACCCGCCACTACCGCCAGCACCAGCAGGGCAAGCCGACCTCGACGAACCCCATCGCGTCGATCTTCGCCTGGACCCAGGGCCTGGCCTACCGCGGCAAGATGGACGGCACCCCCGAGGTGACGGCGTTCGCCGAGACCCTCGAGCGCGTCTGCATCCAGACCGTCGAGGAGGGCAAGATGACCAAGGACCTCGCCCTGCTCATCGGCCCCGACGCGCCGTGGCTCACCACCGAGCAGTTCCTCGACGCCATCGACGAGAACCTCCAGAAGGCCATGGCCTGACCCTCCTTTTCGCGACGCGAGGCCCCCTTCATTGCGATGAAGGGTGGGCCCCCGCCGGGCGAGGATGGCCGAAGGCCTCGCCCGGTAGGGGACTTCGTTGCTCAGAGCGCAACAAACTCGGCTTTCACGGCCACGCCGGCATCGGCCTCGTCGTCCGGCATCGCGGCGTGCTGCGGTGCGAGGATCGCGGCGTGAGCACGCACCTCGAGCGGCTGCACGTGCAGGTGGCCCGGCGGATGGATGCGCCGGCCCTCGCCGCGCTCAACCAGACCGTCCAGCAGCTGCACCACGACTGGTCGTCGGCGGAGTACCTCGTGCCCGACCCGCGTGCCGCGCAGGAGTTCTTCGAGAGCCGCATCGGCGACCCGAACTCCCTCGTGCTCGTGGCCGAGCGCGGCGGCCATCCCGTGGGCTACCTCTTCGCGCAGGAGATGCACCGCCCCGCCAACCCGTTCACCGTCGAGATGCGCGTGCTGTACGTCGAGCAGGTCGCCGTGCTGCCCGAGCGGCGGCGCAGCGGCGTCGGACGCGCGCTGTTCCACGCCGCGGAGGCCGCGGCCGCCAAGCGCGGTCTGGACGGCGTACGCCTCGAGACGGCGGCGCAGAACGCCGCGGCCCAGCGGTTCTTCGAGCGGCTCGGGTACGGCGCGTACTCGGTCCGCATGAAGAAGGACCTGTAGCGCCGTGCGCGTCTTCCCGCCACTCCCGCCGGTGCCGCCGGTCCCGGACCCCGGCACCCGCGACCTCGCGCTGGACGTCGTGCGCGCCTGGTCGCTGCTCGTCGTGGTCTTCGGCCACTTCCTCATGCTCATCCTGCTGTGGGACGACGACGGCATCCCCGCCTCGGCCAACACGCTGACCTCCGGCATCCCGTGGCCGTACGTCACCTGGCTGCTGCAGGTCATGCCGCTGTTCTTCATCGCGGGCGGCGCGGTCAACCAGCGCAGCCACGAGCGGTACGCCGGCACCTACAACGAGTGGCTGTGGGCCCGTACCCGGAGGCTCATGCGGCCGACCGTCGTCTACCTGCTCGCCCTCGCCGCGATCTTCAGCGTGGTGACCCTCGTCGTACGCCGCGAGGTCACCGATCCGCTGGTGCAGGGGGTCACCGGGCCGCTGTGGTTCCTGGCCGTCTACATCCCGGTCACGGCGCTCACGCCGGTGACGAGCGCCTGGTGGCGGCGGGCCGGCGTGCGGTCCGTGGTGGTCCTGGCCGTGTGCGTCGCGCTCGTCGACGTCGTCCGCCTGAACTGGGTGGAGACGGCCGGAGCGCTCACGATGATCGTGGCGTGGGTGCTCGTGCACCAGCTCGGCTACTGGTACCGCGAGGGCGTCCCGCGCCGCGCCGCGTGGGCGTGCATCGCGATCGGGCTCGCCGTCAACGTGCTGCTGTCGCAGGTGCTCGGGTGGTACCCCACGTCGCTCGTCGGCATCCCGACCGAGAAGTTCTCCAACATGGCGCCGCCGACGATCGTGCTGGTCATGCACTCCCTCGTCCTGTTCGGCGCCTTCGTGCTGCTCGCGCCTTGGCTGCGCCGCCGGTTCGCGACGCCGCGCGCGTTCGCGGCCACGACCCGCGCGGCGCTGTTCGCGATGACGATCTACCTGTGGCACATGCTCGTGCTGGTCGGCTGGCTCTCGCTCCTGCACCTGCTGGACCTCGACCTGCCCGTGCGCGTCGAGGGCGGCACCATCGTGCCGGAGGGCCTCAACTACTGGGGCTGGCTCATCCCCTCGACCCTCGGGTTCGCGGCTGTGCTGTACGCCGTGGTCCGCTGGCTGTGGCCGATCGAGTTCCTGCGGCTCCCGTGGTTCGACGGCGCGACCGGGCGCCCGAGCACGTCCGTGTGGCGGGCGGGCGTCGGTGCCGCGCTCGTCGGCGCCGGCCTGCTCGCCGTGGCCGGCGCAGGGTTCTCGGGGTTCCCCGTCGCGACGCACACGGCGTACGGCATCCCGGTGTCCGCGGCGGGCGCCCTGGTGGCCGTCGGCCTCGGCCTCGCGCTGCTGCGCCAGCCCGCGCCCGCCCGAGCCGAGGCGGTCGCGGCGTGATGGGATGACGACGTGCTCACCGTCGTCACCGCCAACGTCAACGGCATCCGCGCCGCCGCCCGCCGCGGCGGCCTCGACTGGCTCGCCGCCGCGAACGCCGATGTCCTGTGCCTGCAGGAGGTACGCGCCTCCGACGACCAGCTCGCAGCAGAGCTGGAGGCTGCCGGTCTCGGGCACCTGCACGTGGCGCACACCGAGGCCGAGGCCAAAGGCCGCGCCGGCGTCGCGGTGCTGACGGCCGCACCGCAGCGCAAGGTGCGCATCGGCGTCGGGCCCGAGGAGTTCGCGGCGTCCGGCCGGTACGTCGAGGCCGAGGTCGACACCGCAGTCGGGAAGGTCGTCGTCGCGAGCGTCTACGTGCACACCGGCGAGGCCACCGACGAGGCACGGCAGTCGGAGAAGTTCCGCTTCCTCGACGCCGTCGAGGCCCGCATGCTCGAGCTCGGCACGGCCGCTGCCCGCAAGAACGGCCCGCAGGCCATCGTGTGCGGCGATCTCAACGTCGCCCACTCCGAGATGGACATCAAGAACTGGAAGGGCAACCGGGGCAAGGCCGGCTTCCTCGAGGAGGAGCGCGCCTACCTCACCCGCTGGTTCGCCGAGCACGGCTGGACCGACCTCGGACGCGCGCTCGGCGGCGACGGCCCGGGCCCCTACACCTGGTGGTCGTGGCGCGGCCGCGGCTTCGACACCGACGGCGGCTGGCGGATCGACTACGCCCTCGCCACCCCGGGCCTCGCTGCCCGAGCAGTGAAGGCCGAGGTCGGGAAGGCCCCGTCGTACGCCGAGCGCTGGAGCGACCACGCCCCGCTGACCGTCACGTTCGCCTGAGCCGACGGCTGGTCGGCTCCTGTCCGCGGCCACGTACGAGTCCGCCGCTTCTGCGGGTTCGGCCGTCGCACTGTGTTCACAGGGTGTGGACGGCGGATCGCCGAAAGTCATTGGAAATACTGGTGTTTCGGCGTTCCCGGGGGTTGCGTCCAGTATCGAACACATGTACGATGACGGCATGTCGACCACACCGACCGCGCCGCAGGTCTGCGACCTGTCGGGTGCGTCGCTGGGCGAGGCCGCGTCGTTCCTGGCTGCCGCCGCGCAGCGTCTGGGTGCGCTGGTCGAGCAGGGCGAGCACCACGCCCTCGACGGCGCCTCCCAGCTCGGGCTGGTCGGGGAGCTGAGCCACGCCGCGGGCCTGGCCGAGGCGGCGCAGGCGGTGATCGCGTCGACGTCGCACTTCACGGGTGATCTGCGGCGGGCGGGCTTCTTCTCGGTCCGGGGCCTGTTCGCCGACGGCATCGGCGTGTCCGCGGCGCAGGGCTCGCGGATCTCCCGGCTCGGCACCGGGATGGACCGCTACCCCCTGATCCGGGCCGGGGTGCTCGCCGGCCGGATCTGCCCCGACTCCGCCCGGGCCGCGTGCGAGGGCCTGAACTCCGCCACCGCCGACCTGCGCGGAGCCGCCCGGGACGAGGCCCGGGCCGCGGGCGAGCG
>JBFWNE010000021.1:0-71577 GCA_050251215.1 Candidatus Nanopelagicales bacterium
GGCTTGTGCGTTTGTGCGCGCTTTCGGGGCTGGACAGGGGCACCATGTGGACCGAGGAGACCTCGGACCTGGTTCTCGGGACCATGCCCGTCGTGGCTCGGGAGGGGCCTCCTCGTCAGGGTGTGGCGGCCCCTGGGGCGGGCGCCACTCGCGACACAGGGGGTCGCATGTCCACCACGATCGACACTCCCGCAACCACGTCGACGGACGACCTGGTCGTCCCGTCCTCCGCCCGCACCTGGGCCGGCGTCGTCCGGATCCTGCTCGGGTTCACCTTCCTCTGGGCGTTCCTCGACAAGTGCTTCGGGTTCGGCTACGCCACCGAGAAGGGCTGGATGTTCGGCACCGGCGAGGGCAACCCGACCGCGGGGTTCCTGAAGTTCGGCGCCAACCCCAACGGGCCGTTCCACGACTTCTTCACCGGCCTCGCCCCGTCCTCGCCGGGGGCGTTCATCAACTGGCTGTTCATGGGCGCGCTCCTCGGTGCCGGCGTCGGCCTCGTGCTCGGCATCGGGATGCGCATCTCGTGCATCGGCGCGGCGATCCTGCTCATCTCGATGTGGCTCGCGGTCGCACCGTGGGCGAAGTACGTCGACCAGGGCGGCTCGACCGTCGCGTCGAACAACCCGCTGCTCGACGAGCACATCATCTACAGCGCCACCCTCATGCTCCTGATGCTGGTGCATGCGGGCCGCTACCTCGGACTCGGCCGGATGTGGGAGAGCAAGGCTCCCTCCTGGCTGCAGTAGCCGACTCCACGCGAGGGCCGGGACGGCGCGACGTCGTCCCGGCCCTCGCGCGTGCACGGCCGCACGGTCGCCGGTCCGACCTAGGCTCGTCGCCATGACGGCGCACCGGCTCTCGGTCGACGATGCCCGCCGGGCTGCCGTACGCGCGCAGCTGCTGACGGCGGACCGGCCCGGCGACCTGCTCAGCATGGTCCGGCACCTGACGCTGCTGCAGTACGAGCCGACGGCTGCGATCGCGCCGAGCGCGCACGTGGTCGCCTGGAGCCGACTGGGCAGGCAGTACGCGATGGCCGACCTCGACGACGCTCTCGCGCGCCAGGAGCTCATCGAGCTCGGCCTCATGATCCGGCCGCGCGAGGACATCGCCCTCTACCGCGCCGAGATGGCCGAGTGGCCGGGCCACGGCGACCTGCGCGACTGGCAGATCGACACCGAGGAGTGGCTCCTCGACAACGCCGAATGCCGCGCCGACATCCTCGCGGCGCTGCGGGCCGACGGCCCGCTCCCGGCGACCGAGCTGCCCGACACCTGCGTGCGGCCATGGCGCTCGAGCGGATGGACCCACCACAAGAACGTGCAGAAGATGCTCGACCTGCTCGCCGCCACGGGCGAGGTCGCGGTCGCTGCCCGGGAGGGCGGCGTACGCCAGTGGGATCTCGCCGAGCGCGTCTATCCCGACGACCCCGTCGTGCCTGCCGGGGAGGCGGCGCTCGAGCGCGCGCGACGCAGGCTGGCGTCCCTCGGGATCGTCCGAGCCCGGCCCGGCGACCTGTCGACCGACGTCGGCGAGCCCGCGGTGGTCGAGGGCGTGCGGGGCCGTTGGGTGGTCGACCCCGCAGCGCTCGACGCACCGTTCGAGGGACGGGCTGCTCTGCTCTCGCCGCTCGACCGGCTCGTGTTCGACCGCCGACGCGTGCTCGACCTCTTCGGCTTCGACTACCAGCTCGAGATGTACAAGCCGGCGGCCAAGCGCCGCTGGGGCTACTGGGCGATGCCGGTGCTGCTCGGCGACCGCCTGGTCGGCAAGCTCGACGCGACGGCCGACCGGCGGCGCGGGCGGCTCGTCGTCCATGCGCTGCACGAGGACGTGCGGCTGACGAAGGCCGAGCGCGGGGCGATCGACGCCGAGATCGCGGACCTGGCCGCCTGGCTCGGCCTGGAGGTCGAGCTCTGACCAGCGGCCGTCACGACTCCGACGACAGCCGCAGCAGGCGCCCGGCGCCGAGCTCGACCGCCATCTCGGCGAAGCGGTCCGCAGCAGCCGTGGCCGATGCGCCGGTGCGGCGGGCGACGTACACGTCGCGCGGGGGCATCTTGGGCCTTGAGTGCAGGACGACGACGTCCGGGTCGGACTCGTCGACGGCGAGCAGCGGCATGACGGCGGCGCCGAGGCCGGCGGCGACGAGCGCCTGCAGCGCGCCGTTGTCGTTGGTGCGGAACGAGTAGCGCGGTACGACGCCGTGCGAGGCGAGCCACGCCTCGGTCTGCGCGTGGGCGTGGTGCGGCTCGGGGCCCAGGATCGGCCGCTCGCCGAGCGCAGCCACCGGATAGCCGCCGCCCTTCAGGTGCTCGAGCACCGGGTCGTCGCGCCGCGTCACGACGACGTACGGATCGTGCAGCACCACCTGCACCGCGACGTCCGGGTGCTTCACGCGCTGGTCGAGGAAGGTGACGTCGACGTCGCCCTCGATGAGCAGGCCGGCGAGCTCGGGCGAGAACTCGCCCGGCACGATCTCGATGCCGACGTCGGGCCGCTCGCTGCGCATCGCCGCGATGAGCCGCGGCAGCAGGCGCACCGACACCGACTGGAACGTGCCGACCACGAGGCGGCCGCCGGTGCCGGACTCGAGGTCGTCGAGCTCGCGGGCGGCTTGCTCGACACGGTCGAGGATGCGGTGGGCATGGCCGAGCACGAGCCGCCCGGCCGGCGTGAGCGTCGCCGGCCTCGGACCTCCGGGGCGATCGAGCACCGGCATGCCGACGGCCCGCTCGAGGCCCGCGATCTGCTGGCTGATCGCTGCCTGGCTGAAGCCCAGGACGGCCGCAGCATCGGCGAACGTACCCTCGTCGACGACCGCGCGCAGGGCGGCGAGGTGGCGCAGCTCGAGGTCGCGCAGGCGTGTGCTCACGGTCACAGCGTCTCATAAGTTCTTGTGATGACTATGATCGAAAGCAGTCGTTTTTACTTATGCAGCGTTCGGCGTACCTTCGAGGTGTAGCCAGCGAGGACTTCTCGCCCGCACGAGACGGAGGACGACATGGACGCCATCACCACCACGACGAGCACGGTCGCCACCGTCACCCGCCTGGCCACCGCCGACCGCATCGACCTCGACGCCCTGGCCCACGCCGTGGCCGAGGATGGCCTGACCGCGCACACCCCGCGCGTGCTCGGCCTCGTGCTCGAGGCCCGCGAGCTCGGCGTCGACGCCGGCCTCGTGTCGGTGCTCGCCGACGACCACGCCAGCGAGATCGCGCGCCTGCGCGCGTTCGGCTACGTCGCCGCCTCGGTCGAGGAGCTCCGCGCCCCGCTGCCGCACCCGGCCGACATCCTCAGCGCCTGACGCTCCACCTGCTCGCACGCATCAATCCGCCGTCTCCCTCACCGGGAGGCGGCGGATTGATCGGATTCAGGGGCCCTACTTGTCGACCGAGCCGGTGAGCAGCCCCCGGACGAAGTGACGCTGGAACGCGAAGAAGACGACCAGCGGCACGACCATGGCCACGAAGGCGCCGGCGGTCAGCAGGTACTCCTGCGACCCGAACCCGCCCTTCAGGTAGGCGAGGTACGCCGTGATCGGCGCGACGTCGGCGGAGCCCGTGCTGTAGGTGAGCGCCACGATGAGGTCGTTCCACACCCAGAGGAACTGGAAGATCGCCAGCGACGCGAAGGCGGGCATCGAGAGCGGCGCCACGATGTCGCGGAACATGCGCACATGGCCGGCGCCGTCCACCTGCGCCGCATCGAGCAGCTCCCGCGGCAGCCTCGAGATGAAGTGGTGCATCACGAAGATCACGAACGGCAGCGCGAACATCGTGTGCGCGATCCACAGCGGCGCGTACGTGCCCGACAGGATCGACCGGCCCGTCGACGGGTCCACGATCCGCGGGATCACTGGGAACGCCCCGATCGACCAGCCGTTGGCGAACAGCTGGGCGAGCGGCAGCAGCGCCATCTGGATCGGCACCACCTGCAGGGCGATCACCCCGGCGAGCAGCGCCGTCGCACCCCGGAAGGGGACCCACGCGATCGCGTACGCCGCCATCGCCCCGAGCACGATGGGGATGATCGTGGCGGGCACCGCGACCGCGATCGAGTTCACGAGGTACGGCGCGATGCCGCCCGGCAGCGTGTCGCCGCCGGTGATCACGGTGACGTAGTTGTCCAACGTGACGGTGTGGTCGGAGAACACCGCCCACCAGCCGGTGTACGACGACTTCTCGCTCGGCCGCAGCGACGTGACGAAGAGGCCGAACGTCGGGATGGTCCACAGGAGCGTGATCGCGGTGACCACCACGGCGGCCCATCGGCTGCGCAGGTGCCGCGGCAGCGGCCGGTCCCGGTCGCTGCGGCGCCGACGGCGGGGCACGATCACCACGTCGTGCGCCTCGACGCTCATGGCGGGAACGTAGCAGCGACGGAGGCGGCCGCCGCCGGGATCAGGCCAGGCCGAGCAGGTCGCGTACGACGCCCGCGACGGGCGGCGCGGCCATCACGATCCCGGGCTGCACCGTCGACGCGGCGTTGAAGACGAAGTCGCCGCCCTCGGGCGACAGGCACACGAGCCCGTGGTGCCGCGCGACGGCGAGCGGTGCGGCGAGGTCCCAGTCGTGGAAGCCCGCGTCGTGCAGGTACAGGTCGGCCTCGCCCGAGAGCACCACCGAGGCCTTGGCCCCGACCGAGCCCACATGCAGCACCTCCACCGGCGCGCCGAGCGCGGCGCGCAGACCGACGACGACGCGGTCGAGGTCCTGCGGCTCGCGCGAGCGCGACACCACGACGCGCAGGGGCCGGGCGGTCGGGATCTCCCCCGGCGCCGGGACGACGTCGTCGAGCACCGACCAGGTGATTCCCTGCGCCGGCAGGTCGACGGTGCCGGCGGTCAGCCCACCGTCGGCCCGGGACCACAGCGCGATGTGCACGGCGAAGTCTTCTCGGCCCTGGCCGTACTCCCAGGTGCCGTCGAGCGGGTCGACGATCCAGACACGGTCGGCGTCCAGGCGGCCGAGGCCGCCGTCGCCCTCCTCCGACAGGAGCGCGTCGCCGGGGCGCGCGTCGGCGAGCCGCGACTCGATGAGGAGGTGCGCCTCGCGGTCGGCCTCGTCGCAGAGAGCCCGGATGCGGGCGCGGTAGCCGCGTGCGATCTCGCCGTACGACTCCCGGATCGCGAGGACGAGCTCGCCCGCCTCACGGGCCACGGCCCGGGAGAGGCCGGCGTCGTCCGCGCTCACGCGTGATACCGGTTCTGGGCGCGCTCGAGGCCCTCGGCGAGCAGGAGCTCGACCGCGTCGGCCGCCTCGACGACGAGCAGCGGCAGCTCCTTGCGCTCGACCGACCCCCAGGGCTTCAGCACGAAGTCAGCCGGGTCCTGGCGGCCCGGCGGCCGGCCGATGCCGACGCGCACGCGGTACCAGTCGCCGCTGCCGGTGGACCGGCGCACCGACTTGAGGCCGTTATGGCCGTTGTCGCCGCCCCCGAGCTTGAGCCGCAGGGCCGCGAACGGGATGTCGAGCTCGTCGTGGACCACGACCAGATGCTCGAGCGGCACCTTGTAGAAGTCGAGCAGGCCCTTCACCGGGCCGCCCGACTCGTTCATGTACGACGACGGCTTGGCGAGGATCACGCGCTGCCCCTCGATGCGCTCCTCGGCGACCTGCGCGCGCGCCCGCTTGTGCCCGGCGAACCGTCCGCGGCACCGCGATGCGAGCTCGTCGAGGACGAGCTGCCCCACGTTGTGCCGGGTATCGGCGTACTCGGGACCGGGGTTGCCGAGGCCCACGACGAGCCAGGGCGCGGTCTCGGTGCTCACGCGGTGCATCCTCCCTCATCACGGCCGCCCCTACGCCGAGCGCCCCGCACCTCGGGGTGCGGGGCGCTCGGGGAACGCTGGGGTGGCTCAGGCCTCGTCGGCCGCAGCAGCCTCGGCGGCGTCGGCCTCGACGTCCTCGGTGGTCTCGGCGGTGCCGACCTCGAGCATGTGGGCGTCCTCGGCGGCGAGCTCGGCCGCGTGCTCCTCGGCGGCGACGGCGATGGCCTCCGCCTCCTTCTTGGAGACGATCACGAGGTCGACGTGCTCGAGGATGCGCTTGACCGGGTCGCGCTGGACGTCGCGCGGGGCGACGAGGACGGTCTTGCCCTCGACGGTCACCTCGAGCACGACGCCCGGCTTGCGCAGGGCGAGGGCGAGGTCGTGGTCCGGGAGCGCGACGTGCTGCAGCTCCTGGCCGTGGCCGTAGATGACGGCGGGCACGAGGCCCGCGCGGCGGGTGCGGCGGGCGGCGCCCTTGCCGAAGTCCGAACGAGGCTCAGCCGTGATGCTGACCTGGGTCACTGGTCTCTCCATCTGTCGTCGCGAGCTGCACGCGTGAGATGCGCAGCACGCTGGGGGTCGTGGCGGGAGCCACGTGCAACGTGGGGGTGCCGCGCCTCGCGGCGGGGGCGGTCGGCGCCTCGGCAGGGGATGCGGGCGCGCAGCAACCGCGCGGTCCGCGTCGATCACGACACGCTGACCTTACGGCCGGCGCACCCTCGCCGGGGAGCCCCGTGAGTCTAGACCGCCCGAGCGGGTTCACCCAAACCGGCCACCGCCGACGGGCGCGCGAGGCCCGGGCCGGGCACGGGTGCCCGCGGCGGCCAGCACCTCAGACGAAGACCGCGACGATCACGTTGACGATCGTCAGGGCGCCGGCGGCGGCCCAGTAGGGCTGCTGCTCCTCGGCGGGCTTGCGCCGGCCGAGGAGGACGGCGGCGAGCACGAGCAGGGCGATCACCAGCTTGATGGCGATCTTGGTGTTGTCGACGGTCTCGTCCTCGAGCAGCGTGGAGGAGACGATCCCCACCATCGCGATGCCCGTGACCACCTGGGTCAGGACGCCGTGCAGCATCGCGTTGTTGATACCGCGGGGCTTGGTGCTCATCTGCACCAGGAAGCCGCCGAGCAGGCTCGCGAGGCCGACGAAGTGCAGGACGACGAGGATCTTGAACAGGATCTCCACGTCGTGGAGGCTACCTCGTCGGTACGGCGGCTCCCGTCAGTGGCCGCGCGCGACCCAGGCGTCGTAGTCGCCCGCCTCGGCGCCGATGGTCGTCTCGTCGCCATGGCCGGTGAGCACGCGGGTGTCCGCCGGCAGGGTGAGCAGGCGCTCGCGGATCGAGTCGAGGATCGTCGGGAAGCTGCTGTACGACCGGCCGGTCGCGCCCGGACCGCCGTGGAAGAGCGTGTCGCCGGACAGCAGGACACCGAGGTGCTCGGCGTACAGGCACACCGCGCCCGGGGAGTGGCCCGGCGTGTGGAGCACGCGCAACGACGTACCGGCGACCACGATCTCGTCGCCGTCGGCGAGGGGCTCGAACGGTACGCCGGCGTTGACGACGTCCCAGAGCATCGTGTCGTCGGGGTGCAGGCGCACCGGGGCGCCGGTCGCGGCGACGATCTCCTGCACGGCGTTGACGTGGTCGTTGTGCGCGTGGGTACACACGACGGCGACGACGGTGCGGCCCCCGACGGCGTCGAGGATCTTCGCCGCCTCGTGCGCGGCGTCGACCACGACGACCTCGTGGTCGTCGCCGAGCACCCAGACGTTGTTGTCGACGTCGAAGTCCTGGCCGTCGAGGCTGAAGATGCCGCTGGTGACCACCCGCTCGATGCGTGCGGTCACTGCCCCATCACCACGACCGAGCGCAGAACGTCGCCGTGGTGCATCTTCTCGAAGGCCGCCTCGACGTCGCCGATGCCGATCTTCTCCGAGACGAAGTCCTGCAGAGGCAGGCGCCCCTGCAAGTACAGGTCGATGAGCATCGGGAAGTCGCGGGTCGGGAGGCAGTCGCCGTACCAGCTCGACTTCAGGGCACCGCCGCGGCCGAAGAACTCGATGAGCGGCAGGTCGATGCGCATCGACGGGTCGGGCACGCCGACGAGCACGACGGTGCCGGCGAGGTCGCGGGCGTAGAACGCCTGCTCGTACGTCTCCGGACGGCCGATCGCCTCGATGACGACGTCGGCGCCGAAGCCGCCGGTCGCCTCGCGGATCGCCTCGACCGCGTCGACCTCGCGTGAGTTGACCGTGTGGGTCGCGCCGAACTTCTTGGCGGTCTCGAGCTTCCGGTCGTCGATGTCGACGGCGACGATCGTGCGCGCACCGGCGAGCAGCGACCCGGCGATGGCGGCGTCGCCGACGCCGCCGCAGCCGATGACAGCGACCGTGTCGCCACGGGTGACGCCGCCGGTGTTGATCGCCGCGCCCAGGCCGGCCATCACTCCGCAGCCGAGCAGGCCTGCGACCTCCGGCGGAGCGGCGGGGTCGACCTTGGTGCACTGGCCGGCGGCGACGAGCGTCATGTCGGCGAAGGCGCCGATGCCGAGGGCGGGCGAGAGCTCGGTGCCGTCGAGCAGCGTCATCTTCTGCGTGGCGTTGAAGGTCGAGAAGCAGTACTGCGGGCGGCCGCGCAGGCACGCGCGGCACGAGCCGCAGACCGCGCGCCAGTTGAGGATCACGTAGTCGCCGGGCGCGACCTCGGTGACGTCCGGCCCGACCGACTCCACGACGCCGGCCGCCTCGTGCCCCAGCAGGTACGGGAACTCGTCGTTGATCGCGCCCTCGCGGTAGTGCAGGTCGGTGTGGCAGACGCCGCACGCGAGCACCTTCACGCGGGCCTCGCCCGGACCCGGATCGGGCACGACGATCGTCTCGAGAGTGACCGGCGCGCCCTTGCTCCGCGCCACCACGCCCTGGACCTGAACCGCCATCGTCCGCTCCCGCTGTCGTCGCTGAGTACGCCGTACCCCCGGCCCGAGCGAACCTACCCGCCGCCCCCCGGCTCCGCACCGCACCCCGCCCGGTTCCGCATGAAGGGGGCCTTCGTTGCTAAGAGCTGGACAAACTCGGCTTTCACGGACGCGGCCATCCCCAGGTCGGCGCCCCCGACCTCTGCCGCACCGAACCCGGTCCGCTCATCGATGAAGGCCTGGAATGTTGCGATAGAAGCAACGAAGGCCCCCTTCATCGCAAAGGCCCGGGTTACACGAGGTGGCGGGCGGCGGCCCAGGTGGCAAGCTCGCGGCGGTTGGAGAGCTGCAGCTTGCGCAGGACGGCGGACACATGCGTCTCCACCGTCTTCACCGACAGCACAAGGTCGCGCGCGACCTCGCGGTAGGTGTAGCCGCGGGCGATGAGCCGCATGACCTCGCGCTCGCGGGGCGAGAGCTGGTCGAGCCCCTCGTCGCCCGCCGGGACGGCGTCTCCCGCCGAGAACGCGTCGAGCACGAAGCCGGCCAGGCGCGGGGAGAAGACGGCGTCGCCCTCGGCCACGCGGCGGATGGCATCGACGAGGTCGTCGGCCGAGATGTTCTTCGTGACGTAGCCGCGCGCGCCGCCGCGCACGACCCCGATCACGTCGTCGGCGGCGTCCGACACCGACAGCGCGAGGAACTTCACCGCCGGCAGCTCGCTCACGCAGGAGTCGAGCACCGCGCGCCCGCCGCCTCCGGGCAGGTGCACGTCGAGCAGCACGACGTCGGGCTTGGTACGCCGGATCACCGCGATCGCCTCGTCGGCATCACCGGCCTCCCCCACGACCTCGACGCGATCGCCGAGCTCGGCGCGCACGCCGGACCGGAACATCTGGTGGTCGTCCACCAGAACCACGCGCAGCGGGCCGAGGCCCGGCATCTCGCTCACGGAGCACTCCCTCGGGGATCGTTCTCGACAGGACCAGGAGCCGTCCCACCCACGGCGTCACGGACGGGGACGGCGGGCGGCGGCCACGACGCGTCGGGCCGTACCGCGTCGGCCACCGGCACAGCCGGGGGCGGCCACGAGACATCCACCGGGACCGTCTCGGCCACCGGGTCAGCCACGGGGTACGTCGGCGCCACAGGCCGTGCGCCGAGCGAGACCGGCAGCGTCAGCACGACCTCGGCGCCCTCGCCGGGGGCCGACCGGATGCGGGCCGTGCCGCCCACCCGGGCCATCCGCCCGAGGACCGACTCCTTCAGCCCGAGCCGGTCGTCCGGCACGGCGGCGGGGTCGAAGCCCGGTCCGCGGTCGCGCACGAACACCTCGACCTCGTCGCGCCCGCACTCGACGTACACCGACACCTGGCCGCCCGCGTGCTTGGCCGCGTTGACCACGGCCTCGCGGGTCGCGGCGACGAGAGCATCGACACGGTCGTCGCGCGGCACGTCGCCCACGTGCACCACCTCGACCGCGCACGCGAACATGCCCTCGACCGCGGCGACCTCGGACTCGAGCGCGCCCACGAGCGTCGCACCGGCGTCGGCGGTCGGCGTGTAGAGCCACCGGCGCAGCGCGCGCTCCTCGGTGCGGGCGAGGCGCAGGACCTCGTCCGGGTCGTGCGCGGCGCGCTGGATCAGCGTGAGGGTCTGCAGCACCGAGTCGTGGACCTGGGCCGCGACTTCAGCGCGCTCCTCGCTGCGGATGCGGGCTCGGCGCTCGGACGCGAGGTCGCGCCACCACCCGAGCACGAAGGGCAGCAGCACCAGGCCGATTCCGAGCAGGGCGAGGATCGCGGCGGCGAGCCCGCGCAGCGACGCCCACACGTCGCCCTGCGACGCGACGACGCCCAGCGCGCCGAGCACCACGAGCGCGACGCCGAGCGCGATGCGCGGGAAGCCGTTGCGCAGCGCCGTTCGCGTGGTGGCACGCGCGCTGGCGTTGACTCCCGCGATCAGCTCCGACCGCCTGCTGTCGTCGGACTGCCGCCACAGCACGGCGACGCCCGCGCCCGCGAGCAGGAGCGGCACGACCCACGACGTCGTGATGTCGACGCCGCGTGCCGCGAGGAAGAGCACGAGGCCGACGGCGAGCGCCGCGAGCCCCAGCACGCCGGCGAGGTCGCGGCCGTTCTCCTCGCGATCAGCCACCCGGCCGTCGTCGTCGGCGAGCGGCAGCCAGGCCCAGTAGGCGGCGTACAGCGCGAGGCCGAAGCCCCAGAAGAAGGCGAGCACGACGAACGCGATGCGCACCCAGGTGACCTGCCACCCCACGTGCTCGGCGAGGCCCTTGCACACGCCGCCGAGGAGCCGGCCGCGCCGCAGCCGCACGGCGCGGGTGCGCGGACGCGGGCCGGGCGCCGGGGGCCCAGGCGGGGGTGCGGGGGTGCTCACATCGTCCATGATCCCCGTCGCGACCCTCCCGCACATCGGGGTACGGCCCGCCCGCACGGCCCGGGCGGGTTCAGGGGCTCCTCAGGGGTGCTCCCCGATGCACCGGGGTCGTACCGCGCGGCACCGTGGATGCCATGACAGAGAACCAGCCCACCATCGCCGAGCCGGTCGACCCCTCCGGCTCCGCCACCGGCGCATCGGAGAACCCGGGAGCCGGATCCGCAGGCCCGACGTACGCCCCTCCCCCGCCGTACGCCGCGCCCTACCCGCCCGCGAAGCCGCCGCTGCGGCGCAGCCGCGCCGACCGCGTGCTCACCGGCGTCTGCGGCGGCCTCGCCGAGAACCTCGGCATCGACGCCGTCCTCATCCGCATCCTCGTGGTGGTCGGCACCGTCTTCACCGGCGGCGCCCTGATCATCGCCTACCTCATCGCCTGGGCCCTCATGCCCGACACCCCGGCGTACGTCGTGCCCGTGCAGCCCGCGCCGGCCGGCGCCCCGGCATCGTTCGCGGCCGGCGGCACCGGCACGTACGTCGACCCCTCGACCGGTGCGGTCTACGGCCCGCCCACCCCGGCCGCAGCCGCCCCGCGGACGGAGCCGCGCAGCTATCTCGGCCTCGTGACCCTCTCGGCGGCGGTGGTCGTCGGCGGCCTGTTCGCGCTCGCCGGCGCGCTCGGAGCCAGCATCTCCGGGCTCGTGGTCGCCGCCTCCTTGCTGCTCGTGCTCGGGATCGGACTCCTCGTGGGCGCCGTGCGCGGGCGGGCGCGGTGGCTCATCGCGCCGGCCATCGTCATGGTCCTGTTCGTGCAGGGCGCGGCAGCCGTGCAGAACGTCGTGGACAACGCGGGCTCCGGCGTCGGCGACCGCACCTGGACGCCCACGGCGAGCGAGTCGAGCTTCGGCCTCGGGGCCGGCGAGGCGCGTCTCGACCTCGCGCGCCTGCCCGCCGGTCCAGCGAGCGTCGACGTCTCGGTCGGCGCCGGCCACGTGATCGTGTACGTACCCGCTGACACGGCTGTCACCGTCGAGGCGAGCGTCGGTCTCGGCGAGATCGACCTTCCGGGCGAGCGCCCGACCTCGGGGGCGGACCTGGCCATCACTCAGGAGGTGCCCGCCACGTCGACGGGCGGCGCCACCACCACGGTCGACCTCACCGTGCAGGTCGGCCTCGGACAGCTGGAGGTGCGTCGTGCGGCGTCATGACCTCGACTGGGTCTCGCTCATCGCGGGTGCCCTGTTCTCCCTGATCGCCATCGGTTATCTCGTGCTCGCTGCGACCGATCTCTCCTTCGACGGCCGGCTCGTGTGGCCGCTGCTTCTCATCGGTCTCGGCGGCGCCGGCGTCGCGACCGCCGTGCGCGCCACCCGGCGCGAGGAGGCGGCGTACCCGCTCCCGCAGACCGACGAGCAGGGCTGACCCCTCGCCCCGCTCGTCGCCCACCGCAGGGCCGCACCGGATCCGGTGCGGCCCTGCGGCATGTCAGGACTTGTCCTGGATCTCCCACAGGTGGTCGAGCACGTGCCACGTGCCGCGGCGGATCGCGTAGCGCGCGGGCCAGCCGAAGTCCGGGTCGTCGGCGAGGTAGGCCGCGACCACGTCGGCCCGAACGGCGTCGCGCAGCGCGCGGTCGTGGACGTCGTACGGCTTCGCGCGAACCCCGACCTTGCGGACATAGCTGCGCTCGGCCTCGACCACGTGCCGCTCGATCTCACGGGTGTCGCGGCCGCCGCCCCGCGGTCCCTTGGCCAGCTCGTCGGGCGCGGCGTCGACGGTCTCGTCGAAGAGGTCCCACGCCGCCTGGACGATCGCGACCTGACGCTCGAGGTCGCGCTGCGGGGACGCCCCGGGCTCGTCGGAGGGGAGGCGTACGTCGGTCGCACCGAAGTCGGTGGTCGCCGTCCCCGGCACCTCGCCGACGACACGCGGCTCGAGGCCGGCGGGGAGCACGAGCCCGGCGCGGTCTGCGACGACGGCGTACCGCGGGGCGTACGAGAGCAGCGCCTCGATCGCGGCCTCGTCGCCGTCCTTCGTGCGTGCGCTGCGGGCCCAGCCCGGCCAGGCGGGCGCGATCGCGAACGTGCGCGTGCGTCCGCGCTCGAGCCAGACGTCGAGGTGCTGCACTGCCATGGGCCCACTGTGCCCCGCGGGTCCGACGTACCGCAGCCGCCACCGGTCCCTGGCTTCCGTGTGGGAGCGCTCCCCTGGGATGATCGCCTCGTGACCGCCCGCGCCCCCAGCTCACGCCCCACCCTCGAGATGGTGGCGGCGGCAGCGGGCGTGTCCCGCGGCACCGCGAGCCGGGTGCTGTCCGGTGCGACGAACGTGAGCCCCGCCGCGGTGGAGGCCGTGCACAAGGCGGCGTCCGACCTGCGCTACCGGCCCAACCTGTCGGCGCGGTCGCTCGTCACCGGCCGGACCGGGCTCGTGGGCCTCGTGGTCAACGAGAGCAACGACCATCTGTTCAGCGATCCGTACTTCGCCGAGGTCGCGCGCGGCGCGCACGATGCGCTGTCGGACGCCGACGTCGCGATGGTGCTGACCCTCGCCGGCGACGCCCGCGAGCGCGACCGCCTCATCGACCTCGCCGCGCTGCGCCTCGACGGTCTGCTTGTGATCCACGGGCACAGCGACGTCGAGCTCGTCCGCGGCATCGAGCGCGTGCACATCCCGGCCGTGTTCTCCGGCCGCGTGCCGATCACCGGCGAGTCGACCGTCTGGTACGTCGACGCCGACAACCGCGGCGGCGCGCGCGCCGCCACCGAGCACCTGCTCGCGCGGGGCCGCCGTCGCGTCGCCACGATCACCGGGCCGCGCGACATGGCCGCGGGCAACGACCGCCTCGCCGGATGGGTCGACGCCGTGACCGCGGCGGGGCTGCCGGCGTCCGACGACCTCATCGAGCCGGGCGACTTCTCCACCGACAGCGGGCGGCGCGCGATGGAGGCCCTGCTCGCCCGCGTGCCCGACCTCGACGCGCTCTACATCGCCAACGACCTCATGGCGCTCGGCGCGATGGCGGTGCTCGCCGACCACGGCCGCACGGTGCCGGACGACGTTGCCATCGTCGGCTTCGACGACGTCGAGGCTGCGCGCACGTCGACCCCGCCGCTCACCACGGTGTCCCAGCCCATGGCCGACATCGGGCGGCGCATGGCCGAGCTCCTGCTCGCCCAGCTCGCCGACCCCGAGCTCGCCCCCGTGCACGAGGTGCTGCCGACGACCCTCGTCGTCCGCGACTCCGCCTGAGGGTTTCACCGAGTTACTGCCCAAAAGCACGCTGAAATCGCTCCTTCAGCGTGCTTTTGGGCAGTAACTCGCGGACCTCAGATGCTGTTGGTGGCGGCGATCTCGGCGTAGCGCTTGGCGCTGTCCTTGGGGGTGCGCTCCTGGGTGTCGTAGTCGACGCGCACGATGCCGAAGCGGCGCGCGTAGCCCCAGGCCCACTCGAAGTTGTCGAGCAGCGACCACGCGAAGTAGCCGCGCAGGTCCGACCCAGCCTCGATCGCGTCGAGGCACGCGCCGAGGTGCGCATCCAGGTACTCCACGCGCGGTACGTCGTGCACCTCGCCGTCCACGACCTCGTCCTCCCACGCCGAGCCGTTCTCGGTGATGTAGAGCGGGATCGGGCCGTACTCGGTGTGGACGCGGTTGATCGTCTTCGTGAGCCCCTCGGGCACGACGTCCCAGCCCATGTGCGTCTTGGGCGCGTCGTTCGGCACGACCTCGATGTCCTCGGTGCCGATCCACGGCGTGGGCCGGGCGCCCGGCACGGGCTCGGCGGGAGCGTCGAGGCCACGCACGACGAACGAGCTGTAGTAGTTGATGCCCAGCCAGTCCAGGCGCGAGGAGATGGTCTCGAGGTCGCCGTCCTGCACGAAGGACATGTCGGTGAACCGCGCGTGGTCGGCCACGACGTCCTCGGGGTACGAGCCCTTCAGCACCGGGTCGAGGTACCAGCGGTTCTGCTGGCCGTCGAGGCGGCGTGCGGCCTCGACGTCGGCAGGCGCGTCGGACGCGGGCGCGACGTCGTACAGGTTGATGACGATGCCGACCTCGGCCGGACGCCGGCCGCCGTGCAGGGCCTGGGCGGCGAGGCCGTGGCCGAGCAGCAGGTGGTGGCTCGCGAGGACGGCCTCGGCGGGGTCGGTGCGGCCCGGGGCGTGCTCGCCGGAGGCGTGGCCGAGGAACGCCGAGCACCACGGCTCGTTGAGGGTGGCCCACTTCTTCACGCGGTCGCCGAGCCGGTGCTGCACCACGGCGGCGTACTCCGCGAAGCGGTACGCCGTGTCGCGGTTGCGCCAGCCGCCCTTGTCCTCGAGCCACTGCGGGAGGTCCCAGTGGTACAGCGTCGCGTACGGCTCGATGCCGCGCGCGAGCATGCCGTCGACGAGCCGGTCGTACCAGGCGAGCCCGCGGTCCTCGAGCGCCGACCCGGCGGGCTGGATGCGCGGCCACGCGATCGAGAAGCGGTACGCCGCGAGCCCGAGGCTCTGCAGCAGGTCGAGGTCGGACTCCCACCGGTGGTAGTGGTCGCACGCCACCGTGCCGTCGGACCCGTCGAGGATCGCACCGGGCTTGGCGCACAGGGTGTCCCAGATGGAGGCGCCGCGGCCGTCCTCGGTGCTCGCGCCCTCGATCTGGAAGGACGCGGTGGCCGCGCCCCAGACGAAGCCCTCGGGGAACTGGCGGGTGCTCACGATGGGGTGCCTCCTCGCGGCGAGCGGTGCCGCGTCACTGGGTGGTGGTCGGGCCGGGGCGGCGTGCGCCGGCCGCTCGCCCATCGTGCCCGCTCCCGGACGTGTGTGGTGGCCGGTCGGGGCTCCCTCGTCCACGACCGGCCACCCGCACGCGTCCCGCGCGGGGTCCGAACGGAGCCCCCTCAGCCCGAGGACGCCGTCCGTGCCCCGCGTGGGAGCGCTCCCACACTCTCGCACCGGCGGCCCGCTGTCAACGGGTAGGGCCCGATCGACCGGTCAGCCCGCGGATGCGCCCTGGCTGATCACGCGGTTGCGGCCGCTCTGCTTGGCCGTGAGCATCCGCATCGCCGCCACGCGCATGAGCTCGTCGACCGAGCTGTCGTCGACGAGCGCAGCCGTGGCCACCCCGGCCGAGAGCGTCACGACGGGCGTGTCCCCGCGGCCGAGGTGCGGGATGCCGCGCTCGGAGAGCCGGCGGCGGAACCGCTCGCCCACGCGCGCCGCCTGCTCGAGGTCGGCGCCGGGCAGAACGACGACAAACTCCTCCCCGCCCTTGCGGTAGACGACGTCGTCTCCGCGGCAGGCGTCGCGGAAGACCTGCGCCACCTCGCGCAGCACCCGGTCGCCCCGGGGGTCGCCGTGCTTCTTGTTGATCGCCCCGAAGTGGTCGAGGTCGATGAACACGAGCCCGACGGGCCGCGGGTGCTCGGGGTCGCACAGCGCCCTGAGGTCCTCGAGGAGCCGGCGCGTGTTGGGCAGCCCGGTGCCGACGTCCGTGCGCGCGGTGATGCGCTCGGCCTCGAGCGCCTGGCGCAGCCGCTCGAGCTCGTGGCGCACGTCGGCGCGGCGTACCCGCCATTCCTCGTCGTCGTCCGACCACAGGCAGGTCTGCCCACGGCCGGTGGACTTCGCGCGGTACAGCGCCTCGTCGGCACGGCGCAGCGCGTCGTCGGGGTGCCGGCCCCCCAGCACCGCACCGCCGACGCTGGCACCGACGACGAGGTCGTCGAGGCCGACGGGGATCGGCCGCGACACCTCGTGCACCACGGCGTCCATCACGCGGCGCGCATCCTCCTCGCCCCCGGCGGGCAGCAGGATCACGAACTCGTCGCCGCCGAACCGAGCGACCGTGCCGATCTCGGTGACCACGCGGCGCAGCCGCTGCGCGACCGTGGTGAGCACCTGGTCGCCCGCCGCGTGGCCGTGCCGGTCGTTGATGCCCTTGAAGTCGTCGAGGTCGACCATGAGCACCGAGCCGTTCTGCCGCGTGCGGAACGCCTGCTGGATCGCGTTCCACATGGCCGCGCGGTTGGGCAGTCCGGTGAGCGCGTCGACGTACGCCGCCCGGCGCAGCGACTGCAGCTCCTCGACGTACTGCGAGACGTCCTGCAGCGAGAACACGAGGCCGCGAAAGCCCGGGACGCCCCGCAGCCGCCGGCCGTCGACGGCCACGACGCGGTCGACGTCGCCCCAGCGCACCTGCAGCTCGGACAGATGGACCGAGCGGTGGGTGGCGTCGCCGGCGAGCATCTTCATGTAGGCGCGCAGCCGGTGGGCGTCCTCGGAGTGCACGCCCTCGACGAGGCTCACGTGCCCCGGCTTGCCGATGAGGCGCCGGGCGGAGCGGTTGGCGAGGAGCACGCGGCCCTCGAGATCGGTGACCAGGACAGCCGTCGGCACGTCCCGCACCATCGCCTTCAGCAGGGCGGCGGTCGCCACCCCGTCGTCGTGCCTCACGCGGTCCCCCTCGTCGGATATCCCGGAGGAAGACAAACAGCAACGGCCGACGATGTCGCCCTCGGCGACCACCCACACGGACCATTCCGCACGGATTCGCAGCCGTGCGGTCACGCAGCGTTGAGCGACCTCAGAGGTTGGTCGACGGAGCGTGATCCGGCGGGGGCTACTCCCACTCGATGGTGCCCGGGGGCTTGCTCGTGATGTCGAGGACCACGCGGTTGACCTCGCGCACCTCGTTGGTGATGCGGGTCGAGATCCGCGCGAGCAGGTCGTACGGCAGGCGCGACCAGTCGGCGGTCATGGCGTCCTCGCTCGACACGGGTCGCAGCACGATCGGGTGGCCGTATGTGCGGCCGTCGCCCTGGACGCCGACCGAGCGCACGTCGGCGAGCAGCACGACCGGCAGCTGCCAGATGTCGCGGTCGACGCCGGCGGCCGCGGTCTCCTCGCGGACGATCGCGTCGGCTTCGCGCAGGACGGCGAGGCGGTCGCGCGACACGGCACCGACGATGCGGATGGCGAGGCCCGGGCCGGGGAACGGGTGCCGCCACACCATCTCCGACGGAAGGCCGAGCTCGGCGCCGACCGCTCGCACCTCGTCCTTGAACAGCGTGCGCAGCGGCTCGACGAGCGAGAACTGCAGGTCGTCCGGAAGGCCGCCGACGTTGTGGTGGCTCTTGATGTTGGCGGTGCCGGTGCCGCCGCCCGACTCGACGACGTCCGGGTAGAGCGTGCCCTGCACGAGGAACTCGACCTGCTGCCCGTGGGCGCCGGCCTCCTCGACCACCTCGCGCGCGGCGTCCTCGAAGACGCGGATGAACAGGCGCCCGATGGTCTTGCGCTTCTCCTCGGGGTCGGTCACGCCCTCGAGCTCGTCGAGGAAGCGGTCGGACGCGTCGACGACCTTGAGGCGGATGCCCGTGGCCGCGACGTAGTCGCGCTCGACCTGCTCGCGCTCGCCCTTGCGCAGGAGGCCGTGGTCGACGAACACCGCGGTGAGGTTGTCGCCGACGGCCTTGTGCACGAGCGCTGCGGCGACGGCGGAGTCGACGCCGCCGGACAGGCCGCAGATGACGAGCTTGTCGCCGACCTGGGCGCGGATCGCCTCGACCTGCTCGTCGATGACGTTGGACGCCGTCCACGTCGGCTCGAGCTTCGCGATGTCGTAGAGGAAGTGCTCGAGCACCTTCTGGCCGTGCTCGGAGTGCATGACCTCGGGGTGGAACTGCACGCCGGCGAGGCCCCGCGAGGTGTCCTCGAAGCCAGCGACGGGCGCGCCGTCGGAGACGGCGACGACGGTGAAGCCTTCGGGCGCACGGTGCACGGCGTCGCCGTGCGACATCCACACGGTCTGGGTCGCCGGCGTGCCGGCGAAGAGGGCGGAGCCGGCGTCGGTGACCGTGATCTGCGTGCCGCCGAACTCCGACAGGCCGGTGCGGGCGACCTCGCCGCCGAGCGCCTGGGCCATCGCCTGGAAGCCGTAGCAGATGCCGAACGTCGGCACGCCGGTGCCGAAGAGGGCGGCGTCGACCTGGGGGGCGCCCTCGGCGTACACCGACGACGGGCCGCCGGACAGGATCACCGCTGCGGGGTCCTTGGCGAGCATCTCCGCGACCGGCATGGACGACGGCACGATCTCGCTGTAGACGTGCGC
Source organism: Candidatus Nanopelagicales bacterium (assembly GCA_050251215.1). Taxonomy (GTDB): domain Bacteria; phylum Actinomycetota; class Actinomycetes; order S36-B12; family CAIYMF01; genus Longivirga. Next base: position 19,190 of record JBFWNE010000021.1, read on the forward strand.
CTCGCGCACGCGGCGCGCGATGAGCTGGGCGTACTGCGCCCCGAAGTCGACGACGAGTACCGGGCGGTGCGAGGGGGCGGTCACCGGGATGGAGCCCTTCGGACGACGGAGCGGGCGGCGCCCCCGATCGTAGTCGGGGGCGGCCGCCCGCCCGAACCGCGTGCTGCCGGCGCCGGATCAGCTGCCGAGGCTGGCCGACCCGCTGATCGCGCCGGTGGCGAAGAGGATGCCGTAGCCGACGATGCTGAGCGCCCAGAGCGCCACGCCGATCCAGCCGAGGATCATGCCCGCCTGCGCCGAGCCCCGGTTGGTCGCGAGGCCCTGGTCGGCCAGCGCGATGCCCTTCCTGCCCTGGATGATCGCGACGATCGCGAGGATGCCGCAGCAGAGCAGGCCGAGGATGCCTGTGACGAGCGCCGTCGTGCCGGGGCCGTTCTGCGGGGCCGCGGCGGCGTAGGCCGGCTGGGGCGCGCCGTACGCGGGGGCGCCGTACGCCGGTACCGCGGGCGGCGGGGGCGGCGGGGTGCCGTACGCCGGTGCCGGAGGCGGCGGGGGCGGGGTGTCGCCGGGGATCCCCGGGATGCCGCCGGAGCCGTCGGCGGGCGGAGGGGCGAACGGGTCGCCGTCGGCCGGCTGGTTGGGGTCGCTCATCGTTGAATCTCCGTGTCCCTCGGAAGCTGCGCCGGGCTGGCGCCCGATGGGGCGACGCTAGCGGGCGCCGGCCGCGCGCGGGGCAAACCCGCGCGACCCGGGCACCCCGCCGGACCTACGCTCGCGGGGCCATGTCGATGCGCCGGCTCCCCCACGCGGATCCGGGGGTCCCCGATCTCCGGTCTGCCCTGGCGTACCTCCTCTGGACCGCGCGCGGGCAGTGGCGCACCCTGGCGCTCGGCGTGCTGTGGGCCGTCACGTGGTTCGGCGCGCAGGCGGTGATGCCGGCGGCGCTCGGCGCGGGCGTGCAGGCGGCGTCGGAGGGCCGGCAGTCCGACGTGCTCCGTGCCGCCGCGCTCCTCGCGGTGCTCGGCGCCGTGCAGGCATCGGCCGGCATCCTGCGCCACCGCATGGCCGTCACCAACTGGATCGCGGCGGCGAGCCGCGTGCAGCAGCTCGCCGTACGCCACTCCGCGCGCCTCGGCTCGCGGATCACCCGCGACGTCGCGACGGGCGAGGTCGTCGCGGTCACGTCGTCCGACGTCGAGAAGGTCGGCAGCGGGTTCGACGTGTTCGCGCGGTTCGTCGGCGCGGTGGTGGCGTTCGTCGGCGTCGCGATCCTGCTGTTCCGGTCGTCGCCGGCCCTAGGGCTCGTGGTGGTGATCGGCGTGCCGGTGCTGGGGCTGTCGGTGGCGCCGCTGCTGAAGCCGCTGGAGCGGCGCGAGTCCGACCGCCGCGCGAAGTTCGGCCGAGCCACCGAGCTCGCGTCGGACACGGTCGCGGGCCTGCGCGTGCTGCGCGGAATCGGCGGCGAGGACCTGTTCGTACGCCGGTTCCACGACGCGTCGCAGGAGGTGCGCGCCTCGGCCGTGCAGGTGGCCCGCCTGCGCTCGACGATGGACGCGCTGCAGGTGGCGCTCCCCGGCTTCTTCGTCGTGGCCGTCACCTGGTTCTCCGCGCGCCTCGTCGTGTCCGGCACCCTCGAGATCGGCGAGCTGGTCGCGTTCTACGGCTGGTCGGCGTTCCTGCTCATCCCGTTGCGCACGTTCGTCGAGGCTGCGCACCGGTGGACCGCGGCGTACGTCGCTGCCGGCCGCGTCGTGGCGCTGCTCAGCCTGCCGGTGCCGGACGAGACGGGCCTGCCCATGCCGCTCGAGCGGGCAGGGCGCGCAGCGCTGCACGACCCGGCGTCCGGGCTGACGGTGCAGCCGCAGGAGCTCACCGCCGTGGTCTGCGCCGAGCAGGCGGTGGCCGACTCGATCGCGCTGCGGCTCGCCGGGCTCGGCGACGGCGCCGAGCAGGTGACCCTCGACGGCGTGCCGCTCGGCGAGCTCGCCCGCGCCGACGTGCGCGCGGCGGTCGTGACGCAGGACAAGGACCCCGTGCTCCTGTCGGGCACCCTGGCGCAGCTGCTCGACGTGCCGCGCTCGGGCCGGGTGCGCGTGCAGGACGCGGTCGAGGCGGCTTCGGCGTACGACGTGCTCGACGCCCTGGTCGACGGGAGCCCCGACGTGTCGGACCCGTTGCAGGCGCGGATCACCGAGCGCGGCCGGTCGCTGTCCGGCGGGCAGCGCCAGCGCCTCGCGCTGGTGCGGTCGTACGTCGCCGACCCGCCGGTGCTGGTGCTCGACCAGCCCACGAGCGCGGTCGACTCGCACACCGAGGCCCGGATCGCCGCGTCGCTGCGGGAGATGCGGTCCGGACGCACCACCGTGGTGCTCACGTCGTCCCCGCTCCTGCTCGACGTCGCCGACCGCGTGGTGCTGGTGCTCGACGGCCGGGCCGCCGCGGAGGGCCGGCACCGCGAGCTGCTGCACGCCGACCAGCGCTACCGCGCCGTCGTCACCCGCGAGGAGGTGAGCGCGCCGTGAGGCCGCCCGAGGACGCCCTCGCCGCCAGCACGATGACCGGCACGTCGCTGCCCGTGGCCGGGCGCGAGACGATGCGCGCCTACACCCGCACGATGCTGCGCCGGCACCGCCGCGCGTTCACGGTGGTCATCGCCGCGCACGCGGTGGCGGCTGGTGCCGCGCTGGTGGGCCCGATCGTGCTCGGCGACCTCGTCGAGAGCCTGGCGACCGACCTGTCGGCTGCCCGGGTCGACCTGGCGGCCGGCGTCTTCCTCGTGGCGCTCGTGATCCAGACGGTGTTCACGCGGATCACGCGCCTGCGTGCGGGCATCCTCGGCGAGGAGGTGCTCGCCGACCTGCGCGAGGACTTCATCGCCCGCGCGGTGCGCCTGCCCACCGGCGTCGTTGAGCGCGCGGGCACCGGCGATCTGGTGTCGCGGACGACGACGGACGTCGACCGGCTCAACCACGCCGTACGCGACGCCGTGCCCGAGATCGTGATCGCGTGCATCACCGCGCTGTTCGTGACCGGCGCGCTCCTCGTCACGGCTCCCCAGGTAGCCGTCGCGTGGCTGCTGTCGGTGCCGCTGATCGTGCTGTCGTCGCGCTGGTACTTCCAGCGGGCGCCGCAGTCGTACCGTGCGGAGACGGCGACGTACGCCGCGGTCAGCGCCTCGATCGCGGAGACGGTGGACGCCGGCCAGACGACCGAGCTCTACCGCCTCGGCCCGCAGCGCATCGCGATCACCGACGCCCGCATCGCGCGGTGGATCTCGTGGGAGCGGTACACGCTCTGGCTGCGCACGTGCTGGTTCCCCGTGATCGAGACGGGGTACGTCGTGCCGCTCGTCGGAGTGCTCGCCTGGGGCGGCTGGCTGGTGTCGCAGGGCACGATCTCGATCGGCCAGCTGACCACGGCGCTGCTGCTGACCCAGATGCTGGTGGAGCCGATCGACCTGATCCTCATGTGGTACGACGAGCTGCAGGTGGGGCAGGCCTCGCTCGCGCGGCTCGTCGGCGTACAGGAGGTGCCGGACGCCGAGAGCGACGACTCGCTCGTGCCGGAGGACGACCGGCTCGTGGTCGACGACGTGCGCTTCGGCTACCGCGCCGGGCGCGACGTGCTGCACGGCATCGACCTCGACGTCGCGCCCGGGGAGCGGCTCGCGCTGGTCGGCCCGTCAGGCGCGGGCAAATCGACGCTCGGCCGGCTGCTCGCGGGCATCTACGCGCCGCGCACCGGCACGGTCGAGATGGGCGGCGCGGCTCTCGCCCTGATGCCGCCGGAGACCGTGCGCACGCAGGTGGCGCTCGTGAACCAGGAGCACCACGTGTTCGTGGGGACGATGCGGGAGAACCTCCTCCTCGCACGCCCGGACGCCGACGACGCGGAGCTGCTCGCAGCGCTCGCCGCGGTGGATGCGATGCCGTGGGTGGCCGAGCTGCCCGAGGGCCTCGCCACCCGCGTCGGCACCGGCGGGCACGGTCTCGCCCCCGGGCAGTCGCAGCAGCTCGCCCTCGCGCGGCTGATCCTCGCCGACCCGCACACGCTCGTGCTGGACGAGGCGACGTCGCTCCTCGACCCGCGCGCCGCACGGCATCTCGAGCGCTCGCTCGACGCGGTGCTCGAGGGCCGCACGGTCATCGCGATCGCGCACCGGCTGCACACGGCGTACGACGCCGACCGCATCGCCGTGGTCGACGGCGGCCGCATCACCGAGCTCGGCAGCCATCACGACCTCGTCGCCGCCGACGGCGCCTACGCCGCCCTCTGGCGCAGCTGGCAGGACGCCGACGACGACTCCTGACGCCGCTGATCTCCGGATGAGGGTGCCCCAGGCGGCCCAAGACGCACCCAGGCTTCCCCAACGAGCGCGGCTGCGCGGCACGCCGGGGTCTGCCAGGCTCGCGACATGGGACGGCTCCTGGTCACCGCGCTCTGCTCGCTCGACGGCTACGTCGCCGACACCGAGGGCTCGTTCGAGTTCGCGTTCCCGTCCCCCGAGGTGCACCAGGCGGTGAACGACCTCGAGCGCCCGGTGGGCACACAGCTGCTGGGACGGCGTACCCACGAGGTCATGACGTACTGGGACACCGCGCCGACGGAGGGAGACGACCCCGAGGCCGACTTCGCGCGGATCTGGGCCGGCGTCGACAAGGTCGTGTACTCCGGCACGCTCGCCGACGTGACGGCGCCGCGCACGAGGCTCGAGCGCAGCTTCGACGCCGAGGCCGTGCGCGCACTGGTCGCGGCGTCGCCGCACGACGTCGAGATCGGCGGCCCGACCCTCGCCGCCGAGGCGTGGCGCGCCGGGCTGGTCGACGAGGTCCGGCTGTTCCTCATGCCTGTGGTGGTCGGCGGCGGCCTGCCGGCGCTGCCCCTCGGCGTACGCACCCGCCTGCACCTGCTCGACCAGCGCACCTACCCCGACGGCACAGTCCTTGTCCGCCACGCCGTCCAGCATTGACGCGAGTTACTGCCCAAATGCTCGCTGAGCGGCCCCGCTCAACGAGCATTTGGGCAGTAACTCGCGGACCTCAGTCGGCGGCGTGGTCGGTGTGGCGGATGTCGACGATGGGGAGGCGCAGGGCCGCGGGGGCGTGCGGGGGTACGACGGGCGACCGCGGGGCCACGGCGGGCACGGGGATGTACTCCGACCCGAGCGGCGGCCGCTGATCGGCATCGCCCTTGTTGGGCCACAGCGACATCGCGCGCTCGGCCTGCGCGGTGATGGTGAGCGACGGGTTGACGCCGAGGTTCGCCGAGATGGCCGAGCCGTCGACGACGTGCAGGCCCTCGTGCCCGAAGACGCGGTGGTAGGCATCGATCACCCCGTGCTCGGCGTCGGCGCCGATGCATGCGCCGCCGACGAAGTGCGCGGTCATCGGCGCGTCGAGCAGGTCGCCGAGCTGGCCCATGGGGAAGCCGTCGATCTTCTCCGCGATGCGCCGCGCGGCGTCGTTCGCCGCCGGGATCCAGGTGGGGTTCGGCTCGCCGTCGCCCTGCCGCGAGGTGAGCTTGCGGCGCCCGAGCCGGGTCTTGATCGTGCTGACCGTGAGCGAGTTGTCGACCGACTGCATGACGAGCGCGATGGCGCCCTTCTCGGACCACCGACGTACCGACAGCGAGCGCACGGCATCGCGCGGGTTCGCCGCCATGTCGCGGACCCACACCTTCCAGCGCGGCGTGCCCTCCTCGCCGTCGGTGAGGATCGTGCCGAGCAGCCCCATGAGGTTGCTGCCCTTGCCGTAGCGCACGGGCTCGACGTGGGTGCGCTCGTCTGGGAAGAACGACGACGTGATCGCGACGCCGGGCGTGAAGTCGGAGTCCTTGCGGCGCGAGACCGCGCCCACGATCGACTCGCTGTTGGTGCGCGACATGACACCGAGCCGGTCGGACAGCCGAGGAAGGAAGCCGTCGTCCTTCATGCGGTGCAGCAGCTTCTGCGTGTTGTACGTGCCGGCCGCGACCACGACCTGGTCGGCGGTGAAGGTACGCCGCTTGCCCACGGGACCGGTGCGCGTCGTCTCGACCCAGTAGCCGCCCTGCGGACGCGGGCGGATCGACAGCACGGTGGTCAGCGGATGCACCGTGGCGCCCGCGGCCTCGGCGAGCCCGAGGTAGTTCTTCGGCATCGTGTTCTTGGCGTTGTGCCGGCAGCCGGTCATGCACGACCCGCACTGCATGCACCCGGTGCGCTCGGGGCCCGCGCCGCCGAAGAACGGATCGGGCTTGGTGATGCCGGGGCCGTCGCCGAAGTACACGCCGACCGGCGTGAGCTTGAACGTGTCGCCGACGCCCATATCCTTCGCCACGGACTCGAACACGTGGTCCAGCGGCGTCGGGTACGGCACGTCCGTGACGCCGAGCATCCGCGAGGCCTGGTCGTAGTACGGCAGCAGCTCGCTCTGCCAGTCGGTGATGCCCGCCCACTGCGGGTCCTCGAAGAACTCCTTCGGCGGCACGTACAGCGTGTTCGCGTAGACGAGCGAGCCGCCGCCGACGCCGGCGCCGCACAGCACCAGGACGTCGGGCAGCAGGTGGATGCGCTGGATGCCGTAGAGGCCGAGCCGCGGCGCGAACAGGAACTTGCGCACGCGCCACGAGGTCTTGGCGAAGTCCTCGTCGGCGAACCGGCGTCCGGCCTCGAGCACTCCGACGTTGTAGCCCTTCTCGGTCAGGCGCAGAGCGGTGACCGACCCGCCGAAGCCGGAGCCGACGACGAGGACGTCATAGTGCCTGGTGCCTGTGCTCACTTGAGCCTCAACGCCTTCAGCGACGAGAACGCCGCGGTCATGAGCCCTGCCCACTGCTCGTCGGTGCGTCCGAACGGCGCGCCGAACCCGATGCCGTGCTGCACCGAGACCGTCTGCGCCTCGGTGTACTTCAGCAGGCCCTCGACGCCGTGTCGCCGGCCGAGGCCCGAGGCCTTCATCCCGCCCATGGGCGCGCCGATCGAGGCCCAGGCCGCGCCGTACGCCTCGTTCACGTTGACGGTGCCCGCCTGGATGCGGCGCGCCATCGCGCGCCCGGCCTTGATGTCGCCGGTGAGGACCGCGGCGTTGAGGCCGTACTCCGTGTCGTTCGCGATCGCGACGGCCTCGTCGTCGGTCGCGAACGGGTAGATGCTCGCGACGGGCCCGAACGTCTCCTCGCGGCACAGCGTCATCTCGGGCGTCACGCCGCGCAGCAGGGTGGGCGCGTAGTAGTACGGGCCGACGTCGGGCAGCGCGTGCCCGCCGGTCAGCACCTCGGCGCCGGCCGCGACGGCCTGCTCGACCTGCGCCGATACGCGCTCGAGCTGACGGGCCGACACCAGCGAGCCCATGCCCGCGCCCCAGCCCACCGACGCCTTGAGCTTCAAGGCCTCCACCCGAGCGACGAGCAGCGCCGTGAACTCCTCGGCGACGGACTCGTGCACGAGGATCCGCTCGGTACCGATGCAGAGCTGGCCGGCGTTGCCGAACGATGCGCGCTCGGTGATCTCCGCAGCCTTCACCAGGTCGGCGTCGGCCCGGATGACGACGGCGTTCTTGCCGCCGAGCTCCAGCGAGCACCCGACGAGCCGCTCGCCCGCGCGCGCCGCGATCTCGCGGCCGACGCGGGTGGAGCCGGTGAACATGATGTAGTCGGCACGGTCGGTGACCCACGGGCCGACGACCGGGCCGTCGCCGATCACGACGTTGAGCAGGCCGTCCGGCAGGCCCGCCTCGACGAGCAGGTCGACCACCCGGAGCGCGGTGACGGTGGTCTGCAGGTCGGGCCGCAGCACGACGCCGTTGCCGGCGAGCAGAGCAGGCAGGGCGTCGGTGATCGCCATGGAGATCGGGTAGTTCCAGGGCGAGATGATCCCGACGACGCCCTTGGGGTGGTGGTGCAGCGTGGTCTGGGTGAGCACGGGGAACGCGCCCTGGATCTTGCGGCTCGCGAGCAGGCGGGGCCCGGCGTACCCGTAGTAGCGGGCGTTGAGGGCGCAGTCGGCGAGCTCCTCGTACGCGTCGCGCCGCGCCTTGCCGGTCTCGATCTGCGCGATGTCCATGACCTCCGCCTGCTGGGCGAGCACGAGGTCGTGGAAGCGCAGGAGCACGCGTGCGCGCTGCTTGGGAGTGCGCTCGGCCCAGGCGCGCTGGGCGCGGCGGGCCATCGCGAACGCGTGCTCGACGTCGGCCTCGGTCGAGAGCGGCAGCGTGGTCGCCCGCTCGCCCGTGAACGGGGCCACCGTGTCGTGCCGCTCGGGCTGGGCGCCGACGACCGCGTGGCGCAGGAGTCGGCGTACCAGGGCGTCGTCGAGGGCCGCGGGGTTCTGCACCGAGCGGATCACGGGAGCGCTGTCGGGCACGGGTCGTACGTCGGTGTCGGCGGCCATGCGGCGAGGGTAACCGCTCGGGTTACTGGCCGGTAGGTACCGGGGTCATGTGGACAGCATCTGACGCGAAATCTCTGCCGATGGCAGTGAAAGCCACATTGACCAGAACGGGGGTGGGTGTCAGCGGACGGCGTTGACGACGAGCTCGACGCGCTGGAACTCCTTGAGGTCGGAGTAGCCGGTGGTGGCCATCGCGCGGCGCAGGGCGCCGACGAGGTTCATCGTGCCGTCGGGGCGGGTCGAGGGCCCGTGCAGGATCTGCGCGAGCGTGCCGACCGTCCCGAGCTGCACGCGCTCGCCGCGCGGGAGCTCGGCGTGGGTGGCCTCGATCCCCCAGTGCGCGCCGTGGCCGGGGGCGTCCGTAGCCCGTGCAAGCGGCGACCCGAGCATCACGGCGTCGGCGCCGCAGGCGATGGCCTTGGGCAGGTCGCCGGAGCGCCCGACGCCGCCGTCCGCGATCACGTGCACGTAGCGGCCGCCGGACTCGTCGAGGTAGTCGCGGCGAGCGGCGGCGACGTCGGCGATCGCCGAGGCCATCGGCACGCGCACGCCGAGGACGTCGCGCGTGGTGTGCGCCGCCCCGCCGCCGAAGCCGACGAGCACGCCCGCAGCACCGGTGCGCATGAGGTGCAGCGCGGCCTGGTACGTCGAACATCCGCCGACGATCACGGGCACGTCGAGCTCGTAGATGAACTGCTTGAGGTTGAGCGGCTCACGGGTGGACTCGGGCGCGGGCACGTGCTCGGCGCTGACCGTGGTGCCGCGGATGACGAAGATGTCGACGCCCGCGTCGACGACGGCCTTCGCGAGCTGCGCGGTGCGCACCGGCGACAGGGCCGCGGCAACCGTGACGCCACCGGCGCGGATCTCGGCGATGCGCGCGGAGATGAGCTCCTCGCGGATCGGCGCGGCGTAGATCTCCTGCAGCCGCGCGGTCACGCGCTCGTCGGGCAGCTCGGCGATCTCGGCCAGCAGCGGCGCGGGGTCGTCGTACCGGGTCCAGAGCCCGTCGAGGTCGAGGACGCCGAGGCCTCCGCGCTGGCCGATCTCGATGGCCGTGGCCGGCGAGACGACGGAGTCCATGGGCGCGGCGAGCACCGGCGTCTCGAACGAGTACGCGTCGATCCGCCACGCGACCGACACGGCCTCGGGGTCGCGGGTGCGCCGGCTCGGCACGATGGCGATGTCGTCGAGGTTGTACGCCGGACGCGCGCGCTTGGAGCGGCCGATCTCGATCTCGGTCACGGGGGCTTCCGTTCTCGGGCAGGGGTGCGGGCGCGGCAGGTGCCGCGCTCAGCCGCTGTAGTTGGGGGCCTCGGCGGTCATCTGGATGTCGTGCGGGTGGCTCTCCTTGAGGCTCGCCGCGGTGATCCGGATGAACGTCCCCTTGGCCTGCAGCTCGGGCACAGTGCGCGCGCCGACGTAGAACATCGACTGGCGCAGGCCGCCGACGAGCTGGTGCGCGACCGCCGACAGCGGGCCGCGGTAGGCGACCCGGCCCTCGACGCCCTCCGGCACGATCTTGTCGTCGCTGTCGACCTCGGCCTGGAAGTAGCGGTCCTTGGAGTACGACTTCTTGCCGCGGGAGGACATCGCGCCGAGCGACCCCATGCCGCGGTAGCTCTTGTACTGCTTGCCGTTGACGAAGATGACCTCGCCGGGGCTCTCGTCGCAGCCGGCCAGCATCGAGCCGACCATCACCGACTCCGCGCCGGCGACCAGCGCCTTGGCGATGTCGCCGGAGTACTGCAGGCCGCCGTCGGCGATGACCGGGACACCCGCGGGCTGCGCCGCGAGCGAGGCCTCGTACACGGCGGTGATCTGCGGGGCGCCCACACCGGTCACGACGCGGGTGGTGCAGATCGAGCCCGGGCCCACGCCGACCTTCACGGCGTCGGCGCCGGCGTCGACGAACGCCTGCGCTCCCGCGCGGGTGGCGACGTTGCCGCCGATCACCTGCACATGGCGGGTGGCGGGGTCGGTCTTGAGGCGGCGGACCATGTCGAGCAGCAGCTGCACGTGCCCGTGGGCGGTGTCGGCGACGAGCACGTCGACGCCGGCCTCGACCAGGGTCGTCGCGCGCTCCCATGCGTCGCCGAAGTAGCCGATGGCCGCACCGACGAGCAGGCGGCCGTCGGCGTCCTTGCTGGCGTTGGGGAACTGCTCGGACTTCACGAAGTCCTTGACCGTGATGAGGCCGGTGAGGCGGCCGCGGTCGTCGACGATCGGCAGGCGCTCGCGCTTGTGCTGGCGCAGCAGCAGCGTGGCCTCCTCGCGCGAGATGCCGTCGTGGCCGGTGACGAGCGGCATCGGCGTCATCACGTCGGAGACGAGCGTGCGGCTCCACTCCGCGACCGGGGTGAAGCGCAGGTCGCGGTTGGTCACGATGCCGAGGAGCACGTGGTCTTCGTCGACGACCGGCAGCCCCGAGACGCGGTACTGCCCGCAGCGCTCGTCGAGCTCCTCGAGCGTGGCCTTCGGGTGGATCGTGATCGGGTTGGAGATCATCCCGGTCTGCGTCCGCTTCACCAGGTCGACCTGGTACGCCTGGTCCTCGATTGACAGGTTGCGGTGCAGCACGCCGAGGCCGCCCTGGCGCGCCATGGCGATGGCCATCCGCGCCTCGGTGACGGTGTCCATCGCCGCGGAGACCAGCGGCACCCGGAGCGAGATCTCGCGGGTCAGGCGCGAGGTCGTGTCGACCTCCGCGGGGACGACGTCGGTCTCGCCGGGGAGCAGCAGGACGTCGTCGTACGTGAGTCCGAGCGCAGCGAACTTCTCAGGGATGCCGTAGGTGTCGGACACGAGGGCCTTCCGGGTCGCAGGCGGTGACCCCCAGGGTACCCGCGCCCATCCGCTGCCCGGAAACACGTCGACGGCGCGAACCGGCCTCGAGAGCCTGAGCTCGCCAGACTGCGCGGAGGGCCCTGCCATCGGTCGGCGCCCTAAACGGGCCGCGGCGCGCCGCTGGCACGGCGGACGACGAAGCCGGTACCGGGTGTGTACCGGCGAGGAGCTCGCGGGCCCCCGCTGAGATGCGGAGGCGCAGCCGACGCGACTCAGTAGGGGAGAGGCGAGCGGCGATGCCCCGGCCCGGGTTAGCGGAGGAAGCCCCAGCGGAAGCCGAGGGCGACGGCCTGGGCGCGGTCGGCGGCGGCGAGCTTGCGGAACAGCCGGCGCGCGTGGGTCTTCACGGTGTCCTCGGACAGGTAGAGCTCGCGGCCGATCTCGGCGTTGGACTTGCCGCGCGACATGCCGTCGAGCACCTGCTGCTCGCGCTCGGTGAGCGCCGGCGGCGAGCCGGACGGGCGTACGCGCTGGGCGCGGTCGGCTCCGCTCTTGCTCGAGGCGAGAGCCATCGCGACGGTGGCGGCGACCTCTTCGCGGGAGGCGTCCTTGGCGACGTAGCCGCGGGCGCCGGAGGAGATGGCGCGGGCGACGCCGTCGGGGTCCTCGCCCATCGTCAGCATCACGACGGTGGCCTCGGGGTGGGCCGCGACGAGCCTGCGGGAGGCCTCGACGCCGCCGATGCCGGGCATGCGGACGTCCATGAGCACGAGGTCGGGGCGCTCGATCGGGAAGCGCGCGAGCACTTCCTCGCCGCTTCCAGCGGCGGTCACACGCTCGACACCGGGCACGGCTCCGACTGCACGCCGGATGGCCTCGCGGGCCAGCGGTGCGTCGTCGCACACGAGAACGGTGGTCATGGTGGTGCGCTCTCCCTCGTCGGGGCACCCCCACCCGGGGGTGCTTCACAGAGGTGATCGGCACACGAACGGGTGAACCTGAGCCCCGGATGTACGGCTTTCGCCGTAGTCGGCGCGCACCAGCGGACGAATAGGTCCACGGAGAGTGGCGACGGCGGCCGCGGGCGTACCCCCGTCGGATTCCCCGGACGCCGTGCGTGGCGGCCGGTCAGCCCTCGAGCAGGGCGGCGATGTCGGGCCGGGTGAGCCAGTCCGAGGCCAGCGGCGCAGGCAGGTCGTCGGCGATCTGGCGAACCGCCGTGCGCGCGGCGGCGAGCGACGACGCGGCCTCGTGCGGGGCTGACTCCGACAGCAGCGCGCCGAGCACAGCACGCGCCGGCCACACGAGCGGCAGCGTGCCGAGGCTCTCCGCCAGGCTCGCTGCGCGGCGCAGCGTCGCGGCCGACAGCTCGAGCTCGCCGCACTGCACCTCGGCCACGCCCTGGAACAGCAGGCCCTTGGCCACGTGCCGCGGCGCCCCGGAGCCCTCGGCGAGCTGGATCGCGGAGGCCGCGCGTACGACGGCATCCGCGGGCTGGTCGCGCAGCAGGGCGATCTCGGCGGCGACCCAGTCGACGCGCACGCGCTGGCGCCACCAGTCGGGCCGACCCGTGACGAGGTCGGCGGCCTCGCCGAGCCGGAACGCCGCCTCGTCTGCCTCGCCGAGCCCGACCGCGTCGGCCGCGAGGCCCAGCAGGGCGTCGAACCGCGCCTCGGGGGCGTCGCCCGCGAGATCGAGGGCGACGTCGTCGCGCACGCGGCCCTCGGCGTGCCGGCCGAGCTGACGGCTGATGCTCGCCATGCTCGACGCCGCGAGCGAGGAGAAGATCAGCCGCTCGGGCTCCTGCGGGAGCGAGACGGCCAGCGGCTCGAGCACCGCGGAGGCGGCGCCGTACCGGCCGGCCGAGGCGAGGCACACGCCGAGCAGCCAGACGGCGGCGGTCGCCTCGGCGTCGCGACCTGCGCCGTGCGCCATCTCGACGGCGCGCTGCAGGGGCGCCACACCTGCCGACGGACGGCCGTGGAAGGCGGCGCGCTCACCCGTGGCGAGCAGCTCGGCGAGCTCGTCGTCCACGCGCGCGCTCCTGGCGGTGTCGGTGCGGAAAGGCCGGATGGCCGTGCACGGAGGCTAGCGGCCGGGGCCGCAGCGACGCCGGGCGACCGGGCCGGACGGGCGCACGCGGACGATCACACGCCCACGGCGTGGGCGATGCGGGCCACCGCGCCGACGAGGTCGGACACGTGCTGCACGCCGACCGGGAGGGGGTCGCTCCAGCCGGGGCCGGCCGCGATGACCGACGGCGCGGGCCGCATGCTCGGCAGCTCCTCGAGCACGTCGCGCGCGCCGGTGGCGTCGGTGTGGGCCCAGATGAGGACCGCGCTCGGGCCGGTACGGCGTACCGCCGCGACCAGCGCCTCGCGCGGCACCCGGGCGCCCAGCACGCGCGCCCCGATGTGGCGCTCGGAGAGCGCGGCCGACACCGCGAACAGGGGAAGCGAGTGCATCTCGCCGGGGGCGCAGGCGAGCAGCACAGGTCGCGGGTTGACCGGCGCGCGCAGCCGGGAGACCACACCGGTGAGCGCGGCCGTGACCGACTCCGAGAGCAGATGCTCGACCTCGATGCCGGCGCCGGTGGCCTCCCACCGGCGCCCGACGCCGACGAGCACGGGCACGACGAGCTGGTCCCACGTCCACACCACGCCACGCCGCTCGATGGTGTCGCGGACGATCTCGACGCAGGCGATGGAGTCGAGGCTCATCGCCGCCCGGGCGAGGCCCCGGACCTGCGGCGAGCCGTCGGGCAGCGGGATGACGTTGCCGCCCCCGGCGGGAGCGCGCTCGTCGAACAGCGGGTCGAGGTCGGCCAGGTCGGGGGTGAGCAGCTCGGCGACCGTGCCGGTGCCGTCGATCGCTGCGCCGCGCGCGGGCTCGACGTCGGCGACGAGGGCTGCGCGCGCGGCGTCGGCCGGGGGCACGCCGGTGTTCACGAGGCGGCGCATGAGGTCGAGGCGGGCGACGTCGATCGCCGAGTAGCGGCGGTGGCTGCCGGCGGTGCGCTCGGTGGGGCCGAGCCCGTAGCGGCGGTCCCAGGTGCGCAGGGTCGCGGGGGCGACGCCGAGACGCCGGGCGACCGCGGCCACCGTGAGGCCGGGGGTGCCTGCGCCCGGCGCGTCGGGAGCGCGCTCGGACATCACCATGACGCACTGATTGTGGTGGGCATCCCCCCGACAGGCCAGCCGAAACGCGCCAGCACCGCGCCACCGTGCCGCAGATCCGGTCGGAGGGCCTCGGCCGGCCCGGCCCGCGGAGGACTCCGGCGAGCCCCCGGCAGGCGCTCCGTCCGTAGTGCGGCCACCTGGCCGGATCCGGGAACGAACGCTCCTGGTCACGGCGTTGGACCGAGCACCAGGACAGCCGAGCGGATCGCCGCGGTCACGGGGCATCCGAACGGGTCCCTGGCAGCGAAGTACGGGGTGACAGGTCGCCGCGCACCGACGTGGCACAGGTCACGCAATCGCTTCATATGTTGTTCAAGCCAGATTGTTGACCAACTTCTGACGCGGTTGTACGGTCAGGTCAGTCGCACAGAAGGAGCACCACGATGGCGGATGTATCCCGGCTCCCCGGACCGAACGCGGACCTCTGGGACTGGCAGCTCGATGCCGCCTGCCGCGGCGAGGACAGCGACCTCTTCTTCCACCCCGAGGGCGAGCGCGGCCCCTCGCGCCTCTCGCGCGAGCTCGCCGCCAAGAGCGTGTGCGCCCGCTGCCCCGTGGTGGCCCAGTGCGCCGCGCACGCCCTCACCGTCCGCGAGCCGTACGGCGTGTGGGGCGGCCTGTCCGAGGACGAGCGCGAGGCGATCTACCTCAAGCAGCGGCTCTCGGGCTCGTACGCCCGCCCCGCCTGAGCACCTGAGCCGTCGGGCGCGGCGCCCCCTCCGGCCCCCCTCGCATGGGGCGCCGCCCCGACACCGCAACGACGAAGGCCCCGCCGATCCGGCGGGGCCTTCGTCGTTGCGTCGATCAGTGGTGGTGCCCACCAGGGCCGTGCGAGTGGCCGTGGCCGCCGTGGCCGGCGTCCTCGTCCTCCTCCTTCTTCTCCACCACGAGCACCTCGGTGGTGAGGAGCATCGCGGCGATGGAGGCGGCGTTCGACAGCGCCGAGCGCGTGACCTTGACCGGGTCGATGACACCGGCGGCGATGAGGTCGACGTACTCGTCGGTGGCGGCGTTGTAGCCGTGGCCCACCGGGAGCTCCTTGACCTTGGTGGTCACGACGTAGCCCTGCTCGCCCGCGTTCTCGGCGATCCAGCGCAGGGGCTCGACGATGGCGCGGCGCACGATCCCGACGCCGGTGCCCTCGTCGCCCTCGAGGCCGAGGTTGCCCTCGAGCACCGCGGAGGCGTGGACGAGAGCGGAGCCGCCGCCGGCGACGATGCCCTCCTCGATCGCCGCGCGGGTCGCCGACACGGCGTCCTCGATGCGGTGCTTCTTCTCCTTGAGCTCGACCTCGGTGTGCGCGCCGACCTTGATGACGCACACGCCGCCGGCGAGCTTGGCGAGGCGCTCGTTGAGCTTCTCGCGGTCCCAGTCGCTGTCGGTGTTCTCGATCTCCGCGCGGATCTGGTTGACGCGGTCGAGCACGGCCTGGTGGTCGCCGCCGCCGTCGACGATGGTCGAGTCGTCCTTGGTGACGACGATGCGCCGCGCGGTGCCGAGCACCTCGAGGCCGACCTGGTCGAGCTTCAGGCCCACCTCGGGCGAGACGACCTGGGCGCCGGTGAGGATCGCGATGTCCTGCAGGATCGCCTTGCGGCGGTCGCCGAACGCCGGGGCCTTGACGGCCACCGAGGAGAACGTGCCGCGGATGCGGTTGACCACGAGGGTGGACAGCGCCTCGCCCTCGACGTCCTCGGCGATGATGAACAGCGGCTTGCCGGCCTGCACGACCTTCTCGAGCAGCGGGAGCAGCTCGGAGACGCTGGAGATCTTGCCCTGGACGAGCAGGACGTAGCCGTCCTCGACCACGGCCTCCATGCGCTCGGCGTCGGTCACGAAGTACGGCGAGATGTAGCCCTTGTCGAACTGCATGCCCTCGGTGAAGTCGAGCTCGAGCGCGGTGCTGCTCGACTCCTCCACCGAGATGACGCCGTCCTTGCCGACCTTGTCGAACGCGTCGGCGATGAGCTCGCCGATCGCACGGTCCTGCGAGGAGATGGTCGCGACGTCCGCGATCTCGTCCTTGCCGGCGACCGGGCGGGCGACCTCGAGCAGGCGCTCGTTGACCGCGGCGACGGCCTTGTCGATGCCGCGCTTGAGGTCCATCGGAGCGCCACCGGCGGTGACGACCTTGAGGCCCTCGCGGACCATCGCCTGCGCGAGCACGGTCGCGGTGGTGGTGCCGTCGCCCGCGATGTCGTTGGTCTTGGTGGCCACCTCCTTGGCGAGCTGGGCGCCGAGGTTCTCGTACGGGTCCTCGAGCTCCACCTCGCGGGCGATGGTCACGCCGTCGTTGGTGATCGTGGGGGCGCCCCACTTCTTGTCGATGACGACGTTGCGGCCCTTCGGGCCGAGCGTCACCTTGACCAGGTCGGCGAGCGCGTTGACGCCGTTCTCGAGGCCGCGGCGGGCGTGCTCGTCGAACTCCAGGGTCTTGGCCATGGGTGTGTGCCGTTCCTTCGTCTCGTCTAGCGGTGGCTTGTCGGACGGGTCCGCCCCGGGGCCCGGAGGCCGCCGGGGCGGATCGCGTCTGGTGCGTGCTGGTCGCTCAGGGAGCGATCGTCACTTCTCGATGACGGCGAGCACGTCGCGGGCCGACAGCAGGAGGTACTCCTGACCGTCGTACTTCACCTCGGTGCCGCCGTACTTCGAGTAGATGACCTTGTCGCCGACCTTGACGTCGAGCGGCAGGCGCTGCCCGTCCTCGAAGCGGCCGGGGCCGACAGCCAGGACCTCGCCCTCCTGGGGCTTCTCCTTGGCGGTGTCCGGGATGACCAGGCCGGACGCCGTGGTCTGCTCGGCGTCGAGGGTCTTGACGAGGATGCGGTCCTCGAGCGGCTTGATGCTGACCGACACGGTCTGTCCTCCACGTGCAGTGATGATGAGTCGTGGTGCTGATGCCAGTGCGGTGACCGGGTGCGGGGCGTCGTCGCGGGTGCCGCTCCGGTGCCGGTCGTGTTTGCACTCTCGGGGGGAGAGTGCCAACGGGACCAATCTAGGCAGGTGCTGGCACTCGGTCAACCCGAGTGCCAGCACCTCTGTGCCGTGGTTATGTATGAAGGCGACCTTCATCCAATAGAGCCGAACAATTCCGGCCATCATCGGTGCTCCAGCGGCGGCTGAGAGGGTGGCCCCGTGGACCTCGACGTCGTCGGCTGGCTGGCCTCGGACGCCGGCCGGGCCGCGCTCGCGGCCGCCACGGCGTACGACGACTCCGCGCACGCCCGGGCCGCCGCCGGGGAGGCCGGCGCGGTCGACCCGCTGCGCGCCTCGGCGGCCCTGCGCCGCGAGCTGCCCGGAACGGAACCCGCGCGCGTGGCCGCCGCGCTCACCCAGGTGCGCCTGCGGCGCCGGGCCCGTCCGCGCCTCGGCGCCCTCGCCGACCACCTCCTCCTCACCGAGGACGGCGCCGAGCAGGCCACGCGCACCGCGGTCGCCGACCTGCGGGCGCGGATGTACGCCGACGCCGGCGCGACGCACGTGGCCGACCTCGGCTGCGGCCTCGGGCTCGACACCCTCGCCTTCGCGCGGGCGGGCCTCGCCGTCACCGCCGTCGAGCGCGACCCGGTCGTCGCGGCGATCGCCCGCTCCAACGTGCGCGCCCTCGGGCTCGACCACCTCGTGCAGGTCGTCGAGGGCGACGTCATCGACCCCGCGGTCCTCGACCGCGCGCTGGAGGGCGCCGACGCGGCGTACGTCGACCCCGCACGCCGGGACACCGCGCGGCAGAAGGGCGGCCGCAGCGCCCGGATCGCCGATCCGGCCGACTGGTCGCCGCCGTGGTCGTGGGTCGAGGCGGTCGCCGCGCGCATGCCGCGCACGGCGGCCAAGGTCGCGCCCGGCGTGCCGCATGCGATGACGCCGTACGGCGGCCGCACCACGTGGACGTCGGTCGACGGCCAGCTCGTCGAGGCCGAGATCGCCTGGCCCGCGCTGGCTGCGGGCGACGACGTACGCCGGGCCCGCGTCATCCGCGGCGGCGACGTCGTCGCGCTGGGCTCCGCGGTGGCGCTCGACGACGAGCCGCCGCCCCTCGTGGGACCGGTCGGCGCGTGGCTGCACGAGCCCGACGACGCCGTGATCCGCGCAGGGCTGGTCGGCGCCGTCGTCGAGCGCTGCGGGGGCAGGCTGCTCGACCCGCACGTGGCGTACGTGACCACCGACACCGACGTCGACCTCGCACCGCTGAGCACGCGCTACGCGGTCGCGCACGCGCTGCCGTACGACCTCGACGCGCTGCGGGCGCTGCTCGTCGCGGACGGCGTCGGCACGGTCGTGGTGAAGAAGCGCGCGACCTCGCTCGACGTCGACGACGTGCGCCGCCGGCTCAAGCTGCCGAAGGCGCCAGGGTCGGCTGTGGTGCTGCTCGCACGGATCGGCGACGACCCGTGGGCGTTCGTCGCCCGATCAGGGACCCGGTGAGGGTCAGTCCCAGAACTGCTCGGTGACCTGGTCGAGCTCGGTGGCCGGGCGCAGGTGCTCGAGGGCGACGTCGTGGTGCTCGTCGGCGAGCCGCGCCGACAGGCGCGAGGACGCCGGGAACGCGAGGTCGAGGCCGTCACCGGTGGCGAGCAGGATCTGCCCGTCGCCGCTGCCGATCCCGGTGATCTCGTGCCACTGGTGGGACGTGAGGTCGAAGACGCTGTCGCCGACCGCGAACTCCGCGGGGAAGAGCGTCACGACGTCGCTGTGCATGAGGGTGGAGCCTCCGAGTCCGCGGGGCGGCGGCCCGTCGGGCCGGTGGGAGCCCCGCTGCCTCGATCCTGCGCCCCTCCGCTGACGGGTCCGGCGTACGGGGTCGGGAACCGTGATCGGCCAGACACCCGAGGCGCTGGACACCGCGCCCGTTTCCCCTGGGCCTGCCGACCAGGCAGCATGGGCAGCCCATGACGCCCACCCTCGCCGAGCTGATGCCGGAGACCCCGGACGAGGACTCGCTGTACGCCGCGTTCACCACGTGGACCGAGGCGCAGGGCATCGCGATGTACCCGGCCCAGCAGGACGCCGTGCTCGAGCTCGTCACGGGAGCAAACGTCATCCTCGCGACGCCCACGGGCAGCGGGAAGAGCCTCGTCGCCACGGCCGCGCACTTCATCGCCCTCGCGGGCGGACGGCGGAGCTTCTACACCGCGCCGATCAAGGCCTTGGTGTCGGAGAAGTTCTTCGCGCTCTGCGAGGTGTTCGGGGCGGACAACGTCGGCATGCTGACGGGCGACGCGAGCGTGAACCCCGAGGCGCCCATCATCTGCTGCACCGCCGAGGTGCTCGCCAACATGGCGCTGCGCCAGGGCGCTGCGGCGGACGTCGGGCTCGTGATCATGGACGAGTTCCACTTCTACGCCGAGCCCGATCGCGGCTGGGCGTGGCAGGTGCCGCTGCTCGAGCTGCCGCAGGCGCAGTTCCTGCTGCTGTCGGCGACGCTTGGCGACGTCTCGTTCTTCACGAAGGACCTCACGGCGCGGACCGGGCGGCCGACGTCGCTGGTGAGCTCGGGCGAGCGTCCGGTGCCGCTCTACTACTCGTACGTCACCACTCCCCTGCAGGAGACGATCGAGGAGCTGCTCGCCGGCGGCCAGGCCCCGATCTACGTCGTCCACTTCACCCAGGACTCCGCGCTCGAGCGCGCGCAGGCGCTCATGAGCATCAACGTCTGCACGCGGGCGGAGAAGGAGCGGATCGCCGAGCTCATCGGCGACTTCCGGTTCACGGCGGGCTTCGGGCGCACGCTCTCGCGTCTGGTTCGCCACGGCATCGGCGTCCACCATGCCGGGATGCTGCCGAAGTACCGCCGGCTCGTGGAAACCCTCGCGCAGGCCGGGCTGCTGAAGATCATCTGCGGCACCGACACCCTCGGCGTCGGCATCAACGTGCCCATCCGCACGGTGGTGTTCACGGGCCTCAGCAAGTACGACGGCGTCCGCACGCGGCACCTCAAGGTGCGCGAGTTCCACCAGATCGCAGGCCGCGCGGGCCGCGCCGGGTTCGACGAGGCCGGCGGCGTCGTCGTGCAGGCGCCCGAGCACGTGATCGCCAACGAGAAGGCGCTCGCCAAGGCCGGCGACGACCCGAAGAAGCGCCGGCAGGTGGTCCGCAAGAAGCCGCCCGAAGGGTTCGTGTCGTGGGGGCAGCCGACGTACGACCGGCTCGTCGGGTCCGAACCGGAGACGCTCACCTCGCAGTTCCAGGTGACCCACTCGACGCTGCTCAACGTGATCGCCCGGCCCGGCGATCCGGTGGCCGCGATGCGCAGGCTCCTGCTGGAGAACCACGACGACGAGCGCACGAAGCGCCAGCACGTGCGGCGCGCCATCGCGATCTACCGCGCGCTGCTCGCGGGCGGCGTCGTCGAGCGGCTCGAGGAGCCGGACGAGGACGGCCGCACGATCCGCCTCACGATCGACCTGCCCGACAACTTCGCGCTCAACCAGCCCCTGTCGCCGTTCGCGCTCGGTGCGCTCGAGCTGCTCGACCGGGAGTCGCCGACGTACGCGCTCGACGTCGTGTCGGTGGTCGAGTCGGTGCTCGACGATCCGCGGCAGGTGCTCTACGCGCAGACCAACAAGGCGCGCGGCGAGGCCGTGGCGGCGATGAAGGCCGAGGGCATCGAGTACGAGGAGCGGATGGAGCTCCTGCAGGACGTGTCGCACCCGAAGCCGCTCTCCGACCTGCTGGACGCGGCGTACGAGATCTACAAGCGCGGGCACCCGTGGGTCGCCGACTACGAGCTGCGGCCGAAGTCGGTGGTGCGCGACATGTTCGAGCGCGCGATGAACTTCGTGGAGTACGTCGGCTTCTACCAGCTCACGCGCAGCGAAGGCCTGGTGCTGCGCTACCTGGCCGACGCGTACCGGACGCTTCGCCGTACCGTGCCCGACGCGGCACGGACCGAGGAGCTCGACGACATCGTGGAGTGGCTCGGCGAGCTCGTGCGCCAGGTCGATTCGAGCCTGCTCGACGAGTGGGAGCAGCTGCGCAGCGGCGCGGACTCCTCCGACGGCGCGGGCGCCACCCCGGTCGCCGCTGGACCGCCGCGCGTCACCGCGAACGCGCGGGCGTTCCGGGTGCTGGTGCGCAACGCGATGTTCCGCCGGGTCGAGCTCGCGGCCCGTCGCGACTGGTGGGCGCTCGGCGACCTCGACGCGTCCGACGGCTGGGACGCCGACGCGTGGCGCGACGCGCTCTCGCCGTACTTCGACGAGCACGCCGAGATCCCCACCGGCGCCGACGCCCGCGGGCCGGCGCGGATCATCATCGACGAGCAGCCCGGCCGCTGGATCGTGCGCCAGATCCTCGACGACCCCGCCGGCGACCACGACTGGGGCTTCACCGCCGAGGTCGACCTCGCCGCCTCCGACGAGGCCGGCGAAGCCGTCCTGACCCTGACCGACGTCGGCCAGCTCTGACGCCGGGCCCGAAGTGGGCGTGGATGCGCGTCGTAGAGCGCGCGTTCCCGCTGCCGCTCCCGGGGCCAGCCCGAAGTGGACGTGGATGCGCGTCGCAGAGCGCGCGTTCCCGCTGCCGCTTCGGGGCGCGGACCCGGGCGGAGGAGCAGAGCGCGCGTCAGTCGGCGGCGGCCTGGTCGGCCGTCGTGCCGCGCAGGTCGATGGTGCGGGCCGTACGCCGCGCCTTCTCCTCGTAGAGCAGCGCGTCCGCGCGGGCCATCGCGGAGTCGAGATCCTCGTCCTGGTCCCAGTCGACGATGCCGCACGACCAGGTGAAGGGATGCGCGTCGCGCAGCCTTTCGACGACCGAGAGCGCGGCGTTGGCGTCGGTGTTGGGCAGCACGAGGAGGAACTCGTCGCCGCCCGAGCGCGCGAGCACGTCCCCGGCCCGGAGCTCGCCCGACCAGGCGTCGACGAGCGCCACGAGCAGCTCGTCGCCCGCCTTGTGACCCTGCGTGTCGTTCACGGCCTTGAAGCCATCGAGGTCGATCGCGACGACGGAGATCGGCGTGCCGATGCGGCCGGTGACGGCATGCACCGCTTCGGCTTCGGCGACCACGCCTCGGCGGTTGAGCGCCCCGGTGAGCGGGTCGTGCACCGCGGCCTCCGCGGCAGCGGACACCATCGCCCTGAGCTCCGCCATGAGCGCCGACACCGCCAGCGGAACGACCACGAGCGCGGTCGCGAGCACCCACGCGTAGAGACCGCCGAGCGTGACGGTGTTCGCGGCCACGCCCACGACGAGGCCCGCGAGCCCCGCGACGATCCCGAAGACCAGGCGTCGCATCGGGACGAACGTCGCCGCCGCGGCGAGCAGCATGAGCATGAGGATGCCGACCGTCACGATCCCCTGCGGCGTGAGGCGGGTCGCGATGGCGAGGGTGAGGACGACGGCCCCGATCGCGGTGGCGACCTCGAGCACCCAGCGGTAGCGGCGAGGGGGAAGGAGCACGCACGCGAGCCCCAGCGCGCCCAGCACGATGGCGATTGCGCGATCGAGTGCGACCGGAGAGCCCTCGGGGCCGGCGACAGCCCACACCGCGGCATCGGCGGCAGTCAGGACGAGCACGCCGCCGAGGACGATCCCGGGGCGTCGGAGCAGAAGGCCGCGCTCGAGCGGCATCGCACCCACCTCCCCACGAGCCCCGTCCCGGCCCCAGCGTCGCACGCGAGCCGAGGCGCCGCAGATCCTCCGTGCGGCCCCGACCCGTGCACCCGACCGTACGACCCCCGGACGTCCGGACGACGCATCCGGACACCGACCCGCCGTTCCCGACCCCGGCGCCGCGAGGCCGGAGCGGCGCATCGCACGGGTTCCGCGCGCCGGGACGGACACCCGACGCGGGGCGCGGCCTCGCTAGGTTGGCGCCGCGGCGCGAGGCCGCACCGACCTCCCCAGCGCGCGAGAGCGAGACGAGCCATGCCGACCCACGGGCCCGATACCGTCCACCCCAACCTGATCGGCGGCGCGTGGGTCGAGGGCCACGAGGTCAACACGAACCTGAACCCGTCGGACACCTCCGACGTCGTCGGCCGCTACGCGATGGCTAGCGCCGAGCAGGCCCGCGACGCGTTCGTCGCCGCACGAGCCGCCGCCATGTCCTGGGCGCAGGCCACGCCGCTGACGCGGTTCGAGGTCCTCGACGACGCCGGCTCGGAGATCCTGCGGCGCAAGGACGAGCTCGGCGACCTGCTCGCCCGCGAGGAGGGCAAGACCCTCCCCGAGGCCGTCGGCGAGGTCGTGCGTGCCGCCCACATCTTCAAGTTCCACGCCGGCCAGGCGCTGCGGCCGGCCGGCCAGCTGCTCGACTCGATCCGCCCCGGCGTCGAGGTGGCGGTCACGCGCGAGCCCGTCGGCGTCGTCTCGATCATCACCCCGTGGAACTTCCCGATCGCCATCCCCGCATGGAAGATCGCGCCCGCCCTCGCCTACGGCAACACTGTGGTGTTCAAGCCGGCCGAGCTCGTGCCCGGCAGCGCGTGGGAGCTCGTCAACATCCTGAAGGGCGCGGGGCTGCCGGACGGCGTGCTCAACCTCGTGATGGGCCGCGGCCGCGAGATCGGCGACATCCTCACCAGCAGCGCCGACGCCGTGTCGTTCACCGGCTCGGTGCAGACCGGCGAGCGCGTGCTCGCCTCGGCCCAGGGCTCCAAGGCCCGCGTGCAGCTCGAGATGGGCGGCAAGAACCCGCTCGTCGTCCTCGACGATGCCGACCTCGAGCTCGCGGTCGAGTGCGCCCTGCAGGGCGCGTACGGCTCGACCGGTCAGCGCTGCACGGCGTCCTCGCGCTTCGTCGTCACCTCCGGCATCCACGACCGGTTCATCGAGCGCCTGTCCGAGCGCATGCTCGCCCTGCAGGTCGGCGACGCCCGCGCCGCCGGCACGCAGATGGGCCCGGTCGTCGACGACTCCCAGCTCGCGCAGGACGAGAAGTACGTCGCCATCGCCCGCGACGAGGCCGGCACGGTCATCGGCGGCCGCCGCCTCGAGCGCGCCACCGAGGGCTTCTACCTCGAACCCGCCCTCGTCGTCGGCACCAAGCCCGGCGACACCATCAACCGCGACGAGGTCTTCGGCCCGGTCGCGTCGGTCGTCCAGGTCGGCTCGTACGACGAGGCCCTCGCCGTCGCGAACGGCACGGAGTTCGGCCTGACCTCGGGCATCGTCACCACGTCGCTCGCCGCCGCCACCGACTTCCGCCGCCGCTCGACCGCCGGCATGGTCATGGTCAACGTGCCCACCGCGGGCGTGGACTTCCACGTGCCGTTCGGCGGGCGCCAGGGCTCGTCGTACGGCCCGCGCGAGCAGGGCGAGCAGGCCCGCGAGTTCTTCACCACCGTGAAGACGTCGTACATCGCCGCTGGTCAGCCCCGGTAGTCCGCAGCAGGTCCACGGTTCGACGAGCGGGATCCGGGGAATGCCCCTTTCATGGTGGGCATGGTGCTCCTCGTGCTGGTCGGGCTCACGATGGTGGGCCTGCTGCTCGTCGTCATGATCGCCACCACGCGGCACCTCCTCGCGCACCCCGAGGAGCCCGTCCACGGCCACGGCAGCGGCTCGTGGAGCGACGGCATGACGGCCGACACCGCAGGCGCCGTCGTTCCCGACACCCCTGCCCAGCTCCTGGCGTCGAGCGCGTCGTCGCGTCGCGGCGACGTGCCGCTCGACGACATGCCCGCCGAGGTCGTCGCCGAAGCCGCCCGCCGCGCCCGCGAACAGCGCTAGGGCCGTCGTGCACGCTCTCGCGGCAGAGGGCGGGATCCGGCGGCGACGTCGTCAGGACTGACGCAAGGAGTCCAGCGCCTCGGCCGCGATGAGGTCGAGCCCCTCGCCGCCGGAGTCCATCCATGCCGTGAGGTTCTCGCGCATGGCGGGCGCCCAGAAGTCGCGCAGGTGCGTGGCCACCATCGCCACCGCCGCGTCGTGCGGCTTGTGCTTGGCGTTGCTCGCGATCTGGTTCGCCATCCGCAGCAGGCTCGCGACCTGTGCCGGGTCGGCGTGCAGCGTCATACCCGACCCGCCACCGGCCGGTGCTCCGCGTGCATCTCGTCGTCCGTGACGGGCGCGCGAGAGGTGGGTGCGAGCTCCACCGCGGTGACCTTGTACTCCGGGCAGTTCGTCGCCCAGTCGCTGTACTCGGTGGTCACGACGTTCGCACCCGACCCGGGGAAGTGGAACGTCGTGTAGACCACGCCCTGCGGCACGCGGTCGGTCACCCTGGCCCGCAGCACCGTCTCGCCCACGCGGCTCGTGATCGTCACCGCCTGCCCCGTCGCGATGCCGCGAGTCTCGGCGTCGTGCGGGTGCACCTCCACGACGTCCTCGCTGTGCCAGCGGACGTTCTCGGTACGCCGGGTCTGCGCGCCCACGTTGTACTGGCTCAGGATGCGGCCGGTCGTGAGGATCAGCGGGAACTTGCGGTTGGTGCGCTCGTCGGTCGGCACGTACGGCGTCTCGACGAAGCGGCCCTTGCCGCGCACGAACGCGTCGACGTGCATGATCGGCGTGCCGTCGGGCGCGGCGTCGTTGCACGGCCACTGCACGCTGCCGTGGGCGTCGAGCCGGTCGAACGACACTCCCGCGAACGTCGGCGTGGTCGCGGCGATCTCATCCATGATCTCGGCCGGGTGCGCGTACGACATCGGGTAGCCCATGGCCGTCGCGAGGTCGCACGCCGCCTGCCACTCGTGCTTGCCGCTCTGCGGGGCCATCACCGGGCGCACGCGGTTGATCCGGCGCTCGGCGTTGGTGAAAGTGCCGTCCTTCTCGAGGAACGACGTGCCCGGCAGGAACACGTGGGCGAACTTCGCGGTCTCGTTGAGGAACAGGTCCTGCACGACGAGCAGCTCGAGCGAGCCGAGCGCGGCCTTCACGTGCTGCACGTTCGGGTCCGACTGCGCGATGTCCTCGCCCTGGATGAACATGCCGAGGTAGCGACCGGCGATCGCGGCGTCGAGCATGTTGGGGATGCGCAGCCCGGGCTCGGGGTCGATCGCGCGGCCCCACACGGCCTCGAAGATGCCGCGCACGGCGGGGTCGCTCACGTGCCGGTAGCCGGGCAGCTCGTGCGGGAACGAGCCCATGTCGCACGAGCCCTGCACGTTGTTCTGCCCGCGCAGCGGGTTCACGCCGACGCCGGGCCGTCCGATGTTGCCCGTGGCCATCGCGAGGTTGGCCATGCCCATGACCATCGTCGAGCCCTGGCTGTGCTCGGTGACGCCGAGCCCGTAGTAGATCGCGGCGTTGCCGCCGGTCGCGTAGAGCCGTGCGGCCGTGCGGATCTCGGCCGCCGGCAGCCCGGTCACCGCCTCCAGCGACTCGGGGCTGTTCTCCGGGAGCGCGATGAACGCCTCCCACTCGGCGAAGGACTCGGGGTCGCAGCGCTCCTGCACGAACCGCCGGTCGACCAGGCCCTCGGCCACCACCACGTGCGCCATCGCGTTGACCACGGCGACGTTGGTGCCCGGCTGCAGCTGGAGGTGGTGCGCGGCCTCCACGTGCGGCGAGCGCACGAGGTCGATGCGCCGCGGGTCGATCACCACGAGCTGCGCGCCCTGCCGCAACCGGCGCTTCATCCGCGACGCGAACACCGGGTGGCCGTCGGTGGGGTTCGCCCCGATCACCACGATCACGTCGGCGTGCGCGACCGACTCGAAGTCCTGCGTGCCCGCCGACGTGCCGAAGGTCTGCTTCAGGCCGTAGCCCGTGGGCGAGTGGCACACCCGCGCGCACGTGTCGACGTTGTTGTTGCCGAACGCCGCCCGGATCATCTTCTGGACGACGTACACCTCCTCGTTGGTGCAGCGCGACGACGTGATGCCGCCGATCGCCCCGACCCCGTGCTCGCGCTGGATGCGCTGGAACCGCTCGGCGGCGTACGCGATCGCCTCGTCCCACGAGACCACGCGCCACTCGTCGTCGATCGACTCGCGCACCATCGGGTTGAGCTGCCGGTCGCGGTGCGTCGCGTAGCCCCAGGCGAAGCGGCCCTTCACGCACGAGTGGCCGGCGTTCGCGCCGCCCTCCTTGTCGGGCACCATCCGCACGAGCTGGTCACCGCGCAGCTCGGCGACGAACGAGCAGCCCACGCCGCAGTACGCGCACGTGGTCTTCACCTGACGGGTCGGCACGCCGAGGTCGATGACCGTCTTCTCCTGCAGCGTCGACGTCGGGCACGCCTGCACGCAGGCGCCGCACGACACGCACTCGCTCGACATGAACCGCTCGCCGGCGCTCGCGGCCACCCGCGACCCGAACCCGCGGCCCTCGATCGTGAGCGCGAAGGTGCCCTGGGTCTCCCCGCACGCCCGCACGCAGCGCGAGCAGGCGATGCACTTGCTGGAGTCGAAGGAGAAGTACGGGTTGCTGTCGTCGGTGGGGGCGTCGAGGTGGTTGGCGCCGTCCAGGCCGTAGCGCACCTCGCGCAGCCCCACGACGCCGGCCATGTCCTGCAGCTCGCAGTCGCCGTTCGCCGGGCAGGTCAGGCAGTCGAGCGGGTGGTCGGAGATGTAGAGCTCCATCACGCCGCGGCGCAGCTTCTCGACCTTGGGCGTCTGGGTCTGCACGCGCATGCCGGGTGTGCACGGCGTGGTGCAGGAGGCCGGGGTTCCGGGGCGGCCCTCGACCTCGACGAGGCAGAGGCGGCACGACCCGAACGCGTCGAGCGAATCCGTGGCGCAGAGCTTCGGGATCGCGACGCCGGCCTCGGCGGCCGCGCGCATGACCGACGTTCCCGGTGCGACGAAGACCGGGATGCCGTCGACGACGACGTCCACGGTGCGCTCGCCCGGGACGGCCGGCGTGCCGAGGTCCACGATGCTCATGACACCGCCTCCGACGGCTCGAGGCCCAGCTCCTGCGGGAAGTGGCGGATCACGCTGCGCACCGGGTTGGGCGTGAGGCCGCCCATCGCGCACAGCGATCCGTCGGCCATGAGCTCGCACAGGTCCTCGAGCACCACGAGCTCGTCGCGGCGCGCCTCCGGCGGCCCCACGAGGATCCGGTCGATCACCTCGACGCCGCGCACCGCGCCGACCCGGCACGGCGTGCACTTGCCGCACGACTCCTCGGCGCAGAACTCCATCGCGAACCGCGCCTGCTGCCCCATGTCGGCGGTCTCGTCGAACACCACCACGCCGCCGTGGCCGAGCATCGCGCCGGTCGCCGCCAGCTCCTCGTACCCCATCGCCACGTCGAGCCCGGACGCCGGCACGTACGCGCCGAGCGGCCCTCCCACCTGCACGGCCTTGACCGGCAGGCCCGACGCCGTGCCTCCGCCGTACCCGTGCACGAGGTCGTCGAGCGTGAGCCCGAACGCCGTCTCCACGATCCCGCTGCGAGCGACGTTGCCCGCGAGCTGGAACACCTGGGTGCCGCGCGACCGGCCGACGCCGAAGGCCGCGTACGCCGAGGCGCCGCTCGCCAGCACCGCCGGCACCGTCGCGAGCGTCAGCACGTTGTTGATGACGGTGGGCCGTCCGAACAGGCCCGACAGCGCCGGCAGCGGCGGCTTGGCGCGCACCTGGCCGCGCTTGCCCTCCAGGCTGTCGAGCATCGCGGTCTCCTCGCCGCAGATGTACGCGCCGGCACCGACGCGCACCTGCAGGTCGAACGAGAAGCCGCTGCCGAGGATGCTCGCGCCGAGGAGCCCCGCCTCCTGCGCCAGCGCGATCGCCCGGCGCATCACGCGCACGGCGTTGGGGTACTCGCTGCGGATGTACACGTAGCCCTCGCCCGCCCCGACGGCGTACGCCGCGATCGCCATGCCCTCGATCAGCGTGAACGGGTCGCCTTCCATGAGCATGCGGTCGGCGAAGGTGCCGCTGTCGCCCTCGTCGGCGTTGGCGCACACGAACTTCACGGTCGACGGCGCCTCGGCCACGGTCCGCCACTTGATCCCGGCGGGGAAGCCCGCGCCGCCTCGGCCGCGCAGCCCGGAGTCGGCCACGGCCGCCACGACGTCCAGGGGGGCCATCGCCAGGGCGGCGCGCAGACCGGTGAGACCGCCGTGCGCCTCGTAGTCCGACAGCGACAGCGGGTCGACCACGCCCACCCGCGCGAAGGTCACGCGCTGCTGCCGCGCGAGCCACCCGATCTCATCGGTCGGCCCGTGGCCGAGGGGGTGGTCCGCACCGTCGAGCAGCCCCGCGTCGAGCAGCCCGGGCACGGCGGCGGCGGACACAGGGCCGTAGGCGACGCGGCCCGACGGCGTCACCACCTCGACGAGCGGCTCGAGCCAGTGCAGCCCGCGCGACCCGTTGCGCACGACGTGCAGGTCGAGCCCGCGCAGCGCCGCCTCGGACGCGAGCGCGAGGGCGACGTCGTCCGCACCGACCGCGCGGGCGGCCGAGTCGCCGGGCACGTAGACCGTCGTCATGCCGTGACCGCCGCATCGAAGGCGTCGGCGTCGAGGCGCCCGAGCAGCCGGCCGTCCACGACGGCGGCGGGCGCGACCGAGCACAGGCCGAGGCAGAAGACCTGGTCGAGGGTGACGCGGCCGTCGGCGCTCGTCTCCCCCAGCGCGACGCCGAGGCGGCCGGACGCATGCGCCGCGAGCTCGCGCCCGCCGCGCGACTGGCACGCCTCGCCGCGGCAGACGGCGACGGTGCGCCGGCCCGCCGGCGCCGTGCGGAAGTCGGAGTAGAACGTGACCACGCCGTGCACGTCGGCGCGCGACAGGTTGAGCGCCTTCGCCACCATCGGCACGGCCTCGGGGTCGACGTACCCGAACTCCTCCTGCAGCGCGTGCAGCACAGGAAGGAGCGGGCCGCGCACGTCGGCGTGCTCGGCGATGACCCGGGCGGCCGCGTCGGCCGACCACTGCGTCGTCATCGATCGCCTCCAGCCCCGGCCGCCGTGGCCGGAGAGCCTCCATCCTCCGGCGCGTGCGGGCGGCGGGCAAGGATGCCGCGGGGAGCGCGTCGGATCAACGCGGGGTCAACCGGACGGCCGCCGCCCTGCGCCCGGGATGGTCCCGATCCATAATCGGAAGCCCGACGCCGTCGTGGCGCACACCTTCGGAAGGACACGCATGGCACTCCGGCTCGGGTACAAGGCCTCGGCCGAGCAGTTCGGCCCCCGCGACCTCGTGGAGTACGCCGTCCTGGCCGAGCAGGTGGGCCTGGACAGCGTCGTGACGTCCGACCACTTCCTGCCGTGGCGCGAGAACGGCGGCCACGCGCCGTTCGCGATCGCGTGGATGGCCGCGGTGGCCGAGCGCACCGAGCGCGTCACGATCGGCACGAGCGTGCTCACCCCCACGTTCCGCTACAACCCGGCGGTGATCGCCCAGGCGTTCGCGACGATGGCGCTGCTCGCGCCCGGGCGCATCATGCTCGGCGTCGGCACGGGCGAGGCCCTCAACGAGATCGCGGTCTCGGGCCGGGAGTGGCCGGAGTTCAAGGAGCGCTCCGCACGGCTGCGCGAGGCGATCGAGCTCATGCGCCAGCTCTGGACCGAGAGCCACGTCGACTTCCACGGCGAGCACTACACGACCGTGGGCGCGAAGATCTACGACAAGCCCCCCACCGCCCTGCCCATCTACGTCGCGGCGGGCGGACCGCAGATGGCGAAGTACGCCGGACGCGTCGGCGACGGGTTCATCTGCACCTCGGGCAAGGGCATGGACCTGTACACCGACAAGCTCATGCCGGCCCTCGCCGATGGCGCCACCTCGGTCGGCCGGTCGGTCGAGGACCTCGACCGCATGATCGAGATCAAGATCTCGTACGACCGCGACGCCTACCTGGCGCTGGAGAACACGCGCTTCTGGGCGCCGCTCTCGCTCACGCCGGAGCAGAAGCACGACGTGACGTCGTCCGAGGAGATGGAGTGGCTGGCCGACCAGCTGCCCATCGAGCAGGTCGCCAAGCGCTGGATCGTCACCAGCGACCCGGAAGAGGCCGTCGCGCAGATCAAGCCGTACCTCGACGCCGGTCTCAACCACCTCGTGTTCCACGGCCCCGGCCACGACCAGGCGCGGTTCCTCACGCAGATGGCCGAGGACGTCGTCCCCCGGCTGCGCAAGCTCGGCTGAGCCCCGCTCAGGCGGCGGGGTGCCCCACGCCGCCCGGCAGCATGCCGAGGTGCACCGGGGCGCCCTCGCCATCCGAGATCGTCACGACGATCGGGTGGCCCTCCCAGCACACGCAGATGCGGTGCAGCGTCGTCTCCTCGGTGTCGCCGTCGGGCGCGCCGACCTGCGGGAGCGAGAGCATGGCCTGGCCGTCGATGCAGCTCTTCACCGAGCCGCCGAGGATGTTCGCGAGCTCGCCGAGGGCGTCCTCGAGGTCGGGCAGGGCGACGTCGGAGATCGGCAGCGCGAGCATCTGCCCGGCGATCGCGGCGGCGCCGTCGACGCTCGTCTCCACCTGCACGCAGCCGTACCAGCCGCCGAGCACCTCGACGTGGCCCCGGATCGTGTAGCGGGGGAACTCCACCGACTCGGTCTCGGTGGGAAGGGGGCTGATGAGCGCGGCCCACATGTCGTCGGTCATCGAGCGCAGCTCGTCGCGCTCGAGCATCAAGGCGGTCATGCGGGTACCTCCGTGTACCGGGGGCGCAGGGGTGCACCGGTCCGTGTCGCCCCATCGGGCGGGGCGGCGGCCACCTGAGCGGTTCGCTGGGCCATCCGGGTGGCGGCGGGCGGCGTACGCCGCTGACCTGCGACGACGCCGTCCAGGTTGACCGGTCAGGATCCCGATCCCCGGGCGGCTGCTCCCGGGGGCGGGCAGCGCCGTAGCCTTCGGTCCGACCGCCCCGCACCCGGAGGACCCGTGCCCGCACCCGACCGCCGCCCGGCCCGCGACCTCGCGCTCATCGCCGTGTTCGCCGGCGTGATCGCCGCGCTCGGCCTCGTGCCCGCGGTCTTCGTCCCGGGGTTCCCGGCCCCCATCACGCTGCAGTCGATGGGCGTGGTGCTCGCGGGCGCCGTGCTCGGCGGGCGCCGCGGGTTCCTGTCGGTCCTGCTCTTCCTCGCCCTCGTGGCCCTGGGCCTGCCGCTGCTGTCCGGCGGCCGCGGGGGCCTCGCGGTGTTCACGAGCCCCAGCGCCGGCTTCCTGTTCGCGTTCCCCATCGCCGCGCTCATCGTCGGGTGGCTGACCTACCGGTACGGCGCCCCCTACAAGCTGCGCTGGGGCATCCCCGTCAACGTCATCGGCGGCATGGTGGTGCTGTACCTCGGCGGCGTCGTCGGCCTCATGACCTTCGGCAAGCTCTCGCTCGACGCCGCCTTCGCCGCGCTCGTCATCTTCATCCCGGGCGACCTGGTGAAGATGGTGGTCGCCGCCCTCGTCGCGCGCGGCGTGCACGCGGCGCTGCCCGACCTGCTCCCGCCGCCCCGCACGGCCGATGAGCCCGTCGACGTCGCAGCCTGAGCGAGCGGTCGACGTCCTCTCCGACGACGACCCGGCCGGCGCGTTCCTTGCCGCGCACGCCCGCGGCGACCGCGTCCTGCTACGAACCTCGGGCACGTCCGGCGTTCCTCGCTCGGTCGTGCGCACGACGGCGTCGTGGCTCGACTCGTTCCCGGCCGTGGAGTCGCTGACCGGCTTCGGTGCGCGGTCGCGCGCGTGGATCCCGGCGCCGCTCACCGGGACGATGAACCTGTTCGCGGCGGTGCATGCCCGGCACGTCGGCGCCGAGGTGGTGGACGATCCCCGCCGGGCGACGCACTGGTTCGTCACGCCCACCGCGCTGCGCGATGCGCTCGACGAGGGCGGCCGCTTCGACGGCGTGCACGCGGTCGTCGCGGGCGACCGCCTCGCCGTGGCGGCGCATGACCGGGCCGTGGCCGCCGGGATCTCGGTGTCCCACTACTACGGCGCGGCCGAGCTGTCGTTCGTCGCATGGGGCCCGCACGAGGCGGCGCTGCGCGCGTTCCCCGGCGTGCAGCTGCAGGTGCGCGACGGCGTGGTGTGGGCGCGATCGGCGTACCTCTCGGACGGGTACGTCGAAGGCGACGGCCCGTTCCGCCGCGACTCCGACGGTTGGGCCTCGGTCGGCGACCACGGCGCCCTCGTCGACGGCCTGCTGACGGTGACCGGGCGCGACGACGTGGTCGTGACAGGTGGGGCCACGGTGCGCGTCGCCGACGTGGAAGGCTTGCTCGGTCCCCGGGCCTCCGGGGGCCTGGCGGTGGTCGGGGTGCCGCACCCCCGGCTCGGAGAGGTCGTGGCCATCGTGCTCGAGCACGCCGACGACGCGGACGCGCTGCGTCCGGTCGCCCGCGCCGGGCTCGACCGCACGCAGCAGCCGCGGCGATGGTTCGCGCTCGAGCCGCTGCCCCGGACCGAGCACGGCAAGCTCGACCGCGCCGCGCTCGCCGAGGCCGTGCGCTCGGGCGCCGCACGGGTGCTCCTATGACGGCCCCGGTGATCGTCGCGGCGCGCCGCACCCCCATCGGCACGGCCGGCCGGTCGCTCGCGTCGTACGACGCCGCCACCCTCGGGGGGCTGGCGGTCGCGGCCGCGGCCGCCGACGTGCACGCCCTCGGCGTCGAGCCCGACGAGGTGGTGCTGGGCAACTGCATGGGTCCGGGCGGCGACATCGCCCGCGTCGCCGCGCTGTCGGCCGGGCTGCCGTTCTCGGTCCCGGCGCTGACGGTGGACCGCCAGTGCGCGAGCGGGCTCGCGGCCATCGCCGTGGCGGCGACGTCGCTGCGGTCCGCACCGGGGCACGTGCTCGCAGGCGGCGTGGAGTCGGCGTCGACCGCGCCCTGGCGGATGTGGCCGCCGGCCGACGGCGGGGAGCCGCGGCGCTACGAGCGCGCGCCGTTCGCACCGCAGGCCGACCTCGACCCGGAGATGGGCCTCGCCCACGACCTGCTCGCCGAGGAGCGCGGCGTCAGCCGCGAGCGCCAGGACGAGTACGCCGCACGCTCGCACGCACGGGCGCTCGAGGCGATCGCGTCCGGCGCCTACGACGCCGAAATCGTGCCCGTCGGCGGCGTGGTCCGCGACGACCGGCCGCGCGCGCTGGACGTCGACCGGCTGGCGCGGCTGCGGCCCGCGTTCCGCGACGGCGGCACCGTCACCGCCGGCAACTCGTGCGGCATCAGCGACGGGGCCGCGGTGGTGGCCCTCGTCGACGACGCGACGCACGAGGCCCTCGGCGTACCCGGCCTGCGTGTGCTCGCGGCCGCCACCGCCGGGGTCGACCCGCGCCGCCCCGGCGTCGGGCTCGTGCCGGCCGTGCGCGAGGCCCTCGCGTCCGCCGGGCTGGCGCTCGACGACATCGACGCGATCGAGCTCAACGAGGCCTTCGCGGGGCAGGTGCTCGCCTGCTGCGACGAACTCGGCCTGGACCCGGAGCGGGTGTGCCCGCAGGGCGGGGCGCTGGCCCTCGGGCACCCGTGGGGCGCGTCGGGCGCGGTGCTCGTCGTACGCCTCTTCACCCAGCTCGTCCGCGAGGACGGCGGCCGGTACGGCCTCGCCGCCATCGCCGCCGGAGGGGGTCAGGGCGTCGCCGTGGTGGTCGAGCGATGCCCGTGATCTCCCTCGACGGCGTCACGCACGCGTTCGGCCACGGGGCCGCCCGTCGCCTGGTGCTCGACGACGTGAGCGTGTCGCTCTCGGAGCGGCGCATCGGCGTCATCGGCGCGAACGGCTCGGGCAAGTCGACCTTCGCCCGCCTGCTCAACGGCCTCGTCGTGCCCGACCGCGGCCGCGTGAGCGTCGACGGGCTCGACCCGCGCACCGACGGCAAGGAGGTGCGCCGCCGCGTCGGGTTCGTGTTCACCGACCCCGACGCGCAGATCGTGATGCCGACCGTGCAGGAGGACGTCGCCTTCGGCCTCAAGCGCCGCGGCCTCAAGGGATCCGAGCTGTCCGAGGTCGTGGGCAAGGCCCTCGCCGACCTCGGCCTCGCCGAGCTCGCCGACTCCCCCGCCCACTCGCTGTCGGGCGGCGAGAAGCAGCTGCTCGCCCTGTGCTCGGTGCTCGTCACCGAGCCCTCGGTGCTCGTGCTCGACGAGCCGACGACGCTCCTCGACCTGCGCAACGCGCACCGGATCGGCGCGCTGCTCGACTCGCTGCCCCAGCAGGTCGTTCTCGTCACCCACCACCTCGACCTGCTCGAGCAGTACGACCGGGTGCTCGTCTTCGACGAGGGCCGCCTGATGCACGACGCCCCGCCCGCCGCTGCCATCGACCACTACCGCGGGCTGATGGCATGAGGGACCTCTCGCTCTACGTGCCGGGCGGCTCGGTCCTGCACCGCGCCGGCGCCGGCCCGAAGCTGCTCGCCCTCCTCGCCCTGTCCATCCTCACCATCTGGCTGAAGCAGCCGTGGCAGATCGCGGCGGTCGGCGCGGTCGTGCTCCTCGGGTACGCCGTGGCCCGCTTCCCCGCGTCGCTCGCCTGGCGGCAGGTGCGGCCGCTGCTGTGGTTCCTGCTGTTCATCGGCGTCTTCCAGGTGTGGGTCTCGGGCTGGCAGCGCGCCCTCGCCGTCGTCGGCACCGTCCTCGTCCTCGTGCTCGCGGCGGCGCTCGTCACCCTGACCACGCGCACCACCGCGATGGCCGACGCCGTCGTCACGGCCTGCCGTCCGCTCCGCGTGGTGGGCGTCGACCCGGAGCGCGTCGGGCTCGTGCTGGCGCTCGGCATGCGGTCGGTGCCGGTCGTGATCGGGGCGGCCGCCGACGTACTCGATGCGCAGCGGGCCCGGGGCGTGGTGTTCGCCCCGCAGGCGTACACGGTCGCCCTGGTCGTGCGCTCGGTCCGGATGGCGAACGCCCTGGGCGACGCGCTCGTGGCGCGCGGCCTCGACGACTGATCGGAAGCCAGCGCGAGTCCCGGGCAGACAGACCGAGAAATAGCCGGCATTCGGCATCGCTTCGGCTGCCGGTAGTCGAAACGCGGTCTATACCCCGCGAAATGACTACCGCCGAGCGATCTCGAGGTGCCGATAGCGCTCGCTTTGTGGGCAAGAGGGCAGTCGTGCCGACTCACGCTGATGCTCCCGACGCGCCGGCTCTGTGCCCGGTGGGTGGCTCAGCGAACTGCGAGCAACAGCACGGCTCCCAAGACGAGAAGGGCAGCGAACCCGGCGGCGTACACCCACCACGCCCTAGTGCCCATCGCCATCAGGGTCCCGGACACGCTGCCGGGGTGAGCCTTCTGGCACTCGTCAGGCGAGGGGAACGTCTCCTCGCGGTAGTCCACCCCCCGGCCCTCGAGCTCGCTGAACACCTGCCGGGGCCAGATTCGGTCGAGGTTGAAGTCGTCGTACAGCTCGGTGAGGTCGGGCGAAGCCTGTGCGATCTTGACCAAGCAGGTGCCGTCCGCGCCTGCGAGGAACAGCACCGTGGTCACCGAGCTCACCGAGCCGCCTGGCGGGAGGACGGTGAAGGACGCGCGCACCACTGAGGCGATCTTGGGCGTGGTGGTCGAAGCCGTCTGGTCCGGCAGCGCAAGATCCAACTGACCGTGTTCGTCCTGCCAGGCCACGCCGGTGCCGCTGGCCACCAGTTGCTGCCGGGCGGCCCGTCGGCCGACGCGGGTGTGAAGGTCCAAGTTGTTGAGCCGGGCCGCGACGATCACACGGCGGTCCGCCGTCTCCCCGTTCATAGGGTCCACTGTGCCACTAGGCCCCCGCAGGCAACCGAACGCGGAGCCTCGTGTTCGCGCGCCGAGTCGCTGTGCTGCGGCCTCAGGGTGGATGGGCTGACCACCGATCGAGATGTGCCGTTCGGCGCCTCACTTGGTGGGCGGCTCAGGGCCGAACAATTGCTCGTAGAACGGGTCGTCGTCATCGACGATGACTGTCAGCGGCTCCACGAAAATGGGGTGTCCAGCCCCGGCAAGCAGCACTCTCGCATCCCATTGACCTACCGCGTAGAGGCGCTGGGCCACACGGACGACGTCCCCGAGGCTGGCTCCGTCGTCTTGGAGTGCGGCCACGATGGCCGACAGTGGCTGCCCAGCTCCGTGCATGCGCTCGGCAGTAAGAATCAGACTGGGCGGCGTCTCGGTCATGGTCCAAATGGTCGCACCACGAGACCGCCCCGAAGTGATGCGATGACGGAGCGGGGGCGGGCCTCCCGCTCGGTGGGTGATCCGAGGATCCTCGGATTGTCATACAGCCCACGGTGAGAGAGAGGCCGCCGTGAACCAACGTTACGAGAAGTCGCGTCAGTACGTGGGGATCGATCTGCATCGTCGCCGCAGTGTGATCGTGCGGATGGATGGCGAGGGCGAGGTCCTGGACTGCGTCCGGATCGAGAACTCGGTCGCGGCGCTGGTGGAGCAGGTCGCCAAAGCGGGCGCCGGCGCCCCGGTGGCGGTCGAGGCCACCTATGGCTGGTACTGGGCCGTGGATGCTCTCGCCGAGGCCGGGTTCGAGGTCACCCTCGCGCATCCGCGCGGGGTGGCCTCGATGCAGGGCCGGCGGGCCAAGACCGACAAGCTCGATGCGATCGAGCTGGCGGATCTGCTGCGGCTGGGCCGGTTGGCGACCGCGTGGATCGCACCGCCGCAGGTCCGGGAGCTGCGTGAGCTGGTGCGCTACCGGCACAAGCTCGTGGGCGACCGGGCGGCGATCAAGGCGAGCATCCATGCGGTGCTGGGAAAGTGCGGGGTGATCCCGGAGATCTCCGACATCTTCGGCCCGGTCGGGTCGAGGATGCTCGACGCCCTGGTGCTGCCCGAGCCGTACGCGTCCCGGGTCGCGTCGCAGCGTCGGATCATGGCCGCGCTGTCCGGGGAGATCGCCGCGCTCGAGGTCGAGACCGCGCGCCGGCTCAAGGACAACCCGGAGTACCGGGCGCTGCTCACGATCAACGGGGTGGGTCCGGTGATGGCGGCGATCTTCGTCGCGGAGATCGGGGACGTGCACCGCTTCGCCACCGCCGACCAGCTCGCCTGCTGGGCCGGGCTCACCACCCGGGTCGATTCCTCGGACCGCAGGACCCGCTACGGGCACGTGTCCAAGCAGGGGTCGAGGCTGCTGCGGTGGGCCGCGGTCGAGGGCTGCCAGCGCGCCCGGGAGCCCTACCTGGCCGGCAGACGCCGCGACATCATCGCCCGCCGCGGCAAGCGCGCCCAGCACATCGCCACCGTCGCGGCGGCCCGGCACATGATCAAGGTCGTCTACTACACGATGCGTGATGGGCACGCGAGATGCCTGGACGCGCCCCAGCCGGTCGCGAGTTGAACCGGCCCCCGACGCGGCGTGCGTGCGAGGTCGCTATCGGCATGGCCCGGCCCCTGCTGGCCGCGGTCGACTTCATGTGATTGACCCCGCGCACGACCGCCACCGCCGCATCGCTCCATGCCCCGACGGGAAACCGTTGCGGGCGAAGGAATGCCTGGCACCCCCAACGGGGTGCCCTGATCCGTGACCCATCGCTGGAGCGAGACACACCACCCACATCGACCCGTGCAGGCTCGGCGAGTCTGCACCGAGCAGGGACAGCGTCAACACCGTTCGTCCTCGCCCTGCGGGCTCCGGGCGCACCGTGTTGACCCCCGCCCCTTAGCTCGGTGCGCCCATCGACCGCCCGCCCCGGCCCCACCACGCACGACCGACACCGTTGACAAGCACAGCTCCGTCAGGAATGCCGATAGCGCCCGCCAGTCGCATGGCGCACGTGACCGGTCTGCTCGGCGGGCGGCTACTCGCCCTCCGGCTTGCGCCAGAAGTCGCCGTTGCGGCGGAATAACGCGCTCGACGTCGCTTCTGTGCGCTCCAACCACTCACGTAGGAACGTCGATGTGAGAGGGCCAGGACGATCCAGCCAGTCGGTGGTCGCCTGGATCAGTGCCTCGTGGGCGTCGCCGATAGGAGTCTTGCCCGTCGCGTACAAGTCGGTGATGTTCGACCAGGCCGTGTAGGTAGCGCCGCCGTGCGGGAGCCATTCCAGCTCGTCAACGAGGGCAGCGGTCACGTTGATTGCAGCGTGGTACGCGGACCACGGGTCCGCGGCGTCAAGCACCTCGCGAGCGATGGGGTCAATCTTGCTCGCGAGGAACGCGGACTCCCTCGCGTCGTCGTCCGGCGCCGTCACCACGCGCGCAGAGTATCCGGCGTCCTGCGCGCAGATGTGCCGCTATGACTCGGGTGGGGAGGCGAGGATCAGGTCGTGGAGAAGCAGTACTTCGACCTAGGTACCGAAGCCAGTCCCCTGTGCAAGAAGGGGCGGCATGACCGGTGCGCCGCCTACGACAACATGGTCATCCGGTGTACCTGTGCCTGCCATGGCAAGGTCGCGACGCAAGAGCCATAGGTGCCGATAGGGCTCGCCCGCCCCGGGCGAAACGAGACCGCATTGAGCGGCCTTCGGCCAAGATGTCGATCGTGATGACGAGCGGGGGCGACGGCGGTGGTGCACATGACCGCGTGCAGCATGCCCAGTCTCCGTGGACGGAGGCGGCTCACACGCGGTGGGTGTCGGCGGGCCAACCCGATCTGATCTATCACGCGAACTTGGACCCTGACCTGGATTGGTTGCCGCCGATCCATGCTCGTGGCGTCACCGTTGTGGGCACGATCGACGACGACACCGCTGTCGCGCGATGCACCACAATCGAGCGCCTCACTCTGAACACCGACTGCTCTTTGCAGTTGGACCTCTCCGGCCTGCCAAAGCTGAACGCCTTCGGCGGCGTAGACCGATTCCTTCGGTCCGCCCACCTCCCGCCCTCGGTCCAACACCTGGACCTGCGCCGCTGGAAGCGCCAGGACCTGGCGGACGTTGCGCATCTGAACGCACTTGCGACCCTGACGCTCCAGTCGAGGCGCCTTCGGTCCTTGTCAGGAATCGAGGGGCTCCGCCTTTCCCGCCTCACTCTGATGGACGCGCGTTTGCTGGCGAACATCGAGTCGCTGGGGAGCCAATCGGCCACGTTGACCCGCCTGGACCTCATCGGTTGTCGCAGCCTGCACGAACTGGAGCAACTCGGACGTCTTCACAGTCTCGAGATCCTGATACTTCGCCACTGCGGCAAACTCGAATCCCTGGCCCCGCTGCTCTCGATCCCCACGCTTCAGGTGCTGGCAGTGGACGGCGATACGGAGATCGCAGATGGAGACATCGCTTCGATGGCCACCAAACCCGGTCTCCGCTGGATGACTGTCGAGAATTTCGCAAAGAGCTACAACTTCACACGGAGTCGCCTTCCGCGGGATTCGACTGTGAACTTCGACTGAGTGTTGCTGCGCCGGCGGGGAACGAGCTCCGTGTGGGTCGCGCTGTTGATGTGCGGATCGCGCTCGCATCTCTCTTCGCGACGCGGCATTCTGACTCGCGTGAACACCACGGGGGACGGCACCGAGCCCTATTCGGACGCCGATCGTCGGCACATGTGGTTGTGGGGCGCGGCGGCACTGCTGATGGTGGTAGCGGGCACTGCGGTGCTCTTGCTGTCAGGGCCGCGCCTACTCGGGTTCGGGCTGATGTTCCTCGCCCCCGGGCTTGCACATATCTCGTCTGAGCCGCGTCGGGTTCGTTGGCGGGCACGGGAAGAAGATCGGAGGCAGCGGCGAGCGACGGCGCTCGGCTGAGTCAGGCTCGGGTCTCCCACTAGTTCGCCGCCGCGCGCCGGCGCATCCTTCACACTGGCTGCCTAGCGCTCTGCCGCCAGTGGCGGCTCGATCAGGCCGTACCCTGCTGCGATGAGCGACGTGCTGGACGAGGGTCCGTTCTTCCACGGCACCAAGGCAGACCTGCAGCCGGGCGACCTGCTCTCCGCAGGGTTCCGGTCGAACTACCGGCCCGAGATCGTCATGAACCACATCTACTTCACCGCGCTCAAGGACGGCGCCGGGCTGGCGGCCGAGCTCGCGGCCGGCGACGCCGCTGCGCGGGTCTACCTCGTGGAACCGACCGGGGAGTTCGAGAACGATCCGAACGTGACCGACAAGAAGTTCCCCGGCAACCCGACGCGGTCCTACCGCTCGACCGAGCCGCTGCGCGTCGTGGAGGAGGTCCACGACTGGACCCGCCTCACGCCCGAGCAGCTCCAGGACTGGCGCGACCGCATCGCCGCCATCAACGCCAACCCCGACGCCGTCATCATCAACTGACGCAACGGTTCCCGGCTCCGGCCACGGGCCGGCGCCTCCGGGTTGCACGAAGTGCAGTTCCTGCATTATCGTTCGCGGCGGGGAGTACTTCACCAAGAGCGTCTCGTCAGTACGGCGGCCCGTGTGCCGCCCGGGGCGCCGCCCGGCCAGCCGGGTGAAGGAGACCAGGCCTTGCGACGGCATTTCTTCCGGGATGCCGTACGGACCTGGAGGTTGCTCCGATGGACGTGTCCCTTCTCGCC
Source organism: Candidatus Nanopelagicales bacterium (assembly GCA_050251215.1). GTDB lineage: Bacteria > Actinomycetota > Actinomycetes > S36-B12 > CAIYMF01 > Longivirga. The sequence goes on from JBFWNE010000021.1 coordinate 60,730, forward strand.
TGGGGCGCCGTGCTGCTCGCGATCCTCGCGATGCTCGCGGTCGACCTGTTCCTGCACCGCGATGCGCACGAGATCCCTGTGCGCGAGGCCGCCACGTGGTCGGCCATCTGGGTCGCGATCGGCGTGCTCGCCGGCGGCGTCATCTGGGCCGTGTACGGCGCGGAGTTCGGCCAGCAGTACTTCGCCGGCTACGTGATCGAGAAGTCGCTCGCGATCGACAACGTGTTCGTCTGGGCGATCATCTTCAGCTACTTCGCCGTGCCGCGGCAGTACCAGCACCGCGTTCTTTTCCTGGGCGTGCTGGGAGCGCTGGTCTTCCGCGCGATCTTCATCGCGGCGGGCTCCGCGCTCATCGCGTCGTTCGCCTGGATCCTCTACGTGTTCGCCGTCTTCCTCATCTGGACCGGCTGGAAGATGTGGCGCACCCGCGACCAGCACATCGACCCCTCGAAGTCGAAGGTCGTCCAGTGGTGGCGCCGCCGGGTGCCGTCGACCGACCAGTTCCACGGCCAGAAGCTCTGGATCAGCGAGAACGGCAAGCGCCTCGCGACCCCGCTGCTGCTGGTGCTCGTGATGATCGAGGTCACCGACATCATCTTCGCGGTCGACTCGATCCCCGCCGTGTTCGCGGTGACCAGCGAGCCGTTCCTCGTGTTCGCGTCGAACGCCTTCGCGATCCTCGGCCTGCGCGCGATGTACTTCCTGCTCGCCGACCTCATGCACCGGTTCATCTACCTGAAGGCCGGTCTGTCGTTCGTGCTCATCTGGGTCGGCATCAAGATGTTCCTGGTCGTGGACATCGTGAAGATCCCGACCTGGGTCTCCCTCGTGGTGGTCACCTCGATCATCACCGCCTCCATCCTGCTCAGCCTGCGCGCGACGCGCGGCCAGAGCCCGACCCCCGTCGAGGTGGGCACCGCCCCTGCTCATCTCGCGGACCGGCCGGCGGACGGGTCCGGGAGCCCGTCCGCCGGCCACCCCGGCGCGAGCGAGCCCGCGGCCGCCGGCGGCGATGACGTCGAGGACGACGCCGACGCCGGAGCGACCCCCCTGGGCCGCGGGTGACCCCCTCCTCCGTGCCGGTGGATGACGGTCGACGGGCCGGGCGCCTCGCCCGGCTCGTCGACTCGTCACGGTTCAACCTGGCGATCGCGTCGGTCATCGTCGCGAACGCCGTGGTCCTCGGCCTCGAGACCTACCCCGACGTCATGGCGTCGTACGGCGACCTCCTCGTGCTCGCCAACGAGCTGTTCTTCGCGGTCTTCGTCGTCGAGCTCGTCCTGCGGATCGCGTCGTACGGCCGCCGCCCGCAGGACTTCCTGCGCAACGGCTGGAACGTGTTCGACCTCGTGGTGATCGGCGCGGTCTTCCTCCCCGGCGTGCGCGAGCAGGCGCAGCTGCTCCGGCTGCTGAGGCTCGCGCGGATCGTCCGGCTCGTGCGGTTCCTGCCCGATGCCCGCATGCTCGTGCTCACCGTCATCAAGTCGATCCCGGCGGTCGCCAGCATGGTCGTGCTGACCGTGCTCCTGCTCTTCGTCTACGGCATGGTCGGGTGGTCGCTGTTCGGCGACGCGCTGCCCGAGAGCTGGGGCACCATCGGCCGCTCGATGCTCACGCTGTTCGTGCTGCTCACGCTGGAGAACTTCCCGACGTACCTCGCCGAGGCCGAGCCGGTGAGCGCGCTGGCGATCCCGTTCTTCGTGTCGTACGTGCTGCTCGCCGCGTTCATCGTGTTCAACCTGCTCATCGGCGTCGTCATCAGCTCGATGGAGAAGGCGCGCGAGGAGGAGACCCAGCGCGAGATCGCCGACGACGCCGAGATGCTCGCCCGGCTGTCGGAGGTGCAGACGGCGCTCGCGCGCCTCGAGTCCGACCTGCGCGGTCGCGGGCGGTCTCCCGCCCTGGTCAGCCCTCGAGGTGACGACGCAGGCCCGTGAGCGTGCTCGTCACGAGGTCGCCGATGACCTTGCGCCGGATGAAGCCCGGCAGCGGCAGGTTGTGGCTGACGGTGAGGTCGAAGGTCACGTCGCACGCGGAATCGCCCGCCGGCACCACCGTTTAGTGGGCCTCCTGGCCGGTCTGGAGCTTGCCCTGCACGAGGGTCCAGTCCATGCCGTCGTCGCGGTGGGTGTAGGCCAGCGTGTACTCGTCGGTGCCGACAGGCGTGGACGCCGCGAACACCGCCGTCGCCGGCCGCCCGTCGCCGTCGGTCGTGAGCACCTGCGCCAGCTTGATCTCGTGCACCCACTCGGTCTGTGAGCCGACGTCGCGGATCGTGGCGAGCGCCCGGTCGGCCGGCGCCTCGATCCGCATGGTCTTCACGGCGTTGTCGGTGGCCACGGCGTCACGCTCCTCGATGCGGTGCGGCGGTCGCCGCGAGCAGGTCGTCGAGCTCGGCGTCGAACGCGTCGACGAGCCGCTCGGCGTCCGGCACGACGGTGGCGTCGACCTTGAAGCCGACGCGCACGGTCTGGTTGTAGCTGAAGATGCAGACGCCCACGGTCTGGTGGCCCGATCCCGGCACCCAGCCGAGCACGCCGGCGATGCGGCTGCCCGCGAGGTAGCGGTCCTGCAGCGGCCCCATCACGTTGGTGGTGACACCGATCGCCTTGCTGGAGAAGAAGTCGACGAGCAGGTCCTCCACCTTCGGGTGGGTCAGGCCGATCGCGTTGATCAGCCCGAAGGTGATGAGAGCCTCCGGCGAGGCCTTGATCCGGTCCATCCGCTGCTTCGCCGCGGAGAGGCGGTCGCGCGGGGAGCCCTCGGCGAGGGGCATCGGCAGCATCGCGAGCGCGAACTTGTTGCCGAGCTCGCGCGGCAGCGGCTTGTCGACCGGCCGCAGGTTGACCGGCACCATCGTCGTGAGGTCCTGGGGGTGGTCGCCCTCGTCGCGCACGTACGACGCGAGCGCGCCTGCGACCGCGGCGACGAGCACGTCGTTGACCGTGGCGTCCGACGCCCGGCCGATCCGCTTGATCTGCGCGATCGGGTGCGGGCGCGACCAGACGGCGCGCTTGGCGATCCCGGGCTGGCCCAGCAGCGGGCCGGGCGGGTTCGACCCGAGCAGCAGCTTGTCGGCGATGTGGGCGGTCTGCGACACGAGGGTGAGCGCGTCGCGCACGATCGACGGGCGGGCGAGCTTCGAGGCCTCCGACAACGCGCTGCGGGCGGCGCCGAGGCCCGGGACCGACAGCGTCCACCCCTCGTTGCGCGGCGGCTCCGGGCTTGCGGGGACGAGGTCGCCGTCCGGCTCCTCGTCGGTGAGCGAGAGCAGCACCTGGGCCAGCGCGATCCCGTCGGCGATCGCGTGGTGGAAGCGGCTCACGACCGCCGCCCCGCCGCCGTACCCCTCGACGACGTGCATCTCCCACAGCGGGTGGTCGCGGTCGAGGGGCACGTGCATGCGGGATTCGACGTACGCCTTGAGCTCTGTCTCGCCCGCAGGCTCGGGCAGAGCCACGACCGACAGGTGCCGGTCGAGGTCGAACTCCGGGTCGTCCTCCCACTGCGGCGCCATCAGCGGAAGCGTGTCGGGGGCGATCCGCTGGCTGAACACCGGGAACCGGTCGACGATGCGGTGCTGCACGACCGCGCGGAAGCGCTCGAGGTCGAGCGGCTCGTCGAGCCAGAGCACGCTGTCGATCACCATCAGGTTGGCCGGGCGGTCCATCCGGAGCCAGATGTTGTCGACGGCACCCACCGTGCGCCGACCCGCCATCGCTCCACGCTCCCGCCCCGCGCGGCGTCCGATGCCGCGTCCGCCGCTGGCCCGAGCGTACGTGCGGCAGGGGGCGAAGGCGCGACGAGCATGACGCGCGGGCGGCCCGGGCTCAGGGCTGCGAGTAGGGCAGCTCCTCCTGCGCCGTGTAGTCATAGCAGGTGTCCCCGACCAGCTCGCTGGGGAAGCGGTAGCGCGCGAGGACCTCGCAGCTCCAGGAGTCCTGCGTCCCTTCGACCTCGGCCCACGCGCCGTCGACGACGGCCCACAGCGCGGCATAGCCACCGCAGTCGTCCACGCCGCCCACCGCGTAGCCATCCGTGCGCAGGAACTCCACGGTGACGCCGACCTGCGACCGATCGCAGGTGGCGGAGGCCTGAAGCTCCGCGACCCTCTGGCCGATGAACACGCGGAACGGCTCGGGGGCGCCGTCCAGCTTGTCGAGGTCTGACGGCACGCGGACCTCTACCCCCGCGGACTCGCCGCCGGCGTACGCCAGGAGCCTCGGCGGCTCCGACGCCCCGGACGACGGGTCGGTCGGCGCGCTCGAGCTCGTCGACGCCGCCGGAGCCGCCGGGGAGGTTGCGGCGCCGGTTCCGGGTGCCGGTGCCGCCGGTTCGCTGCTGCACGCGGTGAGTGCGGCAGCGGCGGCCAGGGCCAGGCCCGCAGGGAGGAGGCGGGCGGATGGGGTCAGGGTGCGTCGACGCGGGCTCATGCCCCGGTGATGCCCCGATCACGTCAGCTCTGGCCGTGACGCCGATCACGTCGATCGGAGCGCTCCACCGCCGGGTCCGCACGCTCGCCACCCCGGGCATGGAAGGCTCGCGCCGTGGACGACCTGCTCAGCCCGCTCGACGACGTGCCCGGCGCCGCGTGGTCCGCCGCCCTGCTCGACGCCGCCAGCGGGCGCCTTCTGGCCGTCCGCTCCCCCGAGCGGATCCTGCCCACCGCGAGCGTCGGCAAGCTGCTCCTGCTCCTCGAGGTCGCGCGCAGGCTCGCCGACGGCCGGCTCGATCCCGCCGCACCGCTCCCGCGCACGGCCGAGGACGAGGTCGCCGACTCGGGGCTCTGGCAGCACCTGCGTACCGAGGCGCTGCCGGTCGAGGACCTGGCGCTGCTGGCCGCGTCGGTATCGGACAACCTCGCCACGAACGTGCTGCTGCGCAGCGTCGGCCTCGACGCCGTGGCGCAGGTGGGCCCGTCGCTCGGTCTGGACAGTCTGCGCCTCTTCGACCAGGTGCGTGACGTGCGCGTGCCTGACGACCCGTCCACGCTGTCCCAGGGCAACGCGCTCGACCTCGCGCGCTTCGCCGCGCTGCTCGCGACCGAGGACTCGCTCGAGTGGGCGCTGCTGCGCCGATGGCTCGCGAGCGGCGTCGACCTCTCGATGGTGCCGGGCGACCTCGGCCTCGACCCCCTGGCCCACGTCGACTCCGACCGGGGCATCCGGTTCCTCGGCAAGACCGGCACCGACGCCGGAGTCCGCGCCGACGTCGGCCTGCTGGGCGCAGGAGGGACGGTGACGGCGTACGCCGTGGTCGCGTCCTGGACGCCGACCGAGCAGGACCTCGTCCGCGACGACGTGCTCCGTGCGATGCGCGACGTCGGCCGCCGCATCGCCGCACGCACGTGACTTCTCAGAGCCCGGAGATGCGCTCCTCGCCGGAGTAGACGGTCATCCGGCCGTCGCGCACGAACGCCGCGAGGGTGATCCCGGCGTCGCGGGCGGCGTCGACCGCGAGCGAGGTCGGCGCGGAGACCGCGACCAGCACCGGGATGCCGGCCATCGCGGTCTTCTGCACCACCTCGAACCCGGCCCGGCCGCTGGCCACCAGCACGTCGGCGCGCACGCCGTCGAGCAGCGCCGACCCGACCGCTTTGTCGACGGCGTTGTGCCGGCCGACGTCCTCGCGCACAAGGAGCACGTCGCCGTCTCCCGAGGCGAGGGCGACGGCGTGCAGGCCGCCGGTGCGCCGGAAGACGGCCTGGGCCTCGCTCATCCGTTCGGGGAGCACGAGCAGGTCGGACGCGGCGACGACGACGTCGCTCCGGACGGGCGGCACCATCTCCAGCAGGTCGTCGATGTGGTCGCGCCCGCACAGACCGCACGCGCTCGACGGGTGCGACACCCGGCCGAGGCGCGCGGGATCGATCGCGACCTCGTCGTCGAGGACGAGCAGCACGTCGTTGTCGGACCGGATCATGTCGCCGGCGCAGTGCCGCACCTCGAGCACGTCCTCGCGGCGCCGCACGACGCCCTCGCCCACCGCGAGGCCCACGCCGAGCTCGCGGTCGTGCCCCGGGGTGCGCATCGTCGAGCCGAGCAGCGACACCGCGCCGCGGTGGCGCAGGTGCACCTGCAGCGGCTCCTCCACCACCACGGAGTCGGCGCGGTGGCCCGCGCCGGAACCGCCCACCCGGAGCACGCGGACGCCTGCCGTCGAGCCCGTGCGGGCCCGCGGCTCGTCCTCCTCCGCGGACGTCACTGCCGCCGCTCGGCCCAGCTCGCCGCGAGCGCGCGCGCCGTCGCGACCGCGTCCGCCACGGCCGCGGCGTCGCCGCCGTTGCGGGCAGCGGCGTACCCGACGAGGTACGTCGTCACCGGCGCTGCGGGCCGCACCACGCCCCGGGCCGCGTCCCCGGCCAGGTCGAGCACGGTGTCGACCTCGACGGTGAGATCGACGCCGAGCGCGGCGGCCAGCTCGCGGGTCCACTCGTCCAGCACGGCGGTCTCCTTCACCTGAGTCGTTCCTCGGCCCGGGCGAGGTCGTCCGGGGTGTCGATGTCGTCGACGTCGTCGCGGGGCACGTCCACGACCCGGAGCAGGTCGACGAGGTCGCCGAACCGGTGGCCGTGCACACCCTCGAGCACGAGCAGCGAGTCCAGCGCCCGGCGGACCTCTCCGGTGCGGTAGGCGGCGGCGAGCCACTGCCGGCGACCCTCCCGGTCGACGGCGACGGCGGCCTCGGCGTCCGGAGCCGCGGCCAGCGCCGCGAGCAGGGCGTCCGGAAGCTCTGACGCGTCGGCCAGGTCGGCTGCGAGGACCACGACCAGGTCGGCGCCGACCTCGGGAAGCCCCGCGGCGAGCGCGGCGAGCGGGCCGCCGAGGGGCGGGTCCTCGCGGACGCGGACGACCGGCACGGGGAGGTCGGCGTCCTCCGGGCTGGGCGGCCCCACGAGCACGACGGTGGAGGCGTCGCGCACGGCCGCCACCGCACGGGCCCGCAGGCTCTCCCCGCCGAGGCGGAGGCCGGGCTTGTCGATCCCGCCCATGCGTCGGCTGCGGCCGCCGTCGAGCACGACGGCCGCGTACGCAGTCCGGGCGGGCACGGGACCACGCTACGCGGGAGCGTGGTCGCGCGGGTCCCCGCTGCTCCTGCGGCCGTCGGCATCGGCTGATGGCGTCTTGAGAGCGGCGGCGGTGATCCTCCCGATTCACCCCGATGGAGCAGCGCGGTTCAGGTCGGTCCCGAGGAGGGCCGAAACCCTGAACATGACGCGCACACGGCACCTGCACCGGTCGGCAGCCCTCGCCACCGCCACGGCGCTGTTCGTGCTCACCGGCACCGCCGCCGTCGCCTTCGCCGGCCAGGACGCCCGCGTCGTCGCCTCCACCGGCAACCCGGCCGCCGTGTCCGCCGTCGAGGAGGCGCTGCCCGCGGCTGCCGCCGCCGACGCCCTGCGCCGCACCTCCGCCGAGGTCGTCGGCCCGGCCGTCGACGTCGTCGAGCAGCACGTGGTCGCCCAGCAGCGGGCCGCCAAGGCAGCAGCTGCCAAGGCCGCCAAGCTCGCAGCCGCCAAGGCCGCAGCCGCCAAGGCCGCCGCCCGCCCCACGAGCACGGCCAGCAAGACCATCACGATCTCCCGCTACGTCAACGCCCCTGGTTCGCAGGCCGCGATCGACAAGTGCAACCTCGTCCTCTGGTCCAGCGCCCCGAACTGGCTCGCCGCGCACAACTGGTGCGGCTACCAGTGGATGGCGTTCGTGAAGACCGGCACCACCGTCGTGGTCACCTCCGGCGCCGCCCAGGGCACCTACCGGGTGTACGACCACATGCGCCTCGGCCGCCAGAGCGGTGCGATGCCCAACGTGAGCGCCGACCTCGTGCTGCAGACCTGCGTGGGCGACGGCACCGGCCTCACCCTCCTGCGCCGCGTCTGACCCCCTCAGCCTCGTCCCGATCACCGGACCCGCCGCCCTCCACCGGGGCGGCGGGTCCGCCGTTTCCGACGGCAACCCCCGGGACGGGGCGCGGATACCGGGGTTAGGTTTTGCTCGTGGCTTCCGTCTCCCGGACCGTGAGCCGCCGCGCGTACGCCGACGCCGTGGACGCGCTGGTGGCGCAGTACCGCGCGCTGCCCGCAGGCGCGCCGATCCGCCTCGCCAAGCGCACGTCCAACCTGTTCCGCCCCCGGGCTGCGACGAGCACGCCCGGCCTCGACGTGTCCGCGTTCAGCGGGGTGCTCGAGGTCGACGCCGAGTCGCGGACGGCCGACGTCCTCGGGATGACGACGTACGAGGACCTCGTGGCGGCCACCCTGCCCCACGGCCTCGTGCCGCTCTGCGTGCCCCAGCTGCGGACCATCACGCTCGGCGGAGCCGTGACCGGGCTCGGCATCGAGAGCGCGTCCTGGCGCAACGGGTGCCCGCACGAGTCCGTGCTCGAGCTCGACGTGCTCACCGGCGCCGGGGAGGTCGTCACCGCGCGCCCGGACAACGAGCACGCGGCGCTGTTCCACGGGTTCCCGAACTCCTACGGCTCGCTCGGCTACGCGCTCAGGCTGCAGATCGAGCTCGAGCCGGTCACCCCGTACATGTCCCTGCGGCACGTGCCGTGCGGCGACTCCGCCTCGCTCGCCAAGGCGATCGCCGACGTCACGGCGTCCGGCACGTACGACGGCGGCCGCGTCGACTACATCGACGGCACCGTGTTCTCCGCGACGGAGTCCTACCTGACGCTCGCGACGTACGCCGAGACCGCGGGCCGGGCGCCGAGCGACTACACCGGCGAGCGGATCTACTACCGGTCCATCCAGGAGCGCCGCACGGACCTGCTCACCGTGCACGACTACCTGTGGCGCTGGGACACCGACTGGTTCTGGTGCTCGCGCGCGTTCGGCGTTCAGAAGCCGCTGGTGCGCAAGCTGTGGCCGAAGTCCAAGCTGCGCTCGGACGTGTACTGGAAGCTCGTCGCGCTGGACCGGCGTACGTCGTTCTCGGCGCGCCTCACCGCCGCGCGACGGCTCCCCGCCCGCGAGCCCGTCGTGCAGGACATCGAGGTGCCGGTCGAGGCCCTGCCGGAGTTCCTGGACTTCTTCCACCGCGAGGTCGGCATCGAGCCGGTGTGGGTGTGCCCGCTGCGCCAGCGCGACCCTGCGGCGTCGTGGCCGCTGTACCCGCTCGACCCGTCGGTCACGTACGTCAACGTCGGGTTCTGGTCGACCGTGCCGCTCCCGGACGGCGTCGACCCGGCGGAGGGCCGGGTCAACCGCCGGATCGAAGAGGTGGTGACGAGCCTCGGCGGGAAGAAGTCGCTGTACTCCACGGCGTTCTACTCGCGCGAGGAGTTCGCGGGGCTGTACGGCGGAGCGACGTATGCCGCGCTGCGGGCGACGTACGACCCGGGAGGGCGGCTCCCGGACATGTGGACCAAGACGGTGGGCAGGGGCTAGACCGCGCACAGGGCTCGAGGAAGCGCGGCGCGCGGAGGGGCACGGCACGAAGGGGCGTGGGGCATGAAGCTGGCGGACGTGGTCTCGCTGGTGCTGGGCGACGAGGACGTCGACGTGCAGCTGACGGCGTACGACGGGAGCCGGCACGGGCCGGTCGACTGCGACGTGCGGCTCGACGTGCGGTCGCCGCGCGCCGTGTCGCTGCTGATGTCGGCGCCCGGCCAGCTCGGGCTCGCCCGCGCGTACGTCGCCGGCGAGCTCGAGGTGCACGGCGACCTGTTCACCGCGCTCGACCGGCTCTCGCGTCTCGGCGTGAAGGAGCCGACGACGGCGGAGAAGCTGAAGCTGTTCCGCGCGCTCGCGCCGTTCGCCCTGCGCCGCGAGCCCCCGCCGCCGGAGGAGGTGCGCCTCGGCGGGTCGCGGCACTCCAAGCGCCGCGACGCCGACGCCATCAGCCACCACTACGACGTGAGCAACACGTTCTACCGCTGGGTGCTCGGGCCGTCGATGGCGTACACCTGCGCGGTCTACCCCAAGGCCGATGCGACGCTCGAGGAGGCGCAGGAGGAGAAGTTCGACCTCGTGTGCCGCAAGCTCGGGCTGCAGCGCGGCGACCGCCTCCTCGACGTCGGCTGCGGCTGGGGCGGCCTGGTGCGGCATGCGACGAAGCACTACGGCGTCAAGGCGATCGGCGTGACGCTGTCGGAGCAGCAGGCCGTGTGGGCGCGGGAGGCGATCGACGCCGACGGCCTCGGGCACCTCGCCGAGGTGAGGCACCAGGACTACCGCGACGTGCCGGAGACCGGGTTCGACGCCATCTCCTCGATCGGCCTGACCGAGCACATCGGGTACGCGAACTACCCGGCCTACTTCGGGTTCCTGAAGTCGAGGCTCAACCCGACCGGCCGGCTCCTCAACCACTGCATCACCCGCACCGACACCTCGGTGCGCACGCACTACAAGAACGGCTTCATCAACCGCTACGTGTTCCCCGACGGCGAGCTCGTGCCGGTCGGGCGGATCGTGTCGGCGATCGAGGACCAGGGCTTCGAGGTGCGGCACGAGGAGAACCTGCGCGAGCACTACGCCCTGACCCTCGCGGACTGGCTGCGCAACCTCGAGGCGCACTGGGACGAGGCCGTCGCCGAGGTCGGCATCGGCAAGGCGCGGGTGTGGAAGCTCTACCTCGCGGCGTCCCAGATGGGCTTCCACCGCAACATGATCCAGCTGCACCAGGTGCTGGCCGTCGTACCCGACCAGCACGGCTTCGCCGACGTACCCCTGCGCCTCGGCCTCGACCGCGCCTGAAAGCTCCCGTTAAGGACAGAAAGCGCCGGCGGATTCCAGGCAGTCACGCAACACCGGTGTCTGGTCCAGCTTCTGAGAGTAGTTGGGCCAGGACTTCGGCGGGTGTTCTGAAGCCGTGTCTCTTGCGTGGTCGGGCGTTGAGCTCTGCG
>JBFWNE010000022.1:0-65500 GCA_050251215.1 Candidatus Nanopelagicales bacterium
AGCGCGCCCTGCTGGCAGCCCGCGACCGGCACTGCCGGTTCCCCGGCTGCCGCGTCGACCCCTCCCGCTGCCGCGCCCACCACGTCCGGCACTGGTCCAAAGGCGGCGCGACCTGCCTGTCGAACCTCATCCTCCTGTGCCAGCGGCACCACGCCCTCGTGCATGAGGGCCGATGGCGCATCACCGCCGACGACACCCACGACCCCGGCCACCCCGACCGCTGGCGCTTCCAACCACCCGCATCGGGCCACGTCGGCAAGGACGGCGCCCTGCTCGCCGAACGCCTCAGACGAGGACACCCACCCGAGCCACCACCGCACCACGCAGCCGCCTGACCCCCACCGCACACCCGCGACCCGATGCCGCCACCCGGCGATCGGGTCGAAGGCGCGCCCGTGTCGGACGTGGCGGTTAGCGTCGTTGCCATGACGTTCTCCGCAGCCGACCGCGTCGACCCGCCCCTCGCCGCCGACGAGGCCGCGACCCTCACCGCGTTCCTGCAGTTCCAGCGCGACACGCTGCGCTGGAAGTGCTCGGGACTCACCGCCGAGCAGCTCCACACGCCGCTGCCGCCGTCCACCCTCACCCTCGGCGGGCTGCTCAAGCACATGTCGGTGGTCGAGGCGGGCTGGCTCAACCAGATCTTCGCGGGCGGCATCGCGCGCCCGAGCTGGCTCGACGAGGCCGACCCCGACGACGAGTCCTGGTCGTTCACGACGGCGGCCGGTGCATCGGTCGAGCAGCTGTTCGCGTGGTTCGACGAGTCGATCGCGGTGTCCGACCGCGTCGTGGCGTCGGCGCTGGCCACCGACGAGGGCCTCGGCTCGCTGTCGGAGCAGCCGGCCGACGACGGGCAGCGCTACTCGCTGCGCTGGATCCTCTGCCACCTCGTCGAGGAGTACGCGCGGCACAACGGCCACGCCGACCTCATCCGCGAGTCGATCGACGGCGCGACCGGCGAGTAGTCCTCAGGCCCGGGCGGCGAGAACGGCCGCGACCACGTCCGAGTCCGCGGGGTCGCCGTCGAGGAACACGTGGTGCACCTGTACCGCCAGCACTGCCAGGGCCGTCGGGTGCGGCGGCCGCAGTTCCTCGGGCAGCAGGTCGGCGTGCGTCCCGACCCAGCGCGCCGCGGCCATCACGGCCTCGTGCGTCGCGACATCGGCCTCCGACGGGTGCTCGAACTCCCATCGTGCGGCGCGCTCGGCGATCGCCGGCTTGTCGGCCTCGACGCCCGCCGCGGGGAACACGCGGCAGTCGTACGTGCGGCACGTCATCGGCCGCTCGGCGTAGATGGTGCAGCCGCGCTCGCCCAGCATCGGGCAGCGTCCGCGCTCGTCGTACGGCAGCAGGTGCGACCCGGGCATGAACGGTGCGGGGAACAGCAGCGCGGCCGGGATCACGGAGCGCGCGGCGGTGTCCTCGGGCGTCACGAGCACGAACTGCGACGACGTGCAGCAGGCGGTGCAGGTGCCGCAGGGGACGTCGGACTCGCCCTCGCCGCGCAGCGCGGGCCCGATCGTGCCGAGCCAGACCGTGAACGGCCCGGCCGGGACGGGCCCGCCGGTCATGTCGCGCCGTTCCAGATCGGAGCCTTGCCCGACCAGGCGACGCACCGCACCGCGCATGCCTGGGCGGTCGTCGCGGCGTCGAGCCGCTGCTGCTTCGTCGAGGCGGCGGCGAGCCCGGCCCATTGCCCGGCGAGGCGGTCCTCGACGAGCGCGGCGAGCCGGCGCGCGCTCGCGGCGTCGTCGACGTCGAACGGCGGGGTGTACGCCGCGGCCGCCGCGCGCGGAGTGCCGCCGAGCGCCGTGATCCGCGCCCGCAGCCGGTCGCGGCGGGTGCGGTGGTCGGCCATGTCGTCCAACGCCTCGGCCGCGCCGTCGGCCGACAGGCGCGCGGCGACGAGGCCGTAGGCGTAGATCGCGGCGTCGGTGCCGTCGAGCACGTCGTCGAGGCGCTCGAGCTCGGCCTCGTTGCTCGCCGTGGCGGTCATCGCGGCACCTCCTGCAGCATCGCGGCCGCCCCCGCGCACCCGGCGCCGGCCAGCGCGATCACGCGGGCGAGCTCCGCGTCGACCGCCTGCACGCACTGCGTCGCGCGTGCTGCCGCAGCTGCCTGCTCGGCGTCGAGCAGCGTGGCGAGGATCCCCGCCCGCGATGAGGGGAGCGAGGGCGCCGTGCGCGTCGGCGACGGAGAGGCGGACGCCGAGGCGGAGCCCGAAGCCGACGCGAGCGCGCTCGGCGGCAGCGAGGCGAGGTCGTCGGGGTCGATGGCCTGGCGGTACGCCTTGTGCCGCTCGCCGATGGTCGCGACCGCGGCGCCGCCCGACGCGCCGAGCGCCGCGGCGGCCGCGGTGTAGAGCGCGACGAGCTCGGACTCCGAGCGGCCGATCTCCGCGCGCAGGCCGCGGTCGGGGTCCTCGGGGCCGCCGGGGTCGGTGGGCGTGGGGTCGCCCGGCCCGGACGTGCACGCGGCGAGCGCCGGCACGAGCAGCGCGCCGCCCGCAGCCACGGCGGACCAGCGCAGCGCGTCGCGGCGGGTCGGGTTCGGCACGTCCGTGACTCTCTCACGACCCGCCCGGACGCCGGAGCAGGGATCCGGGCGGCCCGTCCGCGCCCCGCGCGCGGGTAGTCTGGTCACCCGCTCCGCCCGACGGCGGCGCGCCAGCACGTACAACCGCACGTACAACAGGACCCGACAACAGCACAGCCCGACCGCGCTCGCCGCGACCGTCGGGTGCCAGGAGGCCACCGTGGCTGCACAGCCGCCTCGTCCCGCGAAGGGCCGCCCCGCAGGCGGCGGCCGCCGCCCGGACCCCGCCCGCCGCGACGCCCAGGTGCAGAAGGTCGCCGCGCTGCTCGAGCCCGCCGTCGCCTCCACCGGCATCGACCTCGAGGACGTCGAGATCCGCACGGTCGGCCGCCGCATCGTCGTCCGCGTGCTCGTCGACTCCGAGACCGGCGTGAGCCTCGACCAGGTCGCCGCCGCGTCCACCGCCGTGTCCGACGCCCTCGACGCCGACGACCCGTTCGGCGACGAGCCGTACACCCTCGAGGTGTCCTCGCCCGGCGTCGACCGCCCGCTCACCCTGCCGCGACACTGGCGCCGCAGCACCGGGCGCCTCGTGGCCGTCACCACGACCAAGCACGAGCAGGTCACCGGCCGCGTGCTCGCCGTGACCGACGCCGAGGTCGAGCTCGAGATCGACGTGAAGGGCCGCACGAGCCGCCGCACCCTCGCCCTCGCCGACATCGCCAAGGCCGTCGTGCAGGTCGAGTTCAGCCGCAAGGGGGAGCCCGAGCCCGAGGAGCTCGACGGGCTCGAGGACGACAGCATCGACGAGGACGAGGAGGCCTGACGTGGACATCGACGTCAGCGCGTTGAAGGCGCTCGTGCGCGAGAAGGAGCTGTCGTACGACCTCATCGTCGAGACGCTCGAGCAGGCGCTGCTCCTCGCGTACCACAAGACCGAGGGCTCGGCGCAGCGCGCACGGGTCGAGCTCGACCGCAAGACCGGGCACGTCACCGTGTGGGCGCGCGAGGACGACGTCGACGGCGTCCCCGGCCGCGAGTACGACGACACCCCGGACGGGTTCGGCCGCGTCGCCGCCACCACCGCCCGCCAGGTCATCCTGCAGCGCCTGCGCGAGGCCGAGGACGACGTGATGTTCGGCGAGTTCGCCGGCACCGAGGGCGACCTCGTCTCGGGCATCGTCCAGCAGGGCAGCGACCCCCGGCTGGTGTTCGTCGACCTCGGCAAGATCGAGGCCGTGCTCCCGCCGCAGGAGCAGGTGCCGGGCGAGAAGTACGTCCACGGCACCCGCCTCAAGTGCCACGTGGTCCAGGTGTCCAAGACTCCGAAGGGCCCGCGCGTCACCGTGTCGCGCACGCACCCCAACCTCGTGAAGGCGCTCTTTGCGCTCGAGGTGCCCGAGATCGCCGACGGCTCGGTGCAGATCGCCGCAATCGCCCGCGAGGCCGGTCACCGCACGAAGATGGCGGTGCACTCGACGGTCCCCGGCCTCAACGCGAAGGGCGCCTGCATCGGCCCCATGGGCGCCCGGGTGCGCGCCGTGATGGCCGAGCTGCACGGCGAGAAGATCGACATCGTCGACTGGTCCGACGACCCGGCCGAGATGGTGGCGAACGCGCTCTCGCCCGCCCGGGTGACGTCGGTGACGGTCGTCGACCTCGCCGCCCGGTCGGCGCGGGTGATCGTGCCCGACTACCAGCTCAGCCTCGCCATCGGCCGGGAGGGCCAGAACGCCCGCCTCGCGGCCCGGTTGACCGGCTGGCGCATCGACATCCGGCCCGACACCGCCGCCGCGCCGGGCGACACCGGCGCGGAGGCGTGATCGGGCAGGGCGGCGGAGGGGTAGACTTGCCGACGACCGGTAGCCCGGTCCCCCCTGACACCGCCCCGAGCGGAGCAGGCGCGCCCTCCCGCAGGGGCCGCACCCCGGTGCGCACGTGCGTGGGGTGCCGGGGACAGGGGGAGCGGTCCGCCCTGGTGCGCGTGGTCGTGGTCGACGGACTCCTGGTCCCCGACCCCCGGGCTCGCGCCGCCGGGAGAGGTGCCTGGCTGCACCCCGACCCGGCATGTCTCGACCTCGCCGAGCGGCGTCGGGCGCTGCCTCGGGCCCTCCGGGTCCCCGGCCCGCTCGACACCCGAGCGGTGCGGGACGAGATCGCACGACAGCACGACCAGCACCACCAGAACTGACAACCGTCCACCCACGATCGGGAGCAGAACAGGACATGAGCACCCGATGAACGCCCAGCGATGAGCGTGTCCGTGCACGTCTGAGTGGTCCGGTACGAACCCGTCCCGGACCAAAGAGCAGGAGAACTGTGTCGAAGGTCCGGGTCTACGAGCTCGCCAAGGAGCTCGGAGTCGAGAGCAAGGCGGTCGTCGCCAAGCTCCAGGAGATGGGTGAGTTCGTCCGATCGGCGAGCTCCACCATCGAGCCCCCCGTGGTGCGCCGCCTCCGTGAGGCGTTCCCCGCACCCGCCGAGGGTGCTGCGGCCAAGCCGGCCGCCAAGCCCAAGCCGAAGCCCGCCGCGGCCCCCGCCGCGCCCGAGGCTCCCGCCGCTGCTGCCCCCGAGGCCCCGGCCGCCCCCGCGGCGCCGGTCCCCGCTCCGGCCGCTCCGGCCGCGCCCGCCGCCCCCGAGGTCGCCGCTCCGGCCGCCTCGGCTGCGCCGGCCGCCCCCGCCCCGGCTGCGCCGGCCGCCCCCAAGGCGCCGCGTCCGGGCAACAACCCGTTCATGGACCGCAGCGCCGACGCGCCCCCGCGTCCCGCTGCCCCGGGCGCACCGCGCCCGGCGCGTCCGGGCAACAACCCCTTCACCGACCGGTCCGGCGTCGAGGGCGCACCGCGCCCCGTGCCGCGTCCGGGTGGCGTCCCGGGCGCCCCGCGCCCGAACCCCGGCATGATGCCCGGCCAGCGGCCGGGCCGTCCGGCCGGTCCGGGCGCGCGTCCCGGCGGCCCCGGCGCCGGTCGTCCCGGTGCCCCGGGCGCCCGTCCCGGCGGCGGTGCAGGCCGTCCCGGCGGCGGCTTCGGCCCGCGTCCCGGCGGCGGCGCCCCCGGCGGCGGCGGCTTCGCCGGCCGTCCCGGCGGCGGTCCCGGTGGTGGCGGCGGCTTCGGCGGCCGTCCCGGCGCCGGCGGCCGCGGCACGACCGCGGGTGCGTTCGGCCGTCCCGGCGGCAAGCCCGCTCGCGGCCGCAAGTCCAAGCGTGCCAAGCGCCAGGAGTTCGACAACATGTCGGCTCCGTCCATGGGCGGCGAGATCCGTCCCATGGGCCAGGGCCAGACCATCCGTCTGGCGCGCGGTTCGTCCCTCACGGACTTCAGCGAGAAGGTGGGCGTGCCCGCGGGCGTGCTCGTCACGGTGATGTTCAAGCTGGGCGAGATGGTCACGGCGACGCAGTCGCTGTCCGACGACACGCTGATCCTGCTGGGCACCGAGCTCAACTTCGACGTCCAGGTCATCAGCCCGGAGGACGAGGACCGCGAGCTGCTCGAGCGCTACGACCTCGAGTTCGGCGAGGACGAGGGCGACGAGTCCGACCTGGTCGCCCGCCCGCCGGTCGTCACGGTCATGGGCCACGTCGACCACGGAAAGACCCGCCTGCTCGACGCGATCCGCAACACGAACGTGATGAGCAAGGAGGCCGGTGGCATCACCCAGCACATCGGCGCCTACCAGGTCGTGGCACGCGTCGACAGCGACGAGCCCCGCGCGATCACGTTCATCGACACCCCGGGTCACGAGGCCTTCACGGCCATGCGTGCCCGTGGTGCGCAGGTCACCGACATCGCGATCCTCGTGGTGGCGGCGGACGACGGCGTGAAGCCGCAGACGATCGAGGCGCTCAACCACGCCAAGGCGGCCGACGTGCCGATCGTGGTCGCGGTGAACAAGATCGACAAGGAGGGCGCCGACCCGGCGAAGGTGCGCGGCCAGCTCACCGAGTACGGCCTCGTGCCCGAGGAGTACGGCGGCGACACCATGTTCGTCGACGTCTCCGCCAAGGGCGGGCTCGGCATCGACGACCTGCTCGAGGCGCTCCTGCTCACGGCCGACGCCGCCCTGGACCTGCGGGCCAACCCGAACCAGGACGCGCAGGGCGTGTCGATCGAGGCCCACCTCGACCGCGGCCGCGGCCCGGTGGCGACGGTCCTCGTGCAGCGCGGCACGCTGCGCCCCGGCGACTCCATCGTCGTCGGCGACGCCTACGGCCGCGTGCGCGCCATGCTCGACGAGCACGGCAACACGCTCGAGGAGGCGCCGCCGGCGCGTCCGGTGCAGGTGCTCGGCCTCACGGCCGTGCCCGGCGCCGGCGACAACATGCTGGTGGTCGAGGACGACCGCACCGCCCGTCAGATCGCCCAGACCCGTGCGGCGCGCGAGCGCAACGCGGCGCTGGCGCAGGCGCGCGGCCGCCGTACCCTCGAGGACTTCCTCAAGTCCCTCGAGCGCGGCGAGGTCGAGGAGCTCAAGCTCATCCTCAAGGGCGACGTGTCCGGTTCGGTCGAGGCTCTCGAGTCCGCGCTCGTCGGCCTCGAGGTCAGCGACGAGGTCAGCCTGCGCGTCATCGACCGCGGCGTCGGTGCGATCACGCAGAACGACGTCAACCTCGCCGTCGCGTCGGACGCCGTCATCATCGGCTTCAACGTCCGGCCGGCCGAGCGCGTGCAGGAGATCATCGACCGCGAGCGCGTCGATGTCCGGTACTACTCGGTCATCTACCAGGCGATCGACGACGTCGAGGCCGCCCTCAAGGGCCTCCTCAAGCCGATCTACGAGGAGGTGGCTCTCGGCACCGCCGAGATCCGCGAGGTCTACCGCTCGAGCAAGTTCGGCAACATCGCCGGCTCGCTCGTGCGCACCGGCCTCATCCGCCGCAACGCCAAGGCGCGCCTCGTGCGCGACGGCGCGGTCGTGGCGGACAACCTCACCATCGAGTCGCTGCGACGGTTCAAGGACGACGCCACCGAGGTCCGCGAGGGCTTCGAGTGCGGTATCGGCCTCGGCTCGTTCAACGACATCAAGGTCGACGACATCATCGAGACCTTCGAGATGCGCGAGAAGCCGCGCGTCTGACGTCCGGCCGTCATCCCCGGGGAGGCGTCGTGTTCGTGGGTTCCCTCGAGCTCGACGTCCTCCTCGGGGACGTCCGGTCCCTCAAGCAGAAGCGCAGCGTGGTCCGGCCCGTCGTGGCCGAGCTGCGCCGCCGGCTCGAGGTGAGCGCGGCGGAGGTGGGGCACCAGGACCTCCACCGACGCGCCGTCATCGGGGTCGCCGTCGTGGCGGCCGACCCCGCGCACTGCACCGAGGTGCTCGACGAGGCCGAGAGGATCGTCGCCGGGCATCCCGAGCTCGAGCTGCTCTCCGCCCGCCGGGCGCTGCGCGGCTCGGACGACTGAACAGCACGGCTCCACCAGCACTGGCTCTGGCCCGCCGAGGGCCGCACGAGAGGATCCACCCATGGCCGACCCCGCCCGCGCCCGCAAGCTCGCCGACCGCATCAAGGTGATCGTCGCGGAGACGCTCGAGCAGCGGATCAAGGACCCGCGCGTCGGCTTCCTCACCATCACCGACGCCCGCGTCACCGGCGACCTGCACGACGCCACGGTCTACTACACCGTCTACGGGTCGGAGGAGGAGAAGGCCGGCACCGCCGCCGCGCTCGAGAGCGCCAAGGGCGTGCTGCGCAGCGAGATCGGGCGCCAGACCGGCGTGCGCTTCACGCCCACCCTCACCTTCGTCGCCGACGCCGTGCCGGAGAACGCCGCGGCCATCGAGGACCTCCTCGCCGCCGCGGCGGCCGCCGACGCCGAGGTGCACGAGCAGGCCGCCGCCGCGCAGTACGCCGGCGAGGCCGACCCGTACAAGAAGCCGCGCGACCTCGACGACCTCGACGACGAGGACGAGGATGAGGACGACGAGGACGCCGAGGACGAGCTCGAGGACGACTTCGACGAGCTCGACGCCCTCGAGGACGACCTCGACGACCTCGAAGCCCTCGTCGAGGACGACGGCGACGACGAGGAGCAGCGGGCGTGA
Organism: Candidatus Nanopelagicales bacterium; assembly: GCA_050251215.1. Lineage (GTDB taxonomy): Bacteria > Actinomycetota > Actinomycetes > S36-B12 > CAIYMF01 > Longivirga. Next base: position 8,572 of record JBFWNE010000022.1, read on the forward strand.
GCTGGAGCGCGGCACCCACCGAGGAGGCCTGGGCCGGCGCGATCGACGCGCTGACCTCGGGCGTCCCGGTGCTGCTGCTCGCGCACGTCTCGCCCGACGCAGATGCCCTCGGCTCGGCGCTCGCCGCGGGCCTCGCGCTCGAGGCGCGGGGCGTCGACGTGGCCGTGTCGTACGGCGACGACCCCTTCGTCGTCCCGCGCGTCCTGCGCACGCTGCCCGGCCAGCACTTGCTCGTGCCGCCGGCGCAGGTGGGGGAGCGGCCCGTGGTCGCGTCGTTCGACGTGTCGTCGATCGAGCGGCTCGGCGTGCTGCAGGCCGCCGCGGAGTCGGCGCGGACGCTGATCGTCGTCGACCACCACGCGTCGTACACCGGCTTCGGGGCGATCCACCTCGTCGACGTGCACGCGCCGGCCACCGCGGTCCTCGCCCTCGAGCTCGTCGACCGGCTCGGGATCGAGGTCGGCATCGACATCGCGACCGACGTCTACTCCGGCATCGTTACGGACACGGGGTCGTTCAAGTACCCGGCGACCACGCCAGACACCCACCGCACGGCCGCCCGGCTCCTCGAGACCGGCCTCCCGCACGACGTCGTCGCCCGGCACATCTACGACGACGAGCCCTTCGGCGTGCTGAAGGTGCTCGGCGGCGCGCTCGACCGCGCCACCCTCGAGCCCGACGCGGTCGGCGGCCTCGGGCTGGTGCACACGTGCGTGAGCAAGGCTGTGCGCGACGAGCACGGGCTGCCCCTCGACGCGGTCGAGCGGGTGATCGACGTGCTGCGGATCGCGACCGAGGCCGAGGTCGCGCTCGTGCTGAAGCAGGACGACACCGGCGTGTGGCGGGTGTCGATGCGCAGCAAGGGACGGGTCGACGTCTCGCAGGTGGCGCTCGCCCTCGGCGGCGGCGGGCACCGGTTCGCCGCGGGGTTCACCGGCGGCGTCGACAACCACCAGGTGCTCGCCGACGTGCGCGAGGCGCTCGACCGGCTCGAGCACCAGGGCGCCTGACGTGGGCCGCGGCGACCGGCCGCGCGAGCGCACCGCCCCCGACGGCATCGTCGTCGTCGACAAACCGGCCGGGCTCACCAGCCACGACGTCGTCGCGCGGATGCGCCGCATCGCGGGCACGCGCAAGGTCGGCCACGCCGGCACGCTCGACCCCATGGCCACCGGCGTCCTCATCCTCGGCGTCGAGCGCGCCACGCGGCTGCTCGGCCATCTCGCGCTCACCGACAAGGCGTACGACGCGACCATCAGGCTCGGCGTCGCGACGGTGACCGACGACGCCGAGGGCGAGGAGACCGCGCGCACCGACGCGTCCGGCGTCTCCGACGACGCCATCGCTGCCGGCGTGGCCGCGCTGACCGGCGCCATCGAGCAGCGGCCGTCGGCCGTGAGCGCCATCAAGGTCGACGGCGTCCGCAGTTACGCCCGGGTGCGGTCGGGCGAGGACGTCGAGCTGCCGGCCCGGCCCGTCACCGTCTCGCGCTTCGACGTGCTCGCGACCCGGCGCGGCGACGGCGTCGTCGACCTCGACGTGTCGGTCACCTGCACCAGCGGCACCTACATCCGGGCGCTCGCCCGCGACCTCGGCGCGGCCCTGGGCGTGGGCGGCCACCTCACGATGCTGCGCCGCACCCGCGTCGGACCGTTCGGCCTCGATCGCGCCCGCACGCTCGAGCAGCTCGAGGAGTCGTTCGACCTCGTGCCGCTCGCCGACGCCGTCGACGCGTCCTTCGCGCGCGCCGACGTCGACGAGGCGACAGCCGGCACGGTCCTGCACGGCGGCCGGATCGCCTGCGCCGACGGGCTCGTCGGCCCCGTCGGGGTGTTCGGCCCCGACGGCGCCGTGCTGTCCGTGGCCGAGCCGGTCGACGGCCTGCTCAAGCCGCTCGTGGTGTTCAGCTAGTCCGCGACCGCTCGTGCGCCAGGATGGGCGCGTGGGCGACGCGATCACTCCGGGCGAGGAGTCGATCGAGGACGCCGTCGCGCGGCTCAACCGGGAGTCCGCCGCGGCCCAGGAGCGCATGCGCGCCGAGCGCGCAGCTCGCGAGGCGCAGAGCCGTTCGTCGGTCGACGCGCGGGACTCCGCCCGCTCGGCCGACGAGGCCAGGGCCCGGCGCGAGGCGCGTGCCGCAGAGGTCGCCCGCCAGCAGGCCCAGCCGGGACGCGCAGCGCCGCAGCCTCCCCGGCCGGCCCCGAGCCCGCGACCCGCCCCGCGGCCGGCCGCACCGGCACCGGCCCGACCGCCGGACCCCGTGCCCGGCAACGCATCCGGCCAGGCTCCCGCCGGCACGCCCCGGGCATACCAGGCGGTGTACGGCGCCCTCAGCGGTGCGCTGGCCCAGCAGGGCTGGACCGGCTCCGGCGTGGGCACGAGCGCGGGGGCGCCCGGGAGCGGCGCCGTGCTGATCCCGTCGTACGCCGTCCAGCTCGCGTGGGGGCGCATCATCGCCGGTGCCGTCGCGACGTTCATCGGCTACCAGTTCTCGAACTGGGTCGTGCCGGACCCGTTCGGCCTGATCTTCGTCGCGCCCGGCCTCCTCTGGGTCGTGACCGGCATCCTGCGCGTGCGCGGTGCGAGCAGCGAGCGGGCCTGGGCCGACCACCAGGGCCTGCACGTGGTCGATGCCAAGGGCGAACGCGTCGTGCCCTGGCGCGAGCTCGCGCGCGTCGAGGCGGTCGCGCGGGGGAGCAGCTCGGACAAGCGACGCGGCCGCATCGAGCTCACCCTCGCCGACGGCACCCGCCTGACGCCGCGGATGTGGAACGGCGCGTCCCTCACGCAGACGCGGATGGTGGCCGACCGTATCCGGGCGGCGCAGGCGGGGTTCACGCGCCGCAGCACCGGGTCGTGAGCACGTCGGCGCGGGTGGCAAGGTAGGCGCGTGCAGATCTGGCGCTCGCTCGCAGAGGTCCCGGCCGACCAGCCGGCCTCCGTCGTGGCCATCGGCGTCTTCGACGGCGTGCACTTCGGCCATCGCGTGGTGGTCGGCAAGGCCGTCGACCACGGCCGCGCCCTCGACGCCCCGGTCGTCGTCATCACGTTCGACCCGCACCCCGACGAGGTCGTGCGCCCCGGCACGCACCCGGGCCTGCTCTCGACCATCGAGCAGCGCTGCGAGCTTCTCGGGGGGCTCGGCGTCGACGCCGTGTGCATCGTGCCGTTCACCCGCGAGCTCGCGTCGATGTCGCCGGAGGACTTCGTCGACCACGTGCTCGTCGACCGGTTCCACGCCCGCGCGGTGACCGTGGGGGAGAACTTCCGGTTCGGGCATCGAGCCTCGGGCGACACCGAGACGCTGGCCGAGCTCGGACGCGAGCGCGGGTTCACCGTCGACGCCGAGCCCTTGCTCGCGGGCGAGGGCGGCGTCTGGTCCTCCACCTACATCCGCGGCCTCATCCGGGCCGGCGACGTCGCGTCCGCGGCGTACTCCCTCGGGCGCCCGCACCGGGTCGAGGGCGTCGTGGTGCACGGCGACAAGCGCGGGCGCGAGCTCGGCTACCCCACGGCCAACCTCGCCACCACGCCGCACTCGGCGATCCCGGCCGACGGCGTGTACGCCGCGTGGTTCGTGCTCGACCCGTACGCCGCGCCCGAGCGGCACGCGGCCGCGGTGTCCATCGGCACCAACCCGACCTTCGACGGCGTCGAGCGCCGGGTGGAGGCGTACGTGCTCGACGTCGACGGCTTCGACGTCTACGACCGAGCGGTGGCGCTCGACTTCGTGAGCCGCATCCGGGGCCAGGTGCGGTTCGACGGCGTCGAGCCGCTCCTGGCGCAGATGGCCCTCGACGTCGAGGCCGCCAGAGCCGCGCTCCCGCAGGCCGACGGTGGCTGAGCCCGAGGCCGTCCGGACCACGGAGCGGTGGTTCATCCGCCAGGGCCTGCCGCTGTTCGTCGAGGAGTACTCCGCCGGGCGCGACGTCTGGACCCGCGCCGTCCCGGTCCTGTCGTTCCTCTTCGTCGTCAACATCCTCGCGAGCATCACCGTCGCCCGGTCGGTGCTGGGCGGCGTGCTGCTCGCGCTCGTCGTGGTCGCGGCGCTCGCGGCGTACGGCGCGGTCAACGTGCGCGCCGGACGGGCCTGGTACGCGCTCCCGCAACAGCTCGGGTTCGGCTGGCTCGCTGCGTTCGTGGTCGTGCCGCCGCTGCTCAGCGTCGCGGTCGACCACGACCTGCAGCTGTTCGTCGGCAGCCTCCTCGGCGGGCTCCTCCTGCTCGGACTGGTGTACGTCGTGACCCGCTACGCGCTGGTGGCGCAGGTGGGGTGGGCGCTGCGCTGGACGTTCCGCCAGCTGTCCAGCGTCACCAAGCTCATCACCAGCGTGCTGCCGCTCATGCTGCTGTTCATCACGTTCCTGTTCATCAACACCGAGGTGTGGCAGGTCGCGGGCACCATGAGCGCCGCAGTGCTCTGGGGGAGCCTCGCGGTCTTCGCGATCGTCGGCGTGCTGTTCATCGTCGGCCGCAGCCGCGCGGAGTTCGCCGACATCGAGGTGAGCACCGACACCGAGCATGTGCGCCGCCTGACCCTGGGTACGCCGATGCAGGAGGCCGCAGCCGGCCTCGAGGGGCTCGAGCAGCCGGTGCCGCTGCGGCGCAGCCAGCGCGCCAACCTCGTCGCGGTCATGGTCACCGCCCAGTCCGTGCAGGTGGCCCTCGTCGGCGTCGTGGTCTGGGCGTTCTTCGTCCTGTTCGGGTCGGTCGCGATCAGCGTGGCCGTGCAGGAGGCGTGGCTCGCGGGCCTCGCCCCCGTCGAGGTGCTCGTGCAGCTCGGCCCAGGCCATGGGATCACCCGCCAGTTGCTTCGGGTATCGACGTTCCTCGGCGGCTTCGCGGGGTTCTACGCCACGGTGTACGCCGCGAGCGACGACGTCTACCGGGAGAACTTCGTGGCCCGGATCAGCGCGACGGTGGAGCGCGCGGTCGCCGTCCGGCGCGCCTATGTGGCGCTGCGCCGGCGCGAGGGGCTGCCGGTCGACGTCCCCCCGGAGCGGCACCCCGCCTCGCTCCACCCCCACGACGAGCTCGACGCGTGACCCGCCGGGCCTCTGACCTGCGGTTTCGCCGTACCGGTCGGTTTGGGCAGGCCGGTCACCCGCTGGTAGCCTGTGCCCTGACGACCGCGGGGTGGGCGCCCTGCGGCTCGCGACTTTCGAGAGTCTGCGCGCCCGCGCGGACCGTGACGCGCCCGCGAGGAAATCTGCATGTCGCTCGACACCGCGACCAAGAACGCCATCATCGCCGAGTACGCGACCACTCCTGGTGACACCGGCTCCCCCGAGGTCCAGATCGCGCTGCTCACGCGCCGCATCAACGACCTCACCGAGCACCTGAAGACGCACAAGCACGACCACCACAGCCGCCGCGGTCTGCTGCTGCTCGTGGGCCAGCGTCGTCGCCTTCTTCAGTACCTCACCAAGAAGGACATCAACCGCTACCGCGCGATCATCGAGCGTCTCGGCATCCGCCGCTAGCGGCGACGAAGGGCAGCGACTCCCGCGAGTCGCTGCCCTTCGGCTCACCCGCACTCCGGTAGAACCGGGAGTGCATGCACGACAGCCACAACTGAACACGCGCACGCTGAAGACCAGCGCGCGACACCAGGGAAGATCGTGGGGCGACCGCCCCGGAGAAGTCCCCCAGTCGTCGGTCCTCGGTAGTGGCATCCGGGCACGTCGCCCCCCGCGCAGGAGCGGGAGCGGCTGGCAGCCCGGACGCTTCGATCGAAGACCGGCCTCCTGCCGACTGCAGGCCTGCTCCAGCGCTCGCCCCTCGACGTCCCACGACGTACGAGGAGGGCACCCGTGGAGGGTCCCGAGATCCACACGTCCGAAGCCGTCATCGACAACGGCCGCTTCGGCACCCGCACCATCCGCTTCGAGATGGGCCGCCTGGCCCAGCAGGCCGCCGGCTCCGCCGTCGCCTACCTCGACGACGACACGATGCTCCTGTCGGCCACCACGGCCGGCAAGCACCCCAAGGAGCAGTTCGACTTCTTCCCGCTCACGATCGACGTCGAGGAGCGGATGTACGCCGCGGGCCGCATCCCCGGCTCGTTCTTCCGCCGCGAGGGACGCCCGTCCGAGGACGCGATCCTCACCTGCCGCCTGATCGACCGCCCGCTGCGCCCCTCGTTCGTCAAGGGCCTGCGCAACGAGATCCAGGTCGTCATCACGGTGATGTCGCTCAACCCCGACCACCTGTACGACGTCGTCGCCATCAACGCTGCCTCGATGTCGACCCAGATCGCGGGCCTGCCGTTCAGCGGCCCGATCGGCGGAGTCCGCGTCGCCCTCATCCAGGGCCAGTGGGTGGCCTTCCCGACGCACAGTCAGCTCGAGGAGGCCGTGTTCGACATGGTCGTCGCGGGCCGGATCGTCGGCGACGACGTCGCGATCATGATGGTCGAGGCCGAGGCCACGTCCAACACGATCGAGCTCGTCAAGGGCGGCGCCACCGCGCCGACCGAGGAGGTCGTGGCCGAGGGCCTCGACGCCTCGAAGAAGTTCATCCGCATCCTGTGCGAGGCGCAGAGCGAGCTGGCCGCGAAGTCCACCAAGGAGACCCGCGAGTTCCCGCTCTACCCCGACTACCAGCCCGACGCGTTCGAGGCCGTCGAGGGTGCGGTCTCCGTCGAGCTCGCCGCCGCCCTCACGATCGCCGGCAAGCAGGAGCGCGAGGCCGAGCTCGACCGCGTGAAGGACCTCGCGTCCGAGCGCCTCGCGGGCCAGTTCGAGGGCCGCGAGAAGGAGATCGGCGCCGCGCTTCGCTCGCTCACCAAGAAGCTCGTCCGCAAGCGCGTGCTCACCGAGAAGGTGCGCATCGACGGCCGCGGCCTCACGGACATCCGCACGTTGTCGGCCGAGGTCGACATCGTCCCGCGGGCGCACGGCTCGGCGCTGTTCGAGCGCGGCGAGACCCAGATCCTGGGCGTCTCCACGCTGAACATGCTCCGCATGGAGCAGCAGCTCGACACGCTCTCGCCCGAGACGCGCAAGCGCTACATGCACAACTACAACTTCCCGCCGTACTCCACCGGCGAGACCGGCCGCGTGGGCTCGCCCAAGCGCCGCGAGATCGGCCACGGCGCCCTCGCCGAGCGCGCCCTCGTGCCGGTGCTCCCGACCAAGGACGAGTTCCCGTACGCGATCCGCCAGGTGTCCGAGGCCCTCGGCTCCAACGGCTCGACGTCGATGGGCTCGGTCTGCGCCTCGACCATGTCGCTGCTCAACGCTGGTGTGCCGCTCAAGGCCCCCGTCGCAGGCATCGCTATGGGCCTCATCTCCGACGAGGTCGACGGCAAGACCGAATACGTCACCCTCACCGACATCCTCGGCGCGGAGGACGCCTTCGGCGACATGGACTTCAAGGTCGCCGGCACCAAGGAGTTCGTCACGGCCCTGCAGCTCGACACCAAGCTCGACGGCATCCCCGCCTCGGTGCTCGGCGGCGCGCTCACCCAGGCCCGCGACGCCCGCCTGGCGATCCTCGAGGTCATGCTCGAGGCCATCGACGTGCCGGACGAGATGTCGCCGTACGCGCCGCGGATCATCTCGATCCAGATCCCCGTCGACAAGATCGGCGAGGTCATCGGGCCCAAGGGCAAGATGATCAACCAGATCCAGGACGAGACCGGCGCCGAGATCACGATCCAGGACGACGGCACGATCTACATCGGTGCGACCGACGGCCCCAAGGCCGAGGCCGCGCGGGCGCAGATCAACGCCATCGCCAACCCGCACATGCCGGAGGTCGGCGAGCGCTACCTCGGCACCGTCGTCAAGACCACGACGTTCGGCGCCTTCGTCTCGCTCATGCCGGGCAAGGACGGCCTGCTGCACATCTCCAAGCTCCGCTCGCTCGCGGGCGGCAAGCGCGTGGAGAACGTCGACGACGTCGTGTCGATCGGCCAGAAGGTGCTCGTCGAGATCTCCGAGATCGACCAGCGCGGCAAGCTCTCGCTCAGCCCGGTCGAGGAGGACGCGGAGGCTCCGGCCGCCGCCGACGCCCCGGCCGCCGACGGCGACGAGGCCTGATCGTCTCGATGGCACGTTCACGCACCACCGCAGAGGGCACGCGGCACCGCCGCGTGCCCTCTGCGCGCGACCAGCGCCCCGGCTCCACCCGCCAGCTGCTGCTCGAGGACGGCGCGCGCGTACGCCGGACCGTCCTGCCGGGCGGCCTGCGCGTGGTCACCGAGCACGTCCCGGGCGTGCGGTCGGCGGCGTTCGGCATCTGGGTGGGCGTCGGATCGCGCGACGAGACCCCGGCGCAGGCGGGCGCCGCGCACTACCTCGAGCACCTGCTGTTCAAGGGCACCGAGCGCCGTTCCGCGCTCGACATCTCGGCCTCGATCGACGCGGTCGGCGGCGAGATGAACGCCTTCACCAGCAAGGAGTACACCTGCTTCTACGCGCGGGTGCTCGACCAGGACCTCCCGCTCGCGGTCGACGTCATCTCCGACATCGTCACGTCCGCGCTGCTGCGCGCCCACGACGTCGAGTCCGAGCGCGACGTGATCCTCGAAGAGATCGCGATGCGCGACGACGACCCCGGCGACCTCGTGCACGAGGAGTTCGCCGACGCGATGTACGGCAACACCCCGCTCGGGCGCCCGATCCTCGGCACCGTCGAGACGATCGAATCGATCACACCGCGCGCGATCCGCTCGTTCTACAAGGGCAAGTACCGCCCCGAGAACATGGTCGTCGCGGCCGCCGGCAACGTCGACCACGCCGTCGTCGTCCGCCTCGTCCGCAAGGCCTTCGGCGCGGCGGGCCTGCTCGAGGGCGACGCCCTCCCGGTGCTTCCGCGCGCTGGCGCCTTCCGCACCCGCGGTGCGGGCGACGTGCGCGTGCTCACCAAGGCCACCGAGCAGGCCAACGTCGTGCTCGGCGTCCCGGGGTTCGCCCGCGACGACGAGCGCCGCTTCGCCGTCGGCGTGCTCAACGCCGCGCTCGGCGGCGGCATGAGCAGCCGTCTGTTCCAGGAGATCCGCGAGAAGCGCGGCCTGGCCTACTCCGTCTTCTCGTTCGCCTCGCACTACGCCGACACCGGCATGTTCGGCGTGTACGCCGGATGCATGCCGAAGAAGGTCGACGACGTACTCGCCATCTGCCGCGACGAGCTCGCCAAGGTCGCCGTCGGCGGCCTGACGGCCGAGGAGCTCGAGCGCGGCAAGGGCCAGGTGCGCGGCGGCCTCGTGCTCGGGCTCGAGGACACCGGCTCGCGGATGTCGCGCATCGGCAAGGCCGAGCTCCTGGCCGGCGATCTCTGGTCGACGGCCGAGGTGCTCTCCGCCGTCGAGTCGGTCACCGTCGACGACGTGCGCTCGGTCGCCGCGACGCTGCTCGAGGTGAGCCCGACGCTCGCCGTCATCGGACCGTTCGACCCCGACCGCGACTTCACGTCCGCGGTCGCCTGAGAGGAGCCGTCATGGCCACGCGCGTCGGAGTCATCGGTGCCCTCGGCCGGGTCGGCTCGTCCATCTGCGAGGCCGTCCGCGCAGCCGACGACCTCGAGCTCGTGGCTGCGGTCGACAAGGGCGACAGCCTCGACCTCCTCGTCGAGAACGGCGCCGAGGTCGTCGTCGACTTCACCCACCCGGATGCGGTGCTGGCCGACGTCGAGTTCCTCGTGCGGCACGGCATCCACGCCGTGGTCGGCACCACGGGCTGGACCGACGAGCGGCTCGACCGCGTGCGCGGCTGGCTCGAGGACTCGCCGTCCACCGGTGTGCTGATCGCCCCCAACTTCGCCCTCGGCGCCGTGCTCATGATGCGATTCGCCGCGCAGGCGGCCCGGTTCTACGAGTCGGTCGAGATCGTCGAGCTGCACCACCCACGCAAGGTCGACGCGCCCTCGGGCACCGCCGCGGCTACCGCGCGGCTCATCGCCGAGGCGCGCGCCGACGCCGGCCTCGCACCGATGCCCGACGCCACCGAGCAGAGCCTGCCCGGGGCCCGCGGCGCGGTCGTCGACGGCATCCCGGTGCACGCCGTGCGCCTGCGCGGTCTCGTGTCGAGCCAGGAGGTGCTGCTCGGGCACACGGGGGAGACCCTGACGATCCGGCACGACAGCACCGACGTCACGTCGTTCGCGCCGGGCGTGCTCCTCGCCGTCCGCGGCATCGCCGCCCGCCCCGGCCTCACCATCGGCCTCGACCCCTTCCTCGGCCTCGCCTGACCCCCACCCTTTGCGGATGAGGGTGCCCCGGGCCGCCTAAGAGGCAGCGATGCTTCCCCAACGGCGCGGATCTGGCCGCGTCGGCCCCCGTGCGTGAGGATGGCGGCATGACGGCGACGACCGACCCGGCTGCGACCCTCGAGCCCTACGTCACGCGCTCCGACGCCGGCGGCGTCGCGACCCTCACGCTCGCGCGCGGCGCACGGTTCAACCCGCTCTCGCGCGCGATGCTCGAAGCGCTCGACGCCGAGCTCGTCGCCATCGCCGACGACGCCTCCGTCCGCGCGGTGGTGCTCGAGGGATCGGGCCGCGGCTTCAGCGCCGGCCACGACCTCGGCGAGATGCGCGCCCACGTCGGCGACGACGCCTGGCAGCAGGAGCTCTTCGACACGTGCAGCGTCGTCATGCTGCGCCTCACGCGCATCCCGCAGCCGGTCATCGCCAAGGTGCACGGCATCGCGACCGCCGCCGGCTGCCAGCTGGTGTCGATGTGCGACCTCGCGGTCGCGAGCGACGTGTCGCGCTTCGGTCTGCCCGGGGTCAACATCGGCGTGTTCTGCTCGACGCCCGCGGTCGGCGTCGCCCGCAACGTCGGGCGCAAGCGCGCGATGGAGCTGCTGCTCACAGGCGAGATGGTCGATGCCGACACCGCGCTGCAGTGGGGCCTGCTGAACGCCGTCGTACCGGTCGACGAGCTCGACGCCGCCGTCGCGCGCTTCACCGATGTCATCACCAGCCGCAGCGCGAGCGTCATCGCCAACGGCAAGCGCACGTTCTGGGCGCAGATCGACCAGCCGCTCGAGACGGCGTACGAGACCGCGGGCCGGGCCATGGTGGCCGACCTCGCAGGGGACGACGCCGCGGAGGGCATCGACGCCTTCCTGGGCAAGCGCAGGCGCGTCTGGCGCAGCTGAGTCAGCTCTGCCGGCTCTGCTGCCACCAGCGCTCGACGGCGAGCGCCGCCTGGTCGAACGCCTCGGGCCGCAGCAGGAAGTCGGGGGAGTGCGTCGTGATGGTGGTCGCGATCTCGTCGCCGTCGCGCATCACAACCACCACGCGCTGGCCGTCCACGTGCGGACCGACGCCGAGCAGGCGCACGCGGTCCGTGATCGTGCGCACGTCGACCACGTCGGCCCAGTCGCCCTCGTACGCCGTGCCCACGCGGTTCTGCTTCAGGGTCCAGTCGTTGGCGTACACGCCGACCGACAGGATGCGCGCGGTCAGCAGGTACAGCGCCACCAGCGGCAGCGCCACGACGCCCACGACCACGAGCTTCGCCGGGAACGTGCGCGCCACCGTGACCGCGAGCACGGCGGCGAGCGAGGCCCAGGCGGCGGTGAAGGCCAGCAGCACCACGAGCGCTGTGCGCCACGGGCCCGGACGGTGCAGCCGCACGAACGAGCTCTGCACGTACTCGCGGTCGAGCGGCCGGTGCCGGTCGGGGTCGCGGTCGAAGACGCGGAACAGCGGCTTCGGGCGGCGCGGGTCGTCAGTCACACGTACATCATCACCCGGCGGCGGGGGACCGTCCTACGCGGCGAGCCCGAGCGCCCGCAGAGCGGCCGCCGTCGCGGCGGCGACGAGCACGACGACCAGGAACGGCGCCCGCAGCAGCAGCGCCACCCCCGCCGCGGCGAGGCCCGCGAACCGGGCGTCGAGCACGAGGTCCTGCCCGACCGCGAAAGTCTGGACCGCCACCAGCGCCGACAGGAGGGCGATCGGCAGGTAGTCCGACACCGACAGCACGATCGGCTTGTCGAGCACGCTGTGCGGCACCGAGTGGCCCGCCAGCTTGAGGGCGTACGCCAGGAGCGACCCGAGGATCACCGCCCACCAGATGGGGGTCATGCCGCCTTCTCCATCCGGTCGCGCACGGCGGACACTCCCGCGACCACCGCCACCACGGCAGTGACCAGCACGGGCACGCCGGGCTGCAGGAACGGCGTCAGAGCGAGCGCGATCGCGGCCGACACCACCGCGACGCCGATCGAGCGACGGTCGACCAGGCGCGGCCAGACGAGCGCCAGCAGGCCGGCGCCGATGGCGGCGTCCAGGCCGTACGTCCGCGGGTCGCCGATGAGCCCCGCGCCGACCGAGCCGGCGAGCGTGGCGAGGTTCCAGAGCACGAACACCGACAGGCCCGTCGTCCAGAAGGCGAGCCTCTCCGCGCGCAGGGTCTCACCCGGGCCCGAGCGCCCGATCGCCATGGCGGTCGACTCGTCGATCGTGAGCTGCGCGGCCACGAGGCGACGACGGCCGCGCACGTCGAGCACCGGCGCCATCGACAGGCCGTAGAACGCATTGCGCACGCCGAGCAGCGTGCTGGTCGCCACCGCCGACGACACGCCTCCGCCCGCCGCGAGGACGCCGACGAGGGCGAACTGCGACCCGCCCGTGAACATCACGACCGACAGGATCTGCGCCTGCAGCACGGTGAGGCCGCCGCTGACCGCGAACGCTCCGAACGACACGCCGTACGCCGCCGTCGCGAAGCCCACGCCGATCGCGTTGACCACGATCGCGCGCCGTTCGTGCGCCCAGTCCGGGACGTGTGCCGCCCTCACGTGCGGGACCGGATCACTGAGGCTCCGGCGGGATGCCGTCGTCGACCGGGCCGACGTGGTCGACCAGCCACTCGACGAGCGGCGTCATCGCGCGCCAGAGGCCGCGCACCTTGGTGAGCGCCGCACGCGTGCCTGCCCACGCCTGGATGCCGAGCTGCTTCTCGACGGTGACCGACCGGTGGCGGAGCAGGTCGAGGTGCGGGTGGTCCTCGGGCACGCCGCGCGGGCGCGTCTTCATGATGTCGCCGCCGAGCTCGAGGCCGGCCTTGGTGACCTTCGCGATCGCCTGCTGCAGCGTCGCGACGTTGGGGGAGTCGACGGCGTCCCGCCAGCGCTGCAGCTGCTTGCCCTCGGCCTGGTACCAGCCGCCCGCGACGAACAGCCCGGTGCGCGAGATCTGCACGTACCAGCCCATGCCGTCCTCGGCGCCGACGAAGCCGCCCTGGTGGTCCTTGTACGGCGTCTTGTCCTTGCTGAAGCGCACGTCGCGGTACGGGCGGAACAGCGAGGCCGTGCCGAACTCGTCCTCGAGCTCGGCGAGCAGGGCCGCGAGCGGCTCCTTCACGAACGAGTCGTACTCGTGCTTGTGGGCCGTCCACCAGGTCTTGGTGTTGTCGGCGGTGAGGCCCTCGTAGAACTCGAAGGCCTCGGCCGGGATGCCCGTGAATCGCGTCGTCACAGGCGCGACCCTAGTCAGCGGCGATCGAAGCGCCCAGGCGCACCTGGCGCAGCGCGGCGGTGCCGGGGCCGGAGTCCATCGTGCGGCTGCCGCCGTCCTCGGCGAAGCCGGCCGACTCCAGGAAGCGCAGCCGGATCCGGTCCTTGTCGCCCGACCACGTGACGGCCTCGACGTACCCGTGGCGGCGCAGGTGATCGATCGACGCCGCGAGCAGCCGAGAGCCATGGCCCGCGCGGGTGCGGTCGGGGTCGACGACGAGGTCGACGATCTCGCCGACGGTGCCCGCGGTTGCGCCGGCGTCCCCTGCCGGTGCGGCGACGGCGTACCCGACGATGGCGGCCCCCTCGGTCGCGACGAGCACGGCGTGGCGCGGCGTCGGGGGAGCGGTGATCGAGCGCCTCCAGTCGTCGGCGACCGCGAGCGGCGAGAGCTGGTCCAGCGCCTGCTTCGGGAGGACGTCGGCGTACTGGCGGCGCCAGGCCGCGAGCATGACCGAGCCCACGGCGAGCGCGTCCTCGGCGCGGGCGGGGCGCACGGACACATCGGCGGCAGGGGTGAGGCTCATGGCGCCATTCTCCCCTGCCGGCAGGGGCGCCCCGGACGGCCGCGCGACGCGCACGGCGGCGAGCGGCCCCCTGGTCTTGCGAGGCGGCCGGCGTCGTGGCCGCGTGGTCGCCCGTCGGCACGAGGGCGCTGACGCGGGACATGTCCCACCGCCCTTCGCGGACGGCGGCTCGGTACGGTGCAGGTGTGCGGATCGTGGTGGTCGGAGCCGGTGCGTGGGGGCTCCCTGCGGCCGCGGAGCTCGCCCGCCGCGGGCACCAGGTGGTGCTCGTCGACCGGTACGGCGCCGCCGGCCAGCTGGGTTCGTCGTCGGGCCCCACACGCCTGTGGAGGCTCTCGCATCCGGACCGGCTGCGCGTGCGTCTCGCGCAGCGCTCGGTCGACGCGTGGGAGCGGCTCGAGAAGGACAGCGGGATCACCGCGATCCTGCGCCGCGGCCTGCTCTGGCGCGACGACGTCTCCGTGCCGCTGGTGGCCGACGCCCTGGCCGCCGAAGGCGTTCCGCACACCGTCGTCGACCCCGACGACGTCGCCTCGTTCTTCCCCGGCCTGCGCCCGGACGGCCGGCACGCCGTCTGGCAGGTGACTGCCGGACCGGTACTCGCCCGCGCCGCGCTCGATGCGCAGGCAGGGCTGTTCGCGATGGCGGGCGGCCGGATCGTGGTCGGCCCGGTCGTGCGCGAGGTCGACACGTCCGGCGACGACGTCGTGCTGCGCTGCGCCGACGGCACCGAGCTGCGCGGCGACCGTGTGGTCCTCGCGCCCGGCGCCGGAGCCGGGAGGCTGCTCGAGGCGCTGGAGATCGACGTACCCCTGCACCCCGTGCTGGAGCAGGTATGCCATGTGGGGCAGGCGGGCGCGACGGACGACCTGCCGTGCCTGTACGACGGCCCGCTCGGCGACGAGCCCGGCATGTACGCCATGCCGACGCCCGGCCGCGGCTACAAGCTCGGCATCGACCAGCCGCTGCGCGAGTGGCGCGAGGACGACATGGACCGGGTGCCGAGCCCGGCGGTGTCGGCGCACATCTCAGAGCGCGTCCGCCGCAACTTCGCCGAGCTCGACCCGACGGTGCTCGACGCGCAGGTCTGCACGTGGACCGACTCGCCCGACGGGCGGTTCGTGATCGACGTCGTGCGCGAGGGCCGCGTGGTGATCGCCTGCGGCGATTCGGGCGAGGGCTTCAAGTTCTCCGCCCTCATGGGCCTCGTGCTCGCCGACCTCGCCGAAGGCTCCGACGTCGACCAGGACGTCGCGTCCTTCGGCCTCGCCCGCTTCGCCGACGGCCCCCCGCCCGCCGGCACCCCCCACGTCCTCGGCCGCTGAACCACCACGCCCCTATCCCGGGTCAATGTGGCTTTCACTGCCTTCCGCAGAGACGCGGTCACATTCACCCTCTGCGAACACGGGCCGGTGTCCAGATTTCGATGTGGGGTTATCTCTGCCAAGGGCAGTGAAAGCCACATTGACCAAGAAATCGTCAGGCGGCGGAGCGGTCTGGCTGGGGGAGGAGGGGCGCGGGGTCGAGGAGGTGCAGGGCGTCGCCGAGCTCGGGTGCGGCGGCGGATCCGGGGAGCGCCGGGTCGTCGAGGTGGCGCAGCACGGGCAGGAACGCCGTGGCGACCGACACGACGAGCAGCAGCGAGGTCATGAGCAGGAACACCGGCTGCGGCCCCCACGCCTGCACCAGCGGGCCGGCGAGCAGGTAGCCGAGCGGCCCCGCGGCGTACGCCGCCGAGCCCATGACGCCGACCACGCGTCCTCGCAGCGCCTCCGGCGTGCGGTTCTGCATCGCGAGGTTCGTGATCGGGTTGATCGCGCCGAAGAAGACGCCGGTGAGCACGCTCAGCACGAGCATCACGGCGTACGACGGCAGGAACGCCATGCCCAGCACCGGGATCGCGGTGAGGATCAGGCTCAGCACGAACGCGGGGCGGCGGCGGAACCGGTGCCCGACGGCGGCGTAGCCGAGCGCGCCCACCACGCCGCCTGCGCTCATCGCGGTGATGAGGAACCCGAGGCGGGCGGGCTGGTCGATCTCGTTGAAGATCACCGGCAGCACGACGCCCTCGACCGGCAGCCAGACCCCCACGAGCAGCGAGGTCAGGATCGCCATGCTGCGCAGCACCTTGTCGCGCCAGAGGAACCCGAGACCCTCGCGGGTCGAGCGCCACAGGCCCTGCGGGCGCTGGGTCCGAGCGGGCCGGCCGCCGCCGGGCATGCGCGTGGTGGCCATCGCCAGTGCGCTGATCGCGAAGACGCCGGCGGTCACCCAGAAGGTGGCCGTCGTGCCGAGCACTCCGATGAGTACGCCGCCGATGCCCGGCCCGAGGAGGTACGCGAAGCCGTACGCGCTCTCGTGGATCCCGTTGGCGCGGGGCAGCGCGAGGCCAGCATGGCGGGCGGCCTCGGGCAGCATCGTCTCGCGGGACGTGAGGCCCGCCGGGTCGAAGACGGCGCCGAGCGCCGCCACGGCGAGGAGTACGCCGAAGTCGAGCCCCACGGTCGCCGCGAGGATCGGCACGAGCGCGACGCTGGTGAGCGAGAGCAGGTCGGCGACGACCGACACGGCACGCCGGCCGACCATGTCGACGATCGTGCCCGCGAACAGCATCGAGACGAGCAGAGGCAGCGCGGTGACGGCGGCGATCACGGCGGTCAGGCTCGCGTCCCCGGTCGTCTCGAGGACGAGCCACGGGAACGCGACCATCGTGATGCCGTTGGCCGTGCCGGACAGCACCGCCGTCGTCTCGAGGACGACGAACGGGCGCCAGGAGCGCGTGGTGGTGGACGAGGGACGGGGCGTCATGGGTATCAGTGGCGTGTCGGGGGCGTGATGCCCGAGAGGGTGAGGGTGAGGACGTGCCGCGTCGCGGTGGCCGGGGCCACGCGTCCGTCGCGCACGCCGTTCCAGACGCCGAGCAGGATCCCCGTGAACGCCTCGACGACGACCTCCGCAGGCACGTCGCCGCGTACGTCGCCCTCGCGCTGACCGCGCTCGACGAGCGCGTCGAGCGACGACGACACCGACAGCCACGCGTCCTGCAGCTGCGGGAGGTCCCACACCTCGGGCCCCGCGTCGAGGAACGACAGCTCGTCGGCCAGGGGGAGCACCTCCTGCACGACGCGCGCGAGCACCTCGGGCGCCGGGCCGTCGTCGAGGCGCGCGGCGTCGAGCGCGTCCTGCAGCCGGGCGACGGCCTGCAGCGCGAGTGCGGTCAGCAGGTCGGCGCGGGTCGGGAAGATCCGGTGCACGCTCGTGCGCCCCACGCCGGCCGCCGCGGCGATCTCCGCGAGCGAGGCGCCCGAGTCGGTGGCCAGCAGCGACGCGGCCGCGCGCAGCACGACGTCGCGCACCGGCTCCGGGGCCGGAGCGGACGATGCGGGGACGGAGCGCAGCGGACCAGCCATGCACCGATTGGAACACAGATGTTCCACAGGAGCAATCCTGTTCCGAGCGTTCGGCGGACGTGCGACGGGCGGGCGTGCCGCGCGGAGACGGGTCGGCGGCGTTCGTTAGGTTCGCCCTGTGAGCGATGCCACCCCCGAGATCACCTTCCGCAGCGACGTCACCGTCGAGCTCGTGAAGTCGTCGGCATCCGACGCCGACGTGCTGTTCGCGGCCCGCGTCTCCACCAAGGGCGAGCAGTCCCTCGACGATGTCGACGGCGATGCGAGCCGAAGCCAGGGCCTCATCAACTACCTCATGAGGGACAGGCACGGGAGCCCTTATGAACATACGTCGTTCACGTTCTTCGTCCGGGCGCCGATCTTCATGTGGCGCGAGCACATGCGTCACCGCATCGCGTCGTACAACGAGGAGAGCGGCCGCTACCGCGAGCTCGAGCCCGTGTTCTACGTGCCGGCCCGCGAGCGCAACCTCGTGCAGGAGGGCAAGCCCGGCGCGTACGTCTTCGTGCCGGGATCGGACGAGCAGCACGCCCTGGTCGACGAGCAGGTGCGCGCGTCGTGCACGCAGGCGTACGCCGCCTACCAGGCGATGCTCGACGCCGGCGTCGCCCGCGAGGTGGCGCGGATCGTCCTGCCGGTGACCATCTACTCCAGCGCATACGTCACGATGAACGCCCGTGCGCTGATGAACTTCCTGTCGCTGCGCACCAAGCGCGAAGGCTCGCACTTCCCGTCGTTCCCGCAGCGCGAGATCGAGATGGTCGCGGAGAAGTACGAGGCGGAGTTCGAGCGCCTCATGCCGCTCACCTACGCCGCCTTCCAGGCGAACGGGCGGGTGGCCCCGTAGCGCGCGGATCGCGATAGCCTCGGGACCATGGCTTCCGCGCCCTCCTCGACCCCGCAGCGCCCGTTCGGGCGCATGCTCACCGCGATGGTGACGCCGTTCACCCGCGACGGCACGCTCGACACCGACGCCGCCGCGCGCCTGGCCGCCGAGCTCGTCGACGACCTCGGCAACGACGGCCTCGTCATCAGCGGCACCACCGGCGAGTCGCCGACGACGAGCGACGACGAGAAGGACCGCCTCCTCCGCGCGGTGGTCGAGGCCGTGGGCGACCGCGCGCACGTCCTCGCCGGCGTCGGCACCAACGACACGCACCACACGATCGAGCTCGCGCGAGCTGCCGAGAAGGCCGGAGCGGCCGGTCTGCTCGTGGTGACGCCGTACTACAACAAGCCGCCGCAGCAGTCGCTGCTCGCCCACTTCACCGCCGTCGCCGACTCCACGGGCCTCCCGGTGATGCTCTACGACATCCCGGGCCGCAGCGGAGTCCCGATCGCGACCGAGACGCTCCTGCGCCTGGCCGAGCACCCGCAGATCGTCGCCAACAAGGACGCCAAGGGCGACCTCTTCGCGGCGCAGCAGGTGATGTCGCGCTGCGAGCTCGTCTACTACTCCGGCGACGACGCGCTCAACCTGCCGCTGCTGTCGGTCGGCGCGGTCGGCGCGGTCAGCGTGACCGGCCACCTCGTCGGCGACCGGATCAAGGCGATGATCGAGGCGTACGAGCGCGGCGACGTCGCCCTCGCCCGCGAGCTGAACGACGAGCTCGTGCCGGTGACCGAGGCGATCATGACCCGCACGCAGGGCGTCATCGCGGTGAAGGCGGCGCTCGAGGTGCAGGGCCGCCCCGGCGGCGGCTCGCTGCGCCTACCGCTCACCCCGATGACCCGCGCCGAGCTCGAGCGCCTCGAGATCGAGCTGGCGGACGGCGGCGTCCCCGGGTTCGAGTCGGTCGCATGACCCACGCGCACCCCGAGCTCGGCACCCCGCCGCCGCTGGCCCCCAACGGCCTGCGCGTCGTCCCGCTCGGCGGCCTCGGCGACGTCGGCCGCAACATGACGGCCTTCGAGCACGCCGGCCGGCTTCTCGTCATCGACTGCGGAGTGCTGTTCCCCGAGGACTCACAGCCCGGCGTCGACCTGATCCTCCCGGACTTCGACTTCATCCGTGGCCGGCTCGACGCCGTCGAGGCGATCGTGCTGACGCACGCGCACGAGGACCACATCGGCGCCGTCCCCTACCTCCTGCGCGAGCGCCAGGACATCCCGGTCTACGGCTCGCGGCTCACCCTTGCGCTCCTCGAGGCGAAGCTGCGCGAGCACCGGATCGTCGGCACGACCATCGAGGTGGTCGAGGGCGAGACCCGCAAGGCCGGGCCGTTCGACCTCGAGTTCGTCGCGGTCAACCACTCCATCCCCGACGCGCTCGCCATCTTCGTCTCGACGCCGGCCGGCACAGTGCTGCACACCGGCGACTTCAAGATGGACCAGCTGCCGCTCGACGGCCGCATCACCGACCTGCGCTCGTTCGCGCGGCTGGGCGAGCGCGGCGTCGACCTGTTCCTGGTCGACTCCACCAACGCCGAGGTGCCGGGGTTCGTCGCGAGCGAGCGCGACATCGAGCCCGCGCTCGAGCGGACCTTCAACAACGCCAAGGGCCGCATCGTGGTCGCGTCGTTCGCGAGCCACATCCACCGCATCCAGCAGATCATCGACATCGCGCTGCGGCACAACCGCAAGTTCGCGTTCTTCGGCCGCTCGATGGTCCGCAACATGGGCGTCGCGCGCGAGCTCGGCTACCTCGAGTTCCCCGACGGCGCGCTCCTCACCTCCGAGCAGCTGTCCGAGCTCCCCGACGAGCAGGTGGTGCTCATCTGCACCGGGTCGCAGGGCGAGCCGATGGCGGCGCTGTCGCGCATCGCCAACAACAGCCACCAGATCAAGGTCGGCCCGGGCGACACCGTCGTGCTCGCCTCGTCGCTGATCCCCGGCAACGAGAACGCCGTGAGCCGCGTGATCAACGGCCTCACCCGCCTCGGCGCGAAGGTCGTGCACAAGGGCAACGCGATGGTGCACGTGAGCGGCCACGCCGCCGCCGGCGAGCTCCTCTACTGCTACAACATCGTCAAGCCCAAGAACGTCATGCCGGTGCACGGCGAGCCGCGGCACCTCAAGGCCAACGCCGAGCTCGCGCTCGCGACCGGCGTGCCAGCCGAGCGGATCATGCTCACGCTCGACGGCGGCGTGATCGACCTCGTCGACGGCCGCGCGAGCGTCGTCGGCGCCGTGCCCTGCGGCTACGTGTACGTCGACGGCGCCAGCGTCGGCGATCTCACCGAGTCCTCGCTGAAGGACCGCCGCGTGCTCGGCGCGGAGGGCTTCATCACCTGCTTCGTCGTCGTCGACTCCGTCGAGGGCAAGGTCACCGCCGGACCGGAGATCCACGCCCGCGGCTTCATCGAGGACGACGCCGCCTTCGACCCGGTGCTGCCGCGGATCAAGCAGGCCGTCGAGGACGCCCTGCGCGACGGCCTCGCCGACGAGTACGCCCTTGCCCAGGTCGTGCGCCGCACCCTCGGCCGCTGGGTCAACGACGAGCACCGTCGCAAGCCGATGATCCTCCCCGTCGTCGTCGAAGCCTGACGCCCGCTCGGGCACTGCCCGCCACACCGCAGGCCGGTAACCGAATCGATGATGGCCGGAATTGTTCGGCTCTATTGGATGAAGGTCGCCTTCATCCACCGGAGCGCTGTCACGCACGGTGACTCTGAGGTGAAGGTTGACGGTGTGGCGTCCGGGACTCCTGTGACGGATGTGGGTAGCCTCGGCGCATGGCGACCCGTACGCCGGCGCCGTCGCGACCCTCGGCCGCGCGGTCCGGCTCTTCCCCGACGAGCCGCTCGAGCAAGGCCAAGCCCGCTGCGGGCAAGGCCGGCTCGACGCGTCAGCCCGCTGCGCCCAAGCGCCCCGCCGCCCGGCCCGCGCCGGTCGGCCCCTCGCCGCTGTCCCGGATGTTCTCCGGGCTCGCGCGCGCGGTGGCCCTCGTCTGGCTCGGCATCGGCCACGTGGTGGGCGGAGCCGTGCGCGCCCTCGGCCGCGGCGCGAAGGACCTCGACCCGGCGCACCGCCGCGACGGGCTCGGCCTCCTGTTCGTGGCCCTGGCGATCCTCGTGGCGTTCTCGGTCTGGTGGGACGTCACGTCGGGCCTCGGCGGGTTCGTCGGCACCCTCGTCACCGGGGCCCTCGGCCGCCTCGACTTCATCCTGCCCTTCCTGCTGCTGGGCCTCGCCTGGCGCGTGCTGCGCAAGCCCGACGAGAGCGCCGCCACCGGCCGCGTCACCATCGGCTGGGGCGCCCTCGTCCTCGCCGCCTGCGGCCTCGTGCACGTGGTCGCCGGTACGCCGGTGCCCGCGGACGGCGCAGCCGCGATGCAGTCAGGCGGCGGCTGGATCGGCTGGCTCGCCTCGGCGCCGGTCGTCGCCGCGACCCACCCGGTCGTGGCGGGCCTGCTCCTCGTGCTGCTCGCGGCCTTCGGCGTACTCGTCGTGACCGCGACGCCGGTGGCCGCCGTGCCCGACCGCATCCGCGCGCTGCGCGACCGCCTCACCGGCCACGGCTCCGACGACGCGGCCGAAGGCGCCGACGCCGAGCCGGTCGCGAAGAAGAAGCGCCACCCGAAGGCCGATGACGCCGGCCTCGGTCTGCTCGCCGGCGACGTCGCGTTCGAGACGCCGCTCGTGGAGGACAAGCCGGCCAAGCGCCGCGGCCGCCGCGGCAAGGACGTGCTCGACGTGCTCGCCGAGCCGGAGGCAGCCGGGGCCGAGCACCACGTCGACCTCACCGCGCCGTTCGAGCACGAGAACGCCGACGACGTGTCGACCGTGATCGTCGACCTCACCACCGGCGAGGTGCGCCCTGTCGCCAAGAAGCCGGCCAAGCCTCTGCCGGAGAACCCGTCGAGCATCGAGCAGATGCCGCTGTCGGGCGACGTCACCTACCACCTGCCCAGCGTCGAGGCGCTCAAGCCCGGGGCGGTGCACAAGCCCACGAGCAAGGCCAGCGACGCCGTCGTAACCTCGCTCTCGGAGGTGCTCGACCAGTTCGGCATCGACGCCACCGTCACCGGCTACTCGCGCGGCCCGACAGTCACGCGCTACGAGGTCGAGCTCGGCCCCGCGGTGAAGGTCGAGCGCGTCACGGCGCTGTCCAAGAACATCGCGTACGCCGTGGCCAGCGCCGACGTCCGGATCCTCTCTCCGATCCCCGGCAAGTCCGCGATCGGCATCGAGATCCCGAACACCGATCGCGAGATCGTCAGCCTCGGCGACGTGCTGCGCAGCAAGACCGCCACGAGCGACCACCACCCGATGGTGGTCGGCCTCGGCAAGGACGTCGAGGGCGGCTTCGTGTGCGCCAACCTCGCGAAGATGCCGCACATCCTCGTGGCCGGCGCCACCGGCGCGGGCAAGTCCGGCTGCATGAACACGCTCATCACCAGCGTGCTCATGCGCTCCACGCCGGACGAGGTGCGCATGATCCTCGTCGACCCCAAGCGCGTGGAGCTCACGGCGTACGAGGGCGTGCCGCACCTCATCACGCCGATCATCACGAGCCCGAAGAAGGCAGCCGAGGCGCTGCAGTGGGTCGTGAAGGAGATGGACCTCCGGTACGACGACCTCGCGCAGTTCGGCTTCCGCCACGTCGACGACTTCAACAAGGCCGTGCGTGCGGGCCAGGTGAAGCCGCTGCCGGGCAGCGATCGCGTCATCGAGCCGTACCCGTACCTGCTCGTGATCGTCGACGAGCTGGCCGACCTCATGATGGTCGCCCCGCGCGACGTCGAGGACTCGATCGTCCGCATCACCCAGCTCGCCCGCGCGGCAGGCATCCACCTGGTGCTCGCCACGCAGCGCCCGAGCGTCGACGTCGTCACCGGCCTCATCAAGGCCAACGTGCCGAGCCGGCTCGCGTTCGCGACCTCGAGCCTCGCCGACAGCCGTGTGATCCTCGACCAGCCGGGTGCGGAGAAGCTCGTCGGCCAGGGCGACGCGCTGTTCCTGCCGATGGGCGCCAGCAAGCCGATCCGCCTCCAGGGCTCGTGGGTCACCGAGAACGAGATCCGCGCCGTCGTGGCCCACTGCAAGGCGCAGATGGCCCCGGCGTACCGCGAGGTCACGGTCGCCGCCGCGTCGAAGAAGGACGTCGACGAGGAGATCGGCGACGACCTCGAGCTGCTGCGCGCAGCCGTCGAACTCGTCGTGACCACGCAGTTCGGCTCGACGTCGATGCTGCAGCGCAAGCTGCGGGTGGGCTTCGCCAAGGCCGGGCGCCTCATGGACCTCATGGAGACGCGCGGAATCGTCGGCCCGAGCGAGGGCAGCAAGGCCCGCGACGTGCTCATCACGGCGGACGAGCTCGAGGACGTGCTCGCGACGCTGGGGGAGTGAGCCCGGTCACGCCGGAACCGTACGTTTCCAGCATGTTTCGGGCCGTACGTCGCATCGGCGTCCGCAGTCCGGCGTTCACCCGCACGCAGCCGCTCGGGTTTCCCAGGCGGCGCGGGTGCGGCCTATCCTGATGGTCACCGGGGGTGATCGGCGTGCGACCGCACGGCGGCAGCGCAGCGAAGGAGGTGCAGCGATGAGCGAGGACACCGGCATGACCGTCGGCCGCATGGTCTCCGACGCGCGCACCGCCGCGGGTCTCACCGTGCCGCAGGTCGCCGACGCCACGCGCATCCGCGCCACCCTCGTCACCGCCATCGAGAAGGACGACTTCCGGCTGTGCGGCGGCGACGTCTACGCGCGCGGCCACCTCAAGAGCATCGCCACCGCAGTCGGGCTCGACCCGGCCGAGGTCGTCGCCCAGTTCGACCGAGACCGCGGCGCGCAGCGGCCGGTGAGCGCCCCCGTGGAGCCGGTGGCCGGGCCGATCAGCGCCGCCTCGTCGGGCGGCTCGCTCGGCGCCCTCGCCGGCCCCCTCGGGGTCTCGGTCGAGAGCGGGCGGCGCGGCGGCGGGGCCAACTGGACCGCAGTCATGGCCCTCGCGCTCGTCGTCGTCATCGGCGTCGCCGTCATCTCCGCCCTCGGCAACCGCGGCGGCAACTCGCCGGTCGCCCAGCCGACCCCGTCGACCTCGACGAGCAGCCCGGCCGTGAGCCCGTCGCCGTCCGACTCGGCCACCGAGGAGCCCACCCCGGACCCGACCACGAGCCCCACCGACGCCGTGGCCGAGGCCGACGGTGTCAACGTCGCCCTCGCCATCACGGGCAAGGCCTCCTGGGTCCTGGTGACGAGCTCGACGGGCAAGGAGCTCTTCCAAGGCACGCTGACCACGGGCGACACCAAGAAGTTCAAGGACGACAAGCTCATCAAGCTCGTGCTCGGCAACGCCGGCGCCGTGGAGCTCACGGTCAATGGCCGCGACCTCGGCAAGGCCGGCGCCAACGGCGACGTCGTGCGCACCGAGTTCGGCCCCGGCGACCCCAACGGCCAGGCCGGCTGAGCCGCGGCGCACGCCGACCCGCTCGACCCCAGCCCGTAGGCTCTGCCCCATGACGACGCCGTCCGCCACCCCGTCGCGCCGCGTCGCCCTCGTGACCCTCGGGTGCGCGCGCAACGAGGTCGACTCCGAGGAGCTCGCGGGCCGGCTCGAGGCCGACGGCTGGGAGCTCGTCGAGGACGCCGCCGACGCCGATGCCGTCGTGGTCAACACCTGCGGCTTCGTCGAGCAGGCCAAGAAGGACAGCGTCGACGCCCTCCTCGAGGCTGCCGACCTCAAGGGCACGGCGCGGCCGCAGGCCGTCGTCGCCGTCGGCTGCCTCGCCGAGCGGTACGGCGACCAGTTGGCCGAGTCGCTGTCCGAGGCCGACGCGGTCCTCGGGTTCGACGACTACGCCGACATCGGCGCGCGCCTGCGCCGCATCGTCGCGGGCGAGCAGCACGTGCCGCACGCGCCGCGCGACCGCCGCCTCCTGCTGCCGATCTCGCCGGTCGAGCGGTCGGCGTCCGACGTCGCGCTGCCCGGCCATGCGCAGGTCGACGAGCCGGATCTGCCCGAGGGCGTCGCCCCGGCGAGCGGCCCCCGCGTCGTACGCCGCCGCCTGGGGTCCGGCCCGAGCGCGCCCCACAAGCTCGCGAGCGGCTGCGACCGCCGCTGCGCCTTCTGCGCGATCCCATCGTTCCGCGGCTCGTTCGTCTCCCGCCGCCCGTCCGACGTGATCGACGAGGCCCGCTGGCTCGCCTCGCAGGGCGTGCGCGAGCTCGTGCTCGTGAGCGAGAACTCCACGTCGTACGGCAAGGACCTCGGCGACCTGCGCCTCCTCGAGACGCTGCTGCCCGAGCTCGCCGCCATCGACGGCATCGACTGGGTGCGCGTGTCGTACCTCCAGCCCGCCGAGACGCGGCCCTCGCTGCTGCAGGCGATCGCGAGCACGCCCGGCGTCGTGCCGTACTTCGACCTGTCGTTCCAGCACTCCTCGCCGGCGGTGCTGCGGCGGATGCGCCGCTTCGGCGGCACCGAGTCGTTCCTCGAGCTGCTGTCGTCGGCGCGCGCGCTGCTGCCCGAGGCCGGCGCGCGCAGCAACGTGATCGTCGGGTTCCCCGGCGAGACCGAGGAGGACGTCGAGGAGCTCGAGCGGTTCCTCGTCGGCGCCCGCCTCGACGCGGTCGGCGTGTTCGGCTACTCCGACGAGGACGGCACGGAGGCCGCGACGTACGACGGCAAGCTCGACGACGACGTCGTGCACGAGCGCGTCGAGCGGATCACCGCGCTGGTGGAGGAGCTGACCGCCCAGCGCGCCGAGGACCGCGTCGGACAGACGGTGCAGGTGCTCGTCGAGGTCGTGGACGCCGAGGGCGTCGAGGGCCGCAGCGCGCACCAGGCGCCGGAGGTCGACGGCCTCACGTTCCTCGTCGACGGCGTGATCCCCGCGTCGTCCCTGGCGGTCGGCGACCTCGTCACGGCGACGGTCACGGCGTCCGAGGGCGTCGACCTCGTCGCGGCGGTCACGTCGGTGGTCCCTCGGTGATGCGCCGGTGAAGCCGCCGCCGCTGGACCACGTGGCCGACCCCGTCCAGTCGCCGTCCGCGCTCAACCTGCCGAACGCCCTCACCCTGCTGCGCCTGCTGCTCGTCCCGGTCTTCGCGTGGCTGCTGCTGCGCGAGGGCGGGGACGACACCGCGTCGCGCGTCTGGGCCGCGGTCGTCTTCGTCCTCGCGGGTGCCACGGACTTCGTCGACGGCGAGCTCGCCCGGCGGATGAACCTGGTGACGTCGTTCGGCAAGATCGTCGACCCGATCGCCGACAAGGCGCTCACGGGCACGGCGCTCGTCGGGCTGAGCTGGCTCGGCGACCTGCCGTGGTGGGTCACGATCGTGATCCTGGTGCGCGAGATCGGCGTGACGCTCCTGCGGTTCGCGGTCATCAAGCACGGCGTCATCGCGGCCAGCCGTGGCGGCAAGGCCAAGACCCTCGCGCAGATGCTGGCGATCCTGCTCTACCTCCTGCCTCTGTCCGGCTGGCTCGTGACTCTCCGCACCGGCGTGATGCTCGTGGCCGTGGTTCTCACGGTCGTGACGGGCATCGACTACCTGCTGCGCGCGATGCGCCTGCGCCGCTCGGCCCGCGCGGCGGCCGCGTCGTGAGCTCGCCGTCGTCGGTGGAGACCGCGGCCCAGCTCGTGCGCGTCCTCGGGCAGCAGGGGCGCACGATCGCGGTGGCGGAGTCGCTCACGGGCGGCCTCGTGGCGTCGACCATCGTGGCGGTCCCCGGTGCATCGGCGGTGTTGCGCGGAGGCGTGGTCGCGTACGCGACGGACGTGAAGGCGAGCGTGCTCGGCGTCGACGCCGGGCTCCTCGGGCGCGTGGGCGCGGTGGACTCCGACGTCGCCGACGAGATGGCCGCCGGCGTCGCCCGCCTCCTCGGCGCCGACTACGGCCTCGCCACGACCGGCGTGGCCGGCCCGGATCCGCAGGACGGCCAGCCGGTCGGCACGCTCTTCGTCGCGGTCGTCGGCCCGGGCGAGGACGGCCCCACGACCACCATCGGCCTCGAGCTCGACCCCGCCCTCGGCCGCGACGGCATCCGCACCGCCGCCCTCGACGAGGCCCTCAACGCCGCCCTCGACCACGTCGGCTCCTGACCACGCCCGGTCGACTTTCGTCCGCTAAGGACGAATCCCGCCCTCCAGGGGCGGTATCTGTCCTTTTCTCGCCCCCGGCAACTTGCAGGCGCCGCGCGCCGCCGCCTCTCTAGGGTCGGTCTGTGATCACGATCCGCCCCGAGACCGACGACGACGCCCCCGCCGTCCACCGCGTGCATGCCGAGGCGTTCGCCGACGAGCCCGTGGTCGCCGACCTGCTCGCGCCGCTGCGGGCGCGGAACGCTCCGCTGGCCGCGGTCGGCTTCGTCGCCGAGGACGACGGCGCCGTCGTCGGCCACGTGCTGCTCAGCCATGCCTGGCTCGACGCCCCGCGCCGGCTCGTCGACGTCCTCGTGCTGTCGCCCCTCGGCGTGCTGCCGTCGCACCAGAGCCGCGGCGCCGGGTCCGCGCTGGTCCGGGCCGCCGTCGCGGAGATCGACGTGCTCGGCGTGCCGGCGCTGTTCCTCGAGGGCGATCCGGCGTACTACTCCCGTCTGGGCTTCCGGGCGGCCGGGCCGCTGGAATTCCGCGCCCCGTCGCTGCGCATCCCGGACGCCGCGTTCCAGGTGGTGCTGGGCACGGCGTACGAGCCCTGGATGACCGGCACGCTCGTCTACCCGGACGTGTTCTGGGCGTACGACGCGGTCGGCCTGCGGGACGCCGACGCCTGAGCGCAGCGGCCGGGAAAAGGACAGAACCTGCCCCTGAAGGGCGCGATCGGTCCTTAGCGGGTGAATTCAGGTCGGATACGGAGTGGCGGGGAGGGGAACACGGGCGCAGGATCGGAGCGTTGCACCCTGCACGTGCGGGGGTCCGTCCCCGGCTCCCGCCAGCACCGCCGCGGCGGCCTCCTGCGCGCCGCGGCCGAACCCCCGAACGGATGCCCCTGTGATCACTGCCCCGCCCACCGCCGGCCCGTCGCGACGCGCCGACGTACGCCGTCCGGGTGCCGTCGGTGCGTCGGAGGGTGACGCCCGGTACCGTGGTAGCCGTCACACCGGTGCTGCCGTGCCTGCGGCCGCCCGGCCGAACGATCCCTCGAGGGGAGGTGCGCCCGTGATCGTGCTCCGCCGCGTGATCGGCGACGAGCTCCGTCGCCGCCGCCAGGACCAGGGACGCACCCTGCGCGAGGTGTCCTCGGCGGCCCGTGTCTCGCTCGGCTACCTCTCCGAGGTGGAGCGCGGCCAGAAGGAGGCCAGCAGCGAGCTGCTCGCCTCGATCTGCACCGCGCTCGAGGTCCCCCTCGCCACCGTGCTGCGCGCGGTGAGTGACGAGGTGGCCATCCTCGAGGGCGTCGCCCCGGTCACCGAGCTCCCCGTCGCGGCCGACGCCGTCGTCGCGGCCGCCTGACCCTCCCCGTGCCCGACCGTTCTCCGCGCTCGCGCGCGGGCAACGCCATGGGCCGCACCCGAACCGCCGCGCTCGAGGGCGCGCGCCGCGTGCTCGCCGAGCACGGCCTGCGCAAGGCCACGATGGGCGACGTCGCCGTCCGCGGGGGCCTGGCAAAGGCCACGCTCTACAACCACTTCCGCACCAAGGACGACCTCGTCGCCGGCTTGATCCACGACGACGTCGCCGAGCTCGCCGCCGACTGCCGCGACCTCGCCACCGCCGACCTCGCGGTGGCCCTCACCCGCGCCGCGGACGGCGTGGCCGCGCACCCGGTCGTCGTGGGCCTGCGCGGCGTGGAGCCGACGGCGCTGCTGCCGCTCGCCGCCCCGGGCCACTCGCACCAGTGGGACGCCGTGCGCTCGGAGGTCGCCGCGATGCTCGACGCCGGCGGCCGCGTCTCCGGCCCGTCGCACGTCGACCTCGTCCTGCGCTGGCTCGCCGGCCACGTCCTCGAGCCGGGGTCGCAGGCCTCCCGCGAGGCCGGGGCCGCGCTGCTCGCGAGCGGGCTGCCTGCCGCCGTACGCACCACCGCGTTCGCGGCTCCGGCGTCCTAGCTGCCCGACCGCCGCACGCGCCGGTCGTACGCGCCCGACCCGCCGCGGGGCCTGCCCGTGCGCATCGGCTCGGGGTGCGCGCCCGGCTGGCACGCCGGGCACCAGTAGGTGATCCGGTCGTACGGCGATTCGCCCTGCATCGCAGAGGCGACCGGCCCCCCGCACCGCCGGCACGGCTTGCCGGCGCGCTCGAACACGTAGTGCTGCCGGTCGCGGCCCGGATCGCCGGTCGTCGACTGCGACCAGCCGTCCTTGTTGCGGTCGAGCAGCCGGCGCGCTGTCTCGACGAGCGCGGGCAGGCCGGGCACCTCGCCGACCGGGCACCACGGCGATACGCGGGTGATGAACAGCGACTCGGCCTTGTAGAGGTTGCCGATCCCGGCGAGGTTGCGCTGGTCGAGCAGCGCCTGGCCGATCTCGCGATCGGGTGCCGAGGCCAGCCGCCGCAGCGCCTCGGGCGCGTCGAAGCCCGCCGGGTCCAGCAGGTCGGGCCCGAGGTGGCCGACGAGCTCGTCCTCGCGCTCGGTCTCCACGATCGCCAGATCGTGCAGGCGGTAGCCGACGGCGTTCCAGCCCTCGGTCGAGAGCACGAGCCGGATCTGGTGGTCGGGGCCGCCCGTCCAGCGCGCGCCGGGCCGGTGCAGGTGCCACGAGCCGTCCATCCGCAGGTGGCTGTGCAGCGTGAGCCCGCCGTCGACGCGCGTGAGGATGTGCTTGCCGCGCGGCCGCGTCGCCAGCACCCGGCGCCCGGCGATGTCGGCGGTGGCGAGCTGCGGCACGCGGAAGTCCGCGCGCGTCAGCACCTCGCCCGACAGCGCGTCGTCGAGCCGCTTCGCGACCAGCCACACGGTGTCGCCCTCGGGCATCTGCTCCTCCTGCGCCCAGCCTTCCTCGGAACCCTGCTGCGCGCGAGCCCGTCAGGGGCCACCATCGACGTAACCGGTGACAGGAGGACGCATGCGCATCGCGGTGCTCGGGACGGGCGTGGTCGGGACGGCCGTCGGACGGCGGCTGGTCGAGACCGGCCACGAAGTACGGATGGGCTCGCGCACGGCCGGCAACGAGAAGGCGCTCGCCTTCGTCGCGGCGGCGGGCGGGGGAGCGAGCAACGGCACGTTCGCCGAGGCGGCGGAGTACGGCGAAGTCGTCGTCAACGCGACCGGCGGCCTCGTATCGATCGACGCCCTCACCGCTGCGGGCGCCGACAACCTGGCGGGCAAGGTTCTGCTCGACATCTCCAACCCGCTCGACTTCTCCGCCGGCTTCCCGCCCACGGTCCGCCAGGACGACGGGCGCAGCATGGGGGAGCAGATCCAGGAGGCCTTCCCCGCAGCGCGCGTGGTCAAGACGCTCAACACGATGAACGCCGACGTGATGGTCCACCCGCGCGCGCTCCCTGGACCGCACTCGGTGTTCGTCGCCGGCGACGACGCCGATGCCAAGGACGTCGCGCGCGGCATCCTGCGCGGCTTCGGCTGGACGGACGACGAGGTCGTCGACGCCGGCGGCATCGCCGCCTCGCGCGGCCTCGAGCTCTACCTGCCGCTCTGGCTCTCGCTCATGGGCTCCTTCGGCACCCCGTCGTTCAACATCGCCGTCGTCCGCGCCTGACTCTCACTCCCAGCGCTCAGCGCGCAGGCTGCTCACCGCGGCAAGTGCATCGAAGTCGCGGTCGCGATGCACGAGCACGGCGTCGTGCCGGATGGCAACTGCGGCGATGAGGCAGTCCATGAGCGACCGAACCGTGCGCCCTTGCGCGCGGCTCGCGCGGGAAAGGGCGGCAGCAGTACGGAAGTCGACGTGGGGGTCCGAATCGAGGACCGCGAGGCCGTCGACGAGCCGCTCCAGCCGGGGGAGCGAGCGCTCCGTGGCGCCGGCAAGCAGTTCGAGCGAGACCGGTTCGCACGTGGCGAGTCGAGCCCCCTGCGTCGCGGCCGATGCCAGTCGCTCACGGATCTCTGTGGCGCCACCGCGGAACAACGCGATCCACACCGACGAGTCGATGAGCAGCGGGCTCACCACTCCGGCACCGGGTCGCCGGCGCGCATCTCGTCGAGGTCGCCGTCCCAGCCGATCCCTTCCAGCGAGCGGATGAAATCGGCGTCGACGGGGGAGGCGAGCAGGCGCCGAAGGGCGAGCTCGACGACCGAGCGCTTGGTCGTGAGCCCGAACCGGGCCATGGCCGCGGCGACGAGCTCGTCGTCGAGCTCGATGTTGGTGCGACTCATGGACGGAGCGTACACCTTCGATACACCATCACGGTGTACCGAGTCAGGCGCGGAGGCGGAGGCCCCGGGGGGTGGCGACGAAGCCGGCGCGCTCGAGGGCCGTGCCGAGGGCGGACGACGGACCCAGCACCGAGGCGCCGTCCGCGGTCGACACCGTGAGCCGCCCCAGCGAACCGGACTTCACCGACCCCGCGAGCGCTCCGGCTGCGGCACCGAGGACCTCCGCGTCGTCGGTCCACGACAGCAGCGTGCGGCCGCCGCGCTCGACGTACAGCACCAGCGCCCCGTCGACGAGCACGACCAGCGCGCCGGCCTTGCGCCCCGGCTTGTGGCCGCTCGCCACGTCCTCCGGCCGCGGCGGCCAGGCGAGGGCCGCGCCGTACGGGTTGGCGGGATCGGTGGCCGCCAGCACCAGCGCATTCCCCGGCGCCGTGCGCTCGCCGGTCGGCGCCACCGCGCGCACCCGGTCGATCGCGCCCGGGAGCGAGAACTGGGCGGCGCCGAGGCGCTCAACGACGTACGCGCGGCGGCAGCGTCCGGCGTCCTCGAACGCCGACAGCACGCGGTACACGCCGGCGAAGCCGCCGGGCACCCGCTCGGCGGCGACGGCGCCGCGGGTCAGGATGCCGTGCCGGTCGAGCAGGCCCTCGGCGAGCGCGGCAGCGCGCAGCGTGGCGTCGGTGGACCGCGGCGGCACCAGCGACCAGCGTCCGCTGACCGAGGGCGGTCCGCTGCGCGTGGGCATCCCGGCTCGGGCGGGCCGGGCGTAGCGGCCGCGCGGGCCCACGCGCGGCGCGGCGGCCGCGGTGCGGGGCTTGCGGCTGCTGCCTGACAGGTGCGCGCGCAGCGGCGCCCACGTGTCGCCCGTGACCGTGCCGGTCCACACGAGGTCCCAGAGAGCCTCGACCAGAGCCGCGTCGTCGACACCTCCGCCGCCGGGGTTCACCACCGGGCCGACGCGGTCGGACAGCGCGCGGAAGAACCAGCCGCCGCCGGAGGCGAGCGTGTCGAGGACCGCCTCGTGCAGCGGGGACCGCTCGAGCTCGAGGACGTCGGGCAGCACGAGGTCGGCGGTGTCGGCAGGGGCCAGCGCCACCCAGCCGTCGCCGCCGGGCAGCGCGCCCGCCCCGGCCCACACGACCTCGCCGGCCGCGGTCAGTTCGTCGAGCATGCCGGGCTGGTAGCCCTCCACCCGGGCGGGCAGCACGAGCGACTCCCAGGCCGACGCCGGCACGATGACGCCCGCCAGCTGCTCCACCACGCGCAGCACGCCGTCGGCGCCGCGCAGCCGACGGCCGCCGGCACTGACGTTCTGCCACGCGGGCAAGAACACGCCGAGCGCCTCGGGCGGCACGGGCTCGGCCTCGCGGCGCAGCGCGGCCACCGATCGGCGGCGGATGAGGCGCAGCACGTCGGCGTCGCACCACTCGGTGCCGCTGCCGCCCGGGCGGAACTCACCGCTCACCACCCGGCCGGACGCCGCGAGCCGGGCGAGCGCCGCCGTCACGACGGCGGTGCCGAGCCCGAACGCGGCCGCCACGTCGGAGGCGTGGAACGGCCCGTGCGTGCGGGCCCAGCGCGACACCAGATCCCCGACCGGGTCGGCCACCGGCTCGAGGAACGCGTCCGGCAGGCCGACGGGGAGCGCGGTGCCGAGCGCGTCGCGCAGGCGCGCGGCGTCCTCGACCGAGGCCACCACGGTCTCGCCGCCGACGCGCACCTCGATGGCACGGCGTACGCCGAGCAGCTCGTCGATCCACGCCGCCTGCGCCCCGCGCGCCGCGAGGCCGTCGCGGGTCAGCGGGCCGAGCAGGCGCAGGAGGTCGGCCACGCCCTCAGCGTCGCGCGCATGCCGCTCGGGCACGAGCCGCCCGATCTCCGCCTCCACCTGCGCGAGCGCCTCGACGTCGAGCAGGTCGCGCAGCTCGGCCTGGCCGAGCAGCTCGGACAGCAGCGCGGTGTCGAGCGTGAGCGCCGCAGCACGTCGCTCGGCGAGGGGCGAGTCGCCCTCGTAGAGGTACTGCGCGACGTACCCGAACAGCAGCGACCGCGCGAACGGCGACGGCGTGGGCGTCTCGACCTCGACGACGCGCACCTCGCGCGACTGCACCGACTTCATGAGCGCCACGAGGCCCGGCACGTCGTAGACGTCCTGCAGAACCTCGCGCATCGTCTCGAGCACGATCGGGAACGAGCCGTACTGCGACGCGACCGACAGCAGCTGCGCCGAGCGCTGGCGCTGCTGCCACAGCGGCGAGCGCTTGCCGGGGTTGCGGCGCGGCAGCAGCAGCGCGCGGGCGGCCGACTCGCGGAAGCGCGAGGCGAACAGAGCCGAGCCGCCGGCCTCCGCGGTGACCAGCGCCTCGACCTCGTCGGGGTCGAGCAGCGTCGACTCGAGCACGCCCCGCACGACCTCGTCGTCCTCGACGTCGGGCAGGCGCAGCACGATGCCGTCGTCGGCGTGCATCACCTGCGCGTCGAGGCCGTGCCGCTCGCGCACCCTGGCGCCGATGGCCAGCGCCCAGGGCGCGTGCACGCGGGCGCCGAACGGCGAGTGCACCACGATCCGCCAGTCGCCGAGCTCGTCGCGGACCTTCTCCACGACGATCGTGCGGTCGTCGGGAAGGTGGACCGTCGCGGCCTTCTGGTCGTCGAGGTAGGCCAGCAGGTTGGTGACCGCGTTGGCGTCGAGGCCGCTGGCGGCCAGGCGCTGCTCGGCCTTCGCGCGGGGGAGCGCCCCGACCTCGCGGAGGTACGACCCCATCGCACGCCCGAGCTCGTACGGCCGCCCGATCGAGTCGCCGTGCCAGAACGGCAGCCGGCCCGCGAGGCCGGGCGCGGGGGAGACGAGCACGCGGTCGTGGGTGATGTCCTCGATCCGCCAGCTCGAGGCGCCGAGCGCGAACACGTCGCCGACCCGCGACTCGTACACCATCTCCTCGTCGAGCTCGCCGACCCTCGAGGCCTTTTCCCCGACGAGGAAAACGCCGAACAGGCCGCGGTCGGGGATCGTGCCGCCGCTCGTCACGGCGAGCCGCTGGGCGCCCGGACGGCCGGTGAGCGCGCCGCTGGTGCGGTCCCACACCAGGCGCGGCCGCAGCTCGGCGAACTCGTCGCTCGGGTAGCGGCCGGCGAGCATGTCGAGGACGGCGTCGTACGCCGACTGCGGCAGCGTGGCGAACGGCGCGGCCCGGCGTACGAGCGCGAGCACGTCGTCGACGTGCCACTCGTCGAGCGCGCACATCGCCACGATCTGCTGGGCGAGCACGTCGAGGGGGTTGCGCGGCATGCGCATCTCCTCGATGAGCCCGTCGCGCATGCGCTCGACGACCACCGCGGTCTGCACGAGGTCGCCGCGGTACTTCGGGAAGACGACGCCCGAGGACACCGCGCCCACCTGGTGGCCGGCGCGGCCGACGCGCTGAAGCCCGCTGGCGACCGACGGCGGAGACTCCACCTGCACGACGAGGTCGACCGCGCCCATGTCGATGCCGAGCTCGAGGCTGCTCGTCGCGACCACGGCGGGCAGGCGGCCCGACTTCAGGTCGTCCTCGATGAGGGCCCGCTGCTCCTTGCTGACCGATCCATGGTGGGCGCGGGCGAGCACCAGCGGGGCGCCCCCGGTGGAACCCGCCTGCCCCATCGAGGCCGCGGGTGCGCCGCCGGTCTCGAGCTCGGCACCCTCGGTGCGCTCGACCCAGATCTCGTTGAGCCGCGCGGTGAGGCGTTCGGCCAGGCGCCGCGAGTTCGCGAACACGATGGTGGAGCGGTGCGAGGCCACCAGGTCGACCACGCGCTCCTCGAGGTGCGGCCAGATCGACGTACGCCGCTCCTCGCCGGCGGCGGAGCCGTCGACCTCGCCGGTGGACGCGCCGAGCTCGGCCATGTCGTCGACCGGCACCACGACCGAGAGGTCGACTGTCTTGCTGGACGGCGGCTGCACCACGGTGACCGGACGAGATCCGCCGAGGAACGTCGCCACCTCGTCGACGGGCCGCACGGTCGCCGACAGGCCGATGCGCTGGGCGGGCTGCTCGAGCAGGGCGTCGAGCCGCTCGAGCGAGATGGCGAGGTGGGCGCCGCGCTTGGTGCCCGCCATCGCGTGCACCTCGTCGAGGATCACCGTGCGCACGCCGCGCAGCGACTCGCGCGCCTGCGAGGTGAGCAGCAGGAACAGCGACTCCGGCGTCGTGATGAGCACGTCCGGGGGCCGGGTGGTGAAGCGGCGGCGCTCGTCGGCCGGGGTGTCGCCGGACCGCACCCCGACGGACACGTCGGGCTCGGGGAGGCCGAGCCGCACGGCCTCGCGCCGGATGCCGGTGAGCGGGCTGCGCAGGTTGCGCTCGACGTCGACCGCGAGCGCCTTCAGCGGGGAGACGTACAGCACCCGGCAACGGGCCTTCGGATCCTCCGGCACCGGCTCGGCCGCGAGCCCGTCGAGCGCCCAGAGGAACGCCGCGAGCGTCTTGCCCGAGCCGGTGGGGGCCACGACGAGCGCGTGCTGCCCGGACGAGATGGCGTGCCACGCGCCGATCTGCGCCGGCGTCGCCGCCTCGAACGCCGACGCGAACCACGCGCGGGTTGCCGGCGAGAACCGCCCGAGCACGTCGTCCGCCACCGGCACGGCGGCAGCGGCGTCGGGTCGGCGGGGCACCGGACCATCCTGGCCCCTGCCACCCACACCCGCCGCCCCGGACCTGACGCGAGTTACTGCCCACATGCTCGCTGAGCGCGGCTGCTCGGCGAGCATGTGGGCAGTAACTCGAGGATCCGTCGAGCAGCTGGGGCAGGATCGGCGCATGAGCAGCGTGGGTGCGGCAGTCCTGGCGGCCGACGGTCCGAGCATCTGGGGCTGGGTCGCGGTGATCGTGATCCTGCTGGTGCTCGCGGCGGTCCTCATGGCCGTGCTGCGCCGCGGCCGGGCGGGCGGAGCCGTCAGCCCGATCGACCAGCCGCGCGCGCCGCAGCCGCCGGACGACGCCGCGCCGCCTGCCTGATCGCCGTACGACGACGGCCGCCGCCCCACAGCGGGGGCAGCGGCCGTCGTACGCCGGGCTCGCGATCAGTCGAGCGCCATCGGGAGCGGCACGGCCGCGTCGTCGGCGAGCTCGTGCGCGACGTCGCGCTTGGTCTTGAGCCGCACCTCGGGCAGCAGCCAGGCCAGCAGGAACGCCACCACCATGAACGGAACGGCCACGAGGAACGTCGTGTCGATCGCGTTGGCGAAGGCCTGCAGCACCGTCTCCTGGATCGCCGGAGGCAGCGCCTCGATGCTGCCGATGGACGACGTGGCGTCGCCGAGCTGGCCGGTCCCTCCGGGGAAGGCGGCGTTGAGCTCGGACGCCAGGCGCGCGGTCCACACGGCTCCGAAGAACGCGGTGCCGAACGAGCCGCCGATCGACCGGAAGAACGTCGCGCCGGACGTCGCCGCGCCCATCTGCTGCGGCGCCACGGTGTTCTGCACCGCGAGCACCAGGGTCTGCATGACGTTGCCGAGGCCGGCGCCGAGGACGAACATCGCCAGCGCGTTGTACCAGTACGGCGAGTCGACGCCGAGCCGGCTCATCATGTAGATGCCCACGGCGGCGAGGCCGGTGCCAATGATGGGGAACGCCTTGTAGCGCCCCATGCGGGCGATGAGCTGGCCCGACAGGATCGACGTGATCAGGATGCCGAGCATGAGCGGCAGCAGCATGAGGCCGGCCATCGTCGGCGTCGCACCGCGCACCACCTGGAAGTAGATCGACAGGTACACGATCGATCCGAACATCGCGAAGCCGACGATGAAGCCCACCATCGAGCTGACGCGGAAGACCTTGTTGGAGAACAGGGTCATCGGGACGATCGGCTCCTCGGTGCGCAGCTCGTGCCACACGAAGAGCGCCAGCACGGCGAGGCCGCCGATGGCCAGCCCGATGATCGTCGGGCTGTTCCAGTCGTACTCCTGGCCGCCCCAGACGGTGACGAGCAGGACCATCGTGACGCCGGCGACCAGCAGCGCGGAGCCGAGCCAGTCGATCGGCTTCTTCTCGTGCAGCACGGGCAGGTGCAGGAAGATCGCCAGCGCCGCGAAGGCCGCGATGCCGAGCGGCACGTTGATGTAGAAGATCCAGCGCCACGAGAGCTGCTCGGTGAAGAAGCCGCCGAGGAGCGGGCCGATGACCGAGGAGAGGCCGAACACGGCGCCGAAGAGCCCGGCGTAGCGGCCGCGGTCGCGCGGCGGGATGAGGTCGGCGATGACCGCCATGACCAGCACCATGATGCCGCCGCCGCCGATGCCCTGGAGGGCGCGCGTGCCGATGAGCTGGGCCATGTTCTGCGACAGGCCGGCGAGCATCGAGGCGATGACGAAGACGGCCACGGCCGACTGCAGCATCACCTTGCGGCCGTAGAGGTCCGACAGCTTGCCCCAGATCGGCGTGGACGCCGTCGAGGCGAGCAGGTACGCCGTGATCACCCACGACAGCTCGTTGAGCCCGTTGAGCTCGGACGTGATCCGCGGCAGCGCGGTCGAGACGATGGTCTGGTCGAGCGCCGCGAGCAGCATCGTGAGCATGAGCGCGGACAGGATCCAGCGCAGGTGCTTGCGGCTCTCGGCGACCTCGGGGTCGAAGACGAACTCCGCGCGTGCGGATTCGGACGTGCTCATGCGGTGTGCTCCAGGTCGTGGGCGAGGCGGGTCATGAGGTCGGCGAGCGTCGTGCGGTCCTTCTCGGACCAGTCGGCGGTCGCGGCGGTGATGAGGTCGGTGCGGGCGCGCACGGCGCGCTGGAGCGCCTCGTGCCCGGCGTCGGAGAGGTCGAGCAGCGTGGCTCGGCCGTCGTCGGGGTCGGGGGAGCGGGTGATGAGGCCGTGCTCGTCGAGGCCCCGCAGGTGCCGGCTGACCGTGGACTGGTCGAGGCACGCGAGGGCGGCGAGGTCGCTCATCCGCAGGGGGGCGTGGCGCGAGAGGTGGCCGAGCAGGAACGTGCGCGCCGAGCCGTCGGGGTCCTCCGCCCGCCGGCGCAGCTGGGTGACGAGGCCCGTGAGCGCGCGGAAGACCCGCTGCTCGGGGAGCTCGACGTCCGCGTCCCCGCGTCCGGCCTCGCGGGTAATTGCTTGCATCATGCAAGCAACCATACGCCGTCAGGTAAGGATCACCAAACCGACGGCCTAGGCCCGCCGCGGTCAGCGGACGGCGGTGCGGCGGGCCCGGCGGCGTCGCGTAGCCTGCCCGCCGTGCGGCTCACGGAGTTCTGGCGACGCCTCGAGGAGGCGCTGGGGGAGGCCTACGCCCGGTCCTGGGCCGCGGACTTCCACCTGAGCGAGCTCGACGGCCGGACCGTGCTCGAGGCGATCGACGCCGGCATCGAGACCGTCGACATCTGGCGCGCGGTGCACGCCGCCCTCGCCCTCCCCGCGAGCGAGCGCTGAGCGCGGAGCCGTCGTACGCCGTGCCCTCGGCCGGCGCGGGATCGCGTGGACAGGTGTTCGAACTCCCCGGCGTGTCGCTCTAGGATCGAACAGGCGTTCGACCTAGTCTGGGCGCACGCACTCGAGCTCCGTCCCCAGGCCGCCCGCCCCGGCGGGTCGTCCACAGGAGACGGGGATCGGTGCCGGAGCCGCTGTCGGACCCCGTCCGTAGCGTCGCCGCCATCGTCAACCGCAGCACACGAAGGCAGGTCCCCATGGCCCCCTCCAAGACCCCCGGCGGCTCCGGCAGCTCCGACCGCGAGAAGGCGCTCGACACCGCCCTCGCCCAGATCGAGCGCCAGTTCGGCAAGGGCTCGGTCATGCGGCTCGGCCAGGAGGGCCGCGCCCCGATCGAGGTCATCCCCACCGGCTCGGTCGCCCTCGACGTCGCCCTCGGCATCGGCGGCCTGCCCCGCGGCCGCGTGATCGAGGTCTACGGCCCCGAGTCCAGCGGCAAGACCACGCTCGCCCTGCACGCGATCGCCAACGCGCAGAAGGCCGGCGGCATCGCCGCCATCATCGACGCCGAGCACGCGCTCGACCCGGAGTACGCCAAGGCCCTCGGCGTCGACATCGACGCGCTCCTGGTCAGCCAGCCCGACAACGGCGAGCAGGCGCTCGAGATCGCCGACATGCTCATCCGCTCCGGCGCGGTCAGCATCATCGTCATCGACTCGGTCGCGGCCCTCGTGCCCCGCGCGGAGATCGAGGGCGAGATGGGCGACAGCCACGTCGGCCTCCAGGCCCGCCTCATGAGCCAGGCGCTGCGCAAGCTCGCCGGCGCCCTGTCGAGCTCGAACACGACCGCGATCTTCATCAACCAGCTGCGCGAGAAGATCGGCGTGATGTTCGGCTCGCCCGAGACCACGACGGGCGGCAAGGCGCTGAAGTTCTACGCGTCGGTCCGCCTCGACGTCCGCCGCATCGAGACGCTGAAGGACGGCACCGAGGCCGTCGGCAACCGCACCCGCGTCAAGGTCGTGAAGAACAAGATGGCCCCGCCGTTCAAGCAGGCCGAGTTCGACATGATCTACGGCGAGGGCATCTCCCGCGAGGGCGGCCTCATCGACATGGGCGTCGAGCACGGCTTCGTCCGCAAGTCCGGCGCCTGGTACACCTACGAGGGCGACCAGCTCGGCCAGGGCAAGGAGAACGCCCGCAACTTCCTCAAGGACAACCCCGACCTCGCCGACGAGCTCGAGCGCAAGATCAAGGCCAAGCTCGGCATCGGCGCGCCGCTCGAGGCCGAGATCGACGACATCGTCATCCCCGACGTCGTCCCGATCGACCTCTAGGCGCACGTGTCGCTGTCACGACGTCCGTCGGCCGACGGCCCCACCCCGGGGTCGTCGGCCGACGACGTCCCGGACGCCGATCCCCTCGACGTCGCGCGCTCGATCTGCCTCGCCCAGCTCGCGATGGGCCCGCGCACCCGCGGCCAGCTCGCCACGGTCCTGCGCCGCCGCGGCGTCGAGGACGACGTCGCCGCCCAGGTGCTCGACCGGTTCGAGGAGGTAGCCCTCGTCGACGACGCGGCCTTCAGCGAGAACTACGTGCAGCGCCGGCACGCGTCCTCGGGCCTGGCCCGCCGGGCGCTCGGCCACGAGCTGCGCAGCAAGGGCGTGAGCGAGGCCGTGGTCACCGAGGCCCTCGAGGCCCTTGCCCCCGAGGACGAGCTTGCGACCGCCCAGGCGCTTGTGGCCAAGAAGCTCGCCTCCACCCGCAGGCTCGACGTCGAGGCCCGCACCCGCCGCCTGGTCGGGATGCTCGCGCGCAAGGGCTACCCCGGGGGCCTGGCGATGCGGGTCGTGCGCGAGGCGCTCGCGTCGGAGAAGCAGCTCGACGACCTCGAGCGCGCGTTTCTCGACAGCCTCGACGGCGAGCTGTCCGACGCCGCGCGCGTGGGGGAGTAGCGCCTACTCCACGCCCTCGACCTGCTGGCCGTGCACGTGCTCGATGATCGCGGCCCCGGCCTCGGCGAGCTCCGGGTGCTGGCGCGCGAACTCCGCCATCGCCTTCTCCGGCAGTACGTCGAGCTTGTCGTGCACGGTGTCGGCGAGGCGGCCGAGCAGGCGGGTGAGGTCCTCGACGTCCTGCCGCGGCCACTCCGAGAGCAGCAGCCGGGTGAAGAAGCGGGTGATCGCGGTGGCGTCGTCCACCACCGACTCGCCGAGCTCGGTGAGCTGCAGCGTGGTGCGCCGGCGGTCGTCCGGGTCGGTGCCGCGGGTGACCAGGCCCTCCTGCTCGACGTCGCCGAGCAGGCGGCTCGCGGTCGAGTGCTCGAGCTCGAGCTCGGCGGCGACGTCCTTGACCGTCACGCTGTCCTTGCGGTCGGCGAGGTCGTGGATCGCGTCGCAGGCGAAGATCTTGGCCATGTCCAAGGGCTTGCCGAGCGCCGGCACCGGCACGGTGGTGGCCGGGGGCTTCATCATCGCGCGGCGCAGGCGCCGCATGGTGCGGTCGAGGCTGTCGACGAGCGCG
Source organism: Candidatus Nanopelagicales bacterium (assembly GCA_050251215.1). Classification (GTDB taxonomy): domain Bacteria; phylum Actinomycetota; class Actinomycetes; order S36-B12; family CAIYMF01; genus Longivirga. The sequence goes on from JBFWNE010000022.1 coordinate 50,076, forward strand.
TCGGGCAGGTGAGCGCCGGCGGATGCGGCGGAGGACAGGTCGACGACGGGCTCGACCCGTGCCGCGTCCCCGGCCGTGCTGCCGCGTGACTGGCTCATCGCCGTCCGTCCTCCCATCCCGTCGTACCTGCTCCGTCCGGTGGTCGAACGCTTCCGGACTTCCATGTGTCACACATCCGATTTGCGTGTGCAACACATCCATCGTACCGTACCGATAGATGTGCGGCACATCCACGTGCCGCCGCCGGAGCCGGGGGACCGGCATCCGGGTACGGACGAAGGATGTTCGACATGGGTGGTCTGTCCCGTTGGGCAGTACGCAAGCCGTGGTGGGCGCTGCTGGCGTTCATCGTGATGGCAGGGGTCATCGGGTTCCTCGGCAGCGCCAAGGGCGGTGAGCTCAAGGACTCCTTCGAGCTCCCGGACACCGAGTCGCTGCAGGCGCAGCAGCTCCTCGAGAAGCTCCCCGCCGGCACCGGCGGCGACGTCAACGCCATCACCGCCACCGTCGTCTGGTCGCCCGACGCCGACGGCGCCCCCGCGGTCGACGCGGCGACCGCCGAGGTCATCACCGGGATGCTCACGACCATCTCGAAGGTCGACGGCGTCACGTGCGTGACCAACCCGTTCGACCAGACCGGCGCGGGCCTCGGCACCGGCTGCCCCGCTCCGCAGGGCCCGCCGGACCTCTCCCAGGTGCCGCCGGAGCAGCAGGAGGCCTTCAAGGCCGCGCTGCTCGCCTCGCAGCAGGCGCTCTCCCCGATCTCGCCCGACGGCCACGTGGCCAAGGCCACCATCACCTTCGACGGCGGCGCGAAGGGCGACGAGGTCTCCACCGAGACCGCCAAGGCCGTCATCGACGCCGTGAAGGCCGCCAACGCGCAGGACGGCATCACCGTCGGCGCCAGCGGCCAGGTGCTCGCGTTCGCCGGCCAGGAGCCCCCGAGCTCCGAGGGCATCGGCATGCTCGTCGCGCTCGTCATCCTGCTCATCGCCTTCGGCTCGGTCGTCGCAGCCGGACTGCCGCTGGTCACGGCGGGCTTCGGCGTGGGCCTCGGCGCCAGCCTCCTGCTGTACATCGCCAACTTCTACGACGTCGCCACCTTCGCCCCGACCCTCGCGGCGATGATCGGTCTCGGCGTCGGCATCGACTACTCGCTCTTCGTCATCAACCGCTTCCGACAGGCGATCCTCGCCGGGCACGAGCCGAAGCAGGCCGCGCTCGAAGCGGTCAACACCTCCGGTCGTGCCGTGGTGTTCGCGGCGTCCACCGTCGTGATCGGCCTGCTCGGCCTGCTGTTCATGGGCATCGGCTTCTTCACCGGCCTCGCCTTCGCCGCCGCCGGCACGGTCGTGCTCGTCATGCTCTCGGCCGTCTGGCTGCTGCCCGCGCTGCTGAGCCTCCTGGGCCGCCGCGCGGTGTCGCCGCTGTCGATGTCGATCGCGGACGGCCTCGAGAAGATCAAGCTGCGTCCGATCGCGGCGCCGTTCCGCGGGCTCTACAAGCTCACGCGGCACTACCGCCAGAGCCAGGACTGGCACCCGGAGGGCGGTCGCTGGGCGCACTACGCGCGCCTCATCCAGAAGCGCCCGATCATCCCCGCGGTCCTGTCGCTCGCCGCCGTCCTGCTGCTCGCGGTGCCGGCGCTGAGCCTGCGCCTCGGCTTCCCGGACGACTCCGGCACGCCGGAGGGCAGCATCAGCCGCATCGCGTACGACCTGCAGACCGAGGGCTTCGGCGCGGGCTCCAACGGCCCGTTCCTCGTGGCCGTCGAGCTGCCGAAGAACGGCGACGTCCAGAGCCTCGGCGCCATCGTCGGGTCGCTCGAGAAGACCGAGGGCGTCGCGTCCGTCGTGCCGAGCACCGCGATGCTCCCGCTCATGGGGGCGCAGCTGCAGGACTCCAACGTCACGGCCATCCAGGTCGTGCCGACCACCGGCCCGCAGGACGTCAAGACCGACGAGCTCCTCGACCGCCTGCGCACCGAGACCCTCCCGCCGGTCCGGGAGTCCACGGGCGCCCAGGCGTACGTCGGCGGCGCCACCGCGATCGTGGCGGACTTCAGCACGGTCCTGACCGACGCCATGCCGCTGTTCCTCAGCGTCGTGGTCGGCCTCGGCTTCGTGATGCTGCTGATCCTGTTCCGCTCGGCCGTGGTCTCGCTGACCGCCGTCGTCACCTCGCTGCTCAGCTTCGCGGCGTCCACCGGCATCACCGTCGCGGTGTTCCAGTGGGGCTGGCTCAACAACGTGCTCGGCGTGACGGGGACGGGTCCGATCTTCCCGTTCCTGCCGGTCATGGTGTTCGCGATCCTGTTCGGCCTCTCGATGGACTACCACGTGTTCCTCGTGAGCCGCATGCAGGAGGAGTGGAGCCGCACGAAGGACAACGCGGTCGCGGTGCGCCGTGGCCTCGCGGGCTCCGGCAAGGTCGTGCTCATGGCCGCGCTCATCATGTTCAGCGTGTTCGCGGCGTTCATCCCGACGCCGAACAACACGATCAAGCTGTTCGGTGTGGCGCTGGCCTCGGCCGTCCTGGTCGACGCGTTCCTGATCCGCCTGATCTTCGTGCCGGCCTTCATGTCTCTGCTCGGCAAGGCGAACTGGTGGCTGCCCGCGTGGCTCGCCGACCGCCTGCCGCACTTCGACGTCGAGGGCGGCTCGGACGAGATCGCCGACGACGAGGAGCCCGATTCGGTCGGCGGCGAAAAGGAGCCGGCCGGCGTGCTCTGAGCGCACACTGGGTACGTCGGGCCCACGGCCCGGCGCACCGGCACGCAGTTCCCGGGGGACGTGCGACATCGTCTGTCGCACGGCAACGGGGGAGTCGTGCGACGGACGGCCCGAGGCCCGGGCGCCCGCACCCCGCGAGGGTGGGCGCCCGGGCCTCGGCGCGTCCCGGCCCGGGCACGCCCCGAGCGGCGGGAGCATGGCCGCATGACCCGACGCGGCACGCTGCACCACCTCGAGCTCTGGGTGCCCGACCTCGCCCGCGCCGAGGAGTCGTGGGGCTGGCTGCTCGGACGCCTCGGGTACGCGCTCGACCGGCGCTGGGACGCGGGGGCGGCGTACCGGCTGGGGATGGCCTACGTCGTGCTCGAGAGCGGGCCCGACCTGCAGCCCGGCACGCACGTGCGCACCGCGCCCGGCGTCAACCACGTCGCGTTCTGGGCTGGCGGCCGCGCCGAGGTGGACCACCTCGTCGCGGACTCGGCGGAGCACGGCTGGACCCTGCTGTTCGCCGACCGGCACCCGTTCGCCGGCGGCCCCGACCACTACGCGGCCTACCTGCAGGACCGCGACGGCTACGAGGTCGAGCTGGTCGCCGAGCCGCTCGAGATCGCTTGAGCCGCAGGCAGAACCGGCGTCAGTTCGACAGCGCGGCCTTCTTGACGAAGTTCGCGAAGTAGGGCTTGCCCTTCTCCGTCAGGTGCAGGCCGTCCTTGAACCAGCCGTCTTTGCCGGTGGAGTAGGCGCGCCAGTCGGCGAGCACGACGTTGTCGTGCCGCGCGGCGACGGCGGCCATCACGGCGTTGCTCGGCTTCACCCACGCGAACCGCGCCGTCGAGGTGACGAGCACGATGCGCGCCCGGTCGCCGAGGGCGGCGATCGTGGACTCGAGCCGGTCCTCGGACACCGGGCCGGCGGTGCCCATGTGCATCACGACGATCGGGTTGAGGGTGCCGCGCGACAGGCTCGCGAGCACCGCGCCCTGGATGTTGGCCGGCGAGCGGTTGATCGCGGCGTCGAGCTTCACGCCCGGCAGGATCGAGCGCAGGACGTCGGCGGACCACAGTGTGACGCTGTCGCCGTACCAGCTGATGTCGCCGGTGCCGAGTCCCTCGGTCGAGCGCTTGCCGGCGGCGTTGATCACGGCCGGGGGAGCCGAGGTCGGCTTCGGCGCGGGCGTGCTGCTCGGCTTGCTCGACGGCCTCGTCGAGGGCGCGCTGCTCGGCTTCGTGGAGGGCTTGGTCGAGGGCTTGCCCGCCGAGCTGGCGGCCGGGGAGGGCGAGGTGTCGTCGGAGATCGCCTCGGTCGAGCCGTACTCGCCGTACGCCGCCTGCACCGGGTCGGTCTTCGGCAGCGTCGCGAACGACGCGAGCAGTGCGGCCACGACCGCCGTGGTGACGAGCAGGGTGGCGACGGTACGCCGGCGCCGCGGCACCACGGCGTCGACCGGGCCGACCTCGCGCGAGCGCTCGCGCATCGCCGCGACGGCCTTTCCGATGGCGCCGTGCCGGATGGGGACCTCGACGTACCGGTAGCTCAGCGCCGCGACCACGAGCGTGAGGCCCACGCGGGCGAGGTCGACGAGCGGGCCCTCCCACGGGACGTCCACGCCCGGACGGGTCACGAGGAAGATCGGCCAGTGCCAGAGGTAGATGCCGTACGACCGCTCGCCGACCCAGCGCAGCGGCGCGACGTCGAGCGCACGGCCGACCGGCGCACCGGGGTGCGTGGCGGCGGCGATGACGAGGGCGAAGATCGCGGCGGCGAGGAGGAACCCGCCGCGGTAGAGCCAGGGCGTGTACTCGGTGACGGTGAGGAACAGCCACGCGGTGAGGGCCAGCCCGAGCGCCCCGGAGCCGACGACCACGGTGCGGGCCCCGGACGGGATCACGGTGCGGAAGTGCCCCGGGCGCCAGACCGCGGCGAGTGCCGCGCCCATGAGCACCGACATCGCGTGCGTGTCGGTGCCGAAGTAGACGCGCGTGGGGTCCGCCTCGAGCGGCATGCCCTGCGCGGTGGCCAGCGCGGCCATCCAGAGCGTCGAGAGCACCGCGCCGCCGAGCGCGGCCACGAGCACGACCTGGCGGCGGGGGAGGCCGCGACGGGCCGCGAACCAGCAGAGGCCGCCGAGCATCACCGGCCACAGGAGGTAGAACTGCTCCTCGACCGCGAGCGACCACAGGTGCGCGAGCACGTTGCCGCGGCCGATCAGCTCGAAGTACGACTGCTCCTGGCCCAGGGCCCACCAGTTGCTGAGGTAGAGCGCGGCCCCCGGCAGGTCGCGCAGGAACTGCTCGGCCACGTCGGTCGCGATGGTGGACACGAGGATCGCGGTGCCGACGAGCATGAGCACGAGCGCGGGGAGCAGCCGGCGGGCCCGGCGGAGGTAGAAGCCCCTGAAGTCGATGCGGCCGCGTACGCCGATCTCGGTGAGCAGCAGCGTGGTGATGAGGAACCCGCTGATCACGAAGAACAGGTCGACCCCGAGGAAGCCGCCGGGCAACCAGTCGAGGCCGAGGTGGTAGATCACGACGGCGGTGACCGCGATCGCGCGCAGGCCGTCGAGGCCGCCGATGCGCGCGGCGGGTCCTGGCGTGCTCGCGTGCTTGTGCCGCCGGGGGGCGGACGGCGCGTCGTCGGGCACCACGCGCGGCCGGTCGAGCACAGGGGCCGGTGCAGCAGTCCTGACGGTGGCGGGGGACGACATCAGGCGCGCACCACCGCTCGGGTGGGCGCGTGCTCGGAGCCCGGCCGCGCAGCGCGGCAGGGCGCCACACGCTGGCGCATGGGGTCCCTCCACAGGCCAGCGTAGGGCGTCGGGCGGACAGGCCCGCGCTGCTGTGGCCTGTGCCTCCCTGGCCGTGTCGCCGGGCGGAGCAGGCACGCGGCGTACGCCGTGTGCGCCGGGCGAGCGGGGCGTAGCCTCGGCGCCAGCCCCCGGCGATCGCGGGCGGCCCGCTCGACCCTGATGCTCGACCTGATGCACGCCTGACAGCACCACCTGACTGCTCCGCCGACGCACCACCGACTGCACGTCCGACGGCACCACCGATACCCGCCCGACCCCGCGCCGCTGCGCGCCCGGAGGTCGGCGGCCTCGGCGTACGCCGTGGTCCGTGCGTGGAGGACCCATGGACCTCGCGACGCTCGCCCGGGGCGCCGGCCCTGCCGGCGCTCCCACCTCGCCCCTCGTGATCGTGCTGGCCGTGGCGGTGGTCGCCCTCGGCGCTGCGCTCGTGCTGCTGGTGCTGCGGATGCGGCGTTCCGACGCCGAGTCGCTGCGCCAGCGCGACGCGGCGGTGGCGGCGGCCGTGGATGCCGAGCTCTCCCGGCGTCAGCGCGAGCTCGAGGAGCGCGCGGAGAAGGTGCGCGCCGACGCCTCGGCCGAGGCCGAGCGCACCCGGGCGCTCGCGACCCAGGCGCTCAGCTCGGCGGAGCAGGCCCGGTCCGAGGCTGCCGAGGACGTGCGGCGGGCGGAGGAGCGGCGTACCCAGGTGGAGGCGGACGTCGCCGCCGCCCGTGCGGAGCTGGCGGCGCTGCGCGAGGAGATGCAGCGGCGCGAGGAGCGCCTCGCCGAGCGCGAGACCCGGCTCGACGCCGAGCTCGCCGACCTCGTGGTGCGGCTCGACAACGTCACGGCCGCGGAGGCCGCGCTCGCCGCGGGCCAGGCGGTCGTGGCCGAGGCCGAGGGGCGGCTCGCGGCCGAGCGCGCGGCGGCGCTCGAGCGCGTGGCGCAGATGACGGCCGCCGAGGCCAAGGCCGAGCTGGTCGCGGGCATCGAGGCCCAGGCCAAGCGCGAGGCGGCGCTCACGGTCCGCGAGATCGAGCGCGAGGCCAAGGAGGACGGCGAGAACCGCGCGCGGCGCATCGTCACGCTCGCCGCGCAGCGCATCGCGACCGAGCAGACGGCGGAGTCGACCGTGTCGGTGCTGCATCTGCCGGACGACTCGATGAAGGGCCGCATCATCGGCCGCGAGGGCCGCAACATCCGCACGTTCGAGGCCGTGACCGGCGTCAACCTGCTCATCGACGACACCCCCGAGGCGGTGCTGCTGTCGAGCTTCGACCCCGTGCGCCGGGAGGTCGCACGGGTGACCCTCGAGGCGCTCGTGGCCGACGGCCGGATCCAGCCGAGCCGCATCGAGGACGAGTACGAGCGGGCGCGGGTCGAGGTCGACGCCCGCTGCATCCGCGCGGCCGAGGACGCGCTGGTCGACCTCTCGATCGGCGACATGCACCCCGACCTCATCGCCCTGCTCGGCAGGCTGCGGTTCCGCACGTCGTACGGCCAGAACGTGCTCGGCCACCTGGTCGAGGCCGCGCACCTCGCGGGGATCATGGCCGCCGAGCTCGGCCTGCCGGTCGAGCACTCCAAGCGCTGCGCGCTGCTGCACGACATCGGCAAGGCGCTCACCCACGAGGTCGAGGGATCGCACGCCCTCATCGGCGCCGAGGTCGCGCGGCGGTACGGCGAGCACGAGGACGTCGTGCACGCGATCGAGGCGCACCACAACGAGGTCGAGGTGCGCACCCTCGAGGCGGTGCTCACCCAGACCGCCGACGGCATGAGCGGCGGGCGCCCCGGCGCCCGGCGCGAGTCGCTCGAGCACTACGTCGAGCGCCTCGAGCGGCTGGAATCGATCGCCTCGTCGTACACCGGGGTCGAGAAGGTCTTCGCCATGCAGGCGGGCCGCGAGGTGCGCGTGGTCGTGGTGCCCGAGCAGGTCGACGACATCGGCATGCAGGTGCTCGCCCGCGACATCGCCGCCGAGATCGAGCACGAGCTCACCTACCCCGGCCAGATCCGCGTCACCGTCGTCCGCGAGTCCCGCGCCACCGGCCTCGCCCGCTGACCCAACAGGGTTCCTGACGATGCTGGGGCCCCGCTCCACCGCGGCGGCAGCCGACGTTCTCTATGAAGGCGACCTTCATCCAATAGAGCCGAACAATCCTTCCCATCACGGCCGCGGCGTCTAACCTCCGGCGCATGGGACGTCGTACGCCGGTCGCCGCGTGAGCACGCCGCGCCCGGTGTCCTCGCGCCAGGACCTGCCGCTGGTGTCGCGCCGCGGCGGCGCGTGGGGGGCGCTCTGGGCCGCCGTCGTGGTGGTGGGCCTGGGCGTGCTCATCGTGCGCGACTGGGCGCCGCTCGTCGACGTCGACCGCGGCGTGCTCGAGTCGGTGCGCCGCTGGGCCCTGACGAACGACTGGGCGGTGCAGACGTCCCGCTGGCTCGGCGAGATGGGCGCGCTGCGCGTCTCGACGTGGGTCGCGATCGCGGGCGTGCTCCTGCTCCTGGCGAAGCGGCGCTACTGGCAGGCGCTCACCCTGGGGCTGCTCGCCGCGCTCGCGCCGCTGGTGGCCAACCTCATCAAGCCGCTCGTGGCCCGGGAGCGCCCTATCTGGGACGTGAAGCTCGCCGTCGAGGACACGTTCTCGTACCCGTCGGGCCACGCGACCTGCGGCGTGGCGGTGTGGATCGCCGTCGGCGTGGCGATCGGCAGCCTGCTGCGCCACCGCGTGGCCGGCGCGCTCGTCGTCTTCGTGTTCTCCCTCGTCGGCATCGCGATCGGCCTCTCCCGGATCGTGCTCGGCGTGCACTACCCGAGCGACGTGGTCGGCGGCTGGTGCATCGCGATCGCGTTCGCGGGGCTCCTCGGCGCGCTGTTCGTGCTGCCGCCGTACGAGGAGACCGTCGTCGGCGCCCCCAAGCTCCGGCACTGACCCCCACCGGGCCGCAGGCCCGTCCGGCGCAGCGCGGCGCCGGCCCGGATCGGCACCGTCACGCTCCGTGGCCGGGCCTGCCGAGAGCGCTCGCCCGATCGGGCGAACGGTGGTGCACGGCGTGTTCCCAGAGCGGGAGGATCGACCTGGCGGCATGGAGGGGTGCCGCTGCGGACGGGATGGTCCGGAACACCGAAGGAGGCCGCCGTGGCCGCGCGCCCGGTCGTCGTGCTCCTCGATCCGCATCACCCGTACGCGGGCCGCTTCTCCGCCGTCGCGCACGAGCAGTACGGCCTCGACACCGTGTGCCTCTGGACCGACACCACCTCCTGGGATCGCGCGCGGTCGTCCGAGCACCTGCAGGGCGGCGGCCGGGTCGTGGCCCACTATCGGGTACGCCGTGACGCGCTCGACCACGCCGCCCGAGAGCTGAGCGCCCGGCACGACGTGGCCGGCGTGCTGCCGCACATCGAGTACCGCGTCGCCGAGGCCATCACCCTCGCCGAGGCGCTCGGCGTGCTCTGGGCGGATGCCGCGGATCTGCGGCGGTTCCGCGATAAGGCCGCGCTCAAGGAGCACATCAGGTCGCAGCCGGGTGCTCCCCGCATCAACGCCTCCACGCTCGTGGGATCGACGGACGAGGTGCGCGACGCGCTCACGACCGGGTCCTACGACCGCTTCGTCCTCAAGCCCAACGACGGCATGAACAACAACCGCATCGGCTTCTTCGACGCCTCGGTGCGCGACGCGGACCTCGACGCGTACCTCGACCAGATCTCGGGCACCGACGCGGTGATGGAGGAGTTCCTCGACGGCGACGAGTACTGCGTCAACGGCCAGGCCGACGCCGACGGCACGATCACGACGCTGAGCGTCTACCGCACCCACCACACGTCGGCGAACGGCAGGACGCAGCTCGCGTCGCACTTCGACCTCGTGCGCCACGACTCGCCGCTGTTCGGGATGCTCGCGGCGTACGTCTCCGACGTGCTCACGGCGGCGGGACTGCGGCGCAGCCCGTTCCACCTCGAGCTGATGGTCGATGCCGCGGGCCCGTGCCTCATCGAGGTGGGCGCGAGGCTCGGGGGAGTGGCGATGGCGTACGACGTCGCCGTCGCGCACCACGGCGCGGTCGACGCGTTCGAGCTCGCCGTGGCGCACTACCTGCGCCGGGAGCCTGTCCGCGAGCAGAGGTCCGACTGGGCCGCGTACGACCAGCAGTCGTTGCGCATCGTGTGCGGGGTGAGCGCCGTGTCCGCGCGCGCGGCGACCTGGACCGGCTTCCGCGAGGTGGAGCGCCTCCCGGGGTTCGTGCACTGGGTCGCCCGTCCGCGGCCCGGCCAGCGGATCCGCCCGACCGTCGATCTCGCGACCAGCCCCTGGCAGGCCACGATGTCGGCCCCGGACGCCGCGGGGCTCGAGGCTGCCGACGCCGCCGTACGCCGGCTCGTCGGCTGGAACGCCGCGCCCATCGACCACACCCGCGCGGGCCTGGCCGCGCACGCCACCGCCGTCCGTGCGGCAGCCCGCCTGCGTCTCGTGCCCGGCCTGATCCGCAGCAGGCCCGTGCGCCTCGACGCAGCACCGGACGTCGACCTGCGCGACCGGTCCGGCGACCGCGTGGGAGCGCCGTCGTGATCGCGCGGGTCGTGCGGCGCATCGGGTACGCCCGGCCCGTACGCCGGGCCATCACCAGCTCCTCGGGCCTCGGCACGGTGACGAGCCGGTTCGTGGGCGGGCCGGACGAGGCGTCGGCGGTCGCCATCGCGACGGATCTGCACGCCGGTGGCCTGATGACGACCCTCCATGTGCGCCAGGGCAATCCTTGTGACGAGGCCGGCGCGGACGAGCACGTGGAGCTCTACCGCCGCCTCGTCGACGCCCACGTCGCCGCCGGCATCGCGGACGGCTCGGAGATCTCGCTGAAGATGGCGCAGTTCGGCCTGCTCGCCCCCGGCGGCCTCGACGGCGCCGTCCGCCGCATGACGGGGACGGTGGAGCACGCAGCCTCGGGCGGGCTGCAGGTGACCGTCGACATGGAGGGCGTCGAGGAGGTCGATGCCACCCTCGAGGCCGTCCGGCTGCTGCGCGAGCGGCATCCGGACGTCGGGGTCGCGGTGCAGGCCAACCTCCGACGGACCGAGTCCGACTGCCGCGAACTCGCGCGCACCGGCGCGCGGGTGCGCCTGGTGAAGGGTGCGTACGGGCCGGGGGCCGACGTCGGCATCGTCGGGCGTGCGGACGTCGACGCCGCGTACGAGCGCTGCCTCGCGATCCTGTTCGGCGGCGGCGCCTACCCGATGGTGGCCAGCCACGACCTGCGGATGGTCGAGGCGGCCCGGGCGCTGGCCCGGTCCGAGGGGATCGGGGCGGCCGGCTACGAGCTGCAGATGCTGATGGGCGTGCGAGCGGCCGACCAGCGGCGGCTGGTAGCGGAGGGCGACCGGCTGCGCGTCTACGTGCCCTACGGCCCCGACTGGTACGGCTGGTTCGTGAACCGCATCGTCGAGAAGCCGAGCAACGTCCGGCTCCTGGCCCACGCCCTGATCGAGAAGGGCTGACGGCCCGATCGCCGAGCACCCCGGAATGCGTCGAGGCCCTCCCGGGTTGGGCCTGCGAGACCCAGGACCGGGAGGGGACGACATGGCGGTGTTCACGCAGGCCGAGCTCGACTACCTGGCGGGCCAGCCGCTCGCGCGGATCGCGACCGCCTCGGCCTCGGGCGTGCCCGACGTCGCGGCCGTGGGGTTCGGCGTCGACGGCGACCACCTCGTGACCGGCGGCTTCGACATCAGCAAGACCGTGCGCTACCGAAACCTGCTGGCGAACCCGCGGGCGACGATCGTCGTCGACGACCTCGCCACGGTGGATCCGTGGCGCCCGCGCGGGATCAAGGTGCGCGGCGCGGCGACGGTCGAGGAGGGGCGCGGCGGGCTGCGCATCCGGATCGTCCCAGAGACGGTCTGGAGCTGGGGGCTCAACGAGGGCGCCGAGACGCGGTTCAAGGGCATCGAGCGGCGCGAGGTCGCGGCGGGCTGAGCCGGCGCTCGATTCCTGGCCGCCCGCCCGCTCCACGTACCCTGTGACCACCATGCGCACGTACGAGGTCCGCACCTACGGGTGCCAGATGAACGTCCACGACTCCGAGCGGCTGTCGGGCCTGCTCGAGGGCGCCGGCTACGTCCGCCACGCCGAGGGCGAGCAGGCCGACGTCGTCGTGTTCAACACCTGCGCCGTGCGCGAGAACGCCGACAACCGCCTCTACGGCAACCTCGGCCACCTCAAGCCGATCAAGGACGCCCACCCGGGCATGCAGATCGCGGTCGGCGGCTGCATGGCGCAGAAGGACCGCGGCGAGGTCGTACGCCGTGCCCCGTGGGTCGACGTCGTCTTCGGCACCCACAACATCGGGTCGCTGCCGGTGCTGCTCGAGCGCGCGCGCATCCAGGAGGAGGCGCAGGTCGAGATCCTCGAGTCGCTCGAGGTGTTCCCCTCGACGCTGCCCACGCGGCGCGAATCGGCGTACGCGGCCTGGGTGTCGATCAGCGTCGGGTGCAACAACACCTGCACGTTCTGCATCGTGCCGTCGCTGCGCGGCAAGGAGAAGGACCGGCGTCCGGGCGACATCCTCGCCGAGATCGAGGCGCTCGTCGCCGAGGGCGTGTCCGAGGTGACGCTGCTCGGCCAGAACGTGAACGCGTACGGCGTGGAGTTCGGCGACCGCGCCGCGTTCGCCAAGCTGCTGCGCGCCTGCGGCGAGATCGACGGCCTCGAGCGCGTGCGCTTCACCTCCCCGCACCCGGCCGACTTCACCGACGACGTGATCGCCGCGATGGCCGAGACGCCGAACGTCATGCCGCAGCTGCACATGCCGCTGCAGAGCGGGTCGGACCGGCTGCTCAAGGCGATGCGCCGGTCGTACCGCAGCGAGAAGTACCTCGGGATCATCGAGCGCGTGCGCGCCGCGATGCCGGACGCCGCGATCACCACCGACATCATCGTCGGGTTCCCCGGCGAGACCGACGACGACCACCGCGCGACCCTTGAGGTCGCGCGCGCCGCGCGGTTCGCGAGCGCGTTCACGTTCCAGTACTCGCCGCGCCCCGGCACGCCGGCCGCGACGTACGACGACCAGGTGCCGGCCGACGTCGTGAAGGAGCGGTACGCCGAGCTCGCGGCCCTCGTCGACGACATCGCGTGGGACGAGAACAAGAAGCTCGTCGGCCGCTCGGTCGAGCTGCTCGTCGCCGAGGGCGAGGGCCGCAAGGACGGCGCGACCCTCCGACTGTCGGGCCGCGCGCCCGACAACCGCCTCGTGCACTTCGTGCCGGGTGCCGAGCTGCCGCGCCCCGGCGACATGGTGACGGCGGAGATCACGTACGCCGCACCGCACCACCTCGTGAGCGACGCCCCGGCCACCGACCTGCGCCGTACCCGCAGCGGCGACGCCTGGGAGCAGCGCCAGAGCGACGACTCCTGCGCCACGCCGTCCACCCCGGGCGCCGCCGGCCCCGTCCTCCTCGGCCTCCCGACCCTCCCCACGGCGTAATTCACCCGCTAAGGACAGAACACGCTCTTCACGGGCATGTTCTGTCCTTTCCTGATCTCCCTAGGGCCGATCGAGGCCGCCCGGCTGCACTCGGCGACCCGTACTCGTGATCTTGTACGCCGATCGCCGCGCTCCGGGCGCCGCGGACGGGCCCCACGAGCGACGGGCCGCGGATCGTTATCGACCGCGGCGGAACCCCGAGGCCCGCGCCGTACGTCGTACGGGCACGGTCCGCCGGTGGCGTCGGGCGCGGCCCACCGGCCGGACCGGCCACCCGCCGCCGCCCGCCGTGCGGGGGCGGCCAGGAGTCGCTCCGCTTAGGGTCGACGGGTGATCACCGGCGCCGCCTTCGTCCCCAGCGCACCGCTGCTCGTGCCCGCCGTGGCGTCGGGCGCGGCCGCCGAGCTCGACGACCTCCGCGCGGCCTGCCTCGACGCCGTACGCCGTGCCCTCGCCACCCCGGCGCAGCGCGTCGTCATCCTCGGCGCCGGGCCCACGACCGCAGCAGCGTCGACCGGCACCGCGACCTTCCGCGGCTTCGGCGTCGCGTACGACGTGCCCCTCGACCCCGCGTCGTCCGGCGGCGAGCCCCTGCCGCTGGCGCTGTCGGTCGGCGCGTGGCTGCTGGCGCAGTCGGGCTGGCCGGGGGAGCGGCTCGCCCAGGCCGTCGCGGCGGACGCCGACGACGACGCCCTCGACGTCGTCGGCGCCGGGCTGAGCGCAGGTGTTCCGACCGCGCTGCTCGTCGTCGCCGACGGCTCGGCCGCGCGCAGCGAGAAGGCTCCGGCGCACCTGCACCCGGGCGCCGAGGCGTTCGACACCGCGGTCGCCGCGGCGCTGAGCCTCGGCGACCCCGCCGTGCTGGCGGCGATCGACGCGTCCGTGGCGGGCGAGGTCAGCGCCGCCGGCCGCCCGGCGTGGCGATGCGCCGCTGCTGCGCTGGCGGGCTCGACGTACGACGCCGCCCTGCTCGCCGACGAGGCGCCGTACGGCGTCGGCTACTTCGCTGCAGCCTGGACCCGTTGAGACTCAGGCGATCCCGGCTTAGCCGCCGGGCGCGGTCCAGGTGCGCAGCTCGTCCTCGATGATCTGCTCGCACGTCCGGCCGTCGTAATCGACACCCAGATCGCAGCCGGTGCCGATGGCCGACTCGTTGCCGCCGGCGTCGATGCGCACCATCTGCAGGATCAGCGTGGTCATGCCGTCCGAGGTCACCGTGACCACGACGCCGATACGGTTCGGCGCGTTCACGCGCAGCTGGGTCGACACGTCGACCGGACCGCCGAAACCGCCGATGGTCGCCGCGCTCTCGATGACCGTCTGGGACCGCTGGTCGACGGGGAGCGCGAGCTGCGTCCACAGGACGCCCATCGTGCTGACCGAGCTGACGAGGGCGTCGTGGCTCGCCCGTGCGGTCGACGCTGCCGTCCTGCTCGCGGTGATCCACACGGCCGCGATCAGCACAGCGATCGCGGCGATCGATGCGATCACGATCGGCGCCCAGCGCGCTCGTCGCTCCGGTGCCGCAGGCGCGGTGTCGCGGGTCAGCTCGTCGATGCTCATGCGTTCCCCCTCGTGCTCCGTACGCCGAGGGTGGCAGATCGCGCGGCGTCCAGGAGGCGGTTCCGCCGTACCCGGTACGGCGTCGAGGAGCAGAGGCTGATCAGGGCACGGGGCTCGCGTGGGCCGCGACCACCCGCCAGCCCGAGGCAGGCGAGTGGATCCAGGTGCGGGTGAAGTGCAGGCGGGCGGAGAACTCCGCGCCGTCGAAGGTGCCCGCGAGGGTGCCGCGGAACCACGTGACGCCCGTGCTCCCGTCCACGAGCACGACGAGGTCCTCCTCGTCCACCCTGCTGAGCCTCTGCCGTCCCGAGCGCTGGATCGCCAGGTCGTCGTCCTTGGAGTAGCGGCCGCCGTCCGGGCCGCCGGTGTAGATCAGGCGGTCGTCGAGCAGCGCGTCGAGCGCGTCGGCATCGGCGCCGAGCTGCGCCGCTTGCAGCCGGCGCTCGGCGGCGCGCAGCGACTCCTCGAGATCCTCGGCCACAGCGCCTCCCTCGCATCCCGCGCCCGGGCGGCGCGCTCCGATCATGCGCGAGCCTGCGCCTCGGCCCGCGCCGATCCGCTGTCGGCGTACCCCGCACGCGGATACGACGACGCCGCAGCACCGGCGGGTGCTGCGGCGTCGTCACCCCCTGAGGAGATCAGGTGGCGGCAGGCGGATCCGACTTGAGCGCGTCGACAGCCTTGCCCGCGACGTCCTCGACCTTGCTGGTCACCGAGTCGAGCTTGCCGCCGGTCTTGTCGCTTACGAACGCCGTCGCCGACGACACCGCCCCGGTCACCTTGTCGCCGTGCTGGTCGGCGAGGCCCGTGCCGGCCTCCTTCGCCTGGCCGGCGAGCTCGCCGGCCTTCACCGCAGCGGT
>JBFWNE010000023.1:0-63978 GCA_050251215.1 Candidatus Nanopelagicales bacterium
TCGCCGCAGAGCTCAACGCCCGACCACGCAAGAGACACGGCTTCAGAACACCCGCCGAAGTCCTGGCCCAACTACTCTCAGAAGCTGGACCAGACACCGGTGTTGCGTGACTGCCTGGAATCCGCCGCCCCTGGGGGGCGCGATCTGTCCTTAGCGGGTGGATTCAGGCCGGGGTCAGCGGGTGGCGGTGCCCTCGACGTAGTCGGTGTCGGACTTGTTGACCCAGCTCATCATGCCGCGGAGCTCGCGGCCGACGGCCTCGATGGGGTGCTTCTCGCCCTGGGCCCGGAGGGCCTTGAACTCCGGCGCGCCGGCGTCCTGGTCGTCGATGAAGCGCTGGGCGAAGGCGCCCGACTGGATGTCGGCGAGGACGGCCTTCATGTTCTCCTTGACGTTCGCGTCGATGACGCGCGGGCCGGAGATGTAGTCGCCGTACTCGGCAGTGTCGGACACCGACCAGCGCTGCTTGGCGATGCCGCCCTCGTACATGAGGTCGACGATGAGCTTGAGCTCGTGCAGGCACTCGAAGTACGCGACCTCGGGCTGGTAGCCGGCCTCGGTGAGCACCTCGAAGCCGTACATGACGAGCTGCGAGGCGCCGCCGCAGAGCACGGCCTGCTCGCCGAACAGGTCGGTCTCGGTCTCCTCGGTGAACGTGGTTTTGATGCCGCCGGCGCGCAGGCCGCCGATCGCCTTGGCGTACGACAGCGCGAGGTCCCAGGCTCCGCCCGTCGCGTCCTGCTCGACGGCGACGATGACCGGCACGCCGCGGCCCGCGGCGTACTCGCGGCGCACGAGGTGCCCGGGGCCCTTGGGGGCGACCATGATCACGTCGACGTCGGCCGGCGGGGTGATGTAGCCGAAGCGGATGTTGAAGCCGTGGCCGAAGAACAGCGCCTTGCCCGCGGTGAGGTGCGGCTCGATGAGCTCGGCGTACAGGCCGCGCTGCTTGTGGTCGGGCGCGAGGATCATGATGACGTCGGCCTCGGCGGCCGCGACGTCCGGCGTGACGACGCGCAGCCCCTCGGCCTCGGCCTTGGGGCGCGAGGCGCTGCCCTCGAGCAGGCCGACGCGGACGTCGACGCCCGAGTCCCGCAGGTTGAGGCTGTGGGCGTGGCCCTGGCTGCCGTAGCCGATGACCGCCACCTTCTTGCCGGCGATGATCGAGAGGTCGGCGTTGTCGTCGTAGAAGAGCTCGGCCACGGGGGCTTCTCCTTGCTGGGGTTGCGGAAAGTCGGGGATGAGTCTGTCAGGGGGTCCGGCCCGTCCCCGGGCCGGGGGTGAGTCAGGCCGAGCGCTCGGCAGGGCGCAGGCTGCGGTCGGAGATCGAGCGGGGGCCGCGGCCGATCGCGACGATGCCGGACTGCGCGAGCTCCTTGATGCCGAACGGCTCGAGCAGCTTGAGCAGCGCCTCGGTCTTGTCGCGGCTGCCCGTCACCTCCATCGTCACCGTCTCGAGCGCGACGTCGACGACCTTGGCGCGGAACACCTCGGCGACCTGCAGCACCTGCGCGCGCTGGTCCTGATCTGCCTTGACCTTGACCAGCACGAGCTCGCGGGCGACGGCCGCCTCGGGCTCGAGCTCCACGATCTTCAGCACGTTGACCAGCTTGTTGAGCTGCTTGGTCACCTGCTCGAGCGGGAGGTCGTCGACCGCGACGACGATCGTGATCCGCGAGATGCCGACGATCTCGGTCTGGCCGACGGCGAGGCTCTCGATGTTGAAGCCGCGGCGCGAGAACAGCGCGGAGATGCGGGCGAGCACGCCGGGCTGGTCCTCGACCAGCACGGACAGGGTGTGGCGGGTCATCTCGCTCAGTCCTCTCGGTCCCAGCGCGGGGCCAGGTCGCGCGCGTACTTGATGTCGTCGTTGCTCGTGCCGGCGGCCACCATCGGCCACACCATGGCGTCCTTGTTGACCACGAAGTCCACGACCACGGGGGCGTCGTTGAGGCCCATGGCCTTCTCGATCGTGGCGTCCACCTCGGCCGGGCTCTCGCAGCGCAGCCCGTGGCAGCCGTACGCGTCCGCGAGCTTCACGAAGTCGGGGATGCGGTGGCTGTGCAGGTCGGTGTTGGAGTAGCGCGACTCGTAGAAGAGCGTCTGCCACTGGCGCACCATGCCCAGCGAGGAGTTGTTGATGACCGCGACCTTGATCGGGATGTCGTTGATCGCGCAGGTCGCGAGCTCCTGGTTGGTCATCTGGAAGCAGCCGTCGCCGTCGATCGACCAGACGGTCGCGTCCGGGCGGCCGACCTTGGCCCCCATGGCCGCGGGCACGGAGTAGCCCATCGTCCCGGCGCCGCCGGAGTTGAGCCAGGTGCCGGGGATCTCGTAGTTGATGAACTGCGCGGCCCACATCTGGTGCTGTCCGACGCCCGCGGCGTAGATGGCCTCCGGTCCGGCGATCTCGCCGAGCCGCTGGATGACGTACTGGGGCGACAGCGAGCCGTCGGCCGGCAGGTCGTAGCCCAGCGGGTACGTCGCCTTCATCCGCTCGAGCAGCGCCGACCACTCGGCGTAGTCGCCGGCGCGGCCGGCGTCGAGCTCGGCCTGCACCGCGACGATGAGGTCGGTGATGACCTCGCGGGCGTCGCCGACGATCGGCACGTCCGCCGTGCGGTTCTTGGAGATCTCGGCGGGGTCGATGTCGGCGTGGATGACGAGGGCGTCCGGGGCGAACGACTCGAGCTTGCCCGTCACTCGGTCGTCGAAGCGGGCGCCGAGGCAGATGATCAGGTCGCTCTTCTGCAGCGCGCCGACGGCGGCCACCGTGCCGTGCATGCCCGGCATGCCCAGGTGCAGCGGGTGGCTGTCCGGGAACGCGCCGCGGGCCATGAGCGTGGTGGTGACGGGGATGCCGGTGAGCTCGGCGAGGCGCAGCAGCTCGGCGTGGGCGTGCGACTTGATCACGCCGCCGCCGACGTACAGCACCGGGCGCTTGGCCTCGACGATCATCCGCGCCGCCTCGCGCACCTGCTTGGCGTGCGGCCGCGTCACGGGGCGGTAGCCGGGCAGGTCGATCGACTCCGGCCACGAGAACGTCGTGCTCGCCTGGAGCGCGTCCTTGGCGATGTCGACGAGCACCGGGCCGGGGCGGCCGGTGCCGGCGATGTGGAACGCCGCCGCCACCGCGGCCGGGATCTCGGCCGGGTCGGTGACGAGGAAGTTGTGCTTGGTGATCGGCATCGTGATGCCGCGGATGTCCGCCTCCTGGAAGGCGTCGGTGCCGATGGACGCGCTCGGCACCTGGCCGGTGATGGCGACGATCGGCACGGAGTCCATGTAGGCGTCGGCGATCGGCGTGACCAGGTTGGTCGCCCCGGGCCCCGAGGTCGCCATGCACACGCCGACGCGGCCGGTGGCCTGGGCGTAGCCCTCGGCGGCGTGCCCGGCGCCCTGCTCGTGGCGGGCGAGGATGTGGCGTACCTGCGAGGAGTCCATGAGCGGGTCGTAGGCGGGCAGGATCGCGCCGCCGGGGATGCCGAAGACCACGTCGACGCCGGCGCGCTCCAGCGAGCGCACGAGGCTCTGGGCTCCGGTGATCTGGTCCGTCATGATTCCTCGCTGGGTCCGGTTCTGGTTCTGTCAGGGGTGTCGGGCAACGAAAAACCCCCCGGCCCGAACGGGCGGCGAGGGGTGCACGCAGTCGACGACGAGACCGTCAGGCTGCGCGCCCGCGGAGTACGACGACGATGGTGTGGAACACGGGCACGAGGTTACAGGGGCCCTCAGGGCGTGTCACGCGCTGGGCTGAACGTCTCGCATCGTGGGACGGCGATCCCGGCTACCGGGACGGCAGGACGTCGACCATGTCCTCGGGCCGGATCGAGCCCTGGCGCAGCAGGTCGGTCACGGCCCGCTCCCCCAGCGGCATGCTCAGCAGGTGGCCCTGGCCGAGGACGGCGCCGGACGCCCGCAGCAGGGCGAGCTGGTCGTGCCGCTCGATGCCTTCGACCACCACGGCGAGCCCGAGGTCGCGGCCGAGCCGCAGCACGGCCGGGAGAGTGTCGCGGGCGGAGCCGACGCGGCTGGTGAGCGCGCGGTCGATCTTGAGGGAGTCCAGCGGCAGGCGCGGCAGGTACGACAGCGACGAGTAGCCCGTGCCGAAGTCGTCGAGCGCGACGCGCACGCCGAGGCGCCGGAGCTTCTCGAGCTCGACGGTCGTGTGGTCGAGGTCGCGCACGAGCTGGTGCTCGGTGATCTCGAGGCACAGCGCGTCGGCGGGCACGCCGTAGCAGATGAGCGCGTTCTCGACCTGCAGCGCGAGGTCGCCGCCGTGCTCGAGCTGGCGGGCGGAGACGTTGACGTTCACGCGGGTGCGGATCCCGGCGCGCAGCCAGGTGCCGAGCGCCTGCACGGCGCTGTCGAGCACCCATCCGCCGACGGGCACGATGAGGCCGCTCTCCTCCGCCGCCTCGATCACCTCGGTGACCGTCCAGTCGGAGAAGTCCTCGTGGTCGAACCGCAGGAGCGCCTCGACGGCGTACACCTCGCCGGTGCGCAGGTCGACGATCGGCTGGTAGGCCAGCGACAGCCGGTCGTGCGCCAGTGCGTGCCGCAGGCGAGCCGCGGCGTCGAGGCGGCGCAGGGCGCTGGCGTGCATGCCCGGCTCGAACACAGACACGCGGTCGCGGCCGCTCTCCTTCGCGCGGTAGAGGGCGAGGTCGGCATTGCGCAGGGCCGACTCGGCGTCGTCGTCCTCGTCGGGGCGGGCGAGGCCGATGCTGGCGGAGACCACGACGTCGCGATGCCCGATCCGGTACGGCGCCGACAGCGAGGCGCGCAGCCGCTCGGCCACCTCCACGGCCTCCTCGTCGGAGCAGTCCGACAGCAGGGCCACGAACTCGTCGCCTCCGAACCGCGCGACGACGTCGGTCTCGCGCACCTCGGCCGCGAGCCGGGTCGCGGTCTCGATGAGCAGCTCGTCGCCGACCGCGTGGCCGAAGGAGTCGTTCACGTCCTTGAAGCCGTCGAGGTCGATGAAGAGCACGGCGACGTGGCCGCGGCTGGGGCCGTGCAGCGCGGCCTCCACCCGGCCGGTGAACTCGCTGCGGTTGGGCAGGCCGGTGAGCCCGTCCTGGGTGGCCTTCGTGCGGAACATGTCGGCCTGGCGGCTCACCTGGGTGACGAGGCGGCGGTTCTCGATGGCGAGGAGCACCTGGCTCGTGACGAGCGACCACAGGAGCGTGAGGACGACCATCGACAGCAGCACGTCCGAGGGCCGGCCGAGCGCCCACGCGATCGTGGTCGCTGCGATGGCGAGGCACGCGACCAGGTACGGGGCGCGCAGGCCGGGGCTCGTGGGCACGCGTGCGGTGCCGGCGTGGAACGGGCTGGGCGCGACCCACGGCGCGAGGGCGACGAGGACGCCGGCGAAGGCCCAGGACGCGACGTACGCCCCGCGGGTCAGCGGCGTCCAGGCCCCCTCGCCGACGAACGCCCGGTAGAGATCGCCGTGCGCGAGGGCGAGGCCGATGAGCGCGAGCAGGGCGCCGCCGGTGCGGGACCCCTTGGGCAAGCGGAGCGTGAGAGCGAGCACCGTGCTCGCGAGCGCGAGGTCGCCGAGGAGCCACGCGGACCCCATCGCGACGCTCTCCGGCGAGTCGAGCAGGCGGTCGGCGGGCACGGTCGCGAGCCACAGGCCGACGAACAGCGAGCCGCCGAGCAGCCAGCCGTCGAGACCGAGCAGCACCCACCGCTGCAGGCCCCGCACCGTCCCGGGGAAGGCGACGAGGGCCCCCGCGGTCAGGAGCGAGGCGAGCAGCCGCAGCGACCAGTCGGCGTCGGCCGGGTGATCAACCACCGCGAGCTGGGCGAGGGACGCCGCGCACAGGTAGCAGGCGCCGGCCATCAGGCCCCAGGCCAGGCGCAGCCTGCCGCGGGCGCGGACGGCGGCCGCCGTGACGGAGGCCGCGGTGCCGAGCACGACCACGGCGAGGTAGACGAACGTCCACGACCGGTCGGCGCCGCCGGCCACCACGGGCACGGCAGCCACGGCCAGCGCCAGTCCGATGACCGGGAGCAGGACCCAGAGCGGCCGGTCGAGACCGGTCCGCTCCGCGGTCCCGCGCGCGGCGGCGGGCACGGGCGAGTACGTCACTCTGCGTTCATCGGCGCAGGTGGGAGGACCTTGAGCCCGCGACGACCCCCGGGAGCGGCGACGGCCCGGCCCCCTCGCGGGCGGGCCGGGCCGTACGTCGAGCGCTCAGTCGAGGACGGCGCCGTACCGGGCCGAGCCGACGAGCTTGGCGTACTTCGCGAGGACGCCGCGCTCGTGCTTGGGCGGCGGCGGCGCCCAGCCGGCCTTGCGGGCCTCGAGCTCGGCCTCGTCGACGAGCAGGTCGAGCGTGCGGGCCGCGGCGTCGAGGCGGATCCGGTCGCCGTCGCGCACGAACGCGATCGGGCCGCCGTCGACCGCCTCGGGAGCCACGTGGCCGACGCAGAGGCCCGTCGTGCCGCCCGAGAACCGGCCGTCGGTGATGAGCAGGACGTCCTTGCCGAGCCCGGCGCCCTTGATCGCGCCGGTGACGGCGAGCATCTCGCGCATGCCCGGGCCGCCCTTGGGGCCCTCGTAGCGGATGACGACGACGTCGTCCTTCTTCAGCGTGCCGTCCTCGACGGCCTGCATCGCCCCGGCCTCGCCGTCGAACACCCGGGCGTTGCCCTCGAAGACGTCGCTGTCGAAGCCGGCCGTCTTCACGACCGCGCCCTCGGGCGCGAGCGAGCCGTGCAGGATCGCGAGGCCGCCCGTCCGGTGGATCGGGTCGGACAGCGCGCGCAGGATCTTGCCGTCGGGGTCCGGCGGCGCGATGTCGGCGAGGTTCTCCGCCATCGTCTTGCCGGTCACGGTGAGGCAGTCGCCGTTGAGCAGGCCAGCGTCGAGCAGCGCCTTCATGACGACGGGGATGCCGCCGATGCGGTCGACGTCGCTCATGACGTACTGGCCGAACGGCTTCACGTTGGCCAGGTGCGGCACCTTGTCGGCGACGGTGTTGAAGTCCTCGATGTCGAGCTGCACGCGGGCCTCGTGGGCGATCGCGAGCAGGTGCAGCACGGCGTTGGTGGAGCCGCCGAGCGCGACGACGACGGCGATCGCGTTGAGGAGCGACTCCCGCGTGATGATGTCGCGGGTGGTGATGCCACGGCGCAGGAGCTCGACGACGGCCTCGCCGGAGCGGTGCGCGTAGCCGTCGCGGCGGCGGTCGACGGCGGGCGGCGCGGCCGAGCCGGGCAGGCTCATGCCCATCGCCTCGGCCGCGGCGGCCATCGTGTTGGCGGTGTACATGCCGCCGCACGCGCCCTCGCCCGGGCAGATCGCGCGCTCGATCGCGTCGACCTCGTCGCGCGTGATGAGCCCGCGGGCGCACGCCCCGACCGCCTCGAACGCGTCGATGATGGTGACGTCCTTGTCGCCCACCTTGCCCGGCAGGATGGACCCGGCGTACAGGAACACGGCGGCGACATCGAGACGGGCGGCGGCCATGAGCATCGCGGGCTCGGACTTGTCGCAGCCGGCGAGCAGGACCGCGCCGTCGAGCCGCTCGGCCTCGAACACGCACTCGACGGAGTCGGCGATGACATCGCGGCTCACGAGCGAGAAGTGCATGCCGACGTGGCCCATCGAGATGCCGTCCGACACCGAGATCGTGCCGAACTCGAGGGGGTAGCCGCCGCCGGCGTGGACGCCGTTCTTGGCGGCGTCGGCGAGGCGGTCCAGCGAGAGGTTGCAGGGCGTGATCTCGTTCCAGGACGAGGCGACGCCGATCTGCGGCTTCTCCCAGTCGTCGTCGCCCATGCCGACGGCGCGGAGCATGCCGCGGGCTGCGGCGCGCTCGAGCCCGTCGGTGACGGTGCGGCTGCGGGGCTTGATGTCGGGGGTCTCGGTGCTCACGGCCCGAGCCTACGAGGTCGCCGCGCGCGCAGCCCGGCGAGCCCCCGCGTGCGCGGGGCGTCAGAGGGAGCCGAGGATCCGCGCACGGGCCGCGTCGTGCTCGTCCTGCGTGATCGTGCCCGCGGCGAGCAGACCATCGACCTCGGCGAGGCGCTCCTCGAGGCTCCGCTCGGGTGCGAGCATCTGGGAGTCCTTGGCGGCGCCCATGAGCTGGATGTCGCCTGCGAGCGGGTCGAGGCCCGCGCGCCTGGCGGCGAAGAAGCGGTAGATCGCGGTGCCGATGACGGCCACGAAGCCGAGCACGATGATAACCGGCACGATCGTGAACATCGCGTCGGCCGCATCGCTGCCCGGCATCGGCGGCGATGCCGCGAGCACGTACGTGTCCATGTCTCTCCCCCGTCGTTATCGGGCTCCTACCCGTATCACGCTAGGGACGGGCCAGAAGGTTGTCGAGCGGCTCGCCCGACGCGAGCCGGCGCAGCTGCGCGGCCACCAGCCGGCGGGCTCGGGGCTCGAACGCGCTGCTGTTGCCGCCGACATGCGGGCTGATGAGCACCCCGGGCGCCGTCCAGAGCGGGTGGCCGGAGGGCAATGGCTCGGGATCGGTCACATCGAGGGCGGCCCGGACCTGCCCGGCGCGCAGGGCGGCGACGAGGTCGTCCGTCACCACGACGGGGCCGCGGGCGACGTTCACCAGCAGAGCGCCGCGCTTCATCCTCGCGAGGAAGCCGGCGTCCACGAGGCCGACGGTCTCCGGGGACGCCGGGACGATGAGGATCACGACGTCGACGGTGGGGAGCAGGTCGGGCAGCTCGTCCATCGCGTGCACGACGCGGCCGTCGTCCAGGGTGCGCGCCGTGCGGGCGACGCGTACGACGTCGCACTCGAACGGCACGAGCCGCGCCTCGATCGCCTGCCCGATGCGGCCGTACCCGAGCACCAGCACCCGCCTGTCGGCGAGGGAGTCGTTGCGCTGCGGCGCCCAGGTGCCGGTCGCCTGGTTGCGGGCGAACTCGTCGATCCCTCGCAGCCGCGCGATGGCCAGGCCGACGGCGAGCTCCGCAGTGCTGGCGTCGTGCACCCCCGCGGCGTTGTGCAGGTCGACTCCGTCAGGCAGGAACGGCCAGACGGCGTCGACGCCGGCCCACAGGCTCTGGACGCGCCGCAGCGCGGGCATGCGCGTCATGGCCTCGAGCGCCGGGCGTCCGCCGAGGTACGCCGGTACGTAGAAGGTCACGCGGCCCAGCACCTCGGCCGGCGGCGCTGGATCACCCTCGGCGAAGACGTGCGTCTCGAAGCCGTCGGTCGCGCCGCCGAGGCTGGTCGCATGGTCGGCCCAGGGCAGCAGCAGCACCTCGTCGCTCACGCCGCCGACGCTACCCGCGGCGGGCTCAGCGCAGGACGACGACCGTGGTGCCGACGCCGGCCCACGAGAAGAGCCACCTCGCGTCGGAGCCTGCGAGGTGCGGGCAGCCGCCCTGCCCGACGGGCTGGCCGAGCTGGGACAGCGGATGCACGAGCGCGCCGCTGTACGTGCGCGGCACGGAGTGGAAGCCGATGGCCGCGCTGCGCCCGAAGGTGAACCGCAGCATGTAGCGGAAGGTCACGCGGTAGTAGGGGTTCGAGCCGCGCTCGGACTTGCTGTAGATGCGGTAGGTGCCGGCCTGAGGGGTGTCCACGCGGCCCGAGGCCTTGAACTGCCGCAGCACGCGGCCGGCGCCGTCGACGACCCAGACGTGCTGGGGCAGGCGCATGGAGTAGACGATGCGCCGGCCGGTGCCGGAGTCCGCCGGCAGCGGCCGCCACCACGAGGGATGGGCGGGCTTGACGGCCGGCGGCGGCGTGAGGCGGGTCGAGGTCGTGGCGCCCGAGGTGGTCGTCGTACCGCCCGAGGATGCGGCGTGGGCCGGTGCCGCGAGCCCGGCGAGCAGGAGCGCGGCGACGACCAGCGTCCTGACCAGCCTCACGCGCACCCCTTCGACAGCCCGGACCGCGAGGCTACCGGCGAAGCCCGGCGCCCGCGCCAGCACCCGCCGCACCGACCCGATCGAGCGACGCGGGCCGTCCGTTTCCGGACAGATCGCGCCCCTGAAGGGCGGATTCCGTCCTTAGCGGGTGGAATCGAGCCAGGCGGGGAGGGACTCGGCGACCTCGACGCGGTGGCGGAGGTCGGCGAGGAGGACGGGCACGTCGGGGGCAGGTCCGGTGCCGTCGAGGGCGCGGTCGATGCTGAACCGGATCCAGCCGAGGCGCGAGGCAAGCGCGGGGCCGAGGTCGTACGGCGCGAGGTCCACCACCGGACCGCCCTCGGCGCGGTAGCCCTGGACGACCGCGGCGGCGATCCCCGGCGACCGCCACGCGGCCATCGTCAGGGCGGCGTGCGCGAGGTCGTGCGCCGGCACGGCCGGCAGCACGACGTCCCAGTCGATGAGCAGCGGACCGTCGGGTCCTACGAGGAGGTTCTTCTGGTCCACGTCGCCGTGCACGAGCACGGCCTCGGCGGCGTCCCAGGGCCGCAGCAGCGCGGATGCCCGCAGGGCGAGCGGCTCGGCCGAGGCCAGGTCGTCGGCCCAGGGCGCGCCCGCCGATCGCGCGAGGAGGTCGGGCCAGACGTCCGCGGTCGTGAGCCCGATGCGCCCGGCGTACAGCGCGGGCTGCAGCGGTGCGAGCGCGAGGCGATGCACCCGGGCCAGCGCCCCGCCGACCCACCGCGCGAGCTCGGCGCCGACCTCCTGGCGCGGGACGGTCGCGGCCTCGACCCACCGGTGCACGCGCACCGGCACATCGGGTCCGACGTCGAGCGGCGCCACCCACGCCACGCACCCGCCGTCCGGCGCGGGCAGGGGCTCGGGCATCGCGACGCCCGCGAGCGCGGCGGCCCGCTCGAGCCGCCAGCCCTCGGCAAGCCAGTCGAGCCAGCGGGGCTCGCCCCACGCGTTGCGCAGCTCCTTCACGGCGTAGTCGCCCTGCGTCGTGGCGAGCCGCAGCACGCGGTTCGACCAGCCGCCGCCGACCTCGTCGTACGCCGTCGGCTCCCCCGGCAGCCCGAAGGCGGCCAGCACGCCGCGCGGGTCCGGGGTCATGGCATCGGCCGGCCGGGCGTCACTCCTCGGTGACGCCGAGCCGCTCGAGCAGCAGGGTGCGCACGCGTCCGGCGTCGGCCTGGCCGCG
Source organism: Candidatus Nanopelagicales bacterium (assembly GCA_050251215.1). Classification (GTDB taxonomy): domain Bacteria; phylum Actinomycetota; class Actinomycetes; order S36-B12; family CAIYMF01; genus Longivirga. The sequence continues at coordinate 11,069 of JBFWNE010000023.1, forward strand.
CGTGGCCTTCATGACCGCGCCGACGATGGCACCCGCCGCCGCGACCTTGCCGCCGCGGATCTTGTCGCCGACGTCGGGCTGCGCCGCGAGCGCCTCGTCGATGGCCGCGAGCAGCGGGCCGTCGTCGCTGACGACAGCGAGGCCGCGCGAGGCGACGACCGCGTCCGGGTCGCCCTCCCCCGCGAGCACGCCCTCGATTACCTGGCGGGCGAGCTTGTCGTTGAGCGCGCCCTCGGAGACGAGCGCCTCGACCCGTGCGACGTCGCCCGGCGTGATGGGCAGGTCGGCCAGCTCGACGCCGCGCTCGTTCGCGATGCGGGCGAGCTCGCCGGTCCACCACTTGCGCGCCGCGCCCTGGTCGGCGCCCGCGGCGACCGTCGCCTCGACGGCGTCGAGCGCGCCGGCGTTGACGACCGTGGCCATCTCGAAGTCGCTGATGCCCCAGGCGGCCTTGAGCCGCGCCTGGCGCACGGCCGGGTTCTCCGGCAGCGACGCCCGCAGCTCCTCGACCCACTCGCGCGACGGCGCGATCGGCACGAGGTCGGGCTCGGGGAAGTAGCGGTAGTCCTCGGCGTCGGACTTCTCCCGGCCCGAGGTGGTGATGCCCGTGTCCTCGTGCCAGTGCCGGGTCTCCTGCACCACCCGGCCGCCTGCCTTCAGCACCGCGGCCTGGCGGGTCATCTCGTACCGCACCGCGCGCTCGACCGAGCGCAGCGAGTTGACGTTCTTGGTCTCGGTGCGGGTGCCGAGCGGGCTGTCGGGGGTCGGGCGGAGCGAGACGTTGGCGTCGCAGCGCAGCGAGCCCTGCTCCATCTTCACGTCCGAGACGCCGAGGCCGCGCAGCAGCTCGCGCAGCGCGGTGACGTACGCGCGGGCCACCTCGGGCGCGTACTTGCCCGTGCCTGCCACCGGCTTGGTGACGATCTCGATGAGCGGGATCCCCGCGCGGTTGTAGTCGACGAGGGAGTAGTCGGCGCCGTGGATGCGGCCGGTCGCACCGCCCTGGTGGGTGGTCTTGCCGGTGTCCTCCTCCATGTGCGCGCGCTCGATCTCGACGCGGAACGTCCGCATGCCCTCGTCGGTCTCGACCTCGACGTCGAGCCAGCCGTCGTAGGCGATGGGCTCGTCGTACTGCGAGGTCTGGAAGTTCTTCGGCATGTCCGGGTAGAAGTAGTTCTTCCGCGCGAACCGGCACCACTCGGCGATCGAGCAGTTGAGCGCCAGGCCGATACGGATCGCCGACTCGACGGCCACGCGGTTCACGGCCGGCAGAGCACCGGGCAGGCCGAGGCACACCGGGCACACCTGGGTGTTGGGCGGCGCGCCGAACGTGGTCGGGCAGCCGCAGAACATCTTCGTCGCGGTGCCGAGCTCGACGTGCACCTCGAGCCCGAGCACCGGGTCGAACGAGGCCACGACCTCGTCGTACGGAAGGACCGTGTCGGTCGTCTGGGTGCTCACAGCGCCGGAGCCTCCTCGAGGAGCGGGTGCCCCCATCGGTCGAGCAGCGCCGCCTCGAGCGCCGCGCCGACGTTGTACAGCCGGTCGTCCGCCATGGCCGGAGCCATGATCTGCAGGCCCACGGGCAGGCCGTCCTCGGGCGCGAGGCCGATGGGCAGCGACATGCCCGGGGTGCCCGCCAGGTTGGCCGGGATGGTCGCGACGTCGTTGAGGTACATCGCCAGCGGGTCGTCGAGCTTCTCGCCGAGCTTGAACGCCGTCGTCGGCGCGGTCGGCGAGATGAGCACGTCGACCTGCGCGAAAGCCGCGGCGAAGTCGCGCTGGATCAGCGTGCGCACCTTCTGCGCCGAGCCGTAGTAGGCGTCGTAGTAGCCAGCGGAGAGCGCGTACGTGCCGAGCATGATGCGGCGGATCACCTCGTCGCCGAAGCCTGCGACGCGGGTGCGGCCCATGACCTGCTCGATCGAGGGGTCGCCGTCGTCCTCGCCGACGCGCAGGCCGAAGCGCACGCCGTCGAACTTCGCGAGGTTGCTCGAGCACTCGCTCGGCAGGATCAGGTAGTACGCCGCGAGCGCGTACGGGAAGTGCGGCGCGGACACCTCGACGACCTCGGCGCCGAGCCCGGTGAGGATCTCGACGGCCTCGTCGAACCGCTGGCGCACCCCGGCCTGGAAGCCCTCGCCGCTGATCTCCTTGACGACGCCGATGCGCAGGCCCTTCACGTCGGCGCGGCGGGCGGCGCCGACGACGTCCGGCACCGCGTCGGTGAGCGACGTCGAGTCCATCGGGTCGTGGCCCGCGATCACCGAGTGCAGGAGCGCGGTGTCGAGCACGGTGCGGGCGCACGGCCCTGCCTGGTCGAGCGAGGACGCGAGGGCCACGAGGCCGTAGCGCGAGACCGCGCCGTACGTCGGCTTCACGCCGACCGTGCCGGTCACGGCCGCGGGCTGGCGGATCGAGCCGCCGGTGTCGGTGCCGATCGCGAGCGGGGCCTCGAACGATGCGATGGCTGCGGCCGAGCCGCCGCCGGATCCGCCCGGGATGCGCTCGAGGTCCCACGGGTTGTGGGTCGGGCCGTACGCCGAGTGCTCGGTGGAGGAGCCCATCGCGAACTCGTCCATGTTGGTCTTGCCGAGGATCACGACGCCCGCGGCCTTGAGGCGCGCGGTCACGGTCGCGTCGTACGGCGGCCGCCAGCCCTCGAGGATGCGCGAGCCGCAGGTGGTCGGCACGCCCTTCTGCGTGAGCACGTCCTTGAGCGCGAGCGGCACGCCGGCCAGCGGCGACAGCGACTCGCCGGCGGCTCGCGCGGCGTCGACGGCCCGGGCGGCGTCGAGCGCCCCGTCGCGGTCGACGTGCAGGAACGCGTGGACGCGGCCGTCGACGGCGGCGATCCGGTCGAGGTGCGCTTCCGCGACCTCGACGGCGGACACCTCTCCCCCGGCGACCTTGGCGGCGGTGTCGGCCGCGGTGAGTCGGGTCAGGTCGGTGCTCACCGGTTACTCCTCGTCCAGGATGCGGGGCACCCGGAACCGCTCGGACTCGACCGAGGGCGCGCCGGAGAGCGCCTCCTCGTTGGACAGCGACGGACGCACGACGTCCTCGCGGAAGACGTTGACGAGCGGCATCGGGTGGCTCGTGGCCGGCACGTCGTCCGCAGCCACCTCGGAGACCTGGGCGACCGCGCCCAGGATCACGCCGAGCTGCTCGGCGTAGTGGTCGAGGGACTCGGGGGCGAGGTCGATCCGGGCGAGCCGCGCGAGGTGCGCGACGTCGTCCCGCGTGATCGAGGGGGTGTCCGACATGGCGCTCATCCTACGGAGGAGCCGGGGCTGCTCCCCGCGGGCCGTCGGGGTCGCTCAGATGTCGGCGACGATCCGTGCGGAGCCGACCGCCCGCAGGCCCGCCCGCTCGGCCGGGCCGCGCACGATGCGCTCGACGAGCCACTGCGTGGCCTGGTCCGAGGGCATCGGACGGGAGATCCGGTAGCCCTGGGCCACGTCGCACCCGAACTCGCGCAGCAGGCGCCAGGCATGCGAGGTCTCGAGCCCCTCGGCCACGACCGAGAGGCCGAGGCCGTGGGCGAAGTCGACGATCGAGCGCACCATCGCCGGGTCGCCGCCCTCCTCGTCGAGGCGGCGCACGAACGACCGGTCGATCTTCACCTCGTCGACCGGCAGCTGCTCGAGCAGCAGGAGCGAGGAGTAGCCGGTGCCGAAATCGTCGAGCGACGCGCAGACGCCGATCTCGCGCAGCTCGCGCAGGGTGGCCACCGCCCGCGCGGCGTCGAGGACGAGCACGCTCTCGGTCACCTCGAGCACGACGGCCTCCGGCGGCAGGCCGTGCCGGTCGAGCTCGGCCACGACGAGGCCGGCGAGGTCGGTCTCGTGCAGGTCGCGCATGCTGACGTTGACCGCCACCGGCACGTGCAGCCCGAGGTCCCACCACTCGCGCGCCTGGCCGAGGCCCTCCCGCAGGACGTACGCCGTGACCTGGTGCACCAGGCCCGTGCGCTCCGCGAGCGGGATGAACTCGTCCGGCGGCACGATGCCGCGGTCCGGGTGCTGCCACCGCACGAGCGCCTCGACACCGACGACGGTGCCGTCGCGCAACGAGACCTTGGGCTGGTAGTGCAGCTCGAGCTGGTTCTGCTCGATGCCCTCGCGCAGCGCGGACACCGTGCCGAGGCGCGCGGGCGAGTTGGGGTCGCGGGCGGCGTCGTACACCTCGACGCCGGTGCCCTCACCCTTGGCGACGTACATCGCGACGTCGGCGCGGCGCATGAGCTGCTCGAAGTCCTGGCCGTGCAGCGGCGAGATGGCGATGCCGATGCTGACGTCGACGTCCATGAGCACGCCCTCGAGCCGCACGGGCTCCGACAGGGCCGAGCGCACCCGGCCGGCGACCTCCACGGCGTCGGTGGCGTGCTCGACGTCGGTCAGCAGCACCGCGAACTCGTCCCCGCCGAGCCGGGACACGATGTCGCCCGGGCGGACCGCGCCGATCAGGCGCCGGGCAACGACCTCCAGCAGGGCGTCGCCCGCGGGGTGGCCCAGGGTGTCGTTGACCTCCTTGAACCGGTCGAGGTCCAGGAGGAACAGCGCGACGGCGTCGCCGCTCTGCCGCGCCTCGTCGAGGGCCGCGGTGGCGCGGGTCTCCAGGAACACGCGGTTGGGCAGGTTGGTCAGGGCGTCGTGGAGGGCCTGGTGCTGGCTGTCCCGCGCGATCGCCGCCGTCTTGTAGACGGCGAACAGCGGCACCAGCAGCAGCGGCAGCATGATCGGCACCTGGTACGCCATCACCGCGACGAACGGCGAGATGGCCAGCGGGGTCAGCGTGGAGAACGCGTAGAACCACCAGTCCTCGCTGAAGGACTCCCACCAGGTCTGCGACGACTCCCGGGCGAGCCCGGCGACGAGGGTCAGGTTCACCAGGTGGAAGACCCACCAGGCCAGCACGAGCACGCCGAGGTCGCGCGGCTGGAACGACGCGTCCGGGCGCAGGGCCAGGCCCGTGACCCCGCCCCACCACAGGACGAGCCACGCGGCCACGAGGCTGATGACGTACTGGCCCACGTTGAACATGAGCTTGTACAGGTCCTTGCGGGCCACCATCTCGCTGAGCGCGATGGCCAGGGCCTGCAGGATCACGGCCGGCGCGAAGCCCCACAGGTACATCGCGGCGAACACGAACGTGGCCGAGATGGGCACGCCCTCGGCCTCGCGGAAGTCCGACGCGATGACAGGGCGCAGCTCGCCCAGGAACGCCAGCGCGGCGATCATCGCCAGCTGCCAGCCGTAGTCGGTGAAGAGGCTGTTCGTGTCTAGGAGGAGGGCGGCGAGCAGGATCAGGCCCCAGCCGAGCCAGACCGAGACGTGCCAGGTCACGGCGTACATCGACCATCGCAGCAGCGACGGGCGGCCGCGCGATCCCATGGCTCCTCCGGACGTGGCGGGCCCGCGTCACCGCGCGGTGACGCCGTCGCCCTCCCCGTCTGCTTCGGCGCGAAGCCCGGGTTCCTTGACCCGGTCAGGCCTCCGGGCGCGGCGCGACCAGCGCCAGCGCAGCCTCGGGGCCCTGCTCCAGCAGCACGCGGAAGCCCGCGGCGTCCAGGATCGGGCGGCCGAGGGCCTCGGCCTTGTCGGCCTTGGAGCCGGGGTTCTCGCCCACCACGACGAAGTCGGTCTTCTTCGACACAGAGCCGCTGACCTTGCCCCCGGCCTCCTGCACGGCGAGCGTGGCGCCGTCGCGCGACCAGCCCTCGACCGTGCCCGTGATGACCACGGTGACGCCGTCGAGCGGCCGCGGGCCGGTCTCGACCCGCTCCTCGGCCATGCGCACGCCGGCGGCCCGCCACGTCTCGACGATCTCCCGGTGCCAGTCGACGGCGAACCACTCGAGCACGGCGTCGGCGATGATCGGGCCGACGCCCTCGACGGCCGCGAGCTCCTCGCGGCTCGCCGCCGCGATGCGGTCGAGGTCGCCGATCTCGCGGGCCAGGGCCTGCGCGGCGGTCGGGCCGACGTGCCGGATCGACAGCGCCACGATCACCCGCCAGAGCGGGCGCGACTTGGCCGCCTCGAGCTCCACGAGGAGCTTCTCGGCGTTCGCGGTGAGCACCCGGCCGCCGCCCGCGGCGGCGCGCGTGAAGAACGTGCTCTCGCGGAGCTTGTCGGCCGTGAGGGCGAGCACCTCGCCCTCGTCGCGCACGATGCCCTCGTCGAGCAGCGCGATGGCGGCCTTGAAGCCGAGGCCCTCGATGTCGAGCGCGCCGCGCGAGGCGACGTGGAACACGCGCTCGCGCAGCTGGCTCGGGCACGACCGCTGGTTGGGGCAGCGGATGTCGACGTCGCCCTCCTTGGCCGGAGCGAGCAGCGTGCCGCAGGACGGGCAGTGCGTGGGCATGACGAAGGCGCGCTCGCTGCCGTCGCGCTCCTCCACGACCGGCCCGAGGACCTCGGGGATGACGTCGCCGGCCTTGCGGAGGAACACCAGGTCGCCGATGAGGACGCCCTTGCGCACGACCTCCTCCTGGTTGTGCAGCGTGGCCATCGAGACGGTCGACCCGGCCACCTTGACGGGCTGCATCACCGCGAACGGCGTGACGCGCCCCGTGCGCCCGACGTTGACCTCGATGTCGAGCAGCCGGGTGCGCACCACCTCGGGCGGGTACTTGTACGCGATCGCCCAGCGCGGCGCGCGCGAGGTGGACCCCAGGCGGCCCTGGATCGCGAGGTCGTCGACCTTGACCACGACGCCGTCGATCTCGTGCTCGACGTCGTGCCGGTGCTCGCCGTAGTGCGCGACGTACGCCGCGACCTCTGCGAGGGTGTCGACGACCGTCGCGCGGTCGGACGTGGGCAGGCCCCACGAGCGCAGGGCGGCGTACGCCTCGGACTGCGTCACGGGCTCGTGCCCCTGCCACACGCCGATGCCGTGCACGACCAGCTGCAGCCCGGCGAGCCGCTTGAGGGCGAGGTCGAGCTCGCCCTGCAGTCGGGTGACGGTGCTCGAGCCCTTGGCCCGCATGGCCGCGAGCTCGTTCTCACGGCTGTCGATGCGCTGACGCAGCGTGCCGGCGCCGGCGTTGCGGGCGTTGGCGAACGGAGACAGGCCCTGCGCGGTGACCTCGGCGTTGAGCGCGTCGAACGCGGCGGTCGGGAAGTAGACCTCGCCCCGCACCTCGACGAGCTCGGGCACCGGGTGGTCGCCGTCGCCCACGAGCGACTTCGGGATCGCGTCGATGAAGCGGGCGTTGTAGGTGACGTCCTCGCCCACGCGCCCGTCGCCGCGGGTCGCGAGGGACCGCATCCGGCCGCGCTCGTACACGATGTCGACGGCGAGGCCGTCGACCTTCAGCTCGCACAGCAGCCGCGGCAGCGATCCGAGGTCGCGCTCGATCCGGGCCGCCCACGCCTCGAGCTCCTCGGGGCTGAACGCGTTGTCGAGGCTGAGCATCCGCTGGAGGTGCTCGACGGGCGTGAACATCCCGGTGGCCTCGCCGCCGACCGACTGGGTCGGAGAATCGGCGCTCACCAGCTCCGGGTGCGCCTCCTCGAGCTCGACCAGCTCGCGGAACAGCGCGTCGTACTCGGCATCGGACAGCGTCGCGGCGTCGTCGACGTAGTAGCGCCGCCGGGCGTCCTCGACCTGCTCGACGAGCTCCCGCCAGCGCGCGGCGGGATCGGCCTGGGCCTTGGCCACGTCAGCGCTCCTGGTCCAGCGGGGCGGGGTCGTCCTGGCGCAGCGCCCGGCCCGCGCCACGCAGGACCGCGAGGGCGCGACGGGCCGCGGCGGGCGTGGCGCCCGCGAGGCCGCACGTGGGCGAGAGGAGCACGCCGCGCGCGAGCTCCTCCGGGCCGAGGCCGAGGCGGTTGCCGAGTGCCGTCACGGGTCCGACGCTATCGCCGACCTCCGACGCTGGCGACGCGCTGGCGGGCCCGGTGCCCGGCACCACGCCGGCCACGAGGCGGCGACCGGAGTCGAGCAGCTCCCCGAGCTCGTCGTCGTCCCGCCGGTCGTGCAGCAGGAGGTCGATCGACAGCGCGTCGGCCCCGGTACGCCGCAGCAGCGCGAGCGGCGGCCGCTCGGCGCAGCAGTGCACAACCGCCGCTGCCCCGGCGGCGTGCACGGCCTCGACCAGGGCCAGCAGTGCCGCTTCGGCGACCGGCTGCTCGACCGCGGCGTACCGGCCCCGACCGCTCTGCGTCGGCAGCGATCCGGCCAGTACCGCGGGCAGCGCCGGCTCGTCGATCTGCAGCAGCCACCGCGCGCCCGGCACCCGGCGACGGAGCTCGGCGAGGTGGTCGGGTACGGCGTGGGCGAGGGCTGCGGCGAGGTCGCGGCAGGCCCCGGCGTCCTTGACCGCCCGCTCCCCCGTCCGCAGCTCGACGGCTGCCGCGAGGGTCCAGGGCCCGGTCAGCGACGCGGCGGCCCAGCCGTCGTAGCCCTCGAGCGCCTCCTCGAACGCGTCGAGGTCCTCACCGAGCATCGAGCGGGCGCGGCGCATGTCGCGGCCCGGCGCGTCCGCGAACCGCCACCCGGCAGCGGTGGTCTCGACGGCCAGGTCAGGAGCTACGGCGGCGAGCAGGCCGGCGGTACGGCCCACCATGTCGGCGCCCGGCCCGCGGGCCGGCAGCTCCGGCAGGTGCGGCACGCCGTCGCCCTCGGCCAGCTCGCCGACCACGAGCGCCACCGCCTCGACGACCGAGGTGCCGGGCATCGACCCGATGGTCGTGACGGCTGCGGGGATCAGGTCGTCGAGCACCCGCAGACCCTACGTGAGCACGGATCAGGGCAGGGCGGCGGTGACGTCGACCTCGACGAGCTGCCCGGGGTAGCCGAGCTGCGCGACGCCGACGAGCGTGCAGGCGCTGGTGAACGCCGCCGCCACCGGCGAGGACGTGAGCGTGTCCCAGACGGCGACGAGGTCGCCGCGGTCGTCGGAGCGCACGTGGATCGTCGTGCGCACGACGTCCTCGGGCCGCGCGCCCGCGGATGCCAGGACCGCCTCGATGTTGGCCGCCACCTGCTCGGCCTGATGCACGACGTCGCCCTCGCCGACCAGGGCGCCGTCGGCGTCGAGCGGGCACTGGCCGGACAGCAGCACGAGCCGGCCGGGCTGCACGACGGTGACGTGGTGGTAGACCGGCGGCACGTGCACACCGGGCGGGTTCGACCTCTCGATCACGACCGCGACGTCCTGCTGATGGTGGCGCTGCCGACCACGCGGGTGCCGTCGTACACGACGAGGGCCTGGCCGGGCGCGACGCCGCGGGCACGGGTGCGCAACGACGCCACGACCCTCTCGCCGTCGGGGCCGTCCTCGCGTACGACGACGGCCGCGACCGGGTCGCCGTGGGCGCGCAGCTGCACCGCACCCTCGACCGGGGCCTCGGGCGCGGGTCCGCACCATCGGGGGCGCAGACCCTCCACGCGGTCGACCTCGAGGAGCACGGGCGGCCCCACCAGGACCGTGGAGCTCGCGACGTCCACGCCGACGACGTACCGGCGTCCGCCGTCCTCGGCCGGCCGGCCGAGGTGCAGGCCGCGGCGCTGGCCCACCGTGAACGCGTACGCGCCGTCGTGCCGGCCGAGCGTCTGGCCCGACTCGGCGTCCACGACATCGCCCGGAGCCTCGCCGAGCCGGTCGCGCAGCCACGCGCCGGTGTCGCCGTCCGGCACGAAGCAGATGTCGGTGCTGTCTGGCTTGTCGGCCACGAGCAGCCCGCGGCGCGCGGCCTCGGCGCGCACCTCGTCCTTGGTCGAGCCCCCGAGCGGGAACATCGCACCGGCGAGCTGCCGCTCGTCGAGGACGGCGAGGACGTACGACTGGTCCTTGGCGCCGTCCGCCGCACGGTGCAGCTCGCGGCCGCGCGGCCCCTCGACGATGCGCGCGTAGTGGCCGGTCGCGACGGCGTCGAAGCCGAGGCCCAGCGCGCGGTCGAGTACGGCGGAGAACTTGATGCGCTCGTTGCAGCGCAGGCACGGGTTGGGCGTGCGGCCGGCGGCGTACTCGGAGACGAAGTCGTCCATGACGTCCTCGGCGAACTGCTCCGAGAGGTCCCAGACGTAGAACGGGATCCCGAGCACGTCGGCCACGCGCCGGGCGTCGCGGGCGTCCTCCGGCGTGCAGCATCCGCGCGATCCGGTGGCGCCGTGGGCGTTGCGGGCGAGCGCGAGATGGATGCCGACGACGTCGTGCCCTGCCTCGACCGCGCGCGCCGCAGCGACCGCGGAGTCGACGCCGCCGGAGAGCGCGGCGACGACCCTCATCGCCCGGCCCCGGCGCGCCTGGCCCTCGCGACGACGGCGGGCAGCGCCTCGACGAGGCGGGCGACGTCGTCCTCGGTCGAGGTCCAGCCGAGGGAGAACCGGAGCGAACCGCGCGCGATGCGCGGGGGCACGCCCATGGCGAGCAGCACGTGGCTCGGCTGAGGCACGCCGGCCGAGCAGGCAGACCCGCGCGAGCACTCGATGCCTGCGGCGTCGAGGAGCAGGAGCAAGGAGTCTCCCTCGCAACCCGCGAACGTGAGGTGCGCGATGCCCGGCAACGCGCAGGCGGGGTCGCCGTTGCGCGTGACGTCGTCGACGCTCGCGAGCACCTGGCTCACCAGGTCGTCGCGCAGCCGCGCGATGCGGGTGGCGCGCTCGTCGAGGTCGGCGAGGGAGGCTCCGAGAGCGGCGGCCATCGCCGAGACCGCGGCGACGTCGAGCGTGCCCGAGCGGATCTCGCGCTCCTGCCCGCCGCCGTGCACGAGCGGCACCGGCGTGATGCCGCGGCGCAGCACGAGAGCGCCGACGCCGACGGGCGCGCCGAACTTGTGGCCCGACAGCGCGAGCGAATCGGCGAGCGAGGCGTCGACCGGGAGCGTGCCGACGGCCTGGACGGCGTCGGTGTGGAAGGGGATGCCGCGCTCGGCGCACAGGGCCGCGACCTCGGCCACGGGCTGCACGGTGCCGACCTCGTTGTTGGCCCACATGACCGTGACGACGGCGACCTCGTCCGCCTGCGCATCGAGCTCGGCCTTGAGCCACGCGAGGTCGACGCGTCCCAGGTCGTCGACGGGCAGCCACGAGACGTCTGCGCCCTCGTGGGTTCCGAGCCAGTCGACCGGATCGAGCACGGCGTGGTGCTCGACGGCGCTGGCGATGACGCGGGTGCGGCGCGGGTCCTCGGCGCGGCGCGCGCGGTAGATGCCGAGCACCGCGAGGTTGTCGGCTTCGGTGCCGCCCGAGGTGAACACGACATCGCCCGCGCGTACGCCGAGCGCGGAGGCGATCGACTCGCGCGACTCCTCCACGATGCGGCGCGCCCGCCGACCGGACGTGTGCTGGGACGACGCGTTGCCTACCAGCGCGAGCTCGTCGAGCAGCGCCGCGCGGGCCTCGGGCCGCAGCGGTGTGGTGGCCGCGTGGTCGAGGTAGGCAGCGCCATGCCCGGTCACATCCACCACGCCGGCGATTCTAGGTCAGGTGCGCGACGAGGGGCCCGGCCGTAGCGGCCGGACCCCTCGTCGATGCGGATGCAGGCATCAGCCCTTGCGCTTGACGACCTCGTCGGTGAGCTGCGGGACGACCTTGAACAGGTCGCCCACCACGCCGTAGTCGGCGAGCTCGAAGATCGGGGCCTCGGCGTCCTTGTTGACCGCGACGATCGTCTTGGACGTCTGCATGCCTGCGCGGTGCTGGATCGCGCCGGAGATGCCGTTGGCGATGTAGAGCTGCGGCGAGACCGTCTTGCCGGTCTGGCCGACCTGGAACGCGTGCGGGTACCAGCCGGCGTCGGTCGCGGCGCGCGAGGCGCCGACGGCGGCGCCGAGCGCATCGGCCAGGGCCTCGACGGTGGCGAAGCCCTCGGGGCCTCCGACGCCGCGTCCACCGGACACCACGATCGCGGCCTCGGTCAGCTCCGGGCGTCCGGACTTCGCACGCGGCTCCACGCCGGTGATCTTCGCTGCGGTCGCGACGTCGCTGAACGACACCGCGACGTTCTCCACCGCCGGGGTGGCCTCGGCCGGCTCGGGGGCCGCGGCGTTCGGCTTCACCGTGATGATCGGCGTGCCGGTGGTGACCTTGGCCTGCACCGACCACGAGCCCGCGAACACCGACTGCGTCGCGGTGCCGTCGGCTGCGACGTCGACGGCGTCGGTGATGATGCCGCTGCCGGTCTTGACCGCCAGGCGCGCGGCGATCTCCTTGCCCTCGGCCGAGGAGGTGACGAGCACGGCCTCGGGCGAGACCTGCGCGACGACCGCGGCGAGGGCCTCGGCCTTGGCCGCGACCAGCGACGAGTCGAGCTCGGGGGCGTCGACGACGAACACCGTCGTGGCGCCGAACCGGCCGAGGGTCTCCACCGCGTTGGCCGAGCCCTGGCCGAGGAACACCGCGACCGGCTCGCCGATGCGGCGCGCGATCGTCAGCAGCTCGGTGGTCGGCTTCTTCACAGCTCCGTCGACGTGGTCGACGAGAACGACTACCTGTCCCATGTCAGTCCCTGCCCGCTCAGATGAACTTGCCGGTCGCGAGGAACTCCGCCAGCTTCACGCCGCCGTCGCCCTCGTCGGTCACCACGACGCCCGCCTGCCGCGGCGGGCGCTTGGACGCGTCCTGCACCACGGACCACGCGGCACCCAGGCCGACGCTCGCCGGGTCGATGCCCAGGTCGGCCAGCGTCAGGGTCGTGACGGGCTTCTTCTTGGCCGCCATGATCCCCTTGAACGAGGGGTAGCGGGCCTCGCCGGTCTGGTCGGTCACACTCACCAGCGCCGGCAGCGGGGCGGTCACCGTGGTCGACGCGTCGTCGCCGTCGCGGCGGATCGTCACGGCGCCGTCGGCCACCTCCAGCTTGGCGGCGAACGTCAGGCCCGGCAGGCCCAGGCGCTCGGACAGCATCGCCGGCACCACGCTCATCGTGCCGTCGGTCGAGGCCATGCCGGTCACGACGAGGTCGTACTCCAGCGTGCCCAGCGCCTTGGCCAGGACCAGCGACGTCGCGAGGGCGTCCGAGCCGTGCAGCGCGTCGTCGACGACGTGCACCGCGGCGTCGCCGCCCATCGACAGCGCCTTGCGCAGCGCCTCGCCGGCGGCCTCGGGGCCCATGGTCAGGTAGGTGATCTCACCCTCGCCGAGCTTCTCGACGACCTGCAGCGCCTGCTCGACGGCGTACTCGTCGAGCTCGGACAGGCGGCCGTCGACAGCGGCGCGATCAGTGGTGCGGTCAGCAGCGAACCCGCGGTCGCCCGCGGCGTCCGGCACGTGCTTGACCAGGACGACGATCTTCATGGTCGGTGTCCGACCTCCTCGACGAGCGCGCGCGCTCTTAGGCGGGAACTTCTTCGCACAGGATGCCCCGGGGGTGTACCGCGCGGGCCACTCCCCCTGGCGGGCTCCATCCCAGCACAGGTTACCCGCCGGTAACTCCGCGCGCGAACGCGCCCCGCCCGCGCTGTTCCGGCCACCGGAACCAGCGCCGCCCTAGCGACGCACCGTGAGGGCCCGGGCGGCATACGGGTGGACCTGCGCGCGCAGGCGGGTGACGGGCTCGCCCGCACGGGTGGAACCGCCTCATCCTCCGCCGGGATCGGGCCGAAGGGCTCACGACGGGCCGTGGGGGCCCGGGGTGGAGGGACCCGCCATGAGCCATGCCCTGCAGGCGCCCGAGGGTGAGAGGGGCCCGGGCCTCGCGCCGACGCGACGCCAGGTGCTGTCGGGAGCAGCCGCGGTCGCCGTGGCCGCAGCCGTGCCGGTGGTCGCCGCGTCACCAGCGGCAGCCGCCACGACGGGGGCGTCGTACGTCGTGCCCAGCGCGCGGCACCACCTGCTGCGGCGCGCGGCGTACGGACCCAGCCCGAAGTCGTTGGCCGACGTCAGCCGGCTCGGGCTCTCCGGCTGGGTCGACTGGCAGCTGAAGCCGACCCTCATCCCCGATCCGCAGGTCGACGCCCTCCTCGCGCGGCTGCCGGTGCCCAACGACGGCACGGCCATCCGCACGGTCAAGGCCAGGCTCAACGCGGGCACCATCGACGGCTGGCAGCAGTTCATGTCCGTGCCGAAGTCGCTCGTCATCCGGTCGGTGTGGTCCACCCGCCAGCTCCAGACCGTCATGGAGGAGCTCTGGAGCGACCTGTTCAACGTGACGGTCCCCCACGACGGCACGAACGAGTCGCGCGCGCACTACCAGTACACGATCCGCACGAAGGCGCTCGGCCGGTTCGAGGACCTCCTCTGGGGCATCACGCGGCACCCGGCGATGCTGACCTACCTCAACAACCGCGACTCGACGAAGTACGCGCCCAACGAGAACCAGGGCCGCGAGCTGCTCGAGCTCCACTCCGTCGGGGTGGGATCGGGGTACGACGAGACCGACATCAAGAACGCCGCCCGGATCCTCACCGGCATGTCGGTCAACGACACGACCGGCGAGTTCTCGTACCAGTCGTGGATGCACTGGGTCGGGCCGGTGTCGGTCTTCGGCTTCAGCCACCCCAACTCGACCGCCACGGGCGGGGAGGCGGTGGCCAAGGCGCTGGTGTCGTACCTCGCCAAGCACCCCAAGACGGCGCAGCGCGTGTGCTTCCGCATCGCGCAGCGGTTCGTGTCCGACGACCCGTCGCCGGCGCTCGTCAGCGCCCTCGCGAAGACGTACCTGGCCAACGGCACGGCGATCGCGCCCGTCGTGCGGCAGGTCCTCGCATCCGCGGAGTTCGCCGCTGCGCGCGGCCTCAAGGTGCGGCGGCCGCTCGAGCACGTGGCCGCGACGCTGCGCGCGCTGGGCATCGGGCCGGCGCCCTCGGGCCTCGGCTCGGTCGACTCGCTCGTGTGGCAGTGCCGCGGCATGGGTCAGCAGCCGATGGCGTGGTCGCAGCCCGACGGGTTCCCCGAGCGCGCCGACACGTGGCTGTCCACCGCCACGACGCTCAACCGCTGGTCGACCAGCCGCTACCTCGTCGAAGGGTGGGGCACCGGCGACCTCGTGCGCCCGAAGCTCGTGACCTACCTCTTCGGCAGCACCCTTCCCAAGACGTACGGCGAGATGGTCGACAAGGCCTCCACGAAGCTCTTCGGCCGCATCCTCCCGACGGCCCACCGCGACGCGGTGCTCGCCTTCCTCGGTGCGCGGGCGCTGACCCCCCTCACCGCGAACTCCTCCGCGCTCACCTGGCGGATGGGGTCGTGGGTGGCCCTGCTCCTCGATACGCCCTACCACCTGTACCGGTGAGGACCGCCATGACGACAGCGACGACCGGCGGCCGCTCGGGCTGCGACGACTGCACCCGCGCCGAGCGCGCGGGCGAGATGACGCGCCGCGGCCTCCTGCGCGGCCTCCTCGGCACGGGTGCGGCGCTCGTGGCGCTCCCGGCGCTCGAGACCGTCTCGACCCAGGTCGCGTACGCCGCGAACTGGACCGGCGACACCATCGTCGTCATCTCGCTGCGCGGCGGGTTCGACGGCCTGTCCGCCGTCGTGCCGGTCGGCGACCCGAACTACCTCGCGCGCCGGCCCGGCATCGGCGTGCCGACCGCGGCCACCACGCGCCTCGACAGCATGTTCGGCCTGCACCCGGGGCTGTCGGCGCTGAAGCCGTGGTACGACAACGGGAAGCTGGCCATCGTCCACGCGACCGGCCTGCCGAGCCCGAACCGCTCCCACTTCGACGCGATGGTCGAGATGGAGAACGCCGCGATCGGCTCGAGCACGCGCACCGGGTGGATCGGCCGCACCCTCGGCCTGACGACTCCGAGCGGCCCGTTCGCCGCGGTGCAGATGGGCTGGGGCGACGTGCCCGACTCGGTCATCGGCCCGGTGCCGGTGCTCGCCATGCACGACCTCGGCGACTTCTCGATCGCCGGCGTGAACTCGCCGTCGGACCGCTCGCGCTGGTCGGCCGCGCTCACCGCGCTGCACGCCGGCTCCCCCGCGCCCGTGCTCGCGGCGACGCAGACGACCGTCGGCGCACTGGCGACGGTCGCGTCGATCACCGCGACGTCGTACCACCCGGCCAACGGCGCGGTGTACCCCAGCGGAGACCTCGGCGACACGCTCAAGGACGTCGCGCGGATCATCAAGTCGGGCCTCGGCGTCCAGGCCGTGACCCTCGACGTCGGCAACTGGGACATGCACGCCGGCCTCGGCCCGACCGGCAATCCGCGCGCCGGCTGGATGTACGACCAGCTCCGCGAGCTCGGCTCCGCGCTCGCGGCGTTCGCCAAGGACATGGGTACGGCGATGGACAGCACGACCGTCCTCACGCTGTCGGAGTTCGGGCGTCGCGTGTACGAGAACGACAGCAACGGCGTGGACCACGGCTGGGGCAACGCGTGCTTCGTGCTCGGCGGCGGCGTCAACGGCGGCATGGTGCACGGCACGTGGCCGACCCTCGCCAGCAACGCGCTCGTCGACGGCGACCTCGCCGTGACCACCGACTACCGCACGGTGCTGTCGGACATCCTGCGCAACCGCGTGGGCGCCACGATCGACCAGCTCTCGACGGTGCTGCCGGGCTACTCCGGCCCCACCACCATGGGCCTCACGAAGCCGAGGGCGTGACATGACCAGCACCCGCGGCCGTCTGCGCCGCCTCGCCGCCGTCCTCGCCGCGACCGTCGCCTTCGGCGGAACCGGCATCGCGGTCGCCGCTCCCGCCTCGGCCCTCTCCCCGGTCACGTTCACGGTCGAGGCGCCGAGCTCGGTCTACGTCGGCGACTGGATCACCCTCGGCGTCCACTGCGCGAGCACCTGCCCGCTCGGACTGCTCGACGCGAAGATCGCGATCTCGGGCGGCCCGACCCTCGACCTCCCCGCCGAGCCGGACTACACGGTCGATTGGCAGGTGCACGGCATCACCTCGGGCTACGACAACCCGGCCGACGGCCCGGCGGTCAAGCACACCCTCACGCTCACCTTCACCGACGAGACCGGCTCCGCGCGCACGCTGTCCAAGCAGATGCAGGTCAACAAGCGCTCGCCGCAGCCGGTGGAGAACCTCACCGCGAACGACGGCATGGACGCGACCGTCTCGTGGGAGCCTCCGTCGATCGACGGCGGCACGCCCCTCACCGGGTACGCCGTGCAGGTCGATCAGGACCCGTGGACCTACCTCGGCGCCGCTGCCACGAGCTTCTCCCTCGCCGGGCTGACGTACGGGCCGCACGACGTCCGCGTGGTCCCGATCAACGCCCGGGGCTGGGGCTGGGGCGAGCCCGTGACCGTGCTGCGCGGGGTGCTGCCGTCGGCGCCGGTCGTGCAGGTCACGGGCACCGCGCATCCCTCGCTCACGTGGACCGAGTCGGTCGCGGGCGGCACGAGCGTCACGGGGTACGCCGTGTACGCCGGCGGCCTGCAGGTGCGCAGCCTCGGCTCTGCGGCGCGCTCGGTCACCCTCGACGACCTCGATCCGGGCGTGCAGGACCTCCAGGTAGTCGGCCTCTCGACGTGGGGCCCGGGCACGTTCTCGGCGCCGGTCGAGTGGACGCAGGCCAGCGCGCCGAGCGCCGTCAGCAGCCCGACCGTCGTCGCAGGCGACGGGAAGCTCACGGTGTCGTGGGACGCGCCCAGCGACGACGGAGGGCTCCCCGTCACGTCGTACTCGGTGCGTGTCATCGAGCCGACCACCCGCACCGTGCTCGCCACCGCGACGACGGCTGCTACCAGCGTCGACGTCACAGGCCTGCTCAACGGTTTCGCGGGCCTCGCGCAGGTCTCGGCGATCAACGAGGTCGGACCCTCGGGGTGGTCCGACGCGGCCGCCGCCGTGGCGCCCAACGGCCCGCCGCCGGCGGCCTCGTCGCTGACCGCGGCAGCCACGGACCTCACGCCGACCACGACGCAGAAGGTGACGATCCGCGGCGCCCTCAGCATCACGGGCAAGCCCAAGACGGGCGAGAAGGTGCAGGTCTGGATCAAGCCGTACGGCGCCAGCGCATGGACCCGCGTCTCGACGACGACGCTGACGAGCACGGGGTCGTGGTCGCTGACCCGCACCTTCACGACGCGCACGGCCGTGCAGGCCCGCTACTTCGGCTCCGTGTCGCTCGGGGCGGCGCAGGCGAGCAGCAAGGTGCTGACGGTGTCGCCGTCGATCACGGTGTCGGCCCGGACGACGTCCTCGTCGGGCGTCACCAAGACCTCGTTCGCCCTCGGCCAGACGATCTACGTGCCCGTCGCAGCCTCCGGCGCGCCGGCGGGGACGGGCGTCGTGCTGCAGAGGAAGTCGGGGTCCACCTGGGTCTCCGTCGCGACCGGCAAGCTCTCGTCGGGCAAGGTGCGGCTCGCGTGGAAGCCGACGGCGCGCGCGACGTACGCGCTGCGGGTCCTGGTGAAGGGCAGCGCGGCGGTGGCCTCGGGGTACTCCACGACCATGAGCAGGAAGGTGTACTGACACCGCCGGCTGACTCCGGGCTCGATGCCCGTCAGGTTCGTCCTGCGGCCGACTGCGCCTAGGGTCTGGAGGCGTGAGCCACCCCCTCCCGCTGACCGGTGAGCGCACGCTGCCCGGCGTGCGCGGCGAGGAGTACTGGTTCGCGCGCCACGAGGCGGCGTACGCCTGGCTCGTGTCCGAGCTGGCGCACAAAGTGCGCGGCGCCGCTGTCGTCGAGGCCGGAAGCGGCGAGGGCTACGGCGCGGCCATGCTGCGCGCGGCCGGTGCCCGCTCGGTGCTGGCCCTCGAGTACGACGACCCGTCGGCCCGGCATGCGCACGCGGCCTACACCGAGGTGCGCACGGTGCGCGCGAACCTGGCGATGCTGCCGGTCGCGACCGCGTCGGCCGATCTGCTCGTGACGCTGCAGGTCGTCGAGCACCTGTGGGACCTGCGCGGGTTCCTGCGCGACTGCGCGCGGGTGCTGCGCCCCGGCGGCGCGATCGTCGTCACGACGCCGAACCGCCCGGTGTTCTCGCCCGGTCTGGGGAGGGGCGAGAAGCCGACCAACCCGTTCCACGTCGAGGAGCTCGACGCCGAGCAGCTGCACGACCTGCTGGTGGATGCGGGGTTCGTCGACGTCGTCGTCCACGGGCTGCACCACGGCCAGCGCATCGAGGCGTGGGAGTCCGAGCACGGCTCGGGGATCGTCGCCGCCCAGGTGGCCGCCGTGCTCGGGGAGGCGGGCGTGCCCGACGGCCTCGACGCCTTCGTCGCCTCGGTGACGGCGGCCGACTTCGTCGTGGCCGGCCACGACGGTGCGCAGGACCTGATCGCGGTGGCGGTGCGGCCATGAGCGCGCGCCACGACGAGCCTGTCGGCACGTTCTGCCTGGTGCTGCACACGCACCTGCCGTGGCTCGCGCACCACGGCACCTGGCCGGTCGGCGAGGAGTGGCTCTACCAGGCGTGGGCCACGTCGTACCTCCCTGTCTTCGACGTGCTGCACCGGCTCGCCGACGAGGGGCGCACCGACGTGCTGACCCTCGGCATGACGCCGGTGCTCGCGGCGCAGCTCGACGATCCGTACTGCCTGCGCGAGGTGCGCACCTGGGCCGGCTTCTGGCAGGCGCGGGCGGAGGGGCTGGCGCATCGGGACGAGGAGCACCTGCGCGAGACCGGCTCGCGCGAGTTCCGGGCGTCGCAGCGCGCGCTCGCGGAGCTGTCCGGCCGCTGGTCGGGCGGTCTGTCGCCGGTGCTGAAGCCGCTCGTCGACTCCGCCGCGGTCGAGCTGCTCGGCGGCCCCGCCACGCATCCCTTCCAGCCCCTCCTGGACGACCGCTGGACGTCGTTCGCGCTGCGCACCGGCCTTGACGACGCTCGGGTGCGCATCGGCGTGGCACCTGAGGGAATCTGGGCGCCCGAATGCGGCTACCGCCCCGGGCTCGAGGCGACGTACGCGGGCGCCGGCGTACGACGGTTCCTCGTCGACGGCCCGGCCGCGCTCGGCGTCGGCGGCACCACCGCCGAGGCCTTCACGGTCGGGTCGAGCGACGTCGTGGCGTTCGCCCGCGACCTCGAGGTGACGTACCGCGTGTGGTCGCCGCGCAAGGGCTACCCCGGCGGCCGCTGGTACCGCGACTTCCACACGTTCGACCACCCGAGCGGCTTCCGTCCGGCGCGCGTGACGAGCACGACGACGCCGTCGCACGAGAAGGCGCCGTACGACGCCGAGCGCGCCATGGCCGCCGTCGAGAACGACGCCGAGGATTTCGTGCAGGTCGTGCGCCAGCGGCTCCTCGACGTAGCGGCGCAGCGCGACGGCCGGCCCGGGCTCGTGGTCGCGGCGTACGACACCGAGCTGTTCGGGCACTGGTGGCACGAGGGTCCGCAGTGGCTCGAGCGCGTTCTGCGGCTGCTGCCGGAGGCCGGCGTGCGCGTCACGACGCTGCGGGGCGCGGTCGAGGCAGGCCACGTCGGGGGCGCGTTGGACCTCGAGGCCGGATCGTGGGGATCGGGCAAGGACTGGCGGGTGTGGGACGGCGAGGCCGTGGCCGACCTCGTCGACGACAACGCCGTGCTGCGCGAGCGGGTGCTCAAGGTGCTCGACTCCGCGCCGCAGCCCGGGCACCGGGACGCCGCACGCGACCAGCTCGTGCGCTCGGCGCTGCTGGCGCTCTCGAGCGACTGGGCCTTCATGGTCACGAAGGACTCGGCCGCGGGATATGCGCGCGACCGCCACCGCCGGCACCACCTGCAGACGCACGAGCTCGCGTCGCTCATCGAGCGCGGGCACCCGGACGCCATCAGGCGTGCGCTCGAGATGCGTTCCGCAGACCGGCCTTTCGGCCACCTCGACGCCCGCCTGCTCGCGGAGAGGACGGCCTGACGTGCGCATCCTCCACCTGTCCTGGGAGTACCCGCCGCTGGTCTACGGCGGCCTGGGCCGGCACGTGCACGCGCTCGCCGAGGCGCAGGCGGCGGCCGGCCACGACGTCGTCGTGATCACCCAGCACCCCGGGGACCCGGCGATCGCGCTGGACGAGGTCGTGAACGCCGTACGCGTGGTGCGCGCGCCGCACGACTCCAGCGAGATCACGATGACCGAGGACTTCCTCGCGTGGGTGATCGCGCTCGAGCACTCGATGACGCGCGCGGGCCTCGCCCTCGGCCGCACCTGGCTGCCCGAGGTGGTGCACGCGCACGACTGGCTCGTGGCCCACGCCGCCGCGAGCCTGCGGCAGGCTTTCGAGGTGCCGATCGTGGCGACGATGCACGCCACCGAGGCCGGCCGCCATCAGGGCTGGCTGCCGAACCACTTCTCGAAGTCGATCCACACGGTCGAGTGGTGGCTCACGTTCGAGGCGCGGCGCGTGATCGCCTGCTCGCAGCACATGAGCTGGGAGGTCACCCGGCTGTTCGAGCTGCCGCCCGGCAAGGTCGACGTGATCCCGAACGGCATCGACCTGACGGAGTGGACAGTCTCCGACGACGACGTGGCAGCGGCCCGCGCGCGCTGGGCGGACGACGGGCCGATGGTGCTGTTCAGCGGCAGGCTCGAGTGGGAGAAGGGCGTGCACACGCTCGTCGAGGCCATGCCGCGCCTGCGCCGCCGCTTCCCCGGCCTGCGCCTCGTCGTGATCGGCAAGGGCTCGCAGCAGGAGCCGCTCGCCGAGCTCGCGAGGAGGCTGCGGGTGTCGCGGTCGGTCGTGTTCACCGGCTGGCTGACCGAGACCGAGCTGCGCGCCGCGTCCGCCGCCGCCGACGTCGCCGTCGTGCCGTCGGTCTACGAGCCCTTCGGGCTGGTGGCGCTCGAGGCCGCCGCGCTCGGCACGCCGCTCGTGGTGTCCGACACCGGCGGCCTGGCAGAGATCGTGACGCACGGCGAGAGCGGCCTCACCTTCCCGGCGCTGGACGCCGCGGCCCTCGCCGACGCGGTCACCGAGATGCTTCGCGACGAGGTGCTCGCGCAGCGCGTCGTGCGACAGGCGCGCGACGTGCTGTCGCGCGACCACGACTGGCCGACGATCGCAGCGCGGACGGTCTCGACCTACGAGCAGGCGGTGGTGCAGGAGCGCGCGCTGCTCGCGAGCACGAGCCGCCCCCAGCTGCGCATGGTCGTGCGTGACGGCAACCTCCTGCGCGACGCCACCTGATCCGCCCGCGGGTGCGCGCCGGGTGAGAGGCTGGCGGCGTGCTGGTCGCAGGGCTGTGGGGCTTCGTCGGCGGCGTCGCTCTCGTCGTCGGAGCGGTGCTCGGCCTCGCCCGCCAGTTCTCCCCGCGCACCATCGGCCTCGTGATGGCGTTCGGCGCCGGCGTGCTCATCAGCGCGCTCGCGTTCGAGCTGACCAAGGAGGCGTACGACGCCGCCGGCGCGCGGGAGGTCGTCATCGGCCTGGCGGCAGGTGCCCTCACCTTCTACCTCGGCGACCGGCTCCTCGACCGCATCGGCGGCCAGCACCGCAAGCGGTCCGGCGGGAAGCAGAAGGGACCTGGCGAGGACGCGACAGGCTTGGTGCTCGGCGCGCTGCTCGACGGCGTCCCCGAGTCCGCCGCGATCGGTATCACGCTGGTGGGCGGCGGCCCGGTGGGCCTCGCGGTCGTCGTCGCGGTGTTCCTGTCGAACATCCCCGAGGCGATGTCGGCGGCCACGGGCCTGCGCAAGGCCGGCTACTCGCGTCGCTGGATCCTCGCGCTGTGGGCCGGTGTGGCCGTCGCGTCTGGGGTGGTCGCGATGCTTGCCTACGTGCTTCTCGGCGGCGCTGATCCGGCCGTTCTCGCGGTGATCCAGGCCTTCGCCGCCGGCGCGATCCTCACGATGCTGGCCGACACGATGATGCCGGAGGCGTTCGAGAACGGCGGGCGGCTCGTCGGGCTCGTCACGACCACCGGATTCGCCGCCGCGTTCCTCCTCAGCCAGCTGCAGTAGCTCCCACGCGCTCGACGCGGATCCTGAAGCCCTGGGCGCGCAGGCGGTCGGCCAGCACGCTGCCGATGCCGGTCGCCGCGGTCAGCACGCCCGCGCGGTCGGGGAGACGGTCGCGGTCGTGCACGAGCGCGAGCGCGCTCTCCCCCAGCATCACCGCGGTCGCCTGGTAGCCGGGATCGCCGTCCGCCGCGATCACCGCGGAGTACGTCGCTCCGCCCGACGTGCGGCTGCGCACCTCGACGTCGAAGTGGCCGCCGCGCCGCGTGCTCTCGTCCGGCCCTTCGCCGGGCTTCGGGAGGAACCGGTCGACGACCGCGCGGGTAGGACCGAACGCGAACGCCGCGACGCCCGCGGCGAGGGCGGCGTTCACCGCCGCAGCACGCGCGGGCGCGAGGACGTCGCCGCCGTACGCCATCTCCTCGCCGTAGCGGAACGTGCGGCCGTAGGCCCAGTCCTGCAGGGCGTTCGAGAGCCGCACGACGCGGGTGTTGTACGACGCCATCACGAACGGGCCGACCCACGTGCCGAGACCCGCGCTGCGGCGGATGCGCGCGGCGTCCGACGGCTGCGAGGTGTCGGGCTCGGCATCGCGGTCGGGGCTGAGGGCGTACGGGTCGCCGAGGATCTTCAGCAGCGAGCGGTCCTCGGCCACCGCCATCGCCATCGTGCGCGCGGAGTCGATCGTGCCGCCGCTGACGCCGCCGCCGAACGACCGCACCACGAGCACCGTCTCCTCCAGGGTGCCGGCGCCGTCGGCAGCCGCGGCCTCCGCGAGGAGCAGCACACCCAGGTCGCTGGGGATCGAGTCGAAGCCGCAGGAGTGCACGATGCGGGCGCCGGACGCGCGCGCGACGTCCGCCCAGTGGTCGAGCGACTCGCGGACGAAGAGCACCTCGCCGGTGAGGTCGACGTAGTCGGTGCCGGCCGCGGCGCACGCCTCGACGACGCCGAGGCCGTACTTCAGGTACGGACCCACGGTCGTGGCGAGCACCCGGGTCCGTGCGGCCATGGCCTCGATCGAGGCGCGGTCGTCGACGTCGGCCTCGATCAGCGTCCACGCGGCGGCGTCGGCCCCGAGGGCCGAGCGCACCTCCTCGAGCCGCTCGAGCGAGCGGCCGGCCAGGCCGATGCGCGTGCCGTCAGGCGCCGCGGCGGCCAGGTGCTCGGCGGTGAGGCGGCCGACGAAGCCGCTCGCACCGAAGACGACGACGTCGAGCTCTCGCGTGGTCACGGGAAGAGGCTCGCACACGTGCCCACCGCCGCTCGCTAGGGTCTGCCTGGGCGGGGGGCCGTCGACCAGGTGCACGAGGTGGGGACCATGCTGCTGGGGATCGTCGTACTGCTGGTGTACCTCGCCGGCCTGACCGCGCTGCAGAAGGCGTCGGGCGTGCCGTACTCGGCGATCGCCGAGAGCGAGCCCAACCTGCGCAAGGGTGTGCTGATCCCGGTCGCCATCATGACCGCGGTGCTCGTGGCGTTCCTCGCGGCGACGGGCCGCCTGGCCGAGGCGTTCGTGTTCGCCCCGAAGGTCGACGCCGCGTGGCTGTGGGCCATTCCTGCCGTGATCCTGCT
Source organism: Candidatus Nanopelagicales bacterium (assembly GCA_050251215.1). Taxonomy (GTDB): domain Bacteria; phylum Actinomycetota; class Actinomycetes; order S36-B12; family CAIYMF01; genus Longivirga. Next base: position 35,388 of record JBFWNE010000023.1, read on the forward strand.
CGGCGTGGTGGTGCGCCTCGTGCGCAACCCGTGGTCCCAGGTGAGCGGGCGCTTCGTGGTGGTGGCGCTGCTCGCGACGTTCCTCGTCGGGCTGTCCGAGGAGCTGCTCGTGCGCGGCTACTTCGTGGACGTCCTGCAGGAGGCCGGGCTCTCCCTCGTGTGGGTCGGGGTCGTCTCGTCCGTGGTGTTCGGCGTGCTGCACGGCGTCAACATCATCAACGGCCAGGACGTGCCTACGACCGTCCAGCAGATCGTCGCCTCCGCGATCATGGGCCTTGCGCTGTTCGCGACGCTCGCCCTCACCGGCTCGCTGTGGCTGCCGATCGCGCTGCACTTCCTCTTCGACTTCAGCCTCGTCGTGGGCGGGTCGGTCAAGAAGGAGGCCAGCGCCGCGAAGAAGGACGAAGCGGTGCTGGTCCTCGCGATGTACGCCCTCGGGCTCGCGTCGATCGTCGCGCTCGTCGTGGCCTGAGGCTGCTCAGCCGCGCGGCATCGGCGGGCTGACGTGGAGGGCGAGGCGGTCGAGGACGAACGGCCAGCCGGCCACGTAGTCCATCCGCGCCTCCTCGCCGAGGGCCTCCCAGCCGGAGTGCGTCACACGCACCTGGGTGCCGCCGGCGATCGGTTCGAACGCCACCTCGACGCGGGTGGCTGGGCGCGGGCCGCCGCCGGGGTTCCAGGCGAGCTCCAGCAGGGACCCCGGGACGACGGTGATCACCTGCCCCCACGGGGCGCGCGTGCCGTCGGCCCATACCTCCACGAGCAGGCCGCCCGCGTGCGGCTCGAGGTGCAAGCCCTCGACGGCCACACCGGTGACGGAATGCGTGCCGACGGGCCACCACTCCCCGATGCCGTCCGTGAAGGCGGCGTACACCGTCTCGTGGTCGGCTGCGACGAACGCGGACTCCACGATCGGGCCGACGCCGCCCTCCTTGGTCACGCAGGCTCCTTCAACGTGCCCGCGGCGCGGGCGGTCTTGCGAGCGATGTCCTCGAGCGCCGCACGCGTGGCGGCCTTGGCCTCGTAGACCTCGACGCGGTCCTTGAGGATGCGTCCCGGGACGCCGCCCACGATCGACATCGGCGGCACCTCGCCGCGCACGACCGTGTGCGAGGCGAGCACGCAGCCGTGGCCCACCGTCGAGCCGCGCAGCACGGTGACCTTCGCGCCGACCCAGCAGTCCGGCCCGATCCGCACGGGCGACTTGACGATCCCCTGGTCCTTGATCGGCACGTGGATGTCGTCGTACACGTGGTCGAAGTCGCAGATGTAGACCCAGTCGGCCACGATCGTGCCCTCGCCGAACTCGACGTCGAGGTAGCAGTTCACGGTGTTGTCGCGGCCGAACACGCACTTGTCGCCGACCCGCAGCGTGCCCTCGTGGGCGCGCAGCCGGTTCTCGTCGCCGACGTGCACCCAGCGCCCGAGGACGAGCCGCGCGTACCCCGTGCGGGCGAACAGCTCGACCCGCTTGCCGATGAAGACCATGCCCTCGGTGACGACGTCCGGGTGCAGCAGCCGCAGCCGCAGGAGCCGCCAGTAGCGGGTGAGGTACCAGCGGTCGAACGCGCGGTTGCGCCAGCACCAGCGCAGCGACTCGAGGGTGAGGAACTTGGCCTGGCGCGGGTCGCGCGGCGGCAGTCCGCGGACCTTGCGCGCGGCTGCTCCGACGGCCTCCAGGATCACGTGCGCAGCGTACGTCGGGCGCTCGTCGGCGTACGAACGGGGCAACCCCGGCGTCGTGTCGACGACACGGCGGCGTAACCCGCGGCCGTCACCGTGGAGCCATGGACACCGACGAGCTCGGCCGCCTGCTCCCGCGCGAGCACGACACCGCGCGCGGGCCCGTCGTCGTGCGGACCGCCCGGCCCGGCGACCTCGCCGCCGTCGAGCGGATGCACCACCGCTGCTCCACCGACACCGTGTTCCGCCGCTACTTCAGCGCCGTGCCGGCGATCTCGCCGACGCTGCAGGCGCGGCTCCTCGAGACCCGCCTCGCGCTCGTGGCCGAGGTGGGCCACGAGGTCGTGGGCCTCGGCCACCTCGCCGAGCACAGCGGCCAGCCCGTCGAGCTGGCGCTGCTGGTCGAGGACTCCTGGCAGCGGTACGGCGTGGGCCTGGCGCTGGCCGAGGCGGCGCTCGACGTGGCGGACCTCTGGGGGCTCGACCGCGTGGTCACGTACTCGCTGCAGACCTCGACCGGCGCGCACGCCCTCATGCGGCGGCTGCGGGCCGGCGCCCTGCACCCTCAGTTCCGCCAGGGCGAGGACGGCCTCGTGCAGACCCTGCTCCCCCTGTCCGGCCCCGCCCTCCGCACCGCGTGACCCGATGCGATGAATGCCTGTCGTGTACGGCTCTATTGGATGAAGGCGACCTTCATCCAATAGAGCCGTACAAGCGTTCCCATCATCACGAGACGGGCGGTGCTCTGCGCGTGGTGGAGGGACGTCAGGCGGGCTTCGTGCCGGTGATGCAGACGTTGTAGAAGAGCTCGTCGGGCACCACGTGCGACAGCACGTTCTCGTCCAGCCACGACAGGCGCAGCCAGCCCTTGTAGGCGAACATCGCCCAGTTCCACCCGAGCGCGCCCGGCTTCACCGCGGCCTCGAACGTGCGGACCGGCCAGCCGAACCAGGACGCCGTGAGCTCCTCGGTGACCGTGCGTACGTCGATCGCACCGGCCCGGAGCGCGAGCGCGGCCAGGCGGTCGGGGTCGAACGTGTGGATGTCGACGACGGCCTCGAGCGCCGCCGCGCGCGAGGACTCCTCGAGCTCGGCCGTTGGCCGCGCCCACTTCTCCTGCAGGGGCGGCAGGTGGGTCACCTTCTTCGCGGCCCACCACGTGAGGCGCGAGAGCCGGCGGGCGACCCAGTCGCCCTTCTGCGTGGGCTCGCCGGCGAAGACGAACCGGCCTCCGGGCTTCAGCACGCGCAGCACCTCGCGCATCGCGAGGTCGAGGTCGGGGATGTGGTGCAGCACCGCGTGCCCCACGACCAGGTCGAACGTGTCGTCGTCGTACGGCAGCGACTCGGCATCTGCCACGCGCCCCTCGACGTTGAACCCGAGTGCCTCGGCGTTGCGTACGGCGACCTTCACCATGCCGGGCGACAGGTCGGTGACGTGGCCCTCGTCGAGCACGCCGGCCTGCTTGAGGTTGAGCAGGAAGAAGCCCGTGCCGCAGCCGAGCTCGAGCGCCTTCGCGTACGGCCAGCCGTCGGTGCCGGCGACGTGCGCGAAGCGGTCGCGGGCGTAGTCGATGCAGCGCTCGTCGTACGAGATCGACCACTTCTCGTCGTACGTCGCGGCTTCCCAGTCGTGGTACAGCACGTTCGCGAGCTTCGGGTCGTGGAACGCCGCCTCGACCTGCTCGCGGGTCGCCTCGACGCTCTGGGGCTCAGCCTCCGGCTGCACGGCCTCGGTCATGCGCCCGAGGCTATGTCAGCCGCGGAGCGTCGTCGAACCGCCTGACGCGGCGGGCACCGCTCGTCAGCGGCCGGACCAGACGGCCTTGCCGGGGCCGTTCTCGATGAAGGACTGCATGCCGATCGTGCGGTCCTCGGTGGCGAACAGGCCGGCGAACTGCAGGCGCTCGATCTCCAGGCCCGTCGCGAGGTCGACCTCGAGGCCGCGGTCGATGGCCTCCTTGGCCGCGCGCAGCGCGTACGGCGCACCCGCGGCGAGCTTGGCGGCCAGCGCGTGGGCCTCGGCGTACACGTCGTCGGGGGCCACGACGCGGTCGACGAGGCCGATGCGCAGCGCCTCGTCGGCGTCGACGAAGCGGCCGGTGAAGATGAGCTCCTTGGCGCGCGAAGGCCCGATGAGGCGCGTGAGGCGCTGCGTGCCCCCGGCGCCCGGGATGATGCCGAGCAGGATCTCGGGCTGGCCCAGCTTGGCGTTGTCGCCGGCCACGCGCAGGTCGCAGCACAGCGCGAGCTCGCACCCGCCGCCGAGCGCGTAGCCGGTGATCGCGGCGATGGTCGGCTTCGGGATGGCCGCCACGGCGGTGAACGACGAGCCCAGGCCGACGGAGTTGTCGACCATCTCCTGGTACGACCAGGCCGCCATCTCCTTGACGTCCGCGCCGGCCGCGAACACCTTCGGGCCGCCGTAGACGACCACCGCGCGCACGTCGGCGCGGTCGGCGGCCTCCTGCGCCGCGGCGCGGATCTCCTCCTGCACCTGGCGGGAGAGGGCGTTCATGGGCGGGCGGTCGAGCCGGATCGTGCCGACGCCGTCCGCCACCTCGAGGTGCACGAGCTCGCCCACGGGGTCCTCCTTCGTCCTGCCGCCACGCGGCCGCCGCGGCACCCTTGCCCGGCTCCGCGAGCCTAGCCACGGACCTCCCCTCGCGGCCGCGGGCAGGTCGGGCAGACTGTCCCCCGGCCGCAGCCCGCGGCTCCGCCGTACGGCGGCCGGACCGGTCCCAGGGAGTCACGCGTGTCCACGGACGCGTCCGCGCACGAGCTGCCGTCGCCGACGGTCGTGCGGCCCCCGGGACTGCCCACCCCGCTCGGAGCGACCTGGACCCCGGCAGGCCTCAACCTCGCCGTCCGCGCCCCCTCCGCCGAGCTCGTCGAGGCGTGCCTGTTCCTCGGCGACGAGGAGGTGCGGGTGCCGCTCGAGGCCCGCAGCCACGGCGTGCACCACGGGTTCCTGCCCGGCATCGAGATCGGTACGCAGTACGGCCTGCGTGCGCGCGGCCCGTGGGTGCCCGACCACGGCCTGCGGTTCAACCCCCACAAGCTCCTCGTGGACCCGTACGCCCGCGCGATCACCGGCGACGTCACGTCCGCCGACGTGCCGCGGCCGGTCATGCCGTCCGACCCCTCGCGCCCCGACCCGCGAGACTCCGCGCCGTACGTGCCGCGCGGCGTCGTCGTGGCCGACGGCTTCGACTGGCGGGGCGACGCACCGCCGGCCACGCCGTGGGGCGAGACCGTCGTCTACGAGGCCCACGTCAAGGGCTACACCAAGCGGCACCCGCTGATCCCGGAGAACATCCAGGGCACGTACGCCGGTCTCGCGCACCCTGCCGCGATCGAGCACCTCACCTCGCTCGGCGTCACCGCGATCGAGCTGCTGCCCGTGCACCACTCGGTCGCCGAGCCGGCGCTCGCCGCCCGCGGCACCCGCAACTACTGGGGCTACTCGACGCTCGGGTTCTTCGCACCGCACCAGGCGTACTCCGCGGACCAGACGCCCGGCGCGCAGGTCGGCGAGTTCAAGTACATGGTCCGCGAGCTGCACGCCGCGGGCATCGAGGTGATCCTCGACGTCGTCTACAACCACACGTGCGAGGGCGGCCCGGACGGCCCGTCGCTGTCGTTCCGCGGCCTCGGCGAGCGCGACTTCTACAAGTTGGCTCCGCATTCCGGCCACTACGTCGACACCACGGGCTGCGGCAACACCCTCGACGTCGGCGACCTCGACGTGCTGCGCCTCGTCATGGACTCGCTGCGCTACTGGGTCACCGAGATGCACGTCGACGGCTTCCGCTTCGACCTCGCGACCGCGCTGACCCGCGAGCGCATGGACTTCGACGAGCGCTCGCCGTTCCTCGCCGCGGTCCACCAGGACCCGATCCTGCGCCAGGTGAAGCTGATCGCCGAGCCGTGGGACCTCGGCAACGGCGGCTACCGGCTCGGCCAGTTCGGCTCCCCCTGGGCGGAGTGGAACGACGCCTACCGCGACGATGTACGCCGGTTCTGGCGCGGCGGACCATCGCCCAAGGAGGCCCCGGCCGACCTCGGGTGGCGACTCACCGGGTCGCAGGACGTGTTCTCCGGGCGCACGCCGGCCGCCTCGCTCAACTTCCTCACCGCGCACGACGGCTTCACCATGCGCGACCTCGTGTCGTACGACGGCAAGCACAACGAGGCCAACGGCGAGGACAACCGCGACGGCACCGACAACAACTCGTCGTGGAACCACGGCGTCGAGGGCCCGACCGATGACCGCGAGATCAACCTCGCCCGCCTGCGCACGGGCCGGGCGATGATGGCCACCCTGCTGCTCTCGGCCGGCACGCCGATGATCGTCGCGGGCGACGAGATGGGCCGCACCCAGGGCGGCAACAACAACGCGTACAACCAGGACAACGAGCTGTCCTGGATCGACTGGGACCTCGAGCCCTGGCAGGTCGACCTCCTCGAGTGGACGCGCGTCACGCTCAACGCCCGGCGCCACCACCCGACGCTGCGGCAGACGAACTTCTTCGACGGCCGCCCGGTGGCCGAGGGCCAGCCCAAGGACCTCGAGTGGCTGCGCCCGGACGGCACGGCGATGACCGACGACGACTGGAACTCCCCCGGCACCGACTGCCTGGTGATGGCGCTCAACGGCGAGCTCGGCGAGCGCGACGTCGACGGCCACCCGCTGCGCGACTCCGCGTTCCTCGTGGTGCTCAACCGCGGCGAGGGCGACGTGAAGCTGGTGCTGCCGAAGACGCCCTACGGCACGGCGTACCGGCGTCTGCTGGACACCGACAACAAGCGACCCACGACGGCGACCCGCACCAACAGGAGCGGCAGCACGGTGCGGGTGGCGCCTCGCTCGGTCGCGCTGTTCCGCGTGGAGGAGTAGCGCCGGCGTTCCCCGCGCATAGGGCTCCGCTCAGGAGTTGGATGGCGGCATGGACGTGATCCGCCGGTTCAGCACCGAGGCATACGGCCGAGCGCTCGAGTCGTGGGCGTGGGTCGACCTGTTCGGCAAGGAGCCCCGCTTCTGCTCGCCCTTCGGCGACGTGTTCCTCGAGGGCACCGACGGCTGGTGGTTCCTCGACACGCTCGAGGGCACGCTCACCCGCCGCTGGGACACCGCGGCCGACTGCCACGCGGAGCTCAACACCGTCGGCGGCCAGGAGCAGTTCCTCCTCGTCGGACTCGCGGAGGCAGCGGACGCCGCCGGCGTCGTGCCGGGCGAGGACGAGGTCTACGCGTTCAGCCGCCCGCCCGTCCTCGGCGGAGAGCTCGAGCCGGCCAACATCGAGCTCCTCGACTTCGTCGTGTCGGTGAACCTGCTCGGCCAGATCCACGAGCAGGTCAAGGACCTGCCGCCCGGCGCCCACGTCGCCTCCATCTCCCTGCACGACTGAGGGAACGTTCCTGCCCGCCCCGCACGATGACGGGGTGAGCATGGACGTGAGGAGGTGAGGGCATGACGGCGTCGAGCCCGATGGCGCATGCCGCGCCGACCCCGGACGAGGCCGGCTTCCGCTCCTGGATGGCCGTGCGGGGCCCGGTGCTGCGCCGCAAGGCCTACCTCATGACGGGCGACTGGTACGCCGCGGACGACCTCGCGCAGGACGTGCTCGTCGCCGTCTACTCGCGGTGGTCGCGGGTGGCCAAGGGCAGCAACGTCGACGCGTACGCCAACCGCGTGCTCGTCGGGAAGTACGTCGATGCAGCGCGCCGGCCGTGGCGGCGCGAGACCACGGTCGACACCCAGCCCGACCGCCCCGATGCCACCGCGGAGGCGGCGCTCGACGCCGTCGAGTCGTCCGACAGCAGGCTGCTGCAGGCCCTGGCGGGCCTCTCGCCGGAGCACCGCGCCGTCGTCGTCCTGCGGTTCGCCGACGACCTCTCCGTGGACGAGATCGCCCACGCCCTCGACATCCCCGCCGGGACCGTGAAGAGCCGGCTGTCGCGCGCCCTGCAGGCGCTGCGCACCGCCCTCGGCCCCGGCGTCACCACCCCCGCCGACCTGGAGGACCAGCCATGAGCCCCGACCTGAAGGACCTCTTCGACGACGCCGGCCGCACTCCCCCCGCCGGTCGGGGCTTCGACCCGGACGACGTCGTAGCCCGCGGCGGCCGCATCCGCACCCGCCGCCGCATGCTCACCGGTGGCGCCACCCTCGGCGTGGCCGCGGTCGTGGTCGGCGGCAGCCTCGCCCTCCTCGGCTCGCCCCTGACAACCGGCACGCCCATCCAGCCGGGAGGCTCGCTGTCCCCGACCCCGTCGAGCGAGCCGTCGACCGGTCCCACCCCGCCGACCACGCCTTCGGCGACGAGTACGGCGCCCGCCACGACTGCTGCGCGCGAGTCCTGCACCGCCGCGGACGTCACCCTCAGCCTGGGGCCGGCGGACGGGGCCGCCGGCACGGCGTACTACCCCGTCATGATCAAGGCGAAGCCGGGCGTGACCTGCTGGACCGGCGGGTTCGCCTCGGTGCAGGTGACCCGCCCGAAGGGCGATCCGGTGGGACCAGCTGCCGAGAACCCGCCCGCGGCGGACGGCCGCGCACTGGTCGTGGAGGGTGCGCAGGTCGCGTCGTTCACGGTCGGCATCGCGGAGTCGGGCAATTTCGACCCGGCCGTGTGCCTGCCCGTGGTCGCTGTGGCGCTGCAGGTGATGCTGCCCGCGAGCTCGGATCCGATCGCCGTACCCGTGCCCGACGGGGTCACGGTGTGCAGCGGCAATGTGAGCGCGTTCGGCAACCAGCTCACCGTGGGCCCGATCGTGGCCGGGCCCGACGGCCAGTAGGCCCGCCTGCTCAACCTGATCCATCCGTCGTTTCCGGCGCCCGAGAGAACGGTTGATCAGTGCGAGCGGGTGGGTGAACGACGACGGCGCCGCCTCCCTTGCGGGAGGCGGCGCCGTCGTACGTGCTGGGTCAGGCCGACTCGGCGGCCGTCACGGTGGGCACGGCCTGCAGGCCGAGCTCGGAGGAGTTCGACAGGCCGACGTGCTTGGGGAGCACGCGGACGGTGTACCCGAACGGGCCGGTGTCCTCGAGGGCCAGCTTGACCTCGTAGCGCCAGCGGTTGGCCTCGTACGCCTCGACCGGCACGAGCTCGGTGTGCCGCGCGGACACGATCCGGTCGTTGTGGTCGACGCGGCCGCTGACGAGCTCGACCGAGACGTCGTCGCCCGTGAGGTCGCCGAGGGCGACGTACGCGCGGACCGAGAGCTCGGTGCCGCGCTCCGGGGAGTCGCCGACGCCCGAGGCCTCGACGTGCTCGACGCGGACGCCGTGCCAGGCCTTGCGCACCTTGGCCTCGTACGCCGACAGCTCCTTGGCCAGGGCCGCGTTGCCCGCGAGCACCTCGCGCGACGACACCGCGGCCGGCGCGTAGAGCTTGGTCACGTAGTCGCGCACCATGCGCGAGGCGAGGACCTTCGGCCCGAGCGTCGCGAGGGTGTGCTGGAGCATCGTGATCCACCGCGTGGGCAGGCCCGAGGCGTCGAGGTCGTAGTAGCGCGAGGCGACCGACTTCTCCACGAGGTCGTAGAGCGCCGCGGCTTCGAGGTCGTCACGACGGTCGGGGTCGGCGACGCCGTCCGCCGTCGGGATGGCCCAGCCGTTCTCGCCGTCGTACCACTCGTCCCACCACCCGTCGAGGATCGACAGGTTGAGGCCGCCGTTGAGCGCGGCCTTCATGCCCGACGTGCCGCAGGCCTCGAGCGGGCGCAGCGGGTTGTTGAGCCACACGTCGCAGCCCGGGTAGAGCAGCTTGGCCATGCCGATGTCGTAGTCCGGGAGGAACACGATGCGGTGGCGCACCTCGGGGTCGTCCGCGAAGTGGACGAGCTTCTGGATGAGCTTCTTGCCGCCGTCGTCCGCGGGGTGCGACTTGCCGGCGATCACGAGCTGCACCGGACGGTCCGGGTGCAGCAGCAGGGCCTTGAGGCGCGCGGGATCGCGCAGCATCAGGGTGAGGCGCTTGTACGACGGCACGCGGCGCGCGAAGCCGATCGTGAGCACATCGGGGTCGAGCACGTCGTCGATCCAGCCGAGCTCGGCGTCGGACGCGCCGCGCTGCACCCACGAGGCGCGCAGACGGCGGCGGACGTCCTGCACGAGCCGCTCGCGCAGCACGCGCTTGGTCGACCAGAGGTCGGCGGCGGGGATCTGCGTCGCCGCCTCCCAGCCGCGGGTCTCCTCGGCATCCTCGGGGCCGACGATCGCCGCGAGCAGGTCGCGCACCTCGCGCGCCACCCACGTCGAGGCGTGGACGCCGTTGGTGATCGAGCCGATCGGCACCTCGTCCTCGTCGAAGCCCGGCCAGAGGCCTGAGAACATCCCGCGGCTCACCTCGCCGTGCAGCAGCGAGACGCCGTTGGCGCGCTGGCCAAGGCGCAGGCCCATGACGGCCATGTTGAAGACCGTCGGGTCGCCGCCCTCGTAGTCCTCGGCACCGAGGGCGAGCACGCGCTCGACCGGCACGCCGGGGGCCTGGTTGTCGCCGCCGAAGTACTGCTCCACCAGGGTGCGCGCGAAGCGGTCGATGCCGGCGGGCACCGGGGTGTGCGTGGTGAAGACCGTGCCGGCACGGGCGGCCGACAGCGCCTCGTCGAACGTGAGCCCCTGCTGCTGCACGAGCTCGCGGATGCGCTCGAGGCCGAGGAAGCCGGCGTGGCCCTCGTTGGTGTGGAAGACCTCGGGCTCCGGGGCGCCGGTGATGCGCGCGTACGCACGGAGCGCGCGGACGCCGCCGACGCCGAGCAGCAGCTCCTGCTGGAGGCGGTGCTCCCCGCCGCCGCCGTACAGGCGGTCGGTGACCTCGCGCTCGGCGCGCTCGTTCTCCTCGACGTCGGAGTCGAGCATCAGCAGCGGCACGCGGCCGACGTCGGCCTTCCACACGTGCGCGTGCAGGGTGCGGCCGCCGGGGATGCCGATCTTGATGACGACGGGCGAGCCGTCGGCCTCGCGCAGGAGCGAGAGCGGCAGGCCGTCGGGGTCGAGCACGGGGTACTGCTCCTGCTGCCAGCCGTCGAGGGACAGCGACTGGCGGAAGTAGCCGGCGCGGTAGAAGAGGCCGACGCCGATGATCGGCACACCGAGGTCGGACGCGGACTTGAGGTGGTCGCCGGCGAGGATGCCGAGGCCGCCGGAGTACTGCGGCAGCACCTCGGTGATGCCGAACTCCGGCGAGAAGTACGCGATCGCCTTGGGCGCCTCGGCGCCGAGCGACTGGTACCAGCGGTCGCCGGTCAGGTAGGTGGACAGGCCGTCGGCGACCCAGCGCACGTGGCCGACGAAGTCGTCGTCGGCCGCGAGCTCGGCCCAGCGGGAGGCCGGGACCTCGCCGAGCAGGCGGACGGGGTCGTGCCCGACCTCGTCCCACAGTGTGGGGTCGATACGGGCGAAGAGGTCCTGCGTCTCGGGGTGCCACGACCACCGCAGGTTGGCCGCGACGGCGGCCAGCGGCTCGAGGGACTCGGGCAGGACTGTGCGGACGGTGAACCGTCGGATTGCTCTCACCCGCGCCACGATAGGGCGGTTTTGTTTCGGGGGCGCAACCCGCCCTGCCGTTACAAGGAGGTTCATCAGGTTTACATCTCGTGACGTCCTGTTACGTCGCTAGGCTCGGAGCCGATGCCGCCTCGCCGTCGTACGTCGACCGACCAGCCCGAAGCGTCGACGTCTCCCGCCGCCACCGCCCCTACGAGCGCGCCCGCCGAGCGCCCCGCCGCACCCGCCAAGGCGCCCGCCAAGCGGGCGGCCAAGGCCGCGGCGCCGCCCGCGCCATCTGGGCCCGCGGAGCCGCTCCGGCCCGCGAGCGTCGGCCGCTACCCGGTCGAAGACCTCGACCCGGTCGTCGCGCACGGCACCCGCCCGGTGAAGGCCGTGGTCGGCGAGCGGTTCACCGTCTCGGCCACCGTGTTCCGCGAGGGCCACGACGCCGTCGCAGCCACCGTGGTGCTCACCGGCGCCGACGGCACCCGCACGTCGGTCCCGATGCGCCATGTGGGTGTGGACCGCTGGGAGGCGGAGGTCGTCGCCGCCGTCGAGGGGCTCGGGCACTACGTCGTGGAGTCCTGGGGCGACCCGGTCGAGACCTGGCGGCACCGCGCCGAGGTGAAGGTGCCCGCCGGCCTCGACGTCGAGCTCGAGCTCGAGGAGGGCGCCCGCGTCCTCGAGGCCGCGATGGCGGGCCTGCCCCGCGGCAAGGTGCGCGAGCCGCTGAAGGCGGCGGTGCACGCCCTGCGCGACGCCAAGCGCCCCGGACCTGCCCGGCTCGCGGTCGCGCTCGACCCGACGGTCACCGCGCTGCTCGAGGCCTACCCGCTGCGCGAGCACGTCACGACCTCGATGCAGGTGCCGGTGCTCGTCGAGCGCGAGCGCGCGCTCTTCGGCTCCTGGTACGAGTTCTTCCCGCGGTCCGAGGGTGCCACGCTCGACCCGGTGCAGTCCGGCACGTTCCGCACGGCGGCCGAGCGGCTGCCGGCCGTGGCGGCGATGGGCTTCGACGTCCTCTATCTCCCGCCGATCCACCCGATCGGGTTCACCAACCGCAAGGGCCGCAACAACACCCTCGACCCGGGCCCGGACGACCCCGGCGTGCCGTGGGGCATCGGGTCGGCCGCCGGCGGCCACGACGCCATCCACCCGGACCTCGGCACCATGGACGACTTCCGGTTCTTCGTGGCCCGGGCCCGCGAGCTCGGCATCGAGATCGCGCTCGACTTCGCGCTGCAGTGCTCCCCCGACCACCCGTGGGTCACCGAGCACCCGAACTGGTTCGCGCACCGCGCCGACGGCACGATCGCGTACGCCGAGAACCCGCCGAAGAAGTACCAGGACATCTACCCGATCTACTTCGACGACGACTTCGACGGCATCCTCGCCGAGTGCGACCGCGTGCTGCGCCACTGGATGGCCGAGGGCGTCCGGATCTTCCGCGTCGACAACCCGCACACCAAGCCCGTGCATTTCTGGGAGCGGCTGTTCGGCAGCATCAACGCGACCGACCCCGACGTCGTCTTCCTCGCCGAGGCGTTCACCAAGCCCGCGATGATGCGGATCCTCGGCGAGATCGGGTTCCAGCAGTCGTACACCTACTTCACGTGGCGCAACGAGAAGTGGGAGCTCGAGGAGTACTTCCGCGAGCTGTCCGGCCCGCTGGCGGCGTCGATGCGCCCCAACGCGTTCGTCAACACGCCCGACATCCTGCCCACGTTCCTTCAGTACGGCGGCCCGCCGGCCTTCGCGATCCGCGCGACCCTCGCGGCCACGCTGTCGCCCACCTGGGGCGTGTACGCCGGGTACGAGCTCTACGAGCACGTGCCGGTCGCCCCCGGGCGCGAGGAGTACCTCGACTCGGAGAAGTACGAGTACAAGCCGCGCGACTGGGCCACCGCCGACGCCTCGGGTGTGACGCTCGCGCCGTACCTCGGGCAGCTCAACGCGATCCGGTCGTCGCACCCGTCACTGCGCCGCCTGCGCAACTTGCGGTTCCACCACAGCGACAACGACAAGATCATCGTCTACAGCAAGCGCGAGGGCGACGACGTCATCCTCGTGGTCTGCACGCTCGACCCCTACGGTGTGCGCGAGGGCGTGCTCGCCCTCGACCTGCCCGCCCTCGGGCTCGGCTGGGGCGACCAGTTCGCCGCGCGCGACCTCATCAACGGCGCCACGTACGTGTGGGGCCAGCACCCGTACGTCCGCCTCGACCCGCACGTCCAGGTGGCCCACGTGATCCATGTCCGAGCCGGAGCTGTGTGAGATGCCCAAGTCCGACAAGCCCGACCTCAAGGCGACGAAGGCCACCAAGCCCGACAAGGTGGAGAAGGCCGACAAGCCGGCGAAGGGCAAGAAGGCCAAGGCGCCGAGCATCGCGCCGGTCGACGTCCACGACCTCCAGCGCGTGATCGAGGGCCGGCACCACGACCCGCACTCGATCCTCGGCCCGCACCTGCACGAGGGCGCCGTCACGATCCGCACGCTGCGCCCGTGGGCGACCTCGGTCGTCGCGGTCGTGGCGGCCCGGGACGGCGAGCGCCGCTACGACCTCGCGCACGAGCACGGCGGCATCTTCACCGGGCTGCTCGACCTCGACACGGTGCCCGACTACCGCCTCGAGGTCGCGTACGGGGGCGACCCCGCGATCGTCGACGACCCCTACCGCTTCCTGCCCACGCTCGGCGAGGTCGACCTGCACCTCATCGGCGAGGGCCGGCACGAGACGCTCTGGACCGTCCTCGGCGCGCACGAGCATGTCTACCCGTCGCCGCTCGGCGACGTGCACGGCACGTCGTTCGCGGTGTGGGCGCCCAACGCGCAGGGCGTGCGCGTGGTCGGCGACCACAACCACTGGGACGGCACAGGAACGCCGATGCGCTCGCTCGGCTCGAGCGGCGTGTGGGAGCTGTTCGTGCCCGGCGTCGGCGCGGGCTCGCGCTACAAGTTCGCGATCCTGGGCCGCGACGGCGTGTGGCGCACGAAGGCCGACCCGCTCGCCCAGCACACCGAGCACCCGCCGGCCACGGCGTCGGTCGTGTTCACGTCGCGGTACGAGTGGAACGACGCCGACTGGCTGAAGGCCCGCGCCGAGCGCGACCCGCACAACTCGCCGATGTCGACGTACGAGGTGCACCTCGGGTCGTGGCGCCCCGGCCTCACCTACACCCAGCTCGCCGACGAGCTCGTGGCGTACGTCGTGGAGCTCGGCTTCACGCACGTCGAGCTCATGCCCGTGATGGAGCACCCGTACGCGCCGAGCTGGGGCTACCAGGTCACGTCGTACTTCGCGCCGACCTCGCGCTTCGGCTCGCCCGACGAGTTCCGCCACCTCGTCGACAAGCTCCACCAGGCCGGCATCGGCGTGATCCTCGACTGGGTGCCCGCCCACTTCCCGAAGGACGAGTGGGCGCTCGCGCGCTTCGACGGCACGCCGCTCTATGAGCACGCCGACCCGCGCCGCGGCGAGCAGCCCGACTGGGGCACGTACGTCTTCGACTTCGGCCGCCGCGAGGTGCGCAACTTCCTCGTGTCGAACGCGACGTACTGGCTCGAGGAGTTCCACGTCGACGGCCTGCGGGTCGACGCCGTCGCGTCGATGCTCTACCTCGACTACTCGCGCAAGGACGGCGAGTGGAGCCCCAACATCTACGGCGGGCGCGAGAACCTCGAGGCGGTGTCGTTCCTGCAGGAGGCGAACGCCACGGCGTACAAGCGCTCCCCCGGCGTCGTCACCATCGCCGAGGAGTCGACGGCGTGGCCCGGGGTCACGCGCCCGACGCACCTCGGCGGCCTCGGGTTCGGCCTGAAGTGGAACATGGGCTGGATGAACGACACCCTCCAGTACGTCCACCGCCAGCCGATCCACCGGCAGTGGCACCACCACGAGATGACGTTCGCGCTCGTGTACGCGTGGAGCGAGCAGTACGTCCTGCCGATCAGCCACGACGAGGTCGTGCACGGCAAGGGCTCGCTCATCTCCAAGATGCCGGGCGACCGCTGGCAGCAGCTCGCGGGCCTGCGCGCGTACCTCGCCTACATGTGGGCGCACCCCGGCAAGCAGCTGCTGTTCATGGGCTCGGAGTTCGGCCAGTACGCCGAGTGGAGCGAGTCGCGGGGCCTGGACTGGTGGCTGCTCGACAACGCCGACCACCGCGGCGTGCAGCAGTGCCTCGCCGACCTCAACCGGGTCTACAAGGAGACGCCGGCCCTGTGGTCGCAGGACAACTCCTCGGCCGGCTTCGAGTGGATCGACGCCGACGACTCCGCGGGCAACACGTTCTCGTGGCTGCGGTGGGGCACCGACGGCTCCACGCTCGCGTGCGTGGTGAACCTGTCCGGCGGGCCGCACGAGGAGTACCGCATCGGCTTGCCGCACGGCGGCGCCTGGGACGAGGTCGTCAACACCGACGCCGAGCAGTACGGCGGCTCCGGCGTCGGCAACCTCGGGCGCATCGTCGCCGAGGAGGTGCCGTGGCACGGCCGGCCGTTCTCGGCCCTCGTGCGGGTCCCCCCGCTTGGTGCCCTCTGGCTCCGCCCCGGCACGTAGTCGTCCTGCGCCACGGCTTCGATCTGCGAATCCGTCGTTTCCCGGCCCGAAAGAGCCCCGGAAACGACGGATTCGCAGGTGGTGGGCGGTAGCCGGCTCAGCAGAACGGCTGCGGCCCCCGGCGTGATGCCGGGGGCCGCAGCCGTTGCTGGTGCTGACTACCGCAGGTCGAAGCGGTCGAGCTCCATGACCTTGGTCCACGCGGCGACGAAGTCCTTCGCGAACTTCTCCTTCGCGTCGTCCTGGGCGTAGACCTCGGCGATGGCGCGCAGCACGGAGTGCGAGCCGAAGACGAGGTCGGCGCGGGTGCCGGTCCACTTCGTGGCGCCGGTGGCACGGTCCTTGCCCTCGAACGCGTCCTCGGCCTCGGTCGTGGCCGACCAGGTGGTGCCGAGGTCGAGCAGGTTCACGAAGAAGTCGTTCGTGAGCGCGCCCGGCGTCGCGGTGAAGACGCCGTGGGCGGAGCCGCCGTGGTTGGCGCCGAGCACCCGCAGGCCGCCGACGAGCACGGTCATCTCGGGGGCGGTGAGCGTGAGTAGCTCGGCCTTGTCGACGAGCGCGAACTCCGCCGGGCGGTCGCCCTTGCCGGCGTAGTTGCGGAAGCCGTCGACGGTCGGCTCCAGCACCGCGAAGGAGTCGACGTCGGTCTGCTCCTGCGAGGCGTCGGTGCGGCCCGGGTGGAACGGGACAGTGACGTCGAGGCCGGCGGCCTTGGCCGCCTTCTCCACGCCGACGCCGCCCGCGAGCACGATGAGGTCGGCGAGCGAGATCTGCGCGCCGCCCACATGCGAGGAGTTGAACTCCGCCTGGATGCCCTCGAGGGTGCCGAGGACGGCCGCGAGCTCGGCCGGGCTGTTGACGTCCCAGCCGTTCTGCGGGGCGAGGCGGATGCGGGCGCCGTTGGCGCCGCCGCGCTTGTCGGTGCCTCGGAACGTCGAGGCCGACGCCCACGCGGTCGACACGAGCTGGGAGACCGACAGGCCCGAGGCGTCGATCGCGGCCTTGAGCTCGGCGATCTCGGCGTCGCCGACCAGCGGGTGGTCGACGGCCGGGACCGGGTCCTGCCAGATGAGGTCCTCGGCGGGCACCTCGGGGCCGAGGTAGCGCGACTTCGGGCCCATGTCGCGGTGCGTGAGCTTGAACCAGGCGCGGGCGAAGGCGTCGGCGAACTGGTCCGGGTTCTCGAGGAACCGGCGCGAGATCTCGCCGTAGACCGGGTCCATGCGCAGCGCGAGGTCGGTGGTGAGCATGACCGGCGGGTGGGTCTTGCTCGGGTCGTGCGCGTCGACGACGAGGCTCTGCGCGGTCGGGTCGGTCGGGATCCACTGGTTCGCGCCGGCCGGGCTCTTCACGAGGTCCCAGTCGTACTTGAAGAGCGTCTCGAAGAAGCTGTTGTCCCACTGGGTCGGCGTGGGGGTCCAGGTGCCCTCGAGGCCGCTGGTGATGGTGTTGCCGCCGTTGCCCGAGCCGAGGGAGTTCTTCCAGCCGAGGCCCTGCTCCGCCATCGGGGCGGCCTCGGGCTCGCGGCCGACGAACTGGTTCGGGTCGCCGGCGCCGTGGGTCTTGCCGAAGGTGTGGCCGCCCGCGATGAGGGCGACGGTCTCCTCGTCGTTCATCGCCATGCGCGCGAAGGTCTCGCGGATGTCGTGGGCGGCCTTGAGCGCGCTGGGCTCGCCGTTCGGGCCCTCGGGGTTGACGTAGATGAGGCCCATCTGGACCGCGCCGAGCGGGTTGTCGAGGTTGCGGTCGCCGGTGTAGCGGGCGTCGCCCAGCCACTCGGTCTCCTTGCCCCAGTTGACCTGCTCCGGCTCCCAGACGTCGGCGCGGCCGCCGCCGAAGCCGAAGGTCTCGAAGCCCATCGACTCCAGGGCGACGTTGCCCGCGAGGATCATGAGGTCGGCCCAGGAGAGCTTGTTGCCGTACTTCTTCTTCACCGGCCAGAGCAGGCGCCGCGCCTTGTCGAGGTTGCCGTTGTCCGGCCAGCTGTTGAGCGGGGCGAAGCGCTGCTGGCCCGTGCCGCCGCCGCCGCGGCCGTCGGTGATGCGGTAGGTGCCGGCCGCGTGCCAGGCCATGCGGATGAACAGCGGGCCGTAGTGGCCGAAGTCGGCGGGCCACCAGTCCTGCGAGTCGGTCATGACCGCGGTGATGTCGGCCTTCACGGCCGCGAGGTCGAGGCTCTGGAACGCCTCGGCGTAGTCGAACTCGCCGCCGAACGGGTCGCTCTTGGTGGAGTTGGCGGCGAGCACGCTCACGTCGAGCTGGTCGGGCCACCAGTCGCGGTTGGTGGTGCCGCCCGCGGTGTGGACGACGGGGCACTTCGCGGCGCTCTCGTCGTTCATGTCGCCGACCTTGGCATCGGGGCTGTCAGACACGGGATGTCCTTCCGGGGCAGGGTGTTACGTGGGCTGATCAGGTACGGGCGGAGCAGGCGGGGCACTGGCCCCAGTAGACGACCTCGGCCTCGTCGATCGAGTAGCCGTGGTCGTCGGACGCGGTGAGGCAGGGGACGTCGCCGACGGCGCAGTCGACGTCGACGATCGCGCCGCAGGTGCGGCAGATCAGGTGGTGGTGGTTGTCGGCGACGCGCGTCTCGTAGCGGGCGACCGAGCCCGAGGGCTCGATACGGCGCACGAGGCCGGCCTCGGTGAGCGCGCGGAGCACGTCGTACACCGCCTGCTTGGAGACGTCGTGGTAGCCGTCGCGCACGACGCGGATCACGGTGTCGGTGTCGGCGTGCGGGTGCGCGTGCAGGGCGGTGAGCACCGCGACCCGGGGCCGCGTCACGCGCAGGTCGGCGTCGCGCAGGAGCTGCTCGACATCGGTGGGCGTGGGCACAGCCCGACTCTGCACCCTTTTCTGGACTTGGTCAAGATTTAGGTGAGGGTCACCTCAGCCGTGGCGAGCACCTGCAGCTCCTCGGGAGCGAACGGCGAGCGGGCCTCGATCCGAGCCGGGCCGGGCGGCGCGTCCGACGGCAGCGCGACCTCGGTCCGCCAGGAGCCGGCGTCGTCGGAGTCCACTTCTCCGAGCACGGTCTCGCGCGCACCGGCCACCAGCACGAGCTGCACGCCGCGCAGCGGCTCCGCGGGGTCGTAGCTCTGGCAGCCGCCGCAGCCCGCCGTGCAGCCGACCGAGTCGTCGCAGCCGTCGAGGAAGAAGTCGCCCGCCACCGCCATGCCCTGGCCGGCAGCGACCGAGGCCACGGGCGGCGACGCCGTGCTGCCCGGCTGGTACGGCGTCGGAGTCGTGCCGGATGGCCCTGCCGCGATCTGGGGCCCGATGCAGCTCGCCCGCGCCGGCGGCAGGAACAGCCCGGTGGCGAGGCAGGTCAGCAGGACGACGAACGCCAGCGACCCGGCCGTGCGGCGCGCCCTGCTCTCCCCCATGCGCCCAGTGCAGCAGGGGCCGGCGTACGACGGGCCCGCAGTCACCTGATCGTGATGCCGGTCAGAACGCGCCGGCGAGGCTCGGGGGGAGGTCGCCGGTGCGCACGAGGTCGAGGCGCGACGTGGCGCGGGTGAGGGCGACGTACAGGTCGGCGAGGCCGCTGGCGCCCTCCCCCACCACGCCGGGCTCGACGAGCATCACGTTGTCGAACTCCAGGCCCTTCACCTGGGTCGGCGTCATCACGCCCACCGCGGCGTCGAGGCCGCGGGACCCGGCGGCGACGTCGATGCCGCCCTCGCGCAGCGCCTCGTAGAGCGGCCCCACCAGCGCCGGCGGGGCGATGACGACCGAGCGGCCCGGGTCCTTCACGTAGCCGCGCGCGAGGTCGAGCACGGCTGCGGGCAGATCCGCCACGCGATGGTCGGCCGGGTCGTGGTCGCCCTCGCGCACGGCGGTCGGGGCGGTGACGTCGCGGTCCATCGCCGCGAGGACGCGGTCGGCCACCCGCGCGATGCGCGCGGGCGTGCGGTAGTTGATGGTGAGCTCCTCGACCCGCCACACGCCCCGGGTGACCTCGTCGAGGGCTTCCGCCCACGACCGCGCACCCGACCCGCTGGAGGTCTGGGCGAGGTCGCCGACGACCGTCATCGACCGAGACGGGCAGCGGCGGGCGACCGCGCGCCAGGCCATCGGCGACAGCTCCTGCGCCTCGTCGACGACCACGTGGCCGTACGCCCACTCGCGGTCCGACGCCGCCCGCTCGGCCAGCGTGAGGGCCGGGCCGGTGTCGGCGAACCGCGCGGCGACGTCGGCGCCGGACACCATCGCCGAGATGGCGTCGAGGCCGCCGTCGTCGAAGCCCTGCGTCGCGTCGAGCACGCTCTGCGCGTACGCCTCGGCGCGGGCCCTGGCCGCGGCCTCGCGCGCGCGATCGGCCGTGCTGGCGACGGCGTCGTCGCCGAGCAGCTCGGCGAGCTCGTCGAGCAGGGGCACGTCGTCGATCGTGAACTCGGCCTCGGGGTCGCGGCGCAGCAGCCGCTGCTGGTCGTGCGTCAGCACGCCGTCGGCGGCCTCGGCGAGCACCTCGGGCTTGGCGTAGAGGTCGCGCAGCACGCGCTGCGGCGTCAGCGGCATCCACAGCAGGTTGAGCTCGCGCCGCACGGCCTTGGTCTCGCGCAGCTCCTCGAGCAGGTCCTCGCGCACGTACGCGTCGCCCGGGTCGAGCTTGCGCTTGCGCGCCAGGCGCGTGGCGGCCTGGCCCAGCAGGTGGGTCAGGAAGGTCACGCGCGCCCCGTTGTGGGTGTCGTTGTCGCGCCTGGCCTCGCGGCCCGAGGTCGCGATCGTGCCGGCCGACAGGTGCACGTCGGTGTCGCCGACGCGCATCGTCACGCCCTGCTTGGGCACCCGCTGCCGGGCCCGCACCGCGTTCGCGAGCACCGTGGCCATCGCGGAGTCGCCCTTCACCAGGGCCACGTGGTCGCGGTCCCGCGTCGTCGGCGTCACGCCCGGAATCAGTTCCGCGATGGACGACAGCACCACGCCGGTCTCGCCGAGCGAGGGCAGCACGGCCTCGACGTACCGGAGGAACACGCCGGTGGGGCCGAGCACCAGCACGCCGGACTGCTCGAGCCGGTCGCGGTGCGTGTAGAGCAGGTACGCCGCGCGGTGCAGCGCCACGGCCGTCTTGCCCGTGCCAGGACCGCCCTGCACCACGAGCGCGCCCTTGGCGCCGGAGCGGATGATGCGGTCCTGCTCGGCCTGGATGGTCGCGACGATGTCGCCCATGCGGCCCGTGCGCGCGGCGCCGAGGGCGGCGAGCAGCGCGGAGTCGCTGCCGGAATCGACGGCGTCGGGGTCGACGAGGTCGGGGTCGAGCACCTCGTCCGACAGGCCGACCACGCGGCGGTCCTCGGTGGT
Source organism: Candidatus Nanopelagicales bacterium (assembly GCA_050251215.1). Lineage (GTDB taxonomy): Bacteria > Actinomycetota > Actinomycetes > S36-B12 > CAIYMF01 > Longivirga. Next base: position 56,428 of record JBFWNE010000023.1, read on the forward strand.
GATGTGGCGACGGCGTACGACGTCCTGCGGCGCGGCCGCGGTGGCCTGGTAGAACGGCGCGGCAGCCGGCGCCCGCCAGTCGATCTGGAGCACCTTCTGGGCCTCGTCGGTGAGGCCGATCCGCCCGATCCAGGTGGGGCCGGCGGCGGTGTCGAGCCGGCCGAAGAGCAGGCGGGCCTCGACCGACTCCAGCGCCGCGAGTCGGTCGGTGTACATGGAGACGAACGAGTCGCGCTCGGACCGGTTCTGGTGGGTGCCGCTCGAGCCCTGGGCCATGGTCGCGGCGAGGCGCGTGCGCGCGAGGGCGCGCAGCGCGTCGAGCCTGCTGTAGGCCTCGTCGAGGTGCGCCTGCTCCTCGACGGTGTCGGGATGACCCTGCATGGTCCCTTTTCCGCTCGGTCCGCCGTACGACGGGCAGACCATCTTGCGCCATCGCGGCGCCCGGGGCGAACCCGCCCCCGCCGATGCGGCTACGGCAGGGGTACGACGAACGACGGCGGGCGGCGCATCCGCTCGAGCCGCGAGGCCACCATCGGGCGGTAGGCCAGGCCCCGGCGCACGGCCCGGCGCACGCCCGTGGACGACGCGTTGAGCCTCAGCGTCGCCGCGAGCTCGGCCGAGACGTCGTCATACCGGTCCTCCGAGGGGATGCGCACCACCGCGCGCCACGGGCGGCGCAGCAGGTCGACCGTCGGGACGAGCCGGGCGCCGATGCGCGGCGGCTGCCCCCACGCGACGAAGTCGGGCCGGGCCTCGACCTCGGCCTGGCCCTCGATCTCGTAGACGAGGCCCGAGGTGTACGAGACGCCGTTGACGGTGGCGAGGAGGTTCTGGTCGTAGTGCGCCCAGTCGAGGCGGCTGTCGAAGTGCTCGGTGCGTCCGAGGTAGTAGTGCAGCGCGACCGCGAACATGTCGAGCTCGCCGTGCATCAGGGGGTCGAACTCCGCGAGCTCGCCGCCGACGAGCCGCGCGCCGACCTCGATGAGGCACGGGCCGTGCTCGTCGACCTTGAGCTCGAGGTGGAAGGGGCTCGCCTTCAGGCCCGACGCGCGCATGACCGCGGCGGTGTAGTCGACGATCGCGGCGAAGTCCGGATGCGACGTGGGGATCGCGATGTCGCCGACCGACACGGCCTTGCGGCCGTTCATGTCGCGGCGGCGGTACTTCCACACGGCGAACGACTCGACCTCGCCGTCGGCGTCGACCTGGCCGTCGACGAAGTACTCCTCGCCGCCGATGTACTCCTCCATGAGCAGCTGGGTGCCCGCGCGCTCGCGGAGGTACTGGTCGAGCTCCGCCGGGTCGCCGTCGGCGTCGAAGAAGCCGATGGTGGTGTTGCCGAACCCGTCGTTGGGCTTGAGGACGAACCGCGGGAAGTCGCCGGTGGCGACGGCCTTCGCGACGTCGTCGGGGCCGGTCACCGAGGCGATGGCATTGATGCGGGGCCCGCCCGGCACCGAGCGCAGGAACGCCTTGAGCGCATGCTTGTCGCGGAACCGCTCCAGCACGCCCGGCTGCGCCCAGGGCAGGTCGAGCAGCTCGGCGAGCCTTCCGAGGCCGAGCACCGTGGGCTCGCCGTGCGGCACGACCGCGACCACGTGGTGCGCGCGGCGCAGGTGCGCGGCGACGTCCTCCCACGACCGGCCCTCGATGAGGTACGACGCGCTGACGTCGGGCCCGGCGAGCACCGGGAACTTGCGCAAGTTGCGCCCCATGTCCTCGGCGTCGGTGTAGAGCGCGACGGTCCGCAGGCCCTCGGCGCGCGCGAGGGCGATGAAGCGTTCGGCGTACGGGTGGTACGGGTCCTGCAGGACGACCTCGCCCGTGACGGGCGGGGTCACCGCGCGCGGGAGGAGGACTCGTGGCGGCAGCTCTCCCCCTCGGCCGTCGTCGCCGTCGAGGCGCCGACCGCCGACCGCGACTGCTTGTGCACCTTCCCGAGCGCGCGGGCCGTGCCGAGGACCGTGCGCATGCGGATGACCGCTGCCCAGCGCGAACCGAGCCACGAGCGGCGGGCGCGCACGACCTCGAGGGTCTCCGCGCGCCAGCGCATGACGTCCTCGCGCGTCTCGGCCGGCGGGCACGGGTAGCGCAGCATCGGGGCGGCCACGCCGTACTTCCCGACCGACGCCTCCGGCGCGGGTCCGGCGCCGATGACGTGGAGGTAGGCGCCGACGAGGTCGAATCCGAGGTCCTGCAGCGCGACCCACGATCCGAACACGCGGGCGTTGAAGTCGATGAGGCGCAGGCGGCCGTCCGGGCCGGTGACCCAGTCGAGGCAGAAGAAGCCGGTGTAGCCGATGCTGCGCAGGAACGCCGCGGTGTTGGCCACCGCCTCGGCGTTGTCGACAGCGACGATGACCTGCGAGGGGCCGGTGGGGTCGTCCGGCGCGGGGCGACCGTCGTACGCGACGCACACGAGCGGTTCGCCGTCCTGCGCCACTCCGCCGGTCGAGACGCCACGGCCCAGGTGCTCCTGCACGAAGGGGTTGCCGTCGTTCGCGCTGAGCTCGGCCCACGCGGCCTCGAGCCCGGCCTGGTCGCGTGCGACGCGTACTCCGCCGCCGCCGAAGCCGATGGGCGTCTTCACCACGACGGGGAACGTCGCGGAGGTCGGCTCGTCCCACTGCCGCGGCACGGGTACGCCGACGGCCGCGGCCTGCGCGATCTGCAGCCGCTTGTCGACGAGGATCCGCGGGTCGACGCCCGGCGCGAGGTGGCGCGAGGGATGCGCCGGCCCGCTGCCGAGCTCGAGCGCGGAGAGGACGAGGTCCTCCTGCATCTGGACGTCGGCGGCGTCTGCGGGGATCGCGGCGGAGAGGTCGGCCGGGCTGATGACCGCGGTGGTGCCGTGCAGCGTGCCGCCCTCGACCCGGCGGTGCAGGCGTCCGAAGACCCAGGCCTCCATCCGCTGCACGAGCCTGACCCGCAGCGACGTGCTACGGCCGGCGACGCGAGCGACGCGGACGTGGCGGTGACGGAGAGCACCGGCGAGGTCCACGAAGGCCTGCCAGGAGTAGGAGTCGAGGAACACGACCAGCGGACGGCTCCTCATGTGCTCACTGTACGTGTTCGCCACAGAGTTCTCATCGGCCGGAAGGACCATCGGACTGAGCATTCACCCGACTTTCCTCCGCAGTTCGCTTTGGCCGACGCGGCGCGGCAGGCTGGTCCCCATGAGCAGCACGACCGCGGAGGGTCACGGCACCGCTCCCTCGGGAGCCGTGGACCTCCGCAAGTTCGCCTGGCTGTCGATCGCCGCCGCGCTCGCCACGATCGCGCTGAAGACGGGCGCCTGGTGGATCACCGGGTCGGTCGGGCTGCTCTCGGACGCCGCCGAGTCGGTGGTCAACCTGGTCGCCGCGGTGATCGCCCTGGTGGCGCTCACCGTGGCCGCCCGGCCGCCGGACGCCGAGCACCACTACGGGCACGGCAAGGCGGAGTACTTCAGCGCCGCCATCGAGGGCCTCATGATCTTCGTGGCGGCGGCGGTCATCCTCGTGACGGCGGTGCAGCGCCTGCTCAACCCGGTCGAGCTGGAGAGCCTGGGCATCGGCCTCGTGATCTCGCTGGTCGCCACCGCCATCAACGGAGCGGTCGGCCTGCTGCTCATCCGCGTCGGGCGCCAGCACCGCTCGGCCACCCTGACCGCCGACGGCAAGCACCTCATGACCGACGTCTGGACCTCCGGCGGCGTCCTCGTCGGCGTCCTGCTCGTCGCGATCACCGGCTGGCTGCAGCTCGACGCCATCGTGGCCATCGCCGTCGCGCTCAACATCCTCGTGACAGGCGCGAAGCTGGTCTCGCACTCCACCTCCGCGCTGCTCGACGCGGCGTTGACGCCGGCCGAGATCGAGATCGTCTCCGGGGTGCTCGAGGCCCATCGCAGCGACGACGTCGACTTCCACGGCCTCCAGACGCGCACGAGCGGCCGGCACCGGTTCGTCTCCCTCCACGTGCTCGTGCCGGGCGCGTGGACGGTGCAGCAGGCGCACGACGTCGTCGAGGTGGTCGAGGCCGACCTGAAGACCGCGCTCGAGGGCGTGGAGGTCACGACGCACGTGGAGCCGCGCGAGGACGCCCGGTCGTACGGCGACGCGGCGTACGACGCCTCCCGCCACCACCACTGACGCCCGCTGGTGACACGGCGCCGCGGCCGGGTCCAGGCATGCCTCGGAGCCCTGCGCCGGTGGGCGAGGGCTGCGGGGCGGGACCGCTAGAACGGCGGCGGATCGTCGTCGTGGTCGGGCACGACGTTGGCGGGTGCGGCGGCCATCGACCGCGCACGTCGGCGCGGGCGCAGGGTGAAGCCGACGCCGGGGGTGCGGGCTGCGAGGTCGGAGTCGCGGTCGGGGTCGTCGAGGTACGGGGGCGGGGTGGAGGTGTAGACGAGCCCGGCGGGGGTGGTGATCACCACCTCGCCGTCGGCGCGGCCCTGGACCCGGAGGTGGTCGGCGGTCTTGCGCTGGTGGCAGTCCCGGCACAGCCACCACTCGTTCCAGGGGGCGGACGGCCCGCCGGACAGGAACGGGATCAGGTGGTCCATCTCCCCGCGGGTCGCGCGCCGCCCGCAGGCCCGGCAGGTGGCGCGGTCGCGGGCCTTGACGTGCCGGCGCTGCCGGTTGTTGAGGTAGACGTCGCGGCCGAGGTCGAGGAGGTGCCCGGTGCCCTCGGCGACCAGGGCCCGGGCGATCACATCGGCGTCGACCATCAGGGCTCGGGCGATACCTGCCGGGATCGGGTCCGTCCCCAGGCGCGCCAGGTCGTCCCGCAGCGAAGCCGCGGTCGCGGCGTCGATCACGAGCTCGAGGCGGGTGGTGCGGTGCTCCCTGGGCTCGTAGGTCACGGTCCCGTCGGCCTCGACCCGGCCGAGGAGGGCGGCGACGACGGCGTCGGAGCGGGCCTGCCCGGCGGTGAGCCGCTCGCGGCCGGGGTCGCGGGTGCAGGCGTCCTTGTCCGCGGCCAGCAGCTGGGCGGCGGCGTCCTCGACCAGGTCGCGGACGGCGTCGACGTCCTCGGTGCGCCCGACCACGGTCATCGAGGAGATGCCGTCGCCGAGGTGGGAGAACGTGACGCGGCGCTGGCGGCGGGCCTGGCGGCGGCGGGCCTCGACGTCGGGGTCGTGCTTGGCCACCAGACGGCGCAGCGAGGTGCGGAACCGGCCCACGGACTGCGACTGCGCGAACGGCAGGGCCCTGCCCGCGATCCGGGCCAGCACCTCGGGGTCGGTGTCCACGAGGGTCTCCTCGTGCAGGGCGTGGCAATGCCCCAGGGTGATCTGCCCGGCGGTCAGCGCCTCGACGAAGTGCGGGAAGTCCGCCACGAGCCGGCGGTAGACCGCGATCTGGAACTGCGCCTGCTCCTTCGTGCGCCCCAGCGCCAGCCCGACCTCGTGCCGGTTCGTGCGCTCGGACATCACCTCCGCCGGCTCCTGCTCCCCGACGATGTCCACGACGTCGCGGACCGTCCACCCCTCCAGGAACGACAGCACCCGGCGGGTGGCCATCAACCGCATCAACCGGCCGGTCTGGTCGAGCTCGACGTCGTGCACCTCCCGCAGCAGGGACAGGTCCGACCAGCCGGGCTCCCGGTCCAGCATGTCCGCCAGCCGCGCCATCGCCCGCTCGGACTCCAGCTCGGCGGAGATCCGATGCCACTGCTCCAGCACGAACGCCAAGGCGAGCTCGGCCGGAGCCTCGATCACGTCGACGCGGGTGGGTGCCATGGATCGATAGTAATCGAACATCTGTATGAACGCAAGCCCCCTCTACATGACAATTCCTGCTCCCCGAAGGGTTCGGACCTCGGCTCGTGGTCGGGCCACCAGGTCCGACCGCAGGGAGCACCGATCACCGTGCCTCCCCTGTGCGCGACTGAGATGAGGGCGGCACGTGCAGCGCAGCGTCACACCAATGTCGGCGGGTGCGCGACGGAGTAGACCCACAGTGCGACGCCGTAGGCCATGAGAAGCGCGGCGACTGTTCCCAACACCAGCAGGGCCCAGCGGGGCACCGCATAGCCACGAAGCGTTGCGATGCCGAGGACGGCTGCGATCAGTCCGACCGGCGAGGCCCACACAGCGACCGCACGGCTCAGTCCCGTCGCATACAGGACCACCGCGAGGACGAGAACGCCCCCACCCGCGACGGCCAACCACACGCCCAGCGGAGACGACTTCGGTGACGCGCCTTCGGTCTGCATCCCCATGGCACTCAGACTGCTCGTTCGCGCGCCCTCATGCGAGCCCTAGCGGCACATAGGCGCGCTACTCCGTCAGGGCGGGCCAGTCGTGCCAGCACTTGTCGCAGCCGGGAGCGCCGCAGTGCATCCATCCGTCGCAGACGGTGTCGGGCTCCCAGAGAACGTGCTCGGAGATCGGATGCGGGCAGAGGTCACAGACCTCCGGCAGCGTCCAAGCTCGGCTCATGGCGGACAGCATGCCCCAGCACGATACGAGCGCGAACGGCACATCGGCGCGGGGTCATCTCGGACCGGAGATCCACCCCGCTACGCCCTTGCCCGATAAGGACCAGGACTCGTACTGGTCGCTCCGTGACACCCGCAGGCTGACGTTGTTGGAGAACGTCAGGGCGAGAGCCTCGTCCAACTCAACCTCGGCGCTGAGGAGCGTTGTGTGCAACAGGGGTAGGACGGACTCATAGCCCGCCTTCACATCCGGGCGCACGACTGTCGTTTCGCCCGCGCTCGTCACGGCGAAGTCGTTCTCGATGACGAGGAGTGCATCGACACGATCGCCATAGACACCATCCTGACTGGCAAGGTTCATCGTGACTCGAAAGTCGAACGACAATTGACCCACGATGCAGCCGACCAGCGGGTCGAGATCAGGCACGGGAGTCATGCGCAGATCCTGTCGCACGTGAGACGGGGAAGGCGATCGAGAACGGCACATCGGGGCGGCAGCCCGCAGCTACAGCTGGATACGCCCGGAGACCCACCAGCGCAAGTAGGTCTCAAGGTCCGGCGCGACCCATGTGCGGCTGTCGTCCTCGTGATCCCACGCGAACACATCGTCCCTGTCTACGGGTGGGCAGAGGAGCGCGAACTGGTCGCCGTTGCCCGCGTCGCCGAAGAACAGCAGAGGATCGAACGGCATGTACAAGTCGCGGAAGTCCATGCTCTGCCTGAAGGAGAGGTTGTCAGCGACGATCCGGTCCAGGTCCCAGACCAAACCCAGACCGTGGTCGCCCATGACACCGTTCGACTCAAGCATGAGAGATGCCAACGCACCAGGGAGGACGTGGCCCAAGCGGTCGGAAGCGTCGGACAACGCCGCGGCCGGGGCAGGCTCCGACAGGGACGCCGTCGGAATCAGCTCCGCGATCAACTCACGCCACATGCTGTGATCTTGCCGCACGGACCGAGTGAGATAGCCGATTCGCCCGACGGAATGCGAGCTCTATCGAAGCCTCTTGCTTGTCAAGGGTCGGTTTCGGGCGCGACGCGATGGCCTCTTGGCAGGTGGTGCCGGGAGGCGTACTTTCGGCTGCGAGTCCGGGAGTGACTTATCCGAAGAGCCGGCTATCAGGG
>JBFWNE010000024.1:0-62068 GCA_050251215.1 Candidatus Nanopelagicales bacterium
TTTGTGTGGTTGCTGCACCAGCCGAATGTCATCGCGATCCCGGGCGCCTCGAGCGTGGAGCAGCTCGAGCGCAACGCCGCGGCCGCCGACATCGACCTTCGGGACGACGAGGTCGCCGAGCTCACCGCCGAGGCCCGCAGGTTCCGCCGTCCGCCGCGCACGGCCGCGCTGAAGGCAGCGGTGTCGCGACGGCTGCACCGTTGACGACGGTGTGGGATGCCGCACTCCGCGTCCTGCCGAAGGGCCGGCGTACCTAGGCTCGCAGCATGAGCCTCGCATGGGAGCAGGTCGTCATCGACGCGCACGACTCCGTCTCGCTGGGGAGCTGGTGGGCCAAGGCGCTGCGCTGGGTGGTCGTGAACGACGACCCCGACGAGTTCGAGATCCAGCCCGAGCCCGACCGGATGCCCGGGCTGCTGTTCGGGCGCGGCGCCCCGGCGAAGGCAGGCAAGAACCGCCTGCACATCGACCTGCGGCCGGACGACCAGGCCGAGGAGGTCGCCCGGCTGCTCGCTCTCGGCGCGCGGCGCGTCGACGTGGGGCAGGGCGACGTGCCGTGGGTGGTGCTCGCCGACCCCGAGGGCAACGAGTTCTGCGTGCTCGCCGCGCGCCGCGCCCACTAATGCTCAGCATCGGCGGCCGCTGATCGGGCGACGATAGGTCCATGAGCGAAGACGACCGCTGGGCGGTCCTGCACTTTGCCCAGGCGAACCCCGCCGGGGAGGGGCAAGGAAGCGTTCCCGCTCTGCTGCGCCGCGTCGCCGACTCGATCGACGAGCTCGGTGCGGTCCAGATCCAGGACGTGGTGTTCCACGGCGAGCTGGACGACGATGGCCGCGAGAGGCCCACTGTGACGGTCTACTACCTGCGCGCCTAGCCACTGTTCACGTGCGCCGCGACCGCCAGCGTCGCCCGGTTTCGCGCCGACGCAGGAGCTCGTTCTCGAGTGCGACGTAGAGCTCGTCCGGGTCTGGGATCGCGGCGGCGCCGGGAACCGCGAAGTGCTCAGCGAGGGCTCTCAGCCGGGACATCAGCTCGGGGAGGTCGTGCTCGTCTGATGCTTCGAGGATGACTGGCCCGGACTCGGGCCCCAGGACTCGAGCGATCAGCACCGTGCCGTCCGAGGCGAAGTACTGGAGGCGGTGCGCGTCGTAGCCTTCGACCGCTGAGGCGGCGATCGCTGCATCGGCGTAGCGCTCGATGTCCAGACCATCGACGACGTAGACCGCGAGCGCTGCCATGGGCTCAGTATCGGGCGTCCCCGAGAGTCTTCGGGCGCGGCAGCACGACGACGCGCCCTTCGTGGTTAGAACGGGGGCTGGTCGATCTGGGTGTCGAGTGCTTGTGCTTCGGCTGGTCGGGGGAGGTAGGGGCGTGCGGGGATGCGGATGGTCTGTCCGAGGGCGGTGTGGAAGGTGGCGGATCCGTCGACCGCGCTGTCGGTGATGTCGAGGAGTCCGGCGGTCTTGCGTTGGTGGCATTCGGTGCAGAGGGGTCCGCAGTTGGCGGCGGTGGTGGGGCCGTGGGGGTGCTCCTCGGCGTGGTCGAGCTGCAGGAGGCGGGCGGCTCTGCGGGTGCAGCCGGGTGATCGGCAGCCGCGGTCGCGGGCGAAGCAGTGCCGTCGGAGGGCTGCGGGGACGCGGATCTTGTCGCCGTAGTCCTTCACCCATCCCTGGACGGGGTCGGTGACGACGCGGCGGATGAAGGTGGTCCAGGCGGCGAGGTCGCGGGCGAGGTCGGCGGGGGCGGGCTGGTCGTTGATGAGGGCGACGTGGTCGGCCAGGCCGCGCAGGGTGGGCAGGTCGATGACGATCTCGGTGGTGATCGTCGTGGCGGCGGCCCGGTCGAAGCGCACGGTCCCGTCCGCGTCGACGGTGCCCAGGATGCGGGCCATGGCCGCGTCGGCGCGGCACGGGTCGGCGCGCAGGTCGCCGTCGTCCCAGACCGGGCCGGCGCCGTGGGCGGCGGCGGTGTCGTTGTCGCGCTGGCGCTGGTCGGCGATGGCGTCCCCGTCGGCGACGAGGGTGGCCATGATCGCGTCGATGACGGGGGTGTCGTGGGTCAGGCCGAGGAAGGACATGCCGTCGCGGCCGCGGCGGACGTAGGCGCCGCGGTCGGCGTGGGCCTGGGCGTGGCGGCGCAGGGCGTCGGGGTCCAGGCCCTCGATGAGGGCCTGCAGCTCGCGGCGGAACTCCGCGACCACCAGGCGCTGGGCGTGCGGGAGCGCCAGGCGCCCGAGCAGCTCGCGGGCGGCGGGGTCGGTGAGGTTGACGGTCTGCTCGATCAGGGTCCGGCAGTGCCATTCGGAGACCGAGCCGTCCAGCAGGGCGTGCCCGAAGGGGGCGTACTCGCCGAACAGGGACCGGGCCTGGGCGATGAGGTGCTGGGCGGCGTCCTTGGAGACCCGCAGAGCGATCGCGGCCTCGTGCGCCAGATGCCGGTCCGCATCGGAGCGCCGCCCGGCGGCAGGGGTGCCGGGGCCGGCCAGGGCCGCGACCATCGCGAACCTGCGCCCCGCGGCGCGGTGCAGCTCGCGGTCGGCGTCGGCCAGGCCCGCGAGCAGCTCCGGCGCCGAGGTCAGCAGCACCCGGTCCTGCGCGTCGGGGTCCCCGGCCGCCAGCGCCCACAGCGCGGCGGCGTCGCCGCCAGCCTCGAAACGGTCCTGCACCCCGGTGCGGAACGCCGCTGCCCGCGCTGCCCGCTGCGCCTCCAGCCGCTGCGCCCGCGCGTCCGGCTCCCGCGCCGCACCGGGCGCGACAAGCCCGGGCTCGACGGCCTCGGGCTCGGCGCAGGGGGAGTCGTAGTCGGCCTCCAGGCCGTCGACGACCGCGGTCTCCAACTCGCCGACCAGGGCGGCGAGCAGGTCCTCCACCGCAGACGCGGCAGCACCCGCAGCGCCGACGGGAGGGGTGGGAGGCATGGACAGATAATACGACACATGTACGACAACGGGCAAGACTCTGCCCACAGAAAGATCCTCGAAATCCGTTCCGCCACAAGCGAACATGGCCGATGGACGTCGCGGCTCGAGTGCACCGCAGGCGAGGTAGCGGGCCGCGCGCGAGCCGGTCGTCGGCTAGAGGGCAGCGTCGAGGAACGCCGGGCCCGCCGGCAGGCGCACCTCGTCGTCGACAGCGGCGACGTACGACAGCTCGCCGCGCCGTTCGGACGCGAGGCGGTGGAGCTCGGCCACGGCCGCGTCCTGGCGGTGCAGGAGATCGACCGCCCGCAGGACCAGGTGCTGGGGCAGCGCGCCCAGGACGGCGGGGGGCATCCACTCCTGGACGGGAAGGTCGTCGACGCGTCCCTCGCGGAGGGCGGCTTCGACGGCCACGAGGTCGCCCTCGAGGGACGCGAGGGCCTCGACCCACAGGACGTTGTTCATCGCGCGCCTACGCCGTGACCGACAGCGGCACCCGCGAGGTCTCACGGGCGGAGAGATCGGTGAGCGTGCTCGTCGCGGAGGCTGCAGCGCGCGCGGCAGCCTCGCCCGCTGCCGTGGCGAGCGTGCTCTCGTACGCCTGCCTCCAGGCATCGAGGAGCGGCTCCACGAGATCGCGGCAGGTGGCGACGAGGTCGGCGTCGCGGCGGACGTTGGCCGTCACCAGCTGGGTGTGAAGGTAGGTGTACAGGTTGCCGAGGCCGGCAGCCCCGCTCCACAGCTCGGGCTTGAGAGAGCCGAGGAGCTCCATGACGATCTCCTGCGCGTGCACGAGCTGCTCGTGCGGCGAGCGCCCGGAGCGGATGTCGTCCTCGGCGCGGGTCAGATCGAGCACCAGGCGCTCGTAGAGGAGGACGATCAGCTTCTGCGGCGACGCAGTGTTCAGGGACGCGGACGTGTAGGCCGAGGCCATCGCGCCGGTGCGGGCATTCATCGTCGCTCCTAGTCGGTCAGCCGCTCGAGCTCGCCGTGTTCGACGTGCTGACGCCGGACCCGGTCGAGCTCCTGCTGGATGTGGACGCGAGCTGCGAGGACAGCCACGCCGCCTGGTTGTTCATGGTCGTGAGCTGCGCGTTGAGCGAGGCGAACTGCGTGGTGAGCGCCGCCCGCTGATTCGCCAGCCGGGTGTCCCAGTCGCTGATGGTCTTCCCCAACTCCGTGATGCGGTTCTGCCGGTTGGTGATCGCCGACGTGATCCAGCCGGTGCCGTACTGGGTCGCGTCCCGAGCCACCTTGCCGACCCGGGTGGCGAAGTCGGCGATGGCCTTCGACGTGCCGGCCGGATCGCTCGCCAGCGAGCTCTGGAACGTGGCGCTGTCGAACACCAGCTTTCCGGTGCGGTCGAGCTGGATGCCGTACTTCGCCATCGTGCTGCCGCCGAGGGTCGCCGTCGACAGCTCGCCGGCAAGGCGCACGGGCAGGAGGTCGCCCAGCAGCGGGCCGCCGGTCTTGGTGGTCGCGTTGTAGGCCGTCTGCGCCTTCATCCCGCTGAGCGCGGTGTTCATGGCGTCGACGATCGACTGGACCTGCGTGGTCATGCCCGCGGTGTTGCGGCCGACCGAGACGACGACGCCGGTCTCAGGCTTGGAGACGCTGAACGTCAGCCCCGGCATCACATCGCTGAACGTGTTCGTCGCGGACGTCACGACGTCGGCGTCGTTCGGCCCGATCTTGATCTTCGCGTCCTGCCCGGTCGACACGACGGTGGTCGCACCCAGCGAGCCCTCGAGGCCGGACACCGTGAACGCTCCATCGGCTCCGGACTTCGTGGCGTTGAGGCCGAGGCGGAACACTCCGGGACTGACCTGCACGGCGATCGCGCTGAAGCCGCTGATGCCTGCGCCGTTGATCGTGGCCACCACATCCGTGATCGTGCTGGCGCCCGACAGGTCGACGCTCGAGACGGAGCCGTCGGCGGCGGTGAACGTGACGGTGCCGTTGGTCAGGGTTTGTCCCGACGGGACGCCGGCTCCGACCAGGACGCGGTGCGTCGCCGCGGTCTGCAGCACGTCGAACGACAGGTCTCCGGTCTGGGCTGTCGCCACCGAGGTGGCAGCCACCGTGCTGCTCGACGACGTTGCCGTCGTGTTGTTCCAGGCCGTCGGGGAGATGACGCTGCCGACGATGCTCTCGGCGGCGGTACGGATCGCGAGCGTCTGCGTGTTGAGGGTCTGAAGCGCGGAGAGAGCCGTCTGCTCCTTGCTCTGCTTGGTCTGGAGCAGCTTCTGCTGGCCGCCCTCGACGCTCATGAGCGAGTTGACGAGCTGCGCGACGTTGATGGTGCCGATGCCGTCGATCGCGTTCGCCATGTCGTGCCGTTCCCTTCGTCTGCAGCGCCGTCCTGCTACCGACGAGTGGGGGCGCTCCGCAACGGAGCGCCCCCACCCATCTGACTACCTGTCGAACTCAGCCGAGGAGCTTGAGCACGCTCTGCGGGGCCTGGGTGGCCTGCGAGAGCATGGACGTGCCGGCCTGGCTCAGGATCTGCGAGCGGGTGAAGTTCACCATCTCCGACGCCATGTCGGTGTCGCGGATGCGGCTCTCCGACGCGGACAGGTTCTCCACCGCGACGTTGAGGTTGTTGATGGTGTGCTCGAAGCGGTTCTGCAGGGCACCGAGGTTGCCGCGCGAGGTGGAGATGTTGGTGATCGCGCCCTGGACGTCGTCCGCGACCGTGGTCGAGGCGATGTCGAGGCTCGAGACGTCGACGGTCTCGAGGTTCACGTCGATCTTGTCGGACGAGGCGTAGCCGACCTGGAACGACAGCGGGCTGTTGGCCGAGTCGAACAGCTTGACGCCGTTGAACGAGGTGTTGTCGGTGATGCGGCCGATCTCGGTCTTGAGGGTGTCGAACTCGTTCTTCAGAGCGGCCTTGGAGTCGGTGTTGTTGACACCGTTGTTGTACTGCACGCCCAGCTCGTTCATGCGCTGGAGCATGGAGTGGACCTCGCCGAGGGCGCCTTCAGCGGTCTGCACGAGGCTGACGCCGTCCTGGGCGTTGCGGACGGCCATCTTGAGCCCGCCGACCTGCGAGCGCAGGCCCTCGGAGATCGCGAGACCGGCAGCGTCGTCGGCAGCGCGGTTGATGCGGAAACCGCTCGAGAGCTTCTCGAGCGACTTGCTCATCTGGCCGGACGTGACCGACAGGTTGCGGTAGGCGTTGAGCGCCTCGATGTTCTGGTTGATGCGGAGACCCATTGTTCTCATCCTTGTCTGGTGGGTTCGATTTCAAGCCCGTCCGTGGGCTACACGTCCCTCATCGGTGCCGCATCGGTGCGGCTGAGGAGTTTTTCCCGGAAGTTCTGAACTCAGGCGGTGGCGAGCACGGCGGTGCGAGGCGCGGCCGGCGCCGGGACCGCGCCCGGAAGGCGCCGCAGCTGGCCCGCCTGGGCCACGGCGGCGAAGTAGGCCGTGCGGCGGCGGTCCACGCAGCCGCCGGGGCGCTCGGAGGCCTCGACCCGCTCGGGGTCGAGGGCGCTGTTCATGCCGTCCTTGATGAGGTCGAGCGCCTGGGCGCGCATCTGCGAGACGCGCGACTCGGTCACGTCGAGGACCTCGGCGATGTCGGCCATGGGCTTGCCCTGCAAGTAGTACATGGTCACGACCACGCGCAGGCGCTCGGGGAGCTCGGCGACGGCGGCGTGCAGGTAGCGGTGCTCCTCGCCGCGCAGCAGCTCGCCCTCGGGGCTCGGCTCGTCGTGCTGCATGGACGCCTCGAACGCCTCGGGGGAGGGTGCGGCGTCCAGGGACAGGACCGTGGTGCGGTGCAGGTCGTCCTGCACGGCGTCGAGCTCGGCGGTGGTGACGCCGAGGTGCTCGGCGATCTCCGCCTGGCTCGGCGTACGGCCGAGAGCCGCGGACAGCACCTCGACGGCCTCGTCGCGCTGGCGGCCGGCCTGGCGCACCGAGCGGCTCGCCCAGCTGCGGCTGCGCAGCTCGTCGACGATGGCGCCGCGGATGCGGGTGCTGGCGTACCGCTTGAACGGGACGCCGCGCGACTCGTCGAAGCCGCGGGCGGCCTGGACGAGGCCGAGCAGGCCTGCGGAGTGCAGGTCTCCGAGGTCCACGTGGCGCGGGAGGCGCACGGCGACCTCGCGCACGATGTAGCCCACCAGCGGCATGTGCGCGGTGATCAGCTCGTGGTCGGTGGCGGCAGGTGCAATCGCGTTCATGGGAGGAGAGTTGCTGATGGCCAGGTGTCGATGCTGCGGATCTGAACGTCGCTTCAGCACACTCGGTAACTCCTGAACCTCAACGGTGACAAGCACTTCTGGTGAGTGTTCGGGAGGCTGCGCACATCGGGCTCGCACCTCGGTGAGGTGTCCGTGCGGCTCGTCAGGTGCCGCTGCGGCGGCGGTGAGGATCACGAGAGTTTGCAGCGGCGGTACATGCGTGACAGGTCATGTGTCATGACAGCCCGTGCTCCGACGAGCACGCACCGCGGATACGCAGCGCAAACACCTCAGATCCCGGATCGGCGCCCCGATAGGGCTGGTGTCAGGTCGCAGGACCTGCCGCCAGCGCCCCGAACGAGCCGACAGGAGGTCCACCCAGATGGACTTCGCGCACCTCTCCCGCTTGCTGTGGCGCGAGCGCGACCTGCTCGACACCCTCCTGTTCAAGCTGCACGAGCAGAACCTGCTCCTGACCGCCGGGGACGCCGAGTGGCTGCCGCGCGCGAGCCGCGAGATCGAGGCCGTGCTCGAGCGGGTCGGCGAGATCGAGCTCGAGCGCGCGGTGGAGTTCGCCCGCGCGTCGACCGCCCTGGGCCTCGAGGCCGATCCCAGCCTGCGCACGCTGGCGGAGAAGGCGCCCGAGCCCTGGGGCTATGTGCTCGAGGAGCACCACCACGCGTTCGTGACGCTGGCCGCCCGTATCCAGCACTCCGCAGACGCGAACAAGGAGCTGACCGTCGCCGCGTCGCGCGCGACCGAGGCGGTCCTCGCGGGCCTCGACGGCGCGAAGGAGAGCACGACGGCGTACGCCGCTACCGGCCAGGTGCAGGTCGACATCCGTCGGCCGCGGCCTTCTCTGGTGGACGAGGCGATCTGACCGTGGGCACGTTCGACGGCCTCTCCGTCGCGCTGTCGGGGCTGGCGGCGCAGCGGACCGCGCTCGACGTCGCGGGCCAGAACATCGCCAACGCCAACACGGATGGCTATTCGCGGCAGCGGGTCCTCATGACCTCGGTCGGCGCTCCGGCTGTGGCCGGCATCTGGAGCGGCCGCTCGTTCACCGGCGGTGTCAGCGTGACGGGCGTCGACCGCCTCCGCGATGCGCTGCTCGAGACCCGCGGCCAGCAGGCGCACGGCGCGCTGTCGGACCTGTCCGCGTCCGAGGCGGTCATCGGCCAGGTCGAGCAGCTGTTCCCCGAGCCCTCGGACAACGGTCTCGCCGCTGCCCTGTCGGACATGTGGTCGGCGTTCCACGACGTGGCGAACCAGCCCGGCGACACGGGGACCCGGAACGCCCTTCTGCAGAGCGCCGCCACCGTGACGGACTGGCTCAACGAGACCTCGGCCCGTCTGACCGCACTGTCCGGCGACGTGCTGAGCCAGGCTCGGACAGACCTCGACCAGGTCAACGCCCTGGCCGGCCAGATCGCCGACCTCAACGTCTCGATCATGCGGGCGCGGGACGGGCAGATGCCCACCAACGAGCTCGCCGACCAGCGCGACCTGCTCGCGATGAAGCTGGCCGACCTCGTCGGCGGCGTCGCCACCGTGGACACCAACGACCAGATGCGCGTGATGGTGGGCGGCATGCCGCTCGTCGAGGGCGACCGCTCCCGGGCGATGGCGCTCAACGGATCGGGCTCTGGGCTCGCCTGGAGCTGGGCTGCGGACGGCTCGCCCGTGCAGGCGACCGGCGGCGAGCTCAAGGGCTTCGTCTCCGCGATCACCTCGTCGCTGCCGGCCTGGAGCGCGCGCCTCGACTCCGTCGCCTCGGCGCTCGCGACCTCCGTCAACGCGTTGCACGGCACGGGTTTCGACCTCGACGGCGCTGCCGGCGGGGCCTTCTTCACCGGCACGACGGCGGCCACCATCGGCGTCGCCGTCACCGACCCGCGCAAGGTCGCGGCGTCGGCCGTGGCGCCCGGCGCTGGCGGCCCGTCGCTGGATGCCGGTGTCGCGACCTCGATCGCGAAGCTCGCGGCGTCGGCGACCGGCGCCGACAGCGTCTACCACTCGCTCGTGGCCGACGTCGCGCAGACGAGCCAGACCGTCTCGCGCCGCGTCACCACGCAGGGCACCGTGGCCAGCACGATCGACACCGCGAGGGAGTCGCAGGCCGGCGTCAACGTGGACGAGGAGATGGCCTCGATCCTCACCTTCCAGCGGGCGTACGAGGCGTCGAGCCGGGTGCTCAACGCCGTCGACCAGATGCTCGACACCCTGATCAACCGCACCGGAATGGTCGGGAGGTAGCGATGGCCAGCACGCGCATCACCACGCGCATGATGGTGAACCAGTCGATGCAGGGGCTCGAGGGCAACCAGTCGCGCCTGTCCGCCGTGCAGCGCCGGATGACCACGGGGCGCGCGATCAGCAAGCCCAGCGACGACCCGTCCGGCACCGCTGCCGCCCTGCGCATCCGCTCCGAGCTCGCCCAGGCCAAGCAGTGGTCGCGCAACGCGGAGGACGGCAAGACCTGGCTCGGCACGCTGGACACGACGCTGTCGAGCATGAGCGACCAGGTCCGCCGCGTGCGCGATCTCGTCGTCCAGGGCCAGAACGGCACGATGACGCCGCAGGCGCGGTCCGCGCTCGCCACCGAGATCGAGGGCCTGCGCGACAACTTGCTCCAGTCCGCGAACACGACCTACCTCGGCCGCCCGTTGTTCGGCGGCACGACGTCCGGTGCGCAGGCGTACGATCCGGCCACGGGCGGCTACCTCGGCGACTCCGGCGTCGTGACCCGCGAGGTCGGCTCGTCGACGTCGGTGCGCGTCGACGTGACGGGTCCTGAGGCCTTCGGCCCGGCCGGTGCCGACCTGTTCTCCACGCTGACCACGATCGCGAACGACCTGCGCACCGCGCCCGCCAACCTGGGCACCGACCTCACCGCGCTCGACGCGGTGAGCGCGCGCATGACCTCGGCCCTCACCGACGTGGGCGCGCGCTACAACCGGCTCGAGAGGGCGGTGACCGCGGTGGGGACACGCACCGACGACCTCAGCATCTCGCTGTCCACCATCGAGGACATCGACCTGGCCAAGACCATCTACGACCTCAACGTCGCGCAGCTGTCCTACCAGGGCGCGCTGCAGTCGACCGCGAAGGTGATCCAGCCCTCCCTGATGGACTTCCTGCGATGATGAGCGTCCTGACGCGAGGAGACGACGTGAGCGTGACCCACGACGACACGGACCTGCCGGTCCTGGAGTTCGCCGACGGCATCCCGGGATTCCCGTCCGCCACGAGGTTCGTCCTCGTGCGCCTCGACGAGTCCGGCCTGGTGCTCGACCTGCAGAGCGTCGACGACCCCTCGGCCCGGTTCGTCGTCGTACCGTCGGTCGCGTTCTTCCCCGAGTACGCGCCCGAGATCGACGACGCGACCGCGGGCCGGCTGGGCCTGGCCGGGGACGACACGGCCGATGGTGGCCCGCTGGTGCTCCTCGTCGTGACCGTGGGCGCTACCCTCGCAGAGTCGACGGCCAACCTCATGGCGCCGATCGTCGTGAACACCGCTGCGCAGACGGCGGCACAGGTCGTCCTCGACGACCCGTCGCTCCCGCTGCGCGCACCGCTGGCGGCCTGACGCCGCCGGCGTCAGGGAGGAGCGGGACGTGCTGGTGCTCAGTCGCCGAGTCGGCGAGAGCGTCGTCATCGGCAACGACGTCGTGGTGACGGTGCTCGAGGTCCGCGGCGACATCATCCGCATCGGCGTGGACGCGCCGCGCGAGGTGCCCGTGCACCGCTCCGAGGTGTTCGAGGCCATCGAGGCCGCCAACAAGGCCGCCGCGGCGCCGGATCAGGCCGCCGTCTCGGCCCTGACGGCCGCCCTCGCAGCCCGCACCGCACCCGCCGCGGAGTAGCGCTACCAGCTCGCGGTCCAGCTCCACCAGCCGCCGCCGAGGTCGTGCCACTGCGGGTTCTCGAACGAGCCGTTCTCCAGCTCGGGCGTCGGCCCGGCGGGCAGGTAGGCGAACCCGGCGTCGTCGACGAACGAATCACCGATCGCCTCGGAGAGGATGACTCCGCCCGGTACGCGCTCCATGGAGGTGATCGCGTACGTCCCGACCAAGCCCGGGCCCAGGACGTAGTCGTCGTCGGCCGGCATGGAGTCGACCGCGTCCTGCAGCGCCGGGCGTGCGAGGTCGAACCGCATCTGCAGCGCGCTGCCCGAGACTGCGAACGCTGCGGTCGCGATGACGAGGACGGGCACCACCAGGGTCGCGGGGCTCGGGCGCCGATCCCGGATGTCGAGGACCAGCAGCACGATCCAGAGCGCGCCGAGCAGCAGCCACACCAGGGCGAGTAGCAGCGCGGCGAAGAACATCGAGCCGGGGAGCGATGCCACGGCCGCTGTCGCCAGCGCGTTCAGCACCACTCCGCCGACGAGGAGCCATGCCAGGACCCGCGTGCCTTGCCCAGGCGTCGCGATCTGAGCCGTCGATGCGGCGTCGTGCTCGGCTGCTGGCGCCGTACCCCCGTCCACGCCCCCAGGGTCGCACGAGCGAGCGGAGCGATGCGGATCAGGCGGGGAGGACCTCGTCGCTGGCGATGATGACCGGACCGGTGGCGGGCGGCATCGTGGTGATGGTGTTCTCGGCATCCTGCTCGCGCCGGATGGCCGCGGCCTGGTAGCCGCCGACGATGCCGCGCAGGAACGAGAGCCCGGCGCCGGCAACGATCACCGCCAGGACGAACCGGACCAGCGGTCCGGTGATGTCGGCGCCCGGCTCGTTGAAGGCCTGCCAGAGCCCCGGGCTCGCGAGCAGCAGGCCGAGCAGCAGCGACGACGGCGTGATGAGCCTCATGAGGTCCTCCGGCGGGCGGTGGGCTCGGGGGTGGTGGGCGCAGGAGCCGGTACGGCGCGGCCGTCGACCAGCGCGACCGGGACGCCGAGGTGGTGCACGGCCTCGGGGTCGCTCGTCACCGCGACGTCGTGGACGGCGAGCGCCTCGAGCTGCGGCAGCACCCCGATCCAGCGCACGAGGTCGTCGTGGCGACGGGTCGCGTCGACCACGGCCCAGACCGCTGTCGGGTCGAGCGCGGCGACGATGTCGTGCACCCACTCGCAGCCGTTCGCGTCGGCGACGAGGCCGAGCGGCGCGTCGACCACGACGATCCCGGGCGTGCGCTCCATCGCGAGCTGCGCGCCGGCGAGCCGTGCCTCGAGCACGTCCGCGATGCGCTGGTCCTCGGCCAGGCCGGCGACCGGGGCCGGGGACACCACGCGGACGCGGTCGGCGGGGATGCGCAGGGACGAGGCCAGCGAGCGTGCCGTCTCGTACGCCGGACCCGCGTCGCCCACGAGCACCAGCACGTCGCCGGGGCGGCGCGGGGCGCGGGGGGTGTCGGGGCGCACGGCCGCGTCCACGCCGGGCAGCGGGGTGACCGTGGCCATCGAGCGGTCGCGCGACACGGCGTCGGCGATCGGCGTCGTCGGCGCGGCAGGAGCTGCAGGAGCGGCGGGAGCGGCGGCGGGCATGGGGGCCGGGGCGTCGGCGACCGTGACGCCGGCGCGCGCCACGATGCTCGCGAGCAGCGCGGGGTCGACGCCGGGAGCCGGGGGCGCGGCGGGCGCGTGCGGAGCGGCGGCCTCGGCGAGCGCGGCCTGCTGGGTGGCGAGCCAGCCGACGAGGTCGCCGAGCGGGGTGGGCTCGGAGGCGGCTGCCGCGAGCGGGCCGACCGGGGTGAGCGTCGGCCGCGGGTCGATGCCGGCGGCGCGCGAGGCCTCCTCGAGGATCGGCAGCGCGGGCTCGACCGGCGCGCGGCCGGGCACGAACGGGTCGGTCAGGGCGCTGGGCACCATGACGGGAGTACGGCGCTCGCCGAGCTCCACGGCATCGGCGCCGGCCTTGTCCATGGCCGCGATGAGCGCGTCGACGGCCGCCCCGCCTGCCGCCGCGGCGGCGCCGTTCCAGGGCAGCGGCTCGGCCGCGAGGGCGGCGTCGCCGCGCGACACCGCGCCGAGGGCGCGCACGTGCGTGACGCGCTCGGCAGCCTCGAGCGGTTCGACGCGCTCGGGCGCTGTAGTCGCCGTCGGGCGCGGCGCGGGACGGGTGGACGGCGTGAAGGTGTCGCCCTGGCCGTTGGTCGACGCCGCGAACTGCTCGACGAGCTGCTCGGGCGTGGACGCCGTGGTCGCCGCGTCGTGGTCGCCGTCGATCTCGACGGTCACCTCGAACCGCTGCTTGGCGAAGAACCCGCCGACGCCGCCGGAGCGCACGCGCTCGGCGTGCACGATGCGGGCGTCGGGGCCGTGCTCCTCCCGAACCTGCGCGAGCAGCGCCCGGATGTCCGGACCCTCAAGAAGCATTCGCGTGGACAAGGCTCACCACTCCTTGGGTGTGGACGTCGATCGGGCCGCCGAGCTCGCCGTAGGCGAGCACGGGGAGGCGGGGGAGCTCGCCGCGCACGAGGCGGCGCAGCGGCGCGCGCAGCGGGCCGCTGCACACGAGGACGGGGGAGCGGCCGGACTGCTCGGCCTGCTCGACGAGGCGCGCGAGGTCGCGTACAACGGCACCGACCACGTGCGCGTCGAGCGTGATGACGTCGCCGCCCTCCGCCTGCCGCAGCGACCCGAGTAGGTCCTGCTCGAGCAGCGGGTCGAAGGTCAGCGCGTAGAGGGAGCCGTCGACGGCGAGGTTGGCGCAGATCGCCGGGCCGAGCACCGACCGGGCCGCCTCGACGAGCGCCTCGGTGCTCTGCCCGCCCGCTGAGCGGCCGCGGGCGGACAGAGCCTCGAAGATGCGGGCGAGGTCGCGCACGGGCACCCGCTCGTCGAGCAGGGCCTGCAGCACGCGCTGGATCTCGCCGAGGGTCAGCACGGCCGGCGTGAGCTCCTCGACCACCGACGGGTGCGTCTCGCGGACTGCCTCGACCAGCGTGCGGACGTCCTCGCGCGAGAGGAGCGCGCCGGCGTTCTGGCGCACGATCTCGGCGAGGTGGGTGATGAGGACCGAGGAGCGGTCGACCACCGTGTGGCCCGACAGCTCGGCCTGGTGCTGGAACGTGCCGGGAACCCACCGCGCGGGGAGGCCGAACACCGGCTCGCGGGTGTCGGTGCCGGGCAGGCCCGAGAGGCCGTCGCCGATGACCAGCACGTGCCCGGGAGGGGCCTCGCCGCGGCCGAGCTCGACGCCGTGCACGCGGATGCGGTACGTCGACAGCGGCAGCTCGAGGTCGTCGCGCGTCCGCACGGGCGGCAGGACCACGCCGAGCTCCAGCGCCACCTTGCGGCGCAGGGCCTTCACGCGGCCGAGCAGGTCGCCGCCGACGTTGGCATCGACCAGGTCGACCATGTCGTAGGCCAGCTCGAGCTCGACCGGGTCCACGCGCATCTCGGCGATGAGCGCCTCGGGGGAGTCGGGGGCAGGGCCGGCCGGGGCGAGGGCCTCGGCGGCCGCTGCGGCGTCGCGCTCGGCCTGAGCGGTGGCGGCGTGGGTGAGGCGCGTCGACAGGAAGATGAGGCCGCCGCCCACGAGGACGAACGGCACCTTCGGCAGACCCGGCACGAGCGCGAGGGCGATGACGCCCGCGCCTGCGATCTGGATAGCCCGCTTCTGGCCGGCGAACTGCCCGATGACGTCCGATCCCATGTCGTTCTCGGTCGTGGCGCGCGTGACGATGAGGCCGGTCGCGACCGAGAGCATGAGGGCGGGGATCTGCGACACCAGGCCGTCGCCGACGGTCAGGAGGCTGTACGTCGTCACCGCGTCCGCCGGCGACATCCCCTTGCTGAGGATGCCGATGGCCATGCCGCCGACGAGGTTGATGACCGTGATGATGATGGCCGCGATCGCGTCGCCCTTGACGAACTTCGAGCCGCCGTCCATCGCGCCGTAGAAGTCGGCCTCGGCGGCCACCTCGGCGCGGCGGGTGCGGGCCTCGTCGTCGCTGATCAGGCCGGCGTTGAGGTCGGCGTCGATCGCCATCTGCTTGCCGGGCATCGCGTCGAGGGTGAAGCGGGCCCCGACCTCGGCGACGCGCTCGGCACCCTTGGTGACGACGATGAACTGGATGACGATGAGGATCAGGAAGATCACGAGACCGACGATCAGCGACCCGCCGATCACGAAGTGGCCGAACGCGTCGACCACGTTGCCGGCGTAGCCGTTGGTCAGGACGTTGCGCGTGACGCTGATGTTCAGGGCCAGCCGGAAGAGCGTGGCGACCAGCAGCAGGGCCGGGAAGATCGCGAAGTCGAGAGGCCGCTTCACGTACATCGAGGCGAGCAGGATGGAGAGGGCGGCGGCGATGTTGACCGTGATGAGCAGGTCGAGGACGGCCGGCGGGAGCGGCACGATCATCATCGTGATGATGCCGACCACAGCCACCGGTACGGCGTACAGGCTGGCACTGCGGTTGGACACGCGCGTCCCTCGAGGCTGCGGGATCGGCTGATCCCGGGTCCGCCCGTCCATGGATAGTGCTCGCCGTCCTGGCATGAGCCCCATCGGCGCCGGCGGAGGTGTCCTGAGCACTTCGAGCCCGATCGGCCGCCAGGCTCAGCTCGGGCTCACCGCCGGCTCAGCGCCAGCTCCCGAGCCCGGTGCATGCCGCCTGCGGCGCCCTTGGCCTTGAGGCCCATCACGAAGGCGAGCACCTGGGCGACGGCGGTGTAGAACTCCGCGGGGATCTCCTCGCCGACCTCGCAGGCGCTGTGCAGGGCGCGCGCGAGGGGGACGTCCTCGACCATCGGCACGCGGTTCTCCGCGGCGATCTTCCTGATCTTGGCCGCGATGACGCCGCGGCCCTTGGCCACGACGCGCGGGGCGCCGAACCCGGCGGTGTACTTCAGCGCCACGGCGACGTGGGTCGGGTTGACCATCACGACGTCGGCCTCGGGAATCGCGGCCATCATGCGGTTGCGGGCCATCATGAGGGCCCGACGGCGGATCTCGCCCTTGACCATGGGATCGCCGTCGGACTGGCGCATCTCGTCCTTGATGTCCTTGCGGGACATCATCATCCCCTTCATGACCCGGCGCCGGGCCACGAGGTAGTCGGCCGCGCCGATGACGAGGGCCGCGGAGGCGACGACGCGCACCATGTTGAGCGCGGCACCGCCGATGGTGGCGACGATCGTGGTGAGGGGCAGCGAGCCGGAGCCCATCACGAGCGTGCTCACGTCGGCGATGAGGCGGTAGGCGAGCACGCCGACGACGGTGGTCTTGAGGAGCGACTTCACCAGCTCCCAGGCGCCCTGCGGGCCGAGCATGCGCTTGAGGCCCGCCCCGGGGTTGATGCGGGCGAACTTGGGCTTGAGGCGCGCGCCGTACGGTCGGGCCCCGCCCTGGGCGACGCCGGTGATGATCGCGGTGAGGAAGAGGGTGCCCAGCAAGGGCAGGAGGGCCAGGGCCGCGGTCCTCGCGAGATCCCCCGCGATCGTCATGGCCTGCTCGACGCTGGGCTCGGCCATCAGGTCGGGGACGGCGCGCAGCAGCGTCTGGATCCCCTCGCCGACGCCGCTCACGGCAGTGGGCAGCAGGAACGTCATCGCGAGGACGCCGGCCCAGGCCGCGAGGTCGGGCGAGCGCGGCACCTGGCCCTGCTTGCGCCCTTCCTGGAGCCGTTTGGGTGTCGGCTTCTCGGTCTTGTCGGCGGCGCCCTTGTCGGCCACGGGTCAGCCCCCGCCGACGATGCCGGCCATGGCCGACACCGCGTCCTCGGACAGCCCGATCACGGCCGGGGGCAGCATCGGCACCGCGAGCGCGATGAGGATGAGGGTCAGGCCGATCTTGATCGGGAAACCCAGGGAGAACGCGTTGAGCGCCGGGGCGACGCGCGTCATCAGGCCGAGGGCGACGTCGGCGAGGAACGAGATGCCGATGAGGGGCCCGGCGATCTGCAGGGCCGACAGGAAGAGCTTGGTCAGGGCCTCGGTGAGCGTCGTGGCGGTCGCGGCGAGGTTCAGCGTGCCGTCGAGCGGCAGCACCTCGAACGTGGCCGCGAAGCCCTGCATGAGCACCATGTAGGCGCCTGTCACGAGCATGAGCACCGCGGCGAGCATCTGGTAGACGCGGGCCATCACGGTGGACTGCTGCATGAGCATGCGGTCGTACGCCTGGGCGACCGAGAAGCCGCCGAACAGGTCGATGAGCGAGCCGGCCGACTGGATCGCGGCGAGCAGGGAAAGCGACGCGAGCCCCAGGGCGCCGCCGATGATCACCTGCTGGATCACGGCCCACACGATGGGGCCGATCGTCGTCGGCACTGTCCCCGCCGCCTGCACGGCGGGCGGGGTCAGGGGCAGCGCGAGCGCGAGCGAGACGCCGACCTTGACCATCGCGGGCACCATCCGGCCGCCGAACGGCGGGGTGATCCAGAGCCAGGTGCCGATGCGCACCGAGACGAGCAGGAAGCCGATGAGCTGGTCGACGGTGAAGGCGGTCGTCACGGCGTCACCCGAGCAGGGTGGGGAGCATGCCGAAGGCGAGCTTGGTGAACGAGATCAGCTCCTGCAGCATCCAGTTGCCCGAGAGCAGCAGGGCGATGCCGACGGCCAGGATCTTCGGCACGAACGCCAGTGTGGAGTCCTGCAGCTGGGTGACGGCCTGGAACAGCGAGACGGCGAAGCCCACGACGAGGGCAGTGAGCAGCATCGGCGCGGCCAGCTTGGCTCCGGCGATCATCATCTGCAGGGCGAGCTCGGTGACGGCGGCATCGGTCATGGCGGCCTACCCGTAGCTCGAGACGAGGGACGTGACGACGAGGCCCCACCCGTCCACGAGGACGAAGAGCAGCAGCTTGAACGGCAGCGAGATCATCACGGGTGGCAGCATCATCATGCCGACGCTCATGAGGCCTGCGCTGACGACCATGTCGATCACCAGGAACGGCACGAAGATGACGAAACCGATGATGAACGCCGCGCGCAGCTCGCTCAGGATGAAGGCCGGGATGAGCGTCGTGAGCGAGACGTCGGCGGGCGTGGCGGGGGCCGGCTCCTTGGACACCTTGACCATGAGCGCGAGCTCCTCCGGCCGGGTGTTCTTCAGCATGAACTCGGTCATCGGCTTCTTCGCGGCGTCGAACGCCTGCGAGAACGTCGCGTCGCCGTTGAGATAGGGCTGCAGCGCGTCCTGGTTCACCTGCGAGACGACCGGGCCCATGATGAACAGGCTCAGGAACAGCGACAGGCCGACGAGCACCTGGTTCGGCGGCACGCCCTGCAGACCGAGGGCGTTCCGGGTCAGCGACAGCACCACGATGATCTTGGTGAAGCTCGTGGTCAGCAGCAGGATCGCCGGCGCGACCGCGAGCACCGTGAGCGCCAGCAGCAGCACGATCGAGGAGTTGGGGCCGTCGCCGCCGTCGGCGCCGGGGAGCTGCACGGTCACCGTCGGGGCGGATGCCGTCGGCGACGGTGTGGCAGCGGCCGCCCACGAGGGCGAGGCGCCCACGAGCACGAGGCCGAGGCCGACGACGACTGCCGTCACGACGCGGCGCAGGAGCGTCACTGTCGCACGGTCCTCTCGCGGAACGCGCTGGCAGTCTGCTTCCAGGTCGCGGGGGAGAGCACGGAGCCGGCGAGGGTCGAGGTCTGCTCGGTCGGTGCGGCGTGACGGCGACGGCCGGCGGTCGCCGGAGCGGCCGGGTGCTCGGTGACCTCGCCGTCGGCGGTGATGGCAAGCGGCGTACGCACCTCGAGCACGGCGTCCTCGGTGGGCAGCGGCATCTCGCCGAGGACCGAGATCGCGTGGTCCGTGACGCCCACGATGAGGCCGCGCTCGCCGGCGCGGACGACGACGATCGAGGAGCGTTTGCCGAGGCTCGTGCGCGAGACGACGTCGAGGCGGTGCGCACCGCCCTTGACCTGCGGTCGGCCGCCGCGCATGACGCGGGAGAGGCCCCACATCATCGCGAGGACGACGGCGAGGGAGAACACCACCCGCACGCCGAGCATGACCTGGTCCACGATGCGCCTCAGCCCTGGCTGGTGACGATCTCGGTGACGCGGAAGCCGAAGTCCTCGTCGATGACGACGACCTCGCCGCGCGCCAGCAGCGTGCCGTTGACGAACAGGTCGACCGGGGCGCCGGCCGCGCGGTCGAGCTCGACGACCTGGCCGGGGGCGAGCCCGAGCAGCTCGCCGACGCTCATCCGGGTGCGGCCGATCTCGACCGTCACCTCCATCTGCACGTTCGTGAGCTGGTCCAGGCGCGTGGCGACCGGGCCGTGCCCCTCGCCCACGGCGCCGCCGGGGACGCTGGAGCGGAAGCCGGCGGCCGGGGCCTCGACGGCGGGGGCGCCGACGGCCACGGGCTCGCGGACCGGCTCGGCGACGGCCGGGGCGGGCTCGGCGGACATGGGCTCCTCCGCGACAGGCTCCTCCACCACCGGGGCGGGGAGGCGCAGCATGAGCGCCGCGACGGGCACGCCGTCGAGCAGCAGCGCGCAGCCGAGGTCTCCGGACAGGTCGGTCGGGTCGGCCTCGCTCGCGTCGCCGTGGCGGACGCCGAGGGCGTCGGCGGCGGCGCGCAGCGCGCGGACGCGGTTGGACAGCGGCGTGAGGCCGCCCATCGAGCTGTCGTCGAGCACCGGGTCGAGCTCGGCGATGCTCACCAGCACGAGGTCGCCGCTCACCGAGCCGCCGACGCGCATGGCGGCGGCGAGCGAGGCGGGGGCGCCGAGGGCGTCGGCCGTCTCGGTGGCGAGGACGCCGGCGGCGGGGGCCTGGGGGAGGCCGAGCGCGGCCGCCGCTGCCGTCGCCGCCGCGGTGAACGCGTCGGCCACCTGGGCGATACGGGGGTCGGTCAGGTCGAGCATCAGCTCTCCTCGGAGGAGTGGACGATGAGGCAGGCCATGCGGGCGCCCTCGCTGCCGGGGACGGCGTGCGCGAAGGTCATCCCGGCGCTGGTGACGGACAGGGGCTCGCTGATCGGGTGGCCGAGGCGTACGACGTCGCCCGGGCGCAGGCTGACGACGTCCGCCATCCGCACGAGAGTCGGGCCGACGACGACGGACACCTCGACGGGCGTCTCGGCGAGGCGGGCGCTGACCTGGCGGCGGGCGGCCTCGCGGTCGGCCCGCTCGCGCGAGGAGCTCGTGCCCTGCAGCGCCTTCTCGAGCGCGGCGAACATGTCGCCGAACGGCAGGGCGAGGGTCGTGAGGCAGGACTGCGAGCCCACGACGAGCTCGAAGCCGGCGACCAGGAAGCCGTCCGACGGGCTCGCGGCCTGCGCGAACTGAGGGCTCGTCTCGGTGCGGGAGATGGTCGCGGCGAGCGGCAGGACGCCCTCGAACGCATAGCCCAGCTCGGCGAGGGCCCGCTCGAACACCGAGTGCAGGAGCATCCCCTCGATCTCGGTGAAGGTGCGCTCCGGCTGGTCCTCGCGGCCGGGGCCGCCGAGGAGGTGGTCGACCACGGTCATCGCGACGGGGACGGACACGTCGAGCATGCCCGCGCCGGCGATGGGGTCGAGCTCCAGGACGAACAGCGAGGTCGGCGTGGCGAGCGAGGAGACGTACTCGTCGTAGGTGAGCTGCTCGACGGAGGCGAACGTGACGGTGCAGACCGAGCGCAGCTGCGTGGTGAGCAGGGTCGTCCACTGCCGGGAGAGGGTGTCGAGCGCCATCTCGAGGATGCGCACGTGCTCGCGCGAGAGGCGCGTGGGGCGGCGGAAGTCGTAGACGCGGTGCCCGCCGTCGGAGGCGTCGGGGGCTGCCGGGGCGGCCGCGGTCTCGGTGCTCACAGCGAGCCCATCGACCGGTCAGAACGGCATCTGAGCAGAACATGGCAGCGCGCGCCGAACGGATGAGCGAGGCTCATCGGGCCCTCAAGGGGGAGTCATGCGCGGTTCTCCCGCGCGGTTCAGGGTGCCTCCGTGCACCCTCCGGCCGCCGTCCCGCGGCCGGTGTCGTGGCCGGGCGGCGCCGATCCGTCGGCGGCCCGGTGGCGGGCTACTGCATCACGAACTCCGTGAAGTAGACGTCCATGACCTCGTCCGGGTAGGCCTCGGTCACCTTGGCGACGAGCTCCTGCTTGAACTCCGCGCGGGTCTTGGTGTCGGAGAGCTCCTCGAGGTTCTGGCCGCTGAAGACCTCGATGGCGAAGTCGAGGGCCTCGGACCCGTCGAGCTCCTTGACGTTGGCGGTCTTCGTCCCCTGCAGCGCGATGCCGAGCTTGAGGAAGTGGCTCTGCGCGAGGTTGATGTAGATCGGGTCCAGCGCCACGACCGAGCCCTTCTCCGGCGGCGGCGGCACCGCGGCGGCGCCGGCGGCGTCCTTGGGCTTCAGGACGAACCAGTACGCCGCGCCAGCCACGACCAGGACGACGACCAGGATCATGAGCAGCTTGGACTTGCCCTTCTTGGCCTCCGGTGCGGCGGCCTCGGGGGCGGCGGTGAGAGTGGCCGAGTCAGCCATGTCAGTTCCCTTCCGAGGCGTTCGCCTGGATCAGATCGAGGAGAGCCTTCTGCTCCCCGGTGAGCGTGCTCTGGACGACGATCGCCACGCGGCGGTTGAGGCGCGTGGACCGCGGGTCGCTGGCGGGCACGAGCGGGCGGGTGTCGGCGTACCCGGCCACCGTGAGGTGCTCGGGCGCCAGGCCGGTCTCGGAGATGAGCCAGCGGGCCACCGAGCTCGCGCGGGCCGAGGACAGCTCCCACTCGCTCGGGTAGTTCTTGGGGCGCACGTTGACCGTGTTGGTGTGGCCCTCGATGAGGATGTCGTGCTTGGTGGCCTTGAGCGCCGGCCCGATCGCGGCAAGCAGCACCTGCCCGTCGGTCTGCAGCTCGGCGCTGTCGGCCGGGAACACCAGGTCGTCGACCACGACGGTCACGGTCAGGCCGCGCGAGTCGCGCGAGAGCACGACCTTGTCGGTGAGACCTGCCTTCTTCAGCGCCTTCTCGATGAGGTCGGCGGCCTTCGTGAGGTCGGCGTTGTCGCGCTCCGCGGCCTTCTGCGCGGCGGCGGCAGCAGCGTTGGCGCCCCCGGCGCCGGTGCCCTTGGCCATCTCGCTGACCAGGCTCGGCATCGCGTCGATCGACATCGCCGGAGCGGAGTCCGTGACCGGCTTGGAGTTGGCTGCCATCGGCAGCACGCTGGTCGCGCCGTTCGTGATCGATACGGGCTGGCCGAAGCCGGACGACATGCCGGTGGCGAGCTGCATGAACTTCTTCTGGTCGACCTGGCTGATCGCGAAGAGCACGATGAACAGCACCATGAGGAGGGTCAGCATGTCCGCGTAGGTGACGAGCCAGCGCTCGTGGTTGACATGCTCCTCGTGCTGCTCACCGCCCTTCTTCTTGCGGCGGCCGTGGCTGCTGCCCCCGGACATTACGCAGCCTTCTTCTCTGCGGAGCCGTCCTGCGGGAGGAGCGCGCGGAGCTTGCGGTCGACCATGCGGGGGTTGGCGCCGCCCTGGATCGACAGCACGCCCTCGACGATCATCTCGTTGCGCTGGTGGGCGATCTCGTTGAGCGCCTTGAGCTTGTTGCCCATCGGCAGCCACAGCACGTTGGCCGACAGCACGCCCCAGAGGGTGGCGATGAACGCGCCCGCGATCAGGTGGCCGAGCTCGCCCGGGTTCTCCAGGTTGCCGAGCACGTTCACGAGGCCCATGACGGTGCCGATGATGCCGATGGTCGGGGCGTAGCCGCCCATGTTCTCGAAGAGCTTGGCGGGGATCGCGCCGCGCTTGTGGGTCGCGGCGACCTCGGCCTCGAGCACCTCGGCGAGGGCGTCGGGGTCGGTGCCGTCGATGGCCAGCTCGAGTCCGCGCTTGAGCAGCGGCTCCTCGATGCTCTGCACCTGCGACTCCAGGGCCAGCAGGCCCTCGCGGCGCGCGGTCTCCGCGCACTTCACGATGGTGGTGACGAGGTCGTCGGGCTTGGCGACCTTGCCGAGGAACGCGTCCTTCGCCGTCTTCATCGCGAAGATGAAGTCGGGCAGCGTCATGCCGGCCATGCCCACGCCGAAGGTGCCGACGAAGACCAGCAGCAGCGACGGGATGAGGATGAGGGCCGCGGGGTTGCCGCCCTCCATGATCATCGAGACGAAGATGGCGATGAACGCCAGAGCCACGCCGATGAGGGTGAGGGGATCCATCAGTGGTTCCTCCTCATCGGGATGACGTCGCCGGACTGGTCGGCGGCGGCCGCCTCGTCGTCGGCGCAGGGGAGCTCGCCGCGGGCCTGGGCTGCCGCGACCTCGCCCAGCACGGCGGCGCGGGCGGTGCGGATGCGCGCGATCACCTCGTCGAGGCCCTCGCGGACGACGTAGTGCTTGCCGTCGACCAGGAAGACGACGGTGTCGGGAGTGGCCTCGGCGCGCTCGATGAGATCGGGGTTCAACGCGAAAGGCGCCCCGTTGAGGCGCGTCAGCATGATCACGATGAACCGTCCTTGGTCGAGATTCGTGCGCCGGGCGCCATCCGTAGCGCTCGTCGGATCCCCCATCGGCGATGAGGGGGTGGATCTGAGCCGTTCGTGCGGGTGAGGGGCCTCACGGGGCCGCGAGGCCCCTCACCGGGCGTCTGATGGTGATCAGCGCTTGAGGTTCACGAGGTCCTGAAGGATCTCGTCCGAGCTGGTGATGATCTTGGAGTTCGCCTGGAAGCCGCGCTGGGCGATGATCAGGTTGGTGAACTCCGCGGCGAGGTCGACGTTCGACATCTCGAGCGCCCCGCCGATCATGAGGCCGCGACCGCTCGTGCCGGGGGCGCCGATCACGGCGGCGCCCGAGTTGAGCGAGGCCGAGAACGACGAGTTGCCGACCTTCTGCAGGCCGCCCGGGTTGCTGAAGGTCGCCATCGCGAGCTGGGCGACCGGCTGCTTCACGCCGTTGGAGAACTCGCCGACGATCGTGCCGTCGGCGGAGATCGTGAAGGCCTGGAGCTGGCCCACCGTGGCTCCGTCCTGGCTGAGGGCCGCGAACGAGCTGGGGGCGCCGTACTGCGTGATCCCCGCGAGGTCGAGTCCGAGGGCCTGGCCGTTGACGGTCACCGCCAGCGGGCTGGGGGTCGTCACGGCGCCGGTCGCCGGGTCGAACGTGATGGCCGCGGTGGCGGGCGTTCCGCCGGCGGTGGCGATGGTCCACGCATTCGCGCCGGTCTTGGTCATGGTGAAGCTGAGCGGCACGGCGGCCCCCTGGCCGTCGTACGCCGTGATGGTCGTGGTCGCCGCGGCGCCGACGGCGGCCGTGGCGTCGAGGTTGCCGCCCAGCGCGACCGCGGTGGTCGCGGTCGGAGGGGCGGTCACGCCCATGGGCAGCCCGATGGCGCCGGGGACGGTGTTGGTGTTGACGACGCCGTTCACGGCGGTCCAGCCCTGCACGAGCGCGCCGTCCGGCGTCGTCAGGCGGCCCTGGCCGTCGAGGGTGAACGAGCCGGCGCGGGTGTACTGCTGAGCGCCGTCGGCGCTGACCACGAAGAAGCCGTCGCCCTGGATCATGAGGTCGAGGCTGCGACCGGTGAGCTGGGTGGAGCCTTGGCCGAAGTTGGTGGCGACACCGGCGGTCTTCACGCCGAGGCCGACCTGCATGGGGTTGAGGCCGCCGGTCGTGCCGGTGGGCGACGTCGAGCCGCGCACCATCTGCGACAGCGTGTCCTCGAAGACGACGTTGCTGGACTTGTAGCCGACCGAGTTGACGTTGGCGATGTTGTTGCCGACGACGTCCATCATGGTCTGGTGGGCGCGCAGGCCGCTGATGCCCGAGAAGAGCGAACGCAGCATGGGGGATGTCCTCCTGGGTGTCTCGCGGGGGTGCCGCAAGGAGTGGTTAGGCGGTACCGCCCGCGACAGCGGGGTTGCTGGCGGTGGCAGTGCTGGAGGCGGCATCCGTGCCGGTCGTGCTCGAGCCCGTCGGTCCGTCGGGGCTCGTGATCTCGGTGACGGAGGCGAGGGAGACCTCGCGGCCGTCGACGACCAGCACCGGGCCGGTCGGGAGCAGGCGCGCGCCGCTGGCGGTGCCCGTGCGGCTCACGCCGTCGGCGTCGGTCCACGTGATGGTGCGTCCGACCATCTGGGCGGCCTGCGCGATGCGCTGCGAGGCCAGCTGGTCGGTGCTCTGCTGGGTGAGGGCCGTCAGCTTCTCGACCATCGTGAACTGCGCGGTCTGCGCCATGAACTGGGTGCTGTCCGCGGGGTTCGTCGGGTCCTGGTACTTCAGCTGGGCCACGAGGAGCTTCAGGAACGCCTGGCTGTCGAGGCCGTTGCCGCCGGCGGTGCCGGAGGTGCGGTCGACGGTGGAGACGACACCCTGCGCGTAGGGCGTCGAGATGGGGGAGACGGTCATGGGGTCCTCCGGTCAGGCGAGCAGGTCGAGGGCGCCGACGTGCGCGCGCGGTGAGGGACGGTCGGGGGCGGCGGAGCGCTGGAGGAGTTCCGTCGTCGCGGTGGGGAGGGGTCGCGAGGACGGCGCGGAGTCGTTGCGGCCGTTGCCGTTCCCGGCGCCGCTCGAGCCGTTCCAGGTGGACCAGTCCGAGGCGTCGGCGACGTCGGCGCGGCCGAGCGACAGGCCGGCGTCGGCGAGGCTGCGGCGTAGGTCCGGCAGCGCGTCGCGCAGCGCCTCGGTGGCCGCGGCCTGCAGCCCGGACATCGACAGCGCGACGACGCCGTCCTCGACCTGCATGCGGATGCGGACGGGGCCGAGGTGCTCGGGCTCGAGGACGAGGGTCGCCTCGTGCGCGCCGGCGATCGTGCGGCGCAGGCCGCGCACGTGCACGGCGACCTGGTCGGCCACCGAGGGCGCCGCGTGCTGCGGCGCCGGTGCTGCCGTCGGCGCGACGGCGGGCGCGGGGGTGCTCGCGGCGACCGGCGCGGCGGCGGCGATCGGGGCCGTGGCCGTGGTGGCGCTCGGCTCCGCGGGGGCGGGCGCCGGCGGGACGGCGGACGTCGTCGTCGACGGGGCCGGCACCGCCGGGGAGGACTGCTCCGGCAGCTCCGGCAGCTCCGGGGTGTCCGGCCCGGTGGCGTGCTCGGAGCGCGCGGGGTGGACCGGGTGCTCGGGGTGGACAGGGTGCTCGGGGCGCTCGAGGTGGACGGGGTCCACCGGTCGTGCCGAGTCGTCGTCGGATGCGGGCCCTGCGGGCGTGGCGGCCGTGGCAGGGACGGCAGTGGTGGGGAGTGCGGGGATGGCATCGGTGGGGACGGCGTCGACCGGCAGAGCGTCGACCGGTACGGCGTCCCCGTCGGCCGGCACGGCGTCGAGCTCGGGCGCCGCGGCGTCGTCAGCGGCGGTGGCGACGGCCTCGCCGAGCAGGGTGGCGAAGTCCATCGTCAACGAGGTGCCGTCGGCGGCCGAGGCCTGCTTCGCGGCCCCGCGCACGCCGGCGGCGCTCGCGGCG
Source organism: Candidatus Nanopelagicales bacterium (assembly GCA_050251215.1). Taxonomy (GTDB): domain Bacteria; phylum Actinomycetota; class Actinomycetes; order S36-B12; family CAIYMF01; genus Longivirga. Next base: position 26,405 of record JBFWNE010000024.1, read on the forward strand.
GGCGTCGCGAGGTGCAGGGTGGGAACGCTCATGCGTCGGCTCCGGACGGTGCGGGTTCGGTGGTGTCGTCGCGGCGTCCGTGCCTGCTGGTGACGAGGTCGTCGGTCTCTCTCTGGTCGAGGCGTGCACGCTCGACACGTTCCTGTTCGGCAACGCGGGCCGCCATCTGAGCGATCGACTCGCGCTCCTTCTCGCGCTCGGCCCACGCGGCCCGGGCCGCCGCGGTCTGCGCCGCCGCGACGGCGGCCTGCTCGCGCGCGACGACGACCAGGGAGGCCATCGACCGCGCGGAGGCCTGCGCCGCGACCCACTCCGGTGTGCGCGCCTCGCGCGGGAGACCGAGGGAGGCGAGCGACTCCTCGAGCTCCTCCACGTGCTGATCGGCCGCGGCCTGCACGGCCGCGGCCTCGGCGACGCCGCGGCGGGCGAGGCGCTCGGAGATCGCGCGCACCTGCAGGAGCAGCGCCAGCGAGGTGCTGCTTCTCACAGCGAACCGACCAGGTCGTGCAGCCTGCGCCAGGAGTCGTCGAGGTCCGCGCTCTCGTGCACGGTCTGCTGCAGGAACGCCTCGATGCTCGGCTCGAGCGCGCGGGCGAGGTCGACGTCGGGATCGGTTCCCGGCACGTACGCGCCGACGTCGATGAGGAGCTTGGCCTCGCGGTGGGCCGCGAGCAGGCGGCGCAGCATGCCGGCGTCGGCCCGCTGCTGGGGTGTCGTGACCGTGGTGGCGAGGCGGGACACCGACCCGAGCACGTCGATGGCCGGGTAGTGGTGCGCGTGCGCGAGCGCGCGGTCGAGCACGATGTGGCCGTCGAGGATCGAGCGCGTGGTGTCGCCGATCGGGTCCTGGATGTCGTCGCCCTCGACCAGCACGGTGTAGATGCCGGTGATGGTCCCGTGCTCCCCGGGGCCGGTCCGCTCGAGCAGGCGCGGCAGCATCGCGAACGCCGACGGCGGGTAGCCGCGGGTGGCGGGGGGCTCGCCGGCGGAGAGCCCGACCTCGCGCTGCGCCATCGCCGTGCGCGTCACGGAGTCCATGAACAGCAGGACGTCGAGCCCCTGGTCGCGGAACTCCTCCGCGATGCGGGTGGCGGTGAAGGCGGCACGCAGGCGGACGATGGGCGGCTCGTCCGAGGTCGCGACCACGACGACGGACCGCGCGAGGCCCTCGGGACCGAGGTCGTTCTCCAGGAACTCGCGCACCTCGCGCCCGCGCTCCCCGACGAGTGCGGCCACGACGACGTCGGCGCCGGAGCCCCGCGCGATCATCGAGAGCAGCGTGGACTTGCCGACGCCTGAGCCGGCCATGATGCCGATGCGCTGGCCGCGGCCGACAGGCGTCATGGTGTCGATGGCCCGCACCCCGAGGGGCATCTGCTCGGTCACGAGCTGGCGCTTCATGGCGTGCGGCGCGGTGTTCTCGACCGGAACCCGGGGGAGCTCGTCCAGCGAGGGCCCGCCGTCGACAGGCCGGCCGAGGCCGTCGAGCACGCGGCCGAGCAGGGCCGGCCCCACCGGAACGGTCAGGGGTCCTCCGGTGGTGCGCGCGGCGATGCCCGGGCCGATGCCGTTGGTGGTGCCGAGGGGCATGCAGGCCAGGCGCCCGTGGTCCGCGCCGACGACCTCGGCGGGCAGCCGGCCGCCAGGCAGGTCGAGGTGGACGACGTCGCCGACCGCGGCCTCGAGGTCCTCGACCCAGGCGGTCATGCCGGTGACGGAGCTGACGGTCCCGCACACGTCGGGACGGGCGGCGGCCAGGCCGCGCTCGCGCAGAACGGTCAGCACGCTCATGCGGTGAGCTCCTCGCGGAGCCGGCCGACGGCCGAGGACAGGCACGCGTCGATGCGCCGCGCGCCGCTGTCCGCGACGGCGCCGCCGCGCTCTACGGAGGCGTCGAGCACGAGCGTCACCGGGCGGTGGGCAAGGGCGTCGAGGTCGATGCCCGCCTCGGCCACGGTGGCGGCGTCCTCGGGGTTCAGGTGCAGGACCAGCGCCGCGCCGCGGACTGCGCCGGCGGAGGCGCGGCGTACGGCGTCGAGCACCTGCACGCGCGGCGTCTCCAGCTCGCGGCCGAGCAGCTCCTCGACGAGGTCGCACACGACGGCGCCGAGCTCGTGGGCGGCGGCCTCGTGCACGGGCATCCCGCGCGCCTCGAGGCGGTCGGCGGCGGCCGCCAGCGACTCGGCGACCGACGACAGCCGGGCGAGGGCGTCGGCGAGGGCCAGCTCGTCGGACGCGCGGCGTCGCGCGGCCTCCGCTGCGGCCTGCTCGCGAGCCTCTGCGAGGCCGCGCTCGTAGCCGGCGGCGTACCCCTCGGAGTGGCCCGACTCGGCCGCGGAGCGCGCGGCGTCCTGCACGACCTCGGCGAGGCGGGGGTCGACGACGCGCGCGTCGGCACGCAGGTCGGCGAGGAACGAGCTGCCGCGCAGCCGGCCGTCGAGGCGGGCCGGTGCGACGCGGTGCACGTCCTCGGGGTGGACGAGGCAGGACTCAGGCGACGAAGGCATCCTCGTCGCCCCTCTGGATCACGATCTGGCCCTGCTCCTCGAGGCGGCGGATGACCCGGACGATCTTGGCCTGCGCCTCCTCGACCGTGGACATGCGCACGGCGCCGAGCAGGTCGATCTCCTCGGCCAGGTTCTCGGCCGCGCGGGTGGACAGGTTGCTGGTCACCTTCTCGCGGACCTCGGGCCGGACTCCCTTGAGCGCCATCGCAAGATCGCTCATGTCGACCTCGCGCAGCACGATCTGCACCGAGCGGTTGTCGAGCACCACGATGTCGTCGAACATGAACATCAGCGCCCGGATCTGCTCGGCCAGGGCTGGGTCGATCGCCTCGAGGCCCTCGAGGATGAGGCGCTCGGTCGAGCGGTCCGACCGGTTCATGATCTCGACGAGCGGGTCGAGGCCGCCGACGGTCGACATCTCCTGCGGCTGCAGGATGCTCGACATGCGCTTGTGCAGGATCGCCTCGACCTTCTTGACGATGTCGGGCGACGTACGGTCCATCGAGGCGATGCGGTGCGCGACGTCGGCCTGCAGCTGCGGGTCGAGGTTGGACAGGATGAGCGAGGCCTGCGACGGGTCGAGGTGCGCGAGCACGAGCGCGATCGTCTGCGGGTGCTCGTCCTGCAGGAAGCTGAGGAGCTGTCGCACGTCGGTGCGGCGCAGGAACTGGAACGGCATCTCGGAGATCGCGGCCTCGAGCCGGCCCATGACCTCGCGTGCCTTGTCGTAGCCGAGGCCCTCCTCGAGCAGCTCGCGGGCGTAGTTGAGGCCGCCTTGGGCGGCGAGCGAGCGCGCGTTCATGGTCTCGGCGAACTCGACGACGACGGACTCCGCGACGTCGGTCTCGACGTGCTGCAGACGGGCGATCTCGGCGACGAGCTCCTCCATCTCGGCCTGCGGCATGGTCGAGAGCACGCGGGCGGCGCCCTCCTGGCCCAGCTGGACCAGGAGGATCGCGGCCTTGCGCAGGCCGGTCAGCTCGTCGGCACGGGTCGCCACGGCGGTGCTCACCGGCCCGTCGCGATCCAGCCGCGCAGCAGCTGCGCGACCTCTTCGGGCTGCTTGGCGACCAGGTCCTGGATGTCGGACGTGTGCTGCTCGATGGCGCGGGGCTCGTCGACGGCGGGCAGGACCACGGCTCCGTCGAGCGCGGTCGCACCCTCACCGCGGGTGATGGCGAGCGGCTGCGGGGCGAAGCCGATGGCGGCCAGCTCGTCGGCGTCCATGAGCTGGCGGCGCTGCTTGCGCGAGGAGAGGAACGCCAGGCCGATCACCATGATGACGAGGAGCGCGATCGCGGCCTTCTTCACCAGGTCGAACAGCGCTGCCTTGCTCTCGGCGTCGGCGGCGGCGGCGATCTCGGCCGCTGCCGCATCGGCGGCGCTCGTGTCGAACTTCATCGGCGTCACCGCGATGGTGTCGCCGCGCGTCGCGTCGAAACCGACGGCGTTGGACACGAGCGAGGTGAGCACCGCCGGGTCGACCGACGCGTTGGCGTTGTTCACGAGCACCGCGATGGTGAGGCGCTTGACCGCGCCGGGGGCGCCGGTGCGCACCTCCTGGGTGCTGTTCACGGCGTTGTTCTCGGTGGTGCTGGACTTGTCGTAGGTGTTGTTCTGGGTGCTCGTGCCGGTCGTACCGGTGGCGGTGGTGCTGCCGTTGCCGATCACCCCGCCGGGCACCGTTCCCGTCCCGCTGTACTTCTCCGACGTCGTGCTGCTCGAGATCGGCGGCACGCCCGCCGTGTAGTCGTACTTCTGGGTCGTCGTCTCGCGGGTGTCGAAGTCGAGGTCGGCGTGCACGCGGACTGCCGCATTGCCCGTGCCCACGACGTTGTCGAGCAGGGTCTGGGCGGCGGAGGCCAGCTGGTTCTCCATCTTCAGCTGCGCCTGCGCCTGGGTGGACGCAGCAGCCCCGGTGCCTGTGCCGGTAGACAGCAGCGTCCCCGTGGAGTCGGCGACGGTGACGTTGCCGGCGGTCAGCTTCGGCACCGACGAGGCGACGAGGTTGGTGATCGCCTGCACCTGGCCCGCCTCGAGCGCAGTGCCGGGGCGCAGCTTCACCATGACCGATGCGGTCGGCTTGTCGGACTCCTGGGTGAAGACCGACTTCTCCGGCATCGCGAGGTGGACGGTGGCCGTGTCGACGCCGTCGATCGCCTCGATGGTCGAGGCGAGCTCGCCCTCCACCGCGCGCTGGTAGGTGACGTTCTGCATGAACTCCGAGGTCGTGATGCCCTGCGAGTCCAGCAGCGAGTAGCCGTCCTGGGAGTTGGCCGGCAGGCCCTGCGCGCTCATGGCCAGACGGGTCGCGTAGACCTTGTCCTGCGGCACGAGGATCGTGGTGCCGCCGTCCGCCAGCTCGTACGCGATGCCGCTGGAGTCGAGCTGCTGCACGACGGCGCTCGCATCGGCCGTGGCCATGTTGCTGAAAAGCGGCGCCATCGGTGCGGCGTTCCACCGGACGAAGGCGAAGCCGGCCAGCACGAGGCCGAGCACACCGACGACGATGACGCCGATCTGGCCGGCGGTGAAGCCGGACATCGCCGAGCGGGCACGGCCGACGTAGCCCTGGAGCAGGGTGGTCACAGCGGCATCCTCATGATCTCGTTGAAGGCCTCGATCGCCTTGTTGCGGACGGCGACGGTCATCTGGGTGGTCAGCGACGCCTCAGTGGCGGCGATGAGGTAGTCGTGGGGGTTCTGCAGCGTGCCGGTGGCGGCCTGCATCGCGAGGTTGTCGGCCTTGCCCTGCACCGCGGTGAGGTTGTCGACCGCGGAGGTCAGCGCGTTGGAGAACCCGGCGGTGGCCTGGGCCGAGCCGGTGCCCGCGACGGTGGGGATGCTGGGGGTGACGGGCTGGACGGTCGGCAGCACCGGCGGGGTCACGCCGATCGCCGGGATGAACGCCATCACGCACGACCGATCTGCAGCGCGGTGTTGTACGACTCCGTCGCGCGCTGGATGACCGACAGGTTGGCCTGGTAGCCGCGCTGGGCCTGGATGAGCTGGGTCATCTGGTCGCCGAGGTCGATGTCCGGACGGCGCACGTAGCCGTTCGCATCGGCGAGCGGGTTGTCGGGCTCGTACGTGACGCGGCCGTTCGGGTCGCCGAGCGCGATGCCCGCCACCTCCACGCCCTGCGGGTCGCCGGCCGCGAACGGGTCGGCGGACTGGGCGACGACGTACCGCGCCTGGAACGCGCTCTCCGAGGTGCGCTTGACCGTGTTGACGTTGGCGATGTTGTCCGAGATCGCGTCCATCCAGACGCGGTTGAGGTTGACGCCGGTCCCGGAGACGGCGAAGACGTCGAAGAGGCCCATCACGAGCTCCGCAGCACGTCGCGGACGATGCCGAAGCGGCCGTCGACGGCCCGCACGGCGAGCGAGTAGCGCAGGTTCGTCTCCTGGCCGAGGAGCGTCTCGCGCTCCAGGCTCACATTGTTCCCGTCCTCGCGCGCGGGGTCGGACGTGAACGCCGTCGCGACGGTGCCGCTGAGGGTGGAGGCGTCGGCGGACGGGTCCATCGACAGGGCCTGGCCGAGGGCGTTCTCGAACTCGACCGAGCGGGCCTTGAACCCGGGGGTCTGGATGTTCGCGATGTTGTCGGCCGAGATGCGCTGGCGCTGGGCCAGGCCGTCGAGCGCGACCTGGACGGCGGGGATCACCAGCCGGTCGTCCATGAGAGCTCCTCGTACCCGCTGATGCGGATCGGGCCTGTTCCATGGCGTTCCGGGGCGAGCTTCCTGCTCAGGGACCCCATCGGGCGTCGGGGCGCGGGTCTGAGGGCGATCACCTCACGCCTCGCTCACGACTCGCGCAGCGGACGGCCGGGCTGACCGGTCAGGCGCCGGGGAAGCGCGCGTACCAGGCCTGGTAGGCGGCGTTGATGCGCGCATAGAACTGCGGCTGCGCGGTCTCGAGGTGGCCGGCCCAGCCGGAGTGGCCGAGGCCCCACGCGCCCCAGCTCGTGCCGCCGTTGCTGATGCGGTACGCCGCCTTCGCGTTCGCGACCGGGTCCAGCACCTGGCTCGGGTCCACGTTCCTGCCGAGGTGGATGTCGTTGAGCTGGAACAGGCCGTGGTCGCGGGTGCCGTTGGGGTTGACCGGGCTCACGGCGCCCGGGCGGCCGTGCGACTCGCGCATCGCGACGGCCCAGGCCGTGCGCAGGCCCTCGCCCTGGAAGCCCGCCTGCTTCAGCACGTCGACGAGCTGCGTCGGGCTCAGCTGCGCGCTCGAGGACACCGTGCCGGCCGAGGCGATCGGCACCGCGGCCGAGAGCGCCGAGGGCGAGTAGGCGCTGGTGGCAGCAGCGGCCGCGACCTCGGTGGGGGTGCGGGCGACGCCGTCGCCGGTGGGCGCGATGCGCCGGATGCCCACGAGATGCGCGGTGTCGACATCGCTGATCCTGGTGCCGGCGTGCGGGTTCGCGGCCTCGACCATCTTGCCGTCGCCCAGGTAGATGGCCACGTGGTTCACCCCGAGCGGGGAGGGGTCGTGGTGATGGCCGTTCGGCTCGTGGAAGAACAGCAGGTCGCCGGGCCGCGCGCTCGACAGGTCGGCGACGGGCGAGCCCTGCTTGATCTGCTCCCAGCTCACGTCCGGGATGGAGACGCCGTACTGGCCGGCCACCCACTGGGTGAAACCGGCGCAGTCCCAGCCCTTCTGGGACCGTCCTCCGGCGACGTACGGGACGCCGACCTGCCGCGCGGCCCAGGCCGCGAGGTCGTCGCCGTCCGCCTGGCCTGCGGCCGCGGCACCTTCGTAGACGGGCGACGGCACGCCGCCGAGGGCGGAGAGCCCGGACGCGGAGGTGTCGGTGCGCGGGGACAGCGAGGCCAGGGTCGCGGCGAAGGACGGCCCGGCGAAGCGGTCGACGGCAGCCGGTCGGCTGGTCGAGAGCTGCTGGATCTGCGCGATGCGCGCCGAGATCTCGGCGATGGACACGGATGCTCCGGGGTCGGGACGGCAGGCGCATCCGTGCGCCGTGATGTTCTTCGGTCCCCCCGTCGGCCGGGTACGGCGCGACCTGAGCGTTTCGCCTCAGGCGCGGGAGCGCAGCGTTATCGGCACTGCCGGGGCGAGGTCGGCGGCCGGGCCCGGGCGGCCGAAGTGCCAGCCCTGGCCGTAGTCGACGCCGTGCGCGCGCAGCGTCTCGGCGTCCTCGGCGGTCTCGATCCCCTCGGCCACGACGTGCGCCCCCGCGGCATGGCCGAACTCCACGAGGGAGTGCACGAGCGTGGCGAGCACGTCGTCTTCGGTGACTCCGTCGACGATCGACCGGTCGAGCTTGATGACGTCGGGCTTGGTGAGCACGATGTGGCGGAGCGAGGAGAAGCCTGCGCCGACGTCGTCGATGGCCAGGCGCATCCCTTCCGCCCGAAGCGGTTCGAGGGCGTAGGCCAGCGCGTCGTAGTCCTCGACCTGGTCGTGCTCGGACAGCTCGAGCAGCACCCTGCCCGCGTCGATGCGCTCGAGCAGCGCGAGGGTCTGCGGGAGCAGGAGCGTCGTCGGCGACACGTTCATCGCGACGTAGCCGCCGACCTCGTCGAGGAGGTCGGCCGCGCGCTCGAGGGCGAGGAGCTCGAGCCGGTGGCCGATGCCGATGCTGTGAGCCTGCTCGAAGCACATGTCCGGCGCGAGGCCCCACTCCGCTGGGAACCGCGAGAGCGCCTCCGCGCCGACGCGGCCGCCGTCCGCGAGGCGCACGATGGGCTGGAGCACGACGACGGGGCCGCCCGAGCGCATGAGCGGGAGCAGCCGGCCCTCGATCTCCTCGCGCCGGCCCTGCTCGCGCAGCTCGGGCTCGAGGATCACCGAGGCCGCCCGCGCGAGCACCTCCATGAGCGCCTGGTCGCGCTTGGTCAGGTGCTTGTCGGTCGTGAGGCCGGCGGCGCAGAACGTGCCGTAGAGGGTGCCGTCCGAGAGCGTGACCGGCACGGAGACGTAGCTGCGGATGCGCGGCATGCGTGCCGCCGGGAGGTGCATCGCCCGCGGGTGCTGGGTGACGTCGGGGATCACCGGCGGCAGGTCGCCGTCGAGGATCGCCTGGCAGAAGCTCGTGGCCTGCACCTGCGTCGCACCCTCGCGGAACAGCAGGGCGGCCGGTCCGCTCGCCTCCACCACCTCGAGGTGCTGGGTGGTGCCGTCGAGGCGCGACAGGAACGCCACGGACAGCCGGAGCGAGTCCTTGGCGGTCGCGAGCAGCTCGGCGATCTGCTCCTCGGTGCCGGTTCGGCGGTGTCGGGCCACGAGATCTTCTCGGCCGATCCCGGCCGTTCCTGAACCCCCTGTCCGGCGGGCTGGATCTCACGATCCGTCACCGGATCGCTGCGGAGAGCGCTCCCATCCGAGGTGCCGGTGACGTTCCGTGCAACAGCCTGAAACACCTGTCGTCGCAGGTCATCCAGGGTTCAACCGCTTCCTTGCTGAGAGTTCACACAGATGTTGCAGCAACGACTCGCAACGGATGCACCCCGTGGGTTAGCGTCCGATCAGCAGCTCGTCCGGCGGTGGGACGGGAGCTGATCGGGGAGGCTCGGATGGACATCTGGCTCGACCACGAGCACGCGTTCTTCGCGCACGAGGACCCTCGCTACCTCATCTGCGCGTGCGGCCAGTACGCCGTGCGCACCCGCGACATGATCGGCCAGTCGGCGGTGCGGCTCATCGACCCGCCGCAGCCGGTCCTGCGCATCACGACCCCGCTCGCGCAGCCCGCCTGAGCAGGGTCAGGTCGCGCGCGGCCCGCGCTTGGGCCTGCGCAGCCCGGCGGCGGTCAGCCGCTCGACGAGCTCGCGCGAGGTGACGAGCTCGGCGCCTGCCTCCAGCGCGGCCTCGTGCAGCTGCTCGGGGATGTCGTAGTGGTCGCCCTCGAACCCGCGCCGCGGCACGCCGAGCGCGGCGGCGAAGGCGTGGAGCTCGTCGTACGACGTGTCGCTCACCATGTGCCCCCACCACCGCTCGCGGTGCCACCACTTCGGCGGGTCGATGAGGATCGCCACGGGGCTCAGCTGCAGAGGTCGTCGGCCGCGGTGCGCGGCTTCTCCGCGGTCGCGGACGGCGAGGGCGCGACGACCTTGACCGCGGTGACGCCGGTGTACGACGAGCCCACCGTGATCTCGAACGTCGGCCCGAAACCCTTGACCGGCACGAGCTTCGCGCCGGGGAGCGACGCGGCCACGGTCTTGACCGACTCGCTCCAGCGCTCGTCGTAACGGATCACCGTCTGGTCGCCGACGTTCTTCAGCGCGTTGCCCGGCGTGCCCACGACGACGAAACCGGCCTTGCCGAGGTCGCCCGCCGCCTTGGCGCCGAGGCCCTGGGTGTCGGTGCCGTTGAGGACCGTCACCCTGATGGTCTTCGGCGCGACGGTGACGCTCTTCGCCGGCTTGGTGGACACCAGCGGCTTGTCGTCGCGGATCGAGGCGAACAGCGCGGCCGACTTGTCCTGGTCCCAGAGCAGGACGTCGCCGAGCTTGGGGTCGCGCTCGTTGCCCGCGATCGGCACGGTGAGCATCGCGATGCGGCTGGGGCTGATGCCCTTGAACCGGTCGACGAGGTCGAGCATCTGGTCGGTGCCGAGCGAGTCGTCGGTCTTCATGCTGCCCGCGACGGCGGACAGGAAGCTGTCGACCTTCACCGGGTTGGTGAGGGTGCCGGCCGACAGCGCCTTGCTCGCCATCGACGCCACGAACTTCTGCTGGCGCTTCATGCGGCCGATGTCGGCCGTCGGGTCGATGTAGCGGGCGCGCACGTAGGCGAGCGCCTGGGCGCCGTCGACGGTCTGCTTGCCGGCCGGCAGGTCGAGGCCCGAGTTCTTGTCGGTGGTCGCCTTGGGCAAGCACACCTCGACGCCACCGAGGGCGTCGACCATGGTGAGGAAGCCGGCGAAGTTGATCTCGGCGTAGTGATCGATGCGGACGCCGGTCATGTCCTGCACGGTCTGCACCATGAGCTTCGGGCCGCCGATGGCGTACGCCACGTTGAGCTTGCCGGTGGTGCTGCTGTGGCGCTTGCCGTCCTTGTCGGTCCAGGCCGGGATGGTGGCCTTGGTGTCGCGCGGAAGCGAGACCACGCTGATGTCCTGGCCGTCGCCGGACAGGTGCACGAGCATCATCGTGTCGGTGTGCTGGCCGTAGTCGGCGTACCCGAGGTGCAGGGCCTTGCGCTGCTGGTACGACAGGCCCGACCGGTCGTCGCTCGCGACGAGCAGCATGGTGAGGGGCTCGCCTTCGGCGAGGCCGCCGCCCTCGGTGCCGGCGGCCACGCGGCCGATCTTGCCCGAGTAGCGGTTGGCCGCGGCCCAGCCGGCGCCGCTCGTCAGGAGCACGGCGACCGACGCCACCGTGGCGGCGACGCGCAGGCCGCGGCGCTGGCGCGCGGGCGCAAGGGGGGCAGAGCTCATGGCGCGGGGGGTCCTCGTCCGGTCGGCAGGGCTTGACCACGGTACGACGCACGGGGGGCCTGGTCGGTGCCGCAACGCCGGGGGCGTGTGGCGCGCCTCACGCGGCCCGCGGGCCGCCTACGCTCGTGCCGTCATGAGCGACACGACCCCCGCCGCCCCCGCCGCCGCCCCCGGCGTCTCCATCGTGGTCCCGGTCCTGAACGAGGCGCGGCACCTCGAGGAGTCGGTGGCCCGCCTCCTCGGCCAGCGGTACGACGGCCCGCTCGAGGTGGTGCTCGCCCTCGGCCCGAGCACCGACCGCACCGACGAGATCGCGGCGGAGCTCGCGGCCCGCGACAGCAGGCTGCGGCTGGTGCCGAACCCGTCCGGCCGTACGCCGTCGGGCCTCAACGCGGCGATCGCGGCGTCGTCGTACGACATCGTCGTGCGCTGCGACGGCCACGCGCTCGTGCCCGAGGACTACGTCGCCGTCGCGGTCGAGGTGCTGACGCGCACCGGGGCGGACAACGTGGGCGGGATGATGGCAGCCGAGGGCACCACCCCGTTCGAGCGCGCCGTGGCCGCTGCGATGACCTCGAAGCTGGGCGTTGGCTCGGCGTCGTTCCACGTGGGCGGCGAGGAGGGCGAGGCGCTCACGGTCTACCTCGGGGCGTTCCGGCGCTCGGCCCTCGAGCGGGTCGGCGGGTACGACGAGACCATGGTGCGCGCGCAGGACTGGGAGATGAACCACCGCATCCGCGAGAGCGGCGGCCTCATCTGGTTCACGCCCGGCATGCAGGTCACGTACCGCCCGCGCAGCACGGTGAAGGCGCTGGCCCGGCAGTACCTCGAGTACGGACGCTGGCGCCGCGAGGTCGTGCGGCGCTACCCGGACACCCTGAGCCTGCGCTACCTCGCGGCACCCGTGGCCGTGTCCGGCGTGGCGGCCGGCACCGCGGCCGGCGTCGCGGCGGCGCTCGGTGCGCCGTCGTGGCTCGCGCTCGGCTGGCTCGCGCCGGCCGGGTACGCTGCCCTCGTCACGGTCGGCGGCGTCGCAGCCGCGCGCGACCAGGGCGCCGAGGTGGCCGTGCGGATGCCGCTGGTGCTCGCCACCATGCACGGGTCGTGGGGCTTCGGGTTCCTGACCTCGCGCCGCGTCAGCTGACGCAGACCTGCTCGTCGGCCGGCTTGGCGGTCACGCCGCCGCTGCTGCTGCCCGAGTCGCTGCCCGAGGACTTGATGACGACGGTCTGGGCGCCCTTCCAGTCCTTGCCGATCGTCACCGTCAGCACGTTGCCGCTCGCGGTGGCGGCGCGCTCGCCCGCCCGGGTCGCGAAGGCCAGCGTGCGCGCGGACTCGTCGTACGCCGGGTCGTAGGCGACGGTGGTGGTGGCCAGGACCGCGGGGGCGGTGTCGATGCCGACGACGACGAAGCCCTGCGCCGAGAGCTCCTCGGCCGCCGTGCGGCCCTGGCCGTCGACGCCGCTGCCGTTGAGGACGCGCACGCGGATCGCGGACGGCTTGGTGGTCAGGGACTTGCCGTCGAGCTTGGAGGCCGGCGGCGGGTAGGCGGTGTCGTTGATCATCGACGCCCAGATCGGGTCGGCCTTGGCGTCGTTCCACGCGATCGTGGCGCCGTCGCTGCGGGCGACCCACGGCACGGTCACGAACTTGATCTTGTTCGTGGAGATGCCCTGCATCGAGACCGCGAGGTTCTTCAGGTCGTCGACGGTGCCGAGGCCGGTGTCGACGGTGAGCGACTCCGACACCGAGGTGAGCACAGAGACGAGCGTGCCGGCGTCGGTCAGGAGGCTCTTGGACTGCACCTGGCGGATGAGCGCGGACAGGAACACCTGCTGGCGGTCGATGCGCGACAGGTCGCTTCCGTCGCCGAGGGTCTTGCGCGCGCGGGCGAACGCGAGGGCCTGCTGGCCGTCGAGCACGTGGGTGCCGGCGTCGAGCTTGAGGCCCGACTTCGGGTCGTCGACGGCCTCGGCCAGGCAGATCGGCACGCCGCCGACGGCGTCGACCACGGACTGGAAGCCCTTGAAGTCGACGACGACGAAGTGGTCGATGCGCACGTTCGTGAGCGCCTCGACCGCACGGATGGTGCAGCTCGGGCCGCCCGCGGCGAAAGCCTCGTTGAACCGGCCGGTCACGCTGCCGGTGTCGCCGTCCTTGCACGAGGGGCGGGTGACCCACGAGTCGCGGGGGATGGACACGGCGAGCGCCCGCGACCGGTCGGCCGCCACGTGGAGCAGGATCGTGGTGTCGCTGTGGCCGTTGCCCGAGGCCGTGGTGCCCGGGTCGCCGAAGGAGGTGCCCTGGCCGGTGCGGGTGTCCGTGCCCATCACGAGGATGTTGAGAGCCTCGTACTCCGTGGGCTCGGTCGGCGCCGCCTTGGTCGGGCGGTTGGGCCCGGCGGCGATGTCCTGCTTCTTGATGTTGTCGTTGATCGTGTTGAGGCCGGCCCAGGCGACCGTGCTGCCGAGGGTGGCGACGACGGTCAGCGCGGAGGCGACGGCCACCGCGATCCGGGCCCCGCGGTGCCCGTGCGCGCCCGCGATGCGGGAGACGGGCGCGGGGCCCTCGGGTGTGCTCACCCGCGGATTCTACGGTGGCCCCGGGGGTCGGACGCCCGTCGCGATCGACGTTCGGTTACCGGTCGGATTGCATCCAAAAGGGACAAAGCACCACGCTGGACCCCACAAGCGCTCAAGAGTCACACGCATCACTCCGATGGGTGAACAGGAGGCGCGGAGAACGACCGACCGCGCGCCCGCCACCCCCGCCCCCACGGAGGACCGCCACTCATGCGTCGCGCCATCGCCAGCGCCACCGCCCTGCTCGCGGTGCCCGCCCTGGTCGCCCTTCCGGTGATCACCGGACCGCAGGCGCAGATCCGCCCGGTGACCCCGACGGTGGCCCACCTCGCGCTCACCGGCGTCGACCCGGCAGCCCTGGTCGGGTCGCCGGCCCCGCACGAGGGCGAGCTCGCGCCCGAGCAGGGCGACGAGCGGGTGGTCGCGGCGGCGGCGACGCCGGCAGCGAAGCCAGCCGCCACGCCGACAGCGAAGCCAGCCGCCACGCCGGCAGCGAAGCCTGCGACGAAGCCGGCGGCCACGCCGGCCGCCCAGCCCGCCGTCGAGGCGCCGGACGGGCCGGCGGTGCCGCTCCAGCCGGCCGCCGTCACCCCGCCGACCGACACAGACCCGTTCTCGCTGGTCGCCGTGAGCTGGACCGGCGAGGCGCCGGCCGGCACCACCGTGCAGGTGCGGGTGCGCGAGAAGGACGGCGCGTGGACCGACTGGCAGGAGCTCGGCTCCGGTGCCGAGCACGGCCCCGACCCCGGCACCGCCGAGGCCGAGGCCGTCGGCCTCCGCCACGGCACCGACCCGCTGCTGACGGCGGGCGGCAGCACCGGCGTGCAGGTGCGCATCGACACTCCCGGCGGCGTCCTCCCGGCCGATGCGTCGGTGTCGCTCGTCGACCCGAAGAGCTCCGAGGCCGACGTGCTCGCCGCCGAGACGCCGCCGGCCACGGCCGCCGCGGCCGGCGACCCCCTCAAGCCGTCGATCATCACGCGCGCCCAGTGGGGTGCCGACGAGTCGCTGCGCACGAGCGCGCCGGTGTACACCGGGCCCATCAAGGTCGGCTTCGTCCACCACACGGCCTCGACCAACAACTACACGGCGGACACCGCTGCCGCGCAGGTCCGTGCGCTGTACGCCTACTTCACGCTGAGCCTCGGCTACAGCGACATCGCCTACAACTTCTTCGTCGACCGGTTCGGCCGGCTCTACGAGGGCCGCGCCGGAGGCATGGACAAGAACGTCCTCGGCGGCCACACCGCGGGCTTCAACCAGAACACGTTCGCCGTCTCGGCCCTCGGCAACTTCGACATATACAAGCCGACGTCGTCCGAGGGCAGCGCGATGGCCACGGCGATCGCGCGGCTGATGGCGTGGAAGCTCGCGCTCAACCATGCCGACCCGACGGGGACGGCGACGCTGGTGTCCAACAGCGGCGCCGGCACGTCGAAGTACGCGCCGGGCGAGACCGCCACCGTCCCCGTCATCAGCGGCCACCGCGACATCGGCCTCACTGCGTGCCCCGGCCAGTACCTCGAGACGTACGTGCCGAGCATCCGCACGCAGGCCAAGGCGCTCATGGGGTCCCAGCTCCTCGGTCCCGCGCTCTCGCCGTCGGTGGCGCCGTACGCCGGCACCGGCGGAACGCTGACCGCCCGGGCCAGCGGCGCGCTGTCGTGGAAGCTCGAGGTCTTCTCGCCCTGCCTCGCCACGCCGATCCGCACCGTCACCGGCAGCCTGGCCGCGGCGGGCACGGTCGCGGCCACGTGGAACCAGCGCCGCGCGGACGGCACCGCAGCGCCCCCGGGCACCTACCGCCTCGTGCTGTCGGCCACCGCGGGCAGCGGCGTGCCCTATCCCGTGTCCGCGACCTTCGTAGTCACCGACACCGCGACCTCGCCCCTCGGCCCCTGCACCCAGGTCGCCCGCATCGCCGAGAGCGAGCGGTACGCCGCGGCGGTGCGCGTCGGGCGCATCGCGGCGCCGAGCTCCACGACCGTCGTCCTCGCGCCGGGCAGCGACGCGTACCAGCCCGAGGCCCTGCTCGCTGCTCCGCTCGCGGCCGCGAAGAAGGCGCCGCTGCTGCTCGTCGGCTCCAAGACGATCCCGGCCGCGACGACCTCCGAGATCACGCGGCGAGGAGCCACGACGGCCTACGTGGTCGGCACCTCGACCCAGGTGACGAGCACCGTGATCTCGAAGCTTCGAGCGCTCGGCGTCACGACCATCACCCGCCTGTCCGGCACCACCCGTGCCGGCACTGCCACGGCGGTCGCCGGCGCGATGGGCGCCCGCACCCGGGCTGTGGTCGTGTCATTCAGCTCCGGCTCCTCGCTCGACGTCGCGGCAGCGGCGTCGGCGACGGCGGCCTCGCTCAACCGCCCGCTCCTGGTCGTGGGACCGACGTTCGCGCCGTCGATCACCCTCGCGGCGATGAAGACGCTCGGCATCGCCGCGACCACCGTGGTCGGCTCCACCACGGCGATCTCGGACTCCGCCGTGACGGCGGTGAAGGGCGTGCGCGTCGCGGGTGCCGACGCGGCGAAGACCTCGACCGCGCTGCTCGCCGCGCTCGCCCCGGCCGCGTCCAAGGTCACGGCGCTGCCCGTCGGCTCGGGTTACGGTCGGGCTGTGGCTGCCGGTGCTCGACGTCCGCTCCTGCTCGGCGCGGGCGGCACCTCGGGCATCGCCACGTGGCTGTCCACGGCGGCGGCCGTGCATGTGCTGGCCATCGCGCCGACGGCGGTCTGGGCCGACACGGCGCTGACCCCGATGGTCGCCTCGATCACGTCGCGCACGACCGCGCCGGCACCCGCCCCGACGCCCACGCCCACCCCGACGCCCACGCCCACCGCGACGGCGGCGGCGGCCACGACCGTCACGCCGTCGATCCCCGCGTCGTTCGTGTTCAACGGCGCCGGCTTCGGCCACGGCGTCGGCATGTCGCAGTACGGAGCCCGCGGCATGGCGCTCGAAGGGGCGACGGCGACCGACATCGTCACGCACTACTACACGGGCACGACCGTCACACCGGTGAAGGACGACGCCGCGATCCGCGTGAACCTCCTGCACCGCGCGACCAAGACGCTGTTCCGCTCCGAGGCGCTGGTGGCCGGCGGCGGCGGCATCGAGGTCACCCTCGCCGGACAGGCTCCGGTGCTCGGGACGTCGGCGGACATCTTCAGCGTGGTGCAGGCCGGCTCCTCGGTCACCGTCATCAAGACCCGCGGCACCGCCACCCGCACGCTCGGCACGGCGGCGTCGGCGACGTTCCGCTGGGCAGGCACCCGCGACTCGGGCGGCGCCGGAACGGCCGCCTCGGTGCTCAACGTCGCCGGCTCGCAGGCCGGCTTCACCACGGACGGCCACCGCTACCGCTACGGCACCGTGATCGTGCAGTCGGCGCTCGCCGGCACGTTCGAGGTCAACAACCGCGTGCGCATCCACGACGAGTACCTCCTCGGCATCGCGGAGGTGTCGAACTCCTGGCCCGCGGCGTCGCTGCAGGCGCAGGTGCTCGCCGCGCGCAGCTACGTGCTGTCCAAGGCGGGGACGCTGCGCAGCGCGTGCCTCTGCCACGTCGATGACGGCGGCGGCCCGTACTACGACCAGACCTTCGCGGGCTGGATCAAGGAGTCCGGCGCGCTCGGCCAGAACTGGCGCGACGCGGTCAAGGCCACGTACGCCAACACGACCGTGAACGGCAAGACCGTCCTGCGCGGCAAGGCGATCCTGTCCGGCGGCCAGCCGATCACCGCGTTCTACTACGCGGCCTCCGGGGGCCGCACCCAGGCCTCGGCCGATGTCTGGGGCGGCGCGCTGCCCTGGGCGCAGAGCGTGGACGACCACTGGAGCCTCGACCCGTCGGTGCCCTGGTCGACGTGGGTCCCGCGCGAGCGCACGCAGGCGCAGGTGGCCTCGGCGTTCGGCCTGCCCGACGTCGTCCGCATCGACCTGTCGGCCCGCACAGCCGGCGACGGGGTGCAGACCGCGGTCGCCTGGTCGTCCTCCGGCACGTCGGCCACGATCAGCGGCGAGTCGCTGCGCTCGCGGCTCTCCCTGCCGGGCACGTGGGTCAGCCGCGTCACCGACGTGCGTTCCGGCGACGCCGCGACGATCGCGGTGCGCACGGCGCAGAAGTCGTCGTCCGGGACCGTCGTCCTCGCGCCGATCGCGGACCCCGCGTCGGTCGCCGTGGCCGGCAACCTCGCCGCGCAGAAGGGGTGGGCGCTCCTGCTCACCTCGTCCGACGCCCTGTCCGCCGTGACGCGTACCGAGCTCGCGCGTCGCAAGCCGACGCAGGTGTACGTCGTCGGCACGAAGACCGGCCTCCCCGCCGCGCTCGTCACCGACCTCGGCACGATCCCGGGCGTCGGGACCGTGACGCGGGTGACGGGGACCAACGCCACCGGCGTCTCGGTGAACGCGGCCAGGCTGCTCGCGCCCGGCACAGGCTCGGTGGCCGTGGTCGTGGGCGAGCCCGACCTCGGGTCGCTCGCGGTCGCCTCCGGCGCCGCGCGCGCGAAGAAGGGACCGCTGCTCGTCGTGCCGGGCGGGACTACCCCGTCGGCGACGGTGCCGACGTACCTCGACACCCTGGCGCCGGAGTCGACCGTCGTGATCGGCTCGAGCGACGCCGTGGCCGACAGCGTCGCCGCCACCCTGCCCAACGTCAGCCGGCTCACCGCCGCGAACGCCGTGGACACCGCGGCCCAGGCGGCCACCTGGGCCGGTGCGGCCAACGCGCGATCGGTCGTGCTCGGCAAGGCAGGCGCTCCGGTCAGCGCTGTCGCGCTGGCCCCGGGCTCGATCGTGCTGCTGGTCGACACCAGCGTGGCCGCGTCGACGAAGGTCGCGCTGCAGCGCGGCGTGGCCACGCTCGTCTCGGGGCCGAACGTCTCCCGCGCGCTGGTGACGACGGCCAAGCGCCTCTAGGGGTCTACGCCGCGGCCAGCACGGTCGCGCAGCCCTCCCGACCGGCGACCACCGCCGGATCGGCCGAGGGGTCGGCGAGCAGCACCACCGCAACGTCGGCCGCGAGCGGCAGCGCCAGCAGGGCGAGCAGCGCGCCGGGCAGCCCCGCGGTCACGAGCACGCGCGACCCCGGGGCGGCACCGAGCGCTGCGGCGACCTGCGCGGCCTCGGCGAGAGCCTCGGACTGGGTGAGGGTGCGGCCGGCGTGCCGCAGCCACGGGTCGTCGCCCCGCGCAGGGCGGTAGGCCGCGAACCGGTCGCCGTGCGCACGCACCTCCACCGCGGCGTCGAGCACGCCGGCGGGCAGCGGCTCGCGGAACGGCATGCCGAGGGGGTGCAGCGCTGTGGCGAGGGTCAGGAGCGCCCGGTCGTCGCCGATCCGGTCGGGCGCGAGCACGGCGACCTCGACCTCCGGGTCGTCGACCGGTCCGTCGAGCCAGGCCACGCCTCCGAGGAGCGCGGTGGCCCCGAGCCACACGCTGGTCTGCCAGTGCACGGGCAGCGCGAGCGAGACGGCGGCGCCGGGCTGGAGGTCGGCGTCGTCGCGCAGCAGGTTGGCCGCCTTGGCCACGTTGTTCTCGAAGGTGCGCACCGACAGCTCGGTGCGCTCGCCGCCGGGCCCGAGGTAGGTGACGAGCGGACGCGCGGGGTCGCGGGCGAGCAGGGCGGCGAGGGCGTCGGGCACGGTCACCCGCCGACCCTACGGCTCCCCGCGCGGGGTACTCGTGGGCCGACCCGTGCGGACCGCACGGTGTGGCACAGTGGCGCCGTGCTGGAAGCCGTCCTCCTCGTCGGGGGCCAGGGGACACGCCTGCGCCCGCTGACCGTCACCACGCCCAAGCCGATGCTGCCCGTCGCGGGCGTGCCGTGCACCGAGCACCAGATCGCGCGCGCCCGCGAGGCCGGCGTGACGCGGGTCGTGCTGGGCACGTCGTACAAGCCCGAGGTGTTCCTCGACTACTTCGGCGACGGGTCGCGGTTCGGCGTGGAGCTCGTGTACGCGACCGAGGACGTGCCGCTCGGCACGGGCGGCGCGATCCGCCACGTCGCGCCGCACCTGCTGTCCGGGCCCGACGACCCGGTCCTCGTGTTCAACGGCGACATCCTCTCCGGCCACGACATCGCGGGCCAGGTGCAGGCCTGGCGCGACTCGCGCTCGGACGTCTCGCTCTACCTGACCCGTGTCGAGGACCCCCGGGCGTACGGCCTCGTGCCGACCGATGCGGACGGCCGCGTCGAGCAGTTCCTCGAGAAGCCGACCACCGAGGCCGAGATCGTCACCGACCAGATCAACGCCGGCTGCTACGTGTTCCGCCGCTCGATCATCGACAGCATCCCGACGGGCCGGCCGGTGTCGGTCGAGCGCGAGACGTTCCCGGGCCTCCTGGCCGAGGGCGCGGTCGTGACCGGCTTCGTCGACGACGGCTACTGGCTCGACCTCGGTACCCCGCTGGCCTTCGTGCAGGGGTCGTGCGACCTCGTCACCGGCCGCGCGCCGAGCCCGGCGCTGCCCGGCCGCACTGGCGACTCGCTCGTGCGCCCCGGCGCCGAGGTGGAGCCGGACGCGATCCTCACCAACGGCACCTTCGTCGGCGCGGGCGCCACGGTGGGCTCGGGAGCGGTCGTCGACGGCTCGTCGCTCTTCGACAACGCGATGGTCGCGGCGGGCGCCTACGTGAAGGACTCCGTGATCGGGTCCGGCGCGATCATCGGCTCGGGTGCGCGGCTCGAGGGAGTGGTCGTCGGCGACCGCGCGGTGATCGGCCCCGGCAACGAGCTCGTGCGCGGCGCGCGCGTGTGGCCCGGCGTCGCGCTGTCCGAGACCTCGGTCCGCTTCTCCTCCGACCGCTGAGCCGCCCGGCGTGGAGCCCGTCGTCCGCGAGTGGTCGCCGTCCTGGCCGGTGAGCCTCGGCGGCACGCTCGGCGCGCTGGGCCGCGGCCGCCGCGACCCGACGTACCGGCGTACGCCGGACCGCGCGCTCTGGCGCACGATGCGCAGCCCGGACGGCCCGGCGACCCAGCGGCTCGAGGTGCGCGACGGCGTGGTGGTGTCGTCGGCGTGGGGCCCGGGCGCCGGCTGGGCGACCGAGCGCCTGCCGCTGATCCTCGGTGCCGCGGACGACGTCTCGACCTTCGACGCGTCGCTGCACCCGCTGGTCGCGCAGCAGTGGCGGCAGCACGGTGCGGGGATGCGCACGCCGTCGACCGGCGTTGTGCTCGAGACGCTCGTGCACGCGATCCTCGAGCAGCGCGTCACCGGCCTCGAGGCGCGGCGGTCGTGGGGCTGGCTGCTCGCGACGTACGGCGAGCCCGCACCCGGGCCGGCGCCCGAGGCGATGCACGTGTTCCCGGACCCTGCCGTCGTCGCGGCGGTGCCGTCGTGGGAGTGGCACCAGGCCGGCGTCGACGGCGGCCGCTCGGCCACGATCGTGCGGGCCGCGTCGTACGCCGGCCGGCTGCAGGAGTGCGTGGCGATGCCCGTCGCGGATGCGCGCGCCCGGATGCAGGCGCTTCCGGGGGTGGGGGAGTGGACCTCGGCCGAGGTCGCCTCGCGCGCGCTCGGGGACGCCGACGCCGTGAGCTTCGGCGACTTCCACGTGGCCAAGAACGTCGTCTACGCGCTGACCGGCGAGGAGGACGGCACCGACGAGCGGCTCGCCGAGCTCCTCGCGCCCTGGCCCGGCCATCGCGGCAGGGTGCAGCGGCTGGTGGAGATGACGGGCATCTCCCGGCCCGCCCGCGGTCCGCGGTACTCGCCGCTGGACTTCCGCGGCCGCTGAGCTGGCCGCCGCGCGGATGAACCCGGCCGATGAACGGGCATCGTGGGCCGCGCGCCCCGTAGCGTGATCGCGTCCGCATCTACGAGGGGGAGCCGCATGCCGCGCACGTCCGTCACCACCCGCCGGGTCGCGCTCGCCGCGTCGCCGCTCCTGCTCCTTGTTCTGACCGCGTGCGGCGGGGAAGCGGTGCAGGGCACCGTTGCGACGCCGACGTCGTCGTCGAGCAGCGCGCCCGCGACCCCGAGCTCGACCGCCGAGCCGGAGCCCTCGAGCTCGACCGCCGAGCCGGCCGAGGAGCCGTCCTCGCCCGAGGAGACCGCGACCCCCGCCGACCTCGCGCTGCCCGACCTCCCGGGGTACAAGTACGACGACGCGCCCGGCGACTTCGACTCGATCGGCGAGACCCTCACCGACACCGGGATGGTGTCCGGGGTGAAGGCCGCCGGCGTCACGAAGGACGGCGACCTCGCCGCCGTGGTGATCGCGGCGCAGTACAACGACGGCCTCGTCGACGCGTTCGCCGGCATGCCGGCGAAGTCGGTGCTCGAGAGCGTCGCGGCCGGCGCCAAGCCGTCGCTGACCGGCAAGGTGACCCAGAAGTTCACCACCGTCGACGGCACCGACGTGCTGCTGCTGTCGACGGCGTCGATCTCGGTCGCCATCGTCTACTTCGACGACGGCCTGCTCGCGCAGATGTACGGCCCCGACAAGGACGAGCTCCTCACGGTCGCGACCGCCTTCGTGAAGGCGCGCAACGCGCAGTAGCTCAACCAATCGGTTGACAACAGGGGGCTTCCCCTGCATCCTCTTCCTCAATCACATGGTTGAGGAGGTGCTCGTGTCCGCCGATCCGCTGTCCCGGGCGTTCGCGGCGCTCGCCGACCCGACGCGGCGCGACCTCGTCGCGCGGCTGACGGTCGCCGACGCCACGGTCACCGAGCTCGCCGAGCCGTACGACGTGAGCCTGCAGGCGGTGTCCAAGCACCTGCGGGTGCTGGAGGACGCCGGCCTCGTCTCGCGCGGTCGGGACGCGCAGCGACGGCCCGTGCACCTCGAAGCGGAGGTGCTGTCGTTGATGACCGCCTGGATCGAGCGCTACCGGCGCCAGGCCGAGGAGCGCTACTCCCGTCTGGACGACGTCCTGGCCGCGATGCCGGACGACGCCCCTCCTGCGCCGGCGCGGCCGGCGTCCCCGAAGGCCCGACGTACGAAGGGATCGCGCTCATGAGCAGCAGCAACCGCACCGAGATCCACGTCGACTCCGAGGTGCCGCTCGTGCGCATCACGCGCGAGTTCGACCACCCCGTCGCGAAGGTGTTCCGCGCGCACACCGACCCCGCGCTCGTCGCGCAGTGGATGGGGCCGCGCAGCCTCACGAACGAGATGGTCCGCTGGGACTGCGAGACCGGCGGCGGCTACGTCTTCGTGCAGCGCCGCGGCGAGGAGGAGTACGCGTTCCACGGCTCGTTCCACGACGTCGTGCCCGACGAGCTCATCGTGCAGACCTTCACCTTCGACGGCATGCCCGACGGCGTGGCCCTGGAGAAGCTGCGGTTCGAGCCGCTCGACGGCGGCACCCGGACGCGCCTCACGACGACCTCGCTCGTCGACTCGTTCGCCGACCGCGACGCCTTCGTCGCGAGCGGCATGGAGACCGGCGTCGTCGAAGGCTACGAACGCCTCGACGAGCTCCTCGCGGGCTGATCCGGGCCCACCTACGATCGACCGGTGACGCAGCTGACGCCGTACCTCCATCTCCCCGGGACCGCGCGCGAGGCCCTGCAGTTCTACGGCAGCGTGTTCGGCGGAGAGGTCCTGCTGTTCTCGTACGCAGAGTTCGGCCGCACCGACGGCCCGGCGGACGCGATCGCGCACGGGCAGCTGACCGGCGGCCCGGTGCCGATGTTCGCCTCGGACGTCGCGGGCGAGGAGCCGGCCCTGCGCAGCGAGGGGCTCATGCTCGCGCTGCTCGGGACGGCCGACCCCAAGACCTTGCGCACCTGGTTCGACCGGCTGGGCGATGGTGGACGTGTCGTGGACCCGCTGCAGAAGCGGCCGTGGGGCGACGTCGACGGGCAGGTGGTCGACCGGCACGGACTCCATTGGCTCGTCGGCTTCCAGCAGGACGCGGACGTCTAGCAGCGGGTGAGGGGCCGTGCGCCCTGACACCGCGCCTGCGGGTCAGGGCCGGCGTCGGCTCGGCGGGATCCAGGTGAAGTAGCCGTGCTCGGCGCGTCGCTTCCCGGGCGTCGCCTGCACCGACCAGCCGCCTCCGTGCAGGAACCGGTGGTGCCGGTCGCATACGAGCAGGCAGTTGTCGAGATCGGTCGGGCCGCCGTCCTCCCAGTGCACGACATGGTGGGCGCGGCATCGAGACGCGGGCGCGCCGCAGCCGGGGTGCGAGCAGCGGCCCTGCTCGCGGGTCTCGAGGGCACGGCGCAGGCGCGGGGTGAGGACCCGGTGCGCACGTCCGACGTAGAGGACCTCCTTCGCCGATTCGCGCAGGAGGTCGTCGAGGGTCGGGGCGCCGTCGTCGCACGCGCAGTGCGGGCAGCCGCAGGTGCAGCGAGGACGTGCCCCGGTGACGATCGCGACGTCGATCTCGGCGTCGCAGAGCAGGCGGCGCACGCTCTGCCGGCCGAGCGGCGTGCCCTCGGGGCAGCCGGGCGTGCGCAGCATTCCGCCGAACGCGCTGTGCAGGTCGTGCAGGTCGACGTCGATGGTCGCGCGGGGGATGACGCCGTGCCGGGCGCCGAGGTCGCCGTTCTCGAGCAGCGCCCCGCAGATGTCGCGCAGCGCGACGACGTTGAGGTACGGCTGACGCCGACGGCGCAGTCGGGCCGCAGCCGGGTCGTCGCCCTCGACGCGGTCCTCCTCGGGCAGGGTGCCCTCGCGGTGGCGCTGGTCGATGGCCTGCTGCAGGGCCGTGGCGATGAGCGCGTGGTTCTCCGGGGTGAGGTAGCCGCTCACCTTCACGCCGTCGCCGTCGGTCTGGAAGCGCAGGAACTGCGCGCGCTCCGCCTCGTCGGCGTCCTTCGCCAGGCCCCACTCGTCGACCCACGCGCGCACGCGCTTGGCCTTGATCGCGAGCTCGGTGGGGGAGGCGCCGTCGAGGGCGTACGCGAGCAGCGCTTGCTCGGCGGCGGCGCGGAACGGGGCCTGGTCGTCGTGGGCCAGGCCGCGCGCGACCTTGTCGACGGCGGTGGTGATGGTGGTGACGTGCGCGCGCGAGATGCCGCCCGCCCGCCACGCCGCCCCGGTGGCGGAGTAGGCCTCGGCGAGGGCGCACTTCGCGATCGCAGATGGGTTCGGATCGCGTCGTGGAGAGCGCGGGCCAACGTCCGCTAGGTGCGGGCGAGAGCTGCCGCGAGCGATGCGGTGAGCCGCTCGTACGCCGGGACCAGCGACGGGCCGTACCACGTGAGATCGCGGCCGCTCACGAGCAGCGTGGGCACACGGTGGAACGCCTCGGGACCGTCGGACGCCGTGAAGACGTACGGCTCGTCGGGCAGCAGCACGAGGTCGAACCGCGACGGGTCGTCGAGCTCGGCGACGTCCACGTGCGGGTAGCGGTCGGCGTGATCAGCGAGCACGTGCGTGAGGCCGAGCCGCGCGACGAGGTCCCCGGTGAACGTGTCGCGCCCGACCGCCATCCACGGGTCGCGCCAGATGGCGACGCCGATGCGTCCGCGCAGGCCGCCCGGCCGGGCCCACAGCCCCTCGGCCTCCACCAGCCACCCGGGCACGTCCCAGCCCAGGGCGGCAGCGAGAAGGCGGCGCAGCGAGGCGAGGGCCTCGGGCACCGACTCGGTGCGCGTCACCCACACCGGGACGCCGGCCTCGCGGAGCCGCCGTACGTCGAGCTCGCGGTTCTCCTCCTGGTTGGCCACCACGAGGTCAGGCGCGAGCGCGCGGACCGCGGCGAGGTCGGGGTTCTTCGTGCCGCGCACGCGGACCACGTCGAGGTCGGCCGGGTGCGTGCACCAGTCGGTGGCGCCCACGACCGCGGCGCGGTCGACCGACACGAGGGTCTCGGTGATCGACGGCACGAGCGAGACGACCCGCTCGGCCCGGCCCGGCAGCGGCACCTCGTGCCCGAGGTCGTCGTACGCCGTCGGCATGGAGCGACGGTAGGCCCCCTCGGTATAGCGTCGCGAGCGGACCCGGCGACGAGGCCGGGCGAAGGAGTGGACATGGCGCTCGACAAGGTCGTCGGCTCGGCCGCCGACGCGGTCGCGGACATCCCGAGCGGCGCGACGATCGCCGTCGGCGGGTTCGGCCTCAACGGCATCCCCACGGTTCTGATCCAGGCGCTGCTCGAGCAGGGCGCGGACGACCTGCGGGTCGTGAGCAACAACTGCGGCGTCGACGAGTGGGGCCTCGGCGTGCTGCTGTTCGCCAAGCGCATCTCCCGGATGACGTCGTCGTACGTCGGGGAGAACAAGGAGTTCGAGCGGCAGTACCTGCACGGCGAGCTCGAGGTGGAGCTGATCCCGCAGGGCACGCTCGCGGAGCGGCTGCGCGCGGGCGGCGCGGGGATCCCGGCGTTCTACACCCCGGCCGGCGTCGGCACGCAGGTCGCCGACGGCGGGATGCCGTGGAAGTACGCCGAGGACGGCAGCATCGCGGTGCCCAGCCCGGCGAAGGAGACCCGCGAGTTCGACGGCCGCGAGTACGTCCTCGAGCGCGGCATCACCACCGACTTCGCCCTGGTGCGCGCCAGCGTGGGGGACCGCCACGGCAACCTGGTGTTCGACAAGGCCACCCGAAACTTCAACCCGCTGGCCGCCACCGCGGGCCGCATCACGATCGCCGAGGTCGAGCGCCTCGTCGAGCCCGGCGAGCTCGACCCGCAGCAGGTGCACCTGCCGGGCGTGTTCGTGCAGCGCGTCGTCGCCCTGACCCCCGAGCAGGTCGCCGCCAAGCGGATCGAGCGCCGCACCATCACGACGAAGGAGGCCTGAGCCATGGCGCTCACCCGTGACGAGCTCGCCGCCCGCGTCGCCCTCGAGCTGCAGGATGGCCAGTACGTCAACCTCGGCATCGGGCTGCCCACCCTCGTGCCGCAGCACCTGCCCGCGGGTGTGACGGTCGTGCTTCAGTCCGAGAACGGCATCCTGGGCACCGGGCCGTATCCGACCGAGGACCAGGTCGACGCCGACCTCATCAACGCCGGCAAGGAGACCGTCACGGTCCTGCCGGGGGCGTCGTTCTTCGACTCCGCGACCAGCTTCGGGATGATCCGCGGCGGCCACATCGACGCCGCGATCCTCGGCGCGATGCAGGTGTCGGCGTCCGGGGACATCGCGAACTGGATGATCCCCGGGAAGATGGTCAAGGGCATGGGCGGCGCGATGGACCTCGTCCACGGCGCCAAGCGGGTGATCGTGATGATGGAGCACGTCGCCAAGGACGGCTCCCACAAGATCGTCGACGAGTGCTCGCTGCCGTTGACGGGCAAGGGCGTCGTGGACCGGATCATCACCGACCTCGCCGTCATCGACGTCACCCCCGACGGGCTCGTCCTGGTCGAGACCGCGCCGGGCGTGAGCATCGACGACGTCCGCGCCGCCACCGGGCCGGCCCTCGCCCTGGCGCCCGCGATTGCCTGACACCGGCGACCCGTTCCTCCTCCTGGAGGTGCTGGGCACCATCGCGTTCGCGGTGTCCGGCGGCGCCGTCGCCGTGCGCGCCGGCATGGACTGGCTCGGCGTGATGGTGCTCGCGGTGGTCACGGCCGTCGGCGGCGGCACGGTGCGCGACCTGCTCCTCGGGATCGCCCCGGTGAGCTGGATCCAGGACCCGTGGCCCATCGTGGCCGCCCTTGTCGCCGGTGCGCTCGTCATCGCGCTGGGGCACCGCGTGCCGCACCTCGCGCTCGACTCGCGCGGAGCGGTCCTCGTCGCCGACGCAGCGGGTCTCGCGGCGTTCACCGTGACCGGCACCTACGTCTCGCTCGCCGCAGGGGTCTCGGGCTGGATCGCGATGGTGCTCGGCGTCGTCACCGGCGCCGGCGGCGGCGTGGTCCGCGACGTGCTCGCGCGCCAGCGGCCGCTCATCCTCGTCGGCCAGATCTACGCGCTCGCCGCGCTGCTCGGCGCCGCCGTGGTCGTCGGCCTCGACGCGGCCGGCGCCGGCGAGGTCGTGACGCGCTGGACGGGCGTCGCGGTCGTGCTCGTCGTGCGCCTGCTCGCGATCCGGCAGCAGTGGACGCTTCCGCGGTTCGAGCCGCAGGACGACTCCGACCGCTAGCGCCAGAGCAGGTGCGGCCCGAGGTCGCGGCCGGGCCGGTCGGGCGGCAGCTCGGCCGGATGCCCTACGGCCACACCGCCGAGCGGCTGCCAGGTGCTCGGCAGGTCGAGCACCTCGTGCACGACCTCGGGGCAGAACATCGTGGAGGAGATCCACGCCGACCCGAGGCCCTCCGCGGCGAGCGCGACGAGCAGGTTCTGCACGCCGGCGCCGCCCGCGACCAGGAACAGGTCGCGCTCGAAGCCGTTGCGCCGCTCGTCGGGGTAGGTATGCACGGCGCCGTCGAGCTCGCTGAACGGGAGCACGACCACCGGTGCGTCGCGCAGCACGTCGCCGCGGCGCAGCCGCTTCGCGACCGAGGCATCGTCGTACGAGTCCAGCGTGCGCAGGTCGCTCTCCCACCGCGCGGCCATCGCGTCGAGGAGCCGCGTGCGCAGTGCGGCATCGGTCAGCACGACGTACCGCCACGGAGTGGTGTGGTGCGGGCTCGGCGCCGTGACCGCCGCAGCCACCGCACGCTCCACCGCGGCGAGGTCCACGGGCTCGTCGGCGAACCGGCGCACCGTCCGGCGCGCGGCCGCCGCCGTACGCCGTCCCTCCGCGACCGCCTCGGCCGTGCCGAGCCGGAACATGTCGTCGGCCGCGCGGCGCACGAGCAACGCCGCGCCCGGCCCGTCGTCGTCGGTGACGTACACCGACAGGCCGCGCACCACGGCGACCGGCGAGCCGGAGAGCTTGCCCTTCACCAGGTCGGCGGCCGCGGCCGCCTCGTCGGCGATCGACGTGATGGTCATCTCCAGCGCATTGCCGTGCGCGTCGATGCGGCCGCGGTGGTCGTCGAGCGGCGCGATGCCGGCCGCCCCGATCGCGGCGTCGGTGAGGCCCTCGCGCCAGGGCCGGCCCATCGTGTCGGTGACGACGACGCCGAGCCGTACGCCGTGCGCCCCTGACCACGCCGCCCGCAGCCCGCGGGCGGACGCGTCGGGGTCGACGGGCAGGAGCGCCACCGTTCCCGCGGGGGTGTTCGACGCGTCGACCCCCGCCGCCGCCATCACGAACCCGTGCGCCGTCTCGACGATGCGGGTGAGTCCGCGCGGCGTCGCGCGGGTGGCCACGACCCGCACGGTCTCGGCCGTGATCGCGTCCTCGCGGTCGTCGGCCGCCACGAGCCTGCCCTCGGCCTTGCTCACGACCTTGCTCGTCACGACCAGGACGTCGCCGTCCGACAGACCGGTCGAGCCGTCCGGCCATCCGACCGACGCCAGCAGGGGGGAGACGAGTGCGGCGAGGTCCGCGCCCGGCTCCACCTCCGGCACGCCGTCGACGGCGACGACGACGAGCGGCTCGCTCACCGGCGGACGTCCTCGGCGAGGGCGAGGGCGGCTGCGCAGATCGCGGCCGTGGCGTCGACGTCGGTCATCATCAGCGGCACGGCGCGGGAGGCGATGCCGGTCGAGGCGAGCCGGCCCGGCACGTCGGAGTCGGTGGCGTCGTCCACGAGCCAGCCGTCGAGGATGCCGCCGCCGTCCGCACCTGCCGGGATCGCGGCCACGCGCGCGCCGTAGTGCCGGGCCACCGCCTCGGCGGTGGTGTCGACGCCGATGGCCTCGAGGCAGGCGTCGGCCATGCCGCGCACGGGGGCGCCGCCGACGATGGGGGAGACGCCGACGACCGGCGCGGCGGTGGCGCGCAGCGCGTCGCGGACGCCGGGCACCTGCAGGATCGTGCCGATCGACACGACGGGGTTCGACGGCGGCAGCAGCACGACGTCGGCGCCCGAGATCGCCTCCAGCACACCGGGTCCGGGCTTGGCGACGTCGACGCCGACGAGCGGGAAGGCGAGCGCGGGCAGGCCGGCGCGGTGCCGCACCCACCACTCCTGGAAGTGCAGCGCCTTGCGCGTGCCAGGCTCGTCGCCGTCGACCACGACGTGCGTCTCGAGCCGGTCGTCCGACATCGGCAGCAGCGTCACGCCCGGCTGCCAGCGGTCGCACAGCGCCGCGGTCACGGCCGACAGCGGGTAGCCGGCGTTCAGCATCTGCGTGCGCACGATGTGGGTGGCCAGGTCGCGGTCGCCGAGGCCGAACCAGGTGGGCTCGACGCCGTACTTCCCGAGCTCGCCCATCACGGTGAACGTCTCGTCCTCGCGCCCCCAGCCGCGATCCTCGGAGATGCCGCCGCCGAGCGTGTACATGATCGAGTCGAGGTCGGGGCACAGCTGCAGGCCGAACATCCGGATGTCGTCGCCGGTGTTGACGACGACGGACACCTCGGCGTCGAGTCCGGACGTGCGGATGTGGTGCAGGAGGCCGCGGGTGAACCGGGCGCCGCCGATGCCGCCGGCGAGGAGCGTGATGCGCACGGGTGGATCCTCGCACTGCCCACGTAGAGTCGCGCACGTGGAGCAGGAGCGGACGGCGACAGGGCGCGAGATCGAGCGCGCCCTCGGCAGGGCTGCCAGGGGCGTGGCGCTCGACCTCGCCGAGGCTGCGGCGCTCATGCAGGCCGGCGGCGACCAGCTCGAGCGGCTGCTCGACCTGGCGGCCGCGGTGCGCGACCGCGGCCTGGAGAACGCCGGCCGTCCCGGAGTGGTCACGTACTCGCGCAAGGTCTTCATCCCGCTCACGCGCCTGTGCCGCGACCGCTGCCACTACTGCACGTTCGCGACCGACCCGGCCTCGCTGCGCCGCGAGGGCCACGGCATGTTCCTGTCGCCGGACGAGGTCCTCGAGATCGCCCGCGCCGGCGCGGCCCTCGGCTGCAAGGAGGCGCTGTTCACGCTCGGGGACCGTCCCGAGGAGCGGTGGCCCGCCGCGCGCGAGTGGCTCGACTCGCACGGCTACGACGACACGCTCTCGTACGTCCGGGCCATGGCGGTGCGGGTGCTCGAGGAGACCGGCCTGCTGCCGCACCTCAACCCGGGCGTCATGACGTGGGAGGAGCTCGCGCGGCTCAAGCCGGTCGCGCCGAGCATGGGCATGATGCTCGAGACCTCGGCGACGCGGCTGTGGTCCGAGCCCGGTGGCCCCCACTACGGAAGCCCCGACAAGGAGCCCGCCCTGCGGCTGCGGGTCATCGAGGACGCCGGCCGCCGCGCGGTGCCGTTCACCACCGGCATCCTCGTCGGCATCGGGGAGACCTACGCCGAGCGGGCGCAGTCGGTGCTCGACATCCGCCGGGTCGCGCGCGAGCACGGCCACGTGCAGGAGGTGATCGTCCAGAACTTCCGCGCGAAGCCCGACACCGCGCTGCGGCACCGCGACGACCTCGGCCTGACCGAGTACCTCGCTGCGATCGCGACGGCGCGCCTGCTGCTCGGCCCGCGCATGCGCATCCAGGCGCCGCCCAACCTCACCGACGCGCACGAGATGCACCTGCTGCTGCGCGCCGGCGTCGACGACTGGGGCGGCGTCTCGCCGCTGACCCCCGACCACGTGAACCCCGAGCGCCCCTGGCCGCACCTCGACGAGCTCGCGCGCCTCACCGCGGAGTCGGGCTTCGTGCTGCGCGAGCGCCTCACGGTGCACCCCGAGTACGTCCTGCGCCCCGACCCCTGGCTCGACCCGAGGGTGCGCCCGCACGTCCGCGCATTGGCCGACGCCCAGGGCCTCGGCGTGGAAGGCCGTGAGCCCCAAGGCATCACGTGGCAGGAGCCCGACCAGTCGTACGCCGGGTTCGCCGCCGAGCACTCCGGCGGGCGGACCGACCTCAACGAGTCCATCGACACCGAGGGCCGCACCGGCGACCGCCGCGGCGACTTCGACGAGGTGTACGGCGACTGGACCGCCGTCGACGAGCACGCCCGCGACATCGCGCGCCGGTCCGAGGGCGCGCCGGAGCGCCTCGACTCCGACGTCCGCGCCGCGCTCGCGCTGGCCGCCGACGAGCCGGCGGCGCTCGCCCGGCCCGAGAACGCGCCGCTCGCGCTCGCGCTCATGTCATGCGACGGCGAGGCGCTCGACGCCCTGGCCCGCATCGCCGACGACGTGCGCCGCGACGCCGTCGGCGACGACGTCACGTACGTCGTCACGCGGAACATCAACTTCACCAACGTCTGCTACACCGGCTGCCGCTTCTGCGCGTTCGCCCAGCGCCGCACCGACGCCGACGCGTTCACCCTCTCCCTCGACGAGGTCGGCCACCGCGTCGCCGACGCGTGGGACGTCGGGGCCACCGAGATCTGCATGCAGGGCGGCATCCACCCCGACCTGCCGGGCACGGCGTACTTCGACCTCGCCCGCGCGGTGAAGAAGCACGCGCCCGACATCCACCTGCACGCGTTCTCGCCGATGGAGGTCGTCAACGGCGCGACCCGCTCGGGCATGTCGATCCGCGAGTGGCTGCTCGAGGCCAAGGACGCCGGCCTCGACTCCATCCCCGGCACGGCGGCGGAGATCCTCGACGACGACGTGCGCTGGGTGCTCACCAAGGGCAAGCTCCCGACGGCCGCATGGATCGACGTGGTCACCACCGCGCACGAGGTCGGGCTGCCGAGCACCTCGACGATGATGTACGGCCACGTCGACACCCCGGCCCACTGGGTCGCCCACCTCGCCCTGCTGCGGCAGGTGCAGGAGCGCACGGGCGGCTTCACCGAGTTCGTCGCGCTGCCGTTCATCCATCACAACGCGCCGGTCTACCTCGCCGGCGTCGCCCGCGCCGGCTCGACCGCGCGCGACGACCGCGCCGTGCACGCGATGGCCCGGCTCATGCTCCACGGCGCGATCGACAACATCCAGTGCTCGTGGGTGAAGCTCGGCAGCGAGGGCGTCGTCGAGGTGCTGCAGGGCGGCTGCAACGACGTCGGCGGCACCCTCATGGAGGAGACGATCAGCCGCATGGCCGGCTCCGAGCACGGCTCGCGCAAGAGCGTCGAGGAGCTCGAGGCGCTCGCGCACGCGGCAGGACGCCCGGCCCGGCAGCGGACCACGACGTACGGCGAGGTCACGGCCGAGCGCCGGGCCGCGGCCCTCGCCACCCACGCGCTGCTGCCGCTGCTGCCGTCCCCGCGCGCCTGAGCGCCGTACCCCCGCGCCCGGGCGTGTTGCGGGGCAGGCGTGTGCAGGGCGTCCCGCTTCGCCTCTGGGCCGCCTCCACCGTTCGGCCCTTATCCGGATCCGGGGTTGACTCCCACGCACTTACATCGGTGTAATTCCCCCCAACGCCGGCGCGCGAGCGCCGGACGCGGGGATCCCGGCCACGTGCGTCGCGAAGCGCATGGGGCCACGGTCGAGGAGGTACACCGGTGAGCAGCAGCAACGCCACCGTCCTGCCGCTGACCGACGCCGAGGAGCTCGGCTGGCAGGAGCGGGCGCTCTGCGCGCAGACCGACCCGGAGGCGTTCTTCCCGGAGAAGGGCGGCTCCACCCGCGAGGCGAAGCGGGTGTGCACCACCTGCGAGGTCCGCGTCGAGTGCCTCGAGTACGCCCTCGACCACGACGAGCGCTTCGGCATCTGGGGCGGGCTCTCCGAGCGCGAGCGCCGCCGCCTGAAGAAGCAGGCCGTCTAGGCCCCTCCGGCCCCGCCGCAGCCGGGTCGGAGCACACATCCACGTCGCGTAGGGTCGTCGAGCCATGTCCCACGACGAGCCCTCCGCCGCCGCGACCGACCTCGCTCGCGAGGCCGCGGACGAGGCGGCCGACGCCGAGGCGTACGTCCCCAGCCTGTTCGAGGACGACGACGTCGAGCTCGACGAGCGGCCTCCGCGGCGGCACGACGTCACGGCCGTGCTCGTCGCCCACGACGGCGCCCGCTGGCTCCCCGCGGTGCTCACCGCGCTCGGGCGCAGCACCCGCCTGCCCGACCGGCTGATTGCCGTCGACACCGGCAGCACCGACGAGACGCCCGACCTGCTCTCCCGCGCCGTCGAGTCCGGCCTCGTGTCGGCCGTGGTCGGCGCCGACCGCGGCACGGGGTACGGCGCGGCCGTCGCGCGCGGCGTCGAGGCGGCCGCCACCGCGCCGCGCCGCGCGGTGCCTGCCCCGGAGGGGGTCGACCCGGACGAGCCGGCGGTCCGCTGGCTGTGGCTGCTGCACGACGACAGCGCGCCGGACCCGCACGCCCTCGAGGCGCTGCTGCGCACCGCCGACCGCCAGCGCACCGCCGACATCCTCGGCCCGAAGGTGCGCGGGTGGGGCAACCGCTCGGCCCTGCTCGAGGCCGGCGTCACCGTCGCCCGCTCGGGCAACCGGTGGACCGGCCTCGAGCGCCGCGAGCTCGACCAGGGCCAGCACGACGGCGACCGCGACGTCCTCGCCGTCGGCAGCGCCGGCATGCTCGTGCGCCGCGAGGTGTGGGACGCCCTCGGCGGCTTCGACCCCGCGCTGCCGTTCTTCCGCGAGGACGTCGACCTCTGCTGGCGGGCCCGGCTCGCCGGCCACCGCGTGCTCGTCGCGACCGATGCCGTCGTGCACCACCGCGAGGCCGCAGCGCATGGGCGCCGCGACGTGGAGGCCGGCGGCCCGCCGCACCCCGAGCGGCCGCACCGCATCGACCGGGCGTCGGCCGTGCACCTCATGCGCGCGCACGCCCGCGGCGTGCGCGGCCCGCTCGTCACGCTCCGCCAGCTCGTCGGATCGCTGCTGCGCGCGGTGTTCCTCCTGCTGGGCAAGGACGCCGACGCCGCGCGCGACGAGTGGGGCGCGTTCCGCGACTCCGTCCGCGACCGCTCGGGGCTCAAAGCCTCGCGCGCGCGGGTGGCCGAAGCCGCCGCGGCCGCGGGCGCCGTGCCGGACCGCGATGTGCGGCACCTGCTCGCTCCGCGCGGCGCCCAGGCGCGGCACGCGTTCGACCGCGTCGCCGACCTCGTCGCCGGGCGCGAGCAGGCGGACGCGGCGCGGTCGGTCCTGGACTCGACCACCGACGACCCCGACGGCTGGTACGACGACGACCGCCGGCCGAGCCGCCTGCGTCGGCTGCTCGCCCGCCCTGGCACGCTCGTCGTCCTCGGCCTGTTCGTGACCACCCTCGTCGGGGTGCGCGGGCTGCTGGGGGAGGGCGTGCTCCTCGGCGGGGCTTTGGTTCCGGCGCCGGAGGGCGCGGGCGACCTGTGGGCGGCGTACTCGACGGCGTGGCACCAGGTGTCGGTCGGGTCGGCGGCCGACGCCCCGGCCTGGCTGCTGCCCCTGCTGCTGCTCGCCGGCCTGCTGCGCGGGTCGGCCACCGCCGCGGTCGACCTGCTGCTGCTGGCGTCCATCCCGCTCGCCGGGCTCGCCGCGTGGCTCGCCCTGCGCGGGCTGCCGATCTCCGCCCCGGCGCGGATCTGGGC
Source organism: Candidatus Nanopelagicales bacterium (assembly GCA_050251215.1). GTDB lineage: Bacteria > Actinomycetota > Actinomycetes > S36-B12 > CAIYMF01 > Longivirga. Next base: position 61,160 of record JBFWNE010000024.1, read on the forward strand.
GGTCACGGCGTACGCGACGCTGCCGGCCTTCACCGGCGCCCTGTCCGGCGGCCGCCTCGGCACGTCGGCCGCGCTGATCCTGCTGCCCTGGCTCGCGCGCTCGGGTGCCCGGCTCGTCGGTGTCGGGCGTCCCGTCACGTGGCGCCGGGCGTTCGGCACGGGCCTGCTGCTCGCGGTGGTCGCGTCGTTCACGCCCGTGGTGTGGGTGCTGGCGGTGCCGCTCGGGCTGGTCGCGGGCATCACCGTCGCGCGCACCGCCGCGGCGCGGATCCGGCTCGCCGTCGCCGTGCTGCTGCCGGTGGCGCTGCTCATGCCGTGGAGCCTGCGCGTGGTGCGCGAGCCCGCGCTGCTGCTGCTCGAGCCAGGTGTGGTGGGGCCGGTCGATCCCGCCCTCAGCCCGCTCGACGTCGTGCTCCTGCGCCCCGGCGGTCCCGGCATGACCCCGCTGTGGCTCGGGCTCGGCATCCTGGTCGCGGGCATCGGCTGCCTCGGCGTGCCCGGCCGCCGACGGCAGGTGCTCGCCGCGTGGGCCGTCGGGTTCACCGGGCTGCTGGCCGCCGTGGCGATGACGGCGGTCCGCGTGAGCGTGCCGTCCGTCCCGGACCGCATCCAGCCCTGGCCGGGCGTGCCGACCGCAGTCTGGGGCGGCGCGCTCATCGTCGCGATCGCCGTGACCGTCGACCTCATCCCGCGGCACCTGCAGGGCCGCGACTTCGGCTGGCGCCAGCCGACGGTCGTCGCGCTCGTGGCGCTGCTCGCGCTCGCGCCCATAGGCGCGATCGCGCTGCTCGTCATGGGAGCCGACGGGCCGCTGCGCCGCGGCGACCGCGTCGTGCTCCCGGCCTTCGTCGCCGCCGCGATGCGCTGCGACGAGCGGCCGCGCACGATCGTGCTCGCCCGCTCGGGACG
>JBFWNE010000025.1:0-62011 GCA_050251215.1 Candidatus Nanopelagicales bacterium
TGGTCGGAGCCGGGGACGTCGTGGTCGGAGCCGGGGACGTCGTGCTCGGAGCCGGGGACGTCGTGGTCGGAGCCGGGGACGTCGTGGTCGGAGCCGGGGACGTCGTGCTCGGAGCCGGCGACGTCGTGCTCGGAGCCGGGGACGTCGTGCTCGGAGCCGGGGACGTCGTGCTCGGAGCCGGCGACGTCGTGCTCGGAGCCGGGGACGTCGTGCTCGGAGCCGGCGACGTCGTGCTCGGAGCCGGGATCGGGACGGCGCTACCGACGCTACCGCCCGCCGCAATGACCAGGCGGCCAGAGAACTCGCCCAGCGACGTGGAGCTGACGACCGTGCGACAGATGAGGTCCAGGCGGTACGTCCCCGGAGGCAGCTGCGAACCGAGTCCGTTGTTGGAGGCGAAGTTCGCGAGAGTGGCCGAGGCGGTGGCGGTGAACGGTCCGGCATTGATACCGCCGGAGATCGTCGCCCCTGCCGTGTTGCCTGTGATGTTGGCTGCCACGGTAGGAGCGGTGTTCCCTGCGACCGACGAATCGTTGGTGATACGGATCTGGAAGTTGGTCGCGTTGGTGGGCGACGTGGGGCATCCGTCCGAGGTAGTCACCGTGAAGCCGACATCCTGGGACGTGAGATTGTTGAAGGTAAGCGATCCGATCTGGGCGGCGCTCGCGGTGCCCACAGTGATCGCCGCGACGGCCGCGGCGACGAGGACGCCGACCAGCGCGACCGCAGCGTGCGGACGTCGACGGAAGACGGTTGTCGACGGTCCCGCCTGGTGCCGGCCGCGCCGGGCCGGGGCCAGGCCCGTCGCCCGCGCGTTCACAGCGCATCCACCTTGTCGCGTCGTGGAACCTCGGCTCCGTGGGCGCCATGATCCGGCTCGCGGCGCCCTCGCAGCCAGTTGAGGAGCGCCATCACGGCGATACCCAGGACCAGGAGCAGGCTCGCACCGAGGACCACGTTGCGCGCGGTGTTGTCGCCCGAGGGGGCTGCCCCGGGTAGGGCGGTCTCGCCCGCGGCCGTCCCCTGCTGGTCGGCCTCGCTACCGGCGGCAGCAGCCGGGCCGTCACCTGGCGCCGTGGCACCTGCCTGCGCCCCACCGTCCTGGGAGCCCGACCCGCCCTCGTTCGTCCCACCGGGTGCCTGCGACGCGGCGGGGCTCGGCACCGCCCCCCCGACCACGGGGTCGAGCGGCTTGAGCTCGGTGTCGAAGGGCTTCGACGACTCACCGACGGCCTGGTAGCCGCCCTTGCCATCGAAGGCCACCGCGCCGATGAACGAGCCGTACGTCTTCGAGGAGCGCAAGAGGTCTCGGCACGTCACCGCGATGGTGTACTCGGCGTTGGGTTTGGGCTTGACCCCGTTGACCTGGAACCACTGGTCAAAGACGAACTGCAGCGGGATCCAGAGCTGGCCGGACACGGTCTCGTCGAACGCCTTGATCTGTGTCACGCCGACGAGGTTGCCGACGTCGGTCGTGATCCCAGGGCCAGTCATCCGCACGACCACGGCGTTCGCCGCCGTAGGGCAGGCGGTCTGGGTGAGGGCGAGCACGGACTCGTCGGTATTTCCGGTGGCGGCCTGCAGCCGTACCCAGCCGAGGTCGTTCTCCGCCGCCGTGGCGGAACCGCCGTCGAGCAGCAGCAGAGCACCGCCGATGACGGCAACGAGCGCGACGATCAGCCGGCGCATCACGGTGATGGGCATGACTCTCTTCCTCGAGCGAGCCGCCGACGAGGAACTCACGACGAGCTCCGGCGACGGGACACATCAAGGCGCGGCAAGGTGAACAGAGGGTGACCAGGGCAGGTCACGACGGATGCGGACTGCGGTACAGATGCGCACGGAAGCACCGGACCCGTCGGGAGGGGCTCCTCGACAGCCAGAAGTGCTGAACCGAGAGGGCGGTCAGACCGTCAGGGCGTCGGCTCCGTCGTCACGACGGGCGTCGCAGGCGGGGTCTGCATCGCGCTGCTCGCCCCGAGGTACATGGCCGCACCAAGGCAGAGCAGCAACGGGTACAACCACCAGGCGCGCCACACCGACCGCTGGGCACGCGCCGCGCGGGCACGCGCTTCCTCGGCCCTGCGACGCTCGGCGCGGCTCGACGGTCCCTGAGGCGCAGGGAGCCGCTCCGAGGATCCGCCGCCGGCCGACTCCTTGCTCATGCGGCCCATCATGCCCGAGGCGATTTGGAGCTACCGAGCGTGCTTGCCGGGGCGCGGACGGCGTCCGGCTCGCATCAGAGCTGCACCCGCGAGGAGGGCGAGCACGCCCCCGACGACGGCTGAGATGACGGCTGCCCCAGTGGGCGACAGGCTGCCGCCCGTGTCGGGGATCTCGCCTCGAGACTCGGTCGCCGAGGAGCTCCTGGTGGCCGTGCCGGAGTCGGCCGCCGTGGGCCGCGACGTGCTGCGGGTGGACCGCGGGCTGCCAGACGTGGCGGTCGGCCTCCCCGATCCTGGTGGGGTGGACGTCGAGGAAGGGCTGGGCGAGGTGGGCGTCGGGGACGCGGACGAGGTGGGCGTCGGGCTCGCGGGGCAGAAGGTCGCGGTAGGGCTCGCGCCCGGTAGGAGCCCGTCCACGAGCACCGTCGCCACGGCGCTGCGCGACCCGCCGTACGCCACGACGAGGTACTCGCGAGCAGCCAGCGCGGGGATGGCCGCGGAGAACGTCGCAGATCCCCGCTGATCCGTCGTCGCGAAGCCGGGCAGGTGCGCACTGCCGATCGTGAAGCGAACCGGGACTCGGGCGGGAAAGCCCGCGACCTCCAGGCGCACGCCGGCCCCCGCCGCTACGGGGGCGCTGCTCGGAAGATCGACATCGGTCGCCGTCCTCACCGCCAGTCGCGGTCCGACCCCGACCGCGACAGTCACCACCGGCGACCGCGCCTCGTCCCAGGTCGTCGATCCGACGGGCGGGGCATAGGTGGCGCGGACGAGGAATTGGCCCGTAGTCGACGGGGTGAAGGCAGTGGCTGCCCGGCCATCGCTCAGGGCAACCCGCGCGACGACGCGGCCGTCGACCGTGAACGCCACGGAACCGGTCACGGCGCTGGGCGACACCCTCGCGATCAGCCGGACCGGCGAGCCCACCGAGGCAGGGTTTGCCGACTCGACGGCGAGCACCACCTGCGGCGAGGTCGCGGCCGCAGCCGTACCCGTCGCGAAGGCGGACGACGCGAGGATGGTGGTGAGCACCGACAGCACGAGGAGACGGGCACGCATGCTCGTCCTCCCTAGCCGTGAGCCGTTCTCGCCGGGCACCCGTCTCGTCCTCACCCGGAGCCGTCACCCCCATACTCGAGCGCGTCGTCTCACGGACGGCCCAGTGCCGATGGACGTTCGCCGACATCCAGGTGAACGGGTGCCGACCTGCTCACCCGTCCGAGTTAACCGACACGCTCCGGAACCCGCTCGCGAGCGCCACGGACCGGAGTCGTCGGAGTGCGGGTTCGCAACCAGAGCAGCACGCCGAGCACGGCCAGGATCACCGAGCCCACAAGCAGCCACGGCACTGCCACGAGGCGGGCAGAAGCCGTCACGGGCTCGGTCGGCGGGTTCGCGTCGCCGGGGACTGTCACCGGCGTGAGGTCGACGGTCGCGGTCAGCAGGCCTCCTGGCCGTACGTCAGGCACCGGGACCGTCACTGTCGCGGACGCGCCCGGTAGGAGCATCGGGATGTCGGGAAGCGAGCCGGCGGTCGACGACCCCGTCAGACCCCCCACGGTGACCTTCTGCACGGCGGAGAGGCGCACGTTGCCCGTGTTCCGGACCGTGTAGGTGAGCGTCGCGGTACCTGCGGCGACAGGGTTCAACGATCCCGCGTAGGAGGCCTGGAGCCCCTCGATGGCCATCGCGGGCTTGAGCTCGCCCGCCACGCGCAACGCCATGCGGAGGGCTACCCGCTGCTCGAGAGTGACCTCAGAAGCCCGCTCGCCCGGGGCTTGGCCCGTGGCGACGGTCGATACGACGATGCCCGCCAGGTGGTCGCCCACCGGCGCGTCCTCGGGGACCGTGACGCTGAACGGTACGACCACGGTCTGCTTGGGCTTGAGCTTCACGTAGCCCTTGCCGGACGGCGTCCTCAGCGTCACCCAAGCGGCCGCGTCTTGCACCTCCGCGGCGGCCGGCTTGAGGCCGAGCTCGCCGTCAGGTGCGTTCAGCGCGTCGACGGCGTAGAGGTTGAGCGTGAGGTTCTGGGTGGAGAGGTTGACGACCGCGACCTCATCCTCGACCGTGCCGCCGCGGGTCGTGAGCAGCGTGTAGCCGGTGCGCCGGTCGAGCTTTCCCTTCGTAGCTGGCCCGAGACCGTAGGTCACCGTCGCGGGGGGCGTGCCGGACGAGGAGCTGGGCGAGGGCGACGGCGACGGGCTGGCGGCCATCGCTGCCACGCTCGGCGCCAAGCCGAGGCCGAGGGCAAGGAGGCCGGCGCTCGCAGACAGAAGGGCGCGTCGGATGTTCACTTTCGTATCCCACCTCGGCTGCACGACGGACGGGCCAAGCAACGGTGAACGCTGGACGACGAAAGCGGGGCGAACCCCGAAGGGTTCGCCCCGCCTTTCGTGCCGTGAGCGTCAGAACAGGATCAGGAGCCGATCACCGTGAAGGTGATGACGCCGGTGTACACGCCCGCGGTCACGCTGGTGGGAGCCGTGATGGTGAGGCTGCCCGAGGCGATCGTCGTGCCCAGGCCCTGGTTGGCGTGCAGGATCGCGTGCGGCGCGGTGCCACCGAGGCCCTGGTTGCCGACGTTGTCGAACGGCAGGTAGCTGCCGGCCGGGTTGTCGAAGCCCGTGAAGTTGGTCGGCAGGACGGCGGGCGCGCTGCCGGCGGGCTGGTTGGGCAGGTAGTTCGGGTTGGCGGCCGTGGTGGAGAAGGCGTTCAGGATGAGACCGACGTTGTTCGCGCTGATGGTCTCGGTCGGGCCGGCCAGACCCTTGGTGAAGTCGGACGAGAGGGCCTGCGCGGTCCACGCTGTGTTGCCGGCGCGGGTGTCGGCGACGGTGATGTCGCCGAAGAACGCGCTGGCGGTGTAGCCGGCCACGCCGTCGAGCTGCATGACGCCCATGTCGAGCGGGTTGGCGGCGGTGTACGGGGTGTCGATCGTGATGGTGCCCGCGGGCACCTCGACGACGACGGTCTGCGGGTCCGTGCTGAGCACCTGCGGGCCGTTGTCCACGACCTCGAGGGACGCCGGGCCGCCGGTGGACCCGAGGAACGAGATGTTCCCCTGGTAGTCGCAGGTGATGGCGTACGTACCGGGCAGAAGGCCGATCGACTTGGTCGCGACACCCGAGCCGTCGACCGCGACGGCGGAGCCGAGGTTCGCGCCGTCGACCTTGAACTGGACCGAGCCCGAAGTGACCGCGGACGAGTTGGCGCTCTTGGTCACCGCGCACGTCGCGGTCGAGGTGTCGCCGGCGGACACGCTCGCGGGCGAGAGGCTGAGCGTGGTCGTCGTGGCGGCGGCCGGAGCCTGGGTCACGTCGAGCGTGGTGGTGCCGGAACTGTCGAGGTAGCTGTTCGTGGCGTCAGCACCACCGACGAAGTTCGCGGTGACGACCTTGCCGTTGCCGACGGTGCCGTCGGTGTACCCGGTGAACGTCGCGGTGCCGCCGGAGACCGGCACGAGGCCGATCGTCGTGGCGCCCACCTTGAACTGCACCGAGCCGACCGCCGTGGACGGCGTGACGGTAGCGGTGAAGTCGGTCGACCCGGCGGGGGCCACCTGCGAGTTGTCGATGGACGCCGGGCTGGCGACGACCGACGTGCTGGTGGCGACCTGGGTCAGGTAGGGGCCAGCCGACACGATGGACCCGCCCGAGCCGATGACCATGCGGCCCGAGAAGTCGCCGAGCGACGCCGAGGCTGCGACCGTGCGGCAGATCAGGTCGAACCGGTAGGTACCGGCCGGGAGCTGGCTGCCCAGGCCGTTGTTGGCCGCGAACTGCTGCAGGTTGGCGGACGCGGTGGCTGTGAACGAACCCGAGTTGATGCCACCGGCAATGGTCGAGCCGGCGGTGTTGCCCGTGATGTTCGCCGACACGGTCGGGGCGGTGTTGCCCGAGACGGTCGTGTCGTTGGTGACGCGGATCTGGAAGTTGGTGGCCGTGGCCGGGCAAGCGCCCGACGTGGTCATCGTGAAGCCGACGGTCTGGTCGGCCGGCCCGTTGAAGGTCAGCGTGCCGATCTGGGCGGCGGAGGCCGCCGGGGCTGCCACGAGGGCAACCCCGGCGACGAGCGCCGCAGAAAGTCCGGCCACAGAGGCGCGGGCGAGGAAACGCTTCATGAGTGTGTCAGTCGCTTTCTGCTGGGCGATTCAGTCGATCAGGACGTGGTACCGCAGGACGCGATGGCGTTGAAGCCGTTGTTGACGATCACGGCCGGGTTGGAGCAGATGGCGCTGGACGGGCCGACGAAGACGGTGCTCCACGGCGCGGTCGAGATCTTGCTGGTGGGGATGATGTTGTAGAGCTTGCGCGACACCGGGAAGCTGGTGTTGCCGCCGACCGGCAGAGCGGTCGAGCCGGTGCCGATCTGAGCGAGCACGTTCAGCGGGCCGCGGACGTCGGTGTTGTTGCCGGCGGCCTGCACGTTGTAGAGGCCCACCGAGAACGGCATGATCTCGTCGGTCTTGAGCGCCTGGCCGTTGTTCTCCTGCACGTTCGGGCGGCCGACCATCGTGTAGCCGGCTCCGTTGAAGGTCGCGCCGGGGACGAGGCAGTTGTAGAGACCGTTGTTGATGTCGGTCTCGCTGATGCCCATCTGGCCGAGCCAGAACGCGCGGGAGCCCGAGCCGACCTGCGGCAGGATCGGGTGGATGTCGGGGTTCAGGCACTTGTAGACGTCCTTGACGTCGTTGAGCGACAGACCCACGCGCGCGACGTCGCCGTCCGACCGCGTGATGTACGTCATGGTGTCGGACGCGAACTCGACCCAGGTCAGCTGGGTGAAGCCCGAGGCACGGCCGGACGACGAGCGCGAGTACTGGATGCAGTCGAAGCGCGGATCGCCCGGCGTGAGGGCCTCGACGAGGCGCGAGCGGCCGGCGCCGGAGCCGTTGGCCTCCGCGGACTCACCGGCGGCGCTGCGGGTGTAGGTGCAGCCCGACTGGCTCGGCTTGACGTTGATCGAGGTGGGCGAGCCGATGGCGTCCCACGACGCCAGCGTGCCCGGAGTGGCGGTGTTGATGGCAGCCGCGAGGTCGTTCATCACGTTCTGCGTGGTGTCCGAGCCGATACCGATGAGCTGGTAGTTGCCAGGCGCCGGGTCGGCGGAGGCGGGTGCCGCGCTGATGAGCCCAGCAGCGACGACACCGAGGCCGGCGACGCCGGCCAGGGTCTTCGAGAGCTTCACGATCTGTCCTCTCCCTGAGGTGATCGACCGGCCCTGTGCCGGTCGGTCGGCCGTGCGGTGGAGCTGGTCGTGCGTGTGGTGCCGATCGCCTCCGTCAGGTGCGACGGGATGCGATCCACGGCAGCAGCGTCCGAAGGAACAGGGCGCTGAGGCCGAGAAGGAGGGCCGCCGCGAGTGCGAGGCGGCTGGCCGACGCACTGTCGGCCGGGGTGATGCCGACGGAGGCCACCGGCGTGGACGAGGGGGACTCGGTGGGAGCAGCGCTCTCGCTCGGCGTCGGGCTCGCGCCGCCGCTGCTCGGCAGCGTCTCGGTGCCGCCGGTGTCGGTCGCGAACGTCGGCTGCGGCGTCGCCGTGACGGTGTCGCCGCCCGGATCGGAGGGCGTCGGAGTCGGCTCGGCCACAGTGGGGGTGGGGCTCGGGCTCGGGGTGTACGACGCGAGCTTGGCCGCCGCGGCCGCGGTCTGGCTGCGCAGCTTCGCCGGCAGGGGGAGGTAGCCCGGCGGCAGCTGGCCCGGGGCGGTCCCCTGCACCTGGCCCGACGACGCGACGTACCCGAGCACGCCGGAGTAGTCCTGGCGCTGCTCTGCCGTCAGGTTGCTCGGCACGGTCGCCGCGTAGGTGACGACGGTCAGCGGGTAGGCGTCGGCTTCGGTCGTCGCCAGGTTCGTCGTGAGCAGGCCCTGGTCGTCCGCCTTCATGGCGCCGACCGCCGCCGCCATGCCCTGAGCGTCCGGGGCGACGAACTTTCCGGCAGCGTTACGCAGTGCGACCTTGACGTCGCTGTAGCGCGTCGCCGCCGCCGTGGCGGTGAGGCCCAGCATCGCCTGCTGCCCGAGGCTCTGGTTGGGCTCGAGGCCGAAGGTGTTGACCAGGCCGGGCTTCAGGATGCTGCGCCGCCCCGTCTCGCCGCGGCTCGCCTGGCGGGCGATCGAACCGAAGGAGTCGCCGTACGGCGCGATGTTGAGGGTGCAGTTCTCGAGGTCCCAGTTGGACGGGCGGGCCGCGGGCAGCTGGCAGCCGAGGTCCGCGCGGGGGAAGGCCGAGGTGGGGAGGGCCAGACCCTTGTACTTTTCGTTGAGCACCATGCCCCACGGGTCCGGTTTGCCAGCCAGGAAGTCGCGGGCCTCCTTGTCCGAGAGCAGGTAGCGCCACACGAGGTCTGCGGAATCGGAGAGGGTGCTCGTGACCAGCATGCGGCCCAGGCCCTGCGAGGCGTACGCGAGGTAGCCACTCGGCTGGAAGGCCGGGTTGACGGCGAGGAAGTCCGGGTCGCGGCTGATGTCGAACGGGTTGCCGCCGATGTTGGTGGCTGTCCCGAGTGCCTTGTCGAACTGATAGCTCTGGGTCAGCAGCTTGGCCAGCAACCGAGGGGTGAGGTTCACCTCCGGGACGCGCAGACCGACCTTCGCGAGCACGTCCGCGGGCAGGTTGTCGGCATTGACCGGCTTGCCCTGGGAGTCACGCGACGGCAGGGGGAGGTCGATGTTGGCCACCACGGTGAGCGCGCTCACCGCCACCGGCGCATACACGGCGCCAGTGAGCCCGTCGACGCTCCGGTTGACGAAGGCGAGGCCAGGCTCGTCGGAAGCGAGAACCTGTCGCGTCGTGTCGTCCGTGAGGCTGGTGAAGCTCACGTTGCGCGGGCCGAGGCCGCAGAGCTCTGGCTGCCATGAGGTGATGGCCTCCGTGACCAGGTCGGTGCCGGCTGTCGGGGTCTCGGGACGGCCGAAGCTGCACGACGCCCCGATCGGTTGGAACTGCAGCGGCACGACCATGCGGTGCTGCCAGTTGGACGCGGACAGCGGGCTCGAGACCATCCAGTCGTCCGAGCGGGTGCCGACCGTGGAGCCGTCGACCTCCGTGCTGTTGCGCGGCACCACAACGAGGTAGCAGTCGGGGCTGCGCCCATTGATGACCTGGCCGCAGCCGAGGCCCGGGGCCTCGAGGCCGGTCTGCATCTCGAAGAAGACCTGCCCGGTGCCGTCGGCAGCAGTACGGCCGATGGGGATCTCGTTGGTGCTGGACGCGTCGAAGAACTGGCTCTGCTGGGTCAGCTCCTGGGTGCCGTCGATGCTGTCGAACCCGACGAAGACGGGCTCGAACGGCTTGGCGGGATCCCGCACGTACGTCGTCTCGAGCGGGTCGACCACGAACTGGGTGGCCTGACGCGAGGCGATGTTGACGCCGTCGCCGCCGTTGGGCACGAGCAGGAACCCGCCGAACTGGCACTGCTCCCGCGTCGGCTGCTGCCCGGGCTCGGCCCAGCACTGCATGAACTGGAGGAAGTTGGCCAGCACGATGCCCGACGACGTCTGGTTCGTCGGTGCCGCTCCGCTCCAGTTGATCGTGACGGCCTGGTTGGTGAGGTCGCGAGTCTGGTCGACGGTGACCTCGAGGCCGGGGAACGTCGAGTCGCCCTGCACGGTCACGGCGCTGTCGGTGCCTCCGGTCGCCGCCGACGCGACGGGAGCGGACGGGCCGCTCGCGGCGAACGGGAGCAGGGCGAACGCTGCCGCGATCAGGACCACGGATGCGCGCCGCGAACGTCGCACCAGCGGTGACTCGGGGGCGGTGGCGAGATGCTTCACGAGGCGCCGCCGGTGGACCGGAGGAACCGCGCGATCAGAGGCGGCACCACCACCGCGCCCAGGAGCACGAGTGCTGCGAGCAGGACGAGGCCGCTCGATGCACCGGAAGCGGCGCTCGTCGCGGTGGAGACCGGCACTGCCGCGACGGGGACTCCGCCGTCAGTGGTCGTTCCGCCGTCAGTGGCCGCTCCGCCGTCGGTGGCCGGGAGGCCGGTGTCGGGGTCGACCACCGTGCCACCGTCGGTGCCGCCGCTCGTCGAGCCGCCGCCGCTGGTGGAGCCGCCGCCGGTCGAGCCGCCGGTGGAGCCACCACCTCCGGTGGAGCTGCCCGAGCCGCCGGAGGAGGAACCGCCACCGGAGGTGCTGCCACCGCCGGAGGAGCCGCCGCCCGAGGACCCGCCGCCCGAGCCCGAGCCGCCCGCCGAGCCGCCAGACTTCGGCGTGTCGCACTGCAGCGGTCCGCTCTTGTCGCAGGCAGCCGGGAACGGGGCTGTCTTGGCCAGAGTGTTGCTGCCGTCGGAGGAGAACGTCGGGTTGTTGCACTTGGTGATGTCGACGTTCTTCACGTCCACGCCGGGCACGCGCTTGACCTGCTTCAGACCCGCCTGCACCAGGTTGATGGGCAGGGGCGAGAAGCCGAGCTTCGGCGCGACCTGCTGGCCCTCGCAGAGGAAGTAGTACGCGAACGCGCCAAGCGACTTGCCTTTCGAGGCGTTGAACGTCCCCTCCGTGGCGACCGGCAGGATCATGTAGGAGTAGCTCGACAGCGGGTAGGCGCGCGCGTCGGAGTTGGTGTAGACCCCGCTCAAGTCCTGAGTGAGGTACGTCGGATCGGTGACGGGCACCTTGTCCTTGATCTTGGCCTTGAGCAGCGCCACCGCGACGTTCTGCGGCGTCGGGGCGGTGTAGTAGCCGGCCTGGTTGAGGACCTTGACCGGAGTGAAGCCGGCGTTGAGCACGTACGAGTACTCGACGTACGTGATCGTGCCCTCGTTCTGCTGCTGGGAGACATAGCCCGAGACACCGAGCGAACCCGCCTGGGCGGTGAAGCCCGTGCCCGGGATCACGGGGAAGATCGAGGTCTGACCGCAGTGCGCACCGGAGAACGGCCGGTTGGCACGCTTGCAGTACGCGTCCCACAGGCTGGTCTGCTGGCTCGCCATCCATGCCGTGAACTGGGCCGTGGTGCCCGACCCGTCGCCGCGGACGACAGGCACGATCTTGCGGCCCGGCAGCACGAGGCCCGGGTTCTCCTTCTTGATCTGCGGGTCGGCCCAGCTCGTGATGACACCGGTGAAGATCTTGGTGATGGTCTCGCCGGACAGACGCAGCTGCGTGACGCGCTTGCCGCCGATCTTCAGGTTGTACATGAACGACGTTCCGCCGGCCACGATCGGCATGTATGCGTACTTGCGCTGCGGCGGACCGTCGAAGACGCCGCCGTCGGTGAGGCCGTACGGGATCTCGGAGACCGCGAAGTCGACAGTGCCGTTGCGGAACTGGTTGCGCCCGTCGGACGAGCCGGTGCCCGCGTAGTTCACGCGTAGGCCGTACTGGTTGACGTTCTTGCGCCATTGCTCGATGGCGTTCTGGCTCCACGTGGAGCCGGCGCCCGAGATGGGCACGTAGCTGTCGGCGGAGGCGGAGCCGACGGAGGCCGCAAGGCCCACGAGCGTGGCGGCGACGGCGATGGACCCCGAGCGCAGCAGGCGGGCGGCCCGACGCGACATCGCTGTCCCCTTCGACGTGATCCCCTCGGCGGGCGCAGCGCCCGTTCCCCCGCGCTGAGCGAACCGGAGCGTCATGAAGTCGGATCTCCTTCTGGGGGACTAGCAGGTGAACTCATGGCTGGGGCCGCGGCACGATCGGGTGACACGGCGCTCGCCTCGTCGTCGACCATGCGCTCGTAGTCGCGGCGCGACTGGGCGGCTGCGCGACGTCGCTGCCTGTTGCTCAGCTGGCCTGGTCCGCGGCCGCCGACGATGCGAGCGACGATGAACAGGATCAACACGAGTCCGAGGAGCACGGTGGCGGCTGCGAACCCCCGCCACTTGAAGGTCGCCTCGGACGAGCCGATGAACTTGAACGCCGCCAGCGGCAGGCTGATCATCGGCCCGTCGAGCGGGTTGACGTTGAGCGACTGCGTGAATCCGGCGGTGAGCAGCACCGGTGAGGTCTCGCCCACGCCGCGCGCTGTTCCCAGGATGATCGCCGTCATCAGCCCCGAACGGGCGGTGGGCAGCGTCACGTGCCATACGGTGCGGATCTGGCTGGCGCCCATGGCGTACGACGCCTCCTTGAGGTTGCCGGGCACGAGCCGGAGCACCACATCGGAAGCGCGGATGATGATCGGCAGCATCATGACGCTGATCGCGAGGGCGGCCGCGAGGCCGGACTTGGGCAGGCCGAGCAGCAGGATGAACGTGGCGTAGATGAACAGTCCGGCGATGATCGAGGGCAGCGCCGTCATCGCCTCCACGATGATCCGCACGAACCGCGAGAACCGGTTCGGCAGCTCGTTCATGAACACCGCAGTCGTGACGCCGAGCGGGATCACGATGAGAAGAGCGATCGTGATCATGATTACCGAGCCGACGATCGCGTGCAGGATGCCGCCGGAGTCCAGCGGGTCGAGCGGGCCGGTGTTGCTCATGTCCTCTGTGAAGAGGTTGAGGTGCTTGAGCGCCTCGACCGCGTTCACCACGACGTACCCGACGACCCAGAACAGCGCCCCCACGAGCACCATCGCGAGCGAGGTGACGACCGCGGCTACCAGCCTGTCGACGACGGCCGTAGCGTCCTCGTCCTGCCACACCACGAGGGCGTAGAGCCCGAGGAAGATGGGGTAGGCGATGAGGACGAAGCCCACGATGCCGTCGAACGGCGCGAGGAAGGCGAAGATCACCGCGGTGAGCGAGAGCGCGCCGATGATCGAGCCTGCGAGCTGCAGCACGTCCGACAGGCGCACCTTGGCGATCGGGCGCTTGTCCGCCGGCGGCTGCGAGAAGTCGTGATTGACGACGGTCGTGCGCGGCTCGTCGGCGGGAGCGGAGCCCAGGGCGACCTCGAGGAGATCCGCACGCGGAATGTCGGTCGTGCTCACGTCAGGCCTCCGCGCCGGCGCCGGAGCGGCTGCGGGCCACGATGGCGCCGGCCGCGAAGTTGATGATGAGCGTCAGCACGAAGAGTGCGAGACCTGCGGCGAACAGGGCGCTTGTGGCGAAAGGCGTCGACTCGCCGTAGCGCAGGGCGATGAGCGCCGAGACCGTGTAGCCGCTGCCGCCGTTCTGCAGGATCTTGAAGCCAAGGTCGAAAGCCGGCGCGAGGATCAGGTAGACGGCGATCGTCTCCCCGAGGGCACGGCCGAGGCCGAGCATGGTCCCTCCGATGATGCCGCCCCGGCCGTAGGGCAGCACCACCGAGCGGACCATGCCCCACTTGGTGGCACCGAGCGCGTACGCGCCCTCGCGCTCGCCAGGCGGGGCTTGGGTGAAGACCTCACGCATCACCGATGTGGCGATCGGAGTGACCATGAGTGCGACGACGATGCCGGCGATGAATGCGCTCGAAGTGAACACGCTCGCGGGCGACAGGGGGTCGTCGGGGTCGGCGCCGTCGACACGGAAGATCGGGATGAAGCCGAGGTACGTCGAGATCCATCGCGCGACCGGCGCGATCTCGTACTGCAGCAGCAGGAAGCCCCAGATCCCGAACACGATCGAGGGCACCGCGGCCATGAGGTCGACGATGGTGATGAGCGGGCGCTTGAGCCGGAGCGGCGCGTACTCGGAGATGAACAGGGCGGTCCCGAACGCGAGGGGGAAGGCGAAGAACACCGCCACGAGCGCGACGAGGATGGTGCCGGTGAGCACGGCGGCGATGCCGAAGTTCCCACCGTCGGGATCCCACGCAGACGTCGTGAGGAACGACCATCCAGCCGCTTGGATCGCCTGCAGCGCCCGGAATCCCAGGAAGAGGCCGACTGCGAGCATCACGAGCAGCACGAACATGCCGCTTGCTCGAAGGGTGGTCCTGAACACGCGGTCGGCGAAGGTCTGACGGCCGACGGGAGGCCGCTGCTGGGGGCGGGGCCGAGGCTCGCCGATGGGGATCTCGGCGTCGACCCCGGTGCCCTGATCCTCGACGGTCGTCGTCATGAGACGTTCTCCGCGGTCATGGGTGCGTCGGCGGGCATCCGCTGCCAGGCGAACTCGGTGGTGGTGCCCGTGTCGACCGCGGGCGCCTCGGGCGCAAGCTGCCGGAACTGCTCGAGGTTGTAGCGGCACTCGCGCTCATGCCGGAAACCGCGGCCGCTCGTCGCGATCACGTCTGCCTCGCCTCCGAGCAGGTGCCAGGTCCAGGTTCCGGTCGCCGGGTCGTGCAGGATGTGCGCGCCCGCCTGGTGGGCGATGACACGCACCTCGTCCACGGCGGACAGGGCGGATTCGGCATCGGCGTACGAGACGGCGGCCCTGCCCAGCTCACGGTTGTTCGCACCGAGCAGTCGCCAGCCGACACCTCCCGCAGCGGGCTCATGCACGAGCCGCCCGCCGGGGACCAGCTGGAACCGGGGAGTCGACAAGGAGGTGGCCTTCCGCGCGCGCCAGGGAGCCGCCGGGAGCCCGGTGGCGTGGGCAGCCTGCCGAGCCGCGCCTGACGGACGTCTACGTCCAGGTGAACGACAGGCGTTGGAGGTGTGAACGGTGCCGTCTCGGGTGGTTCCGCCCTGCCGGCGCTCGTCGCTGGCCCCCGTCGACCTCGCGAGCCCTCGCCGCAGCCGCGTCCGCCGGGCGCCTCAGACTTCGACGGAGGCGGCCCGCCCCGGGGTGTTGCGCAGCCGCACGCGCACGCTGTCCGAGAGCGCGCCCGAGACCCCCGCCTGGCTCGCCGCGTCGAGGAATGCGTCCCCGGGGATGCGCCAGAGCGTGGCGGCGCCGATGGCGGTGACGGTCGCCGTGCGCGGCACGCGCTGGATGAGCCCGATCTCGCCGAAGTACGCCGGCGCATGCATCTGGCGGAGCACGCGAGGGCCGTCCTCGTGGTCGGTCGTGACCTCGACCGAGCCCTCGACCAGGACGTAGAGCGCGTCGGCCTCATCGCCCTCGCGAACGACGACCTGACCAGGCTGCACACCGATGGGCTCGACGCGGTCGGCCACTTCGACGAGCGTCCAGCGGCTCGCGTCCTGGAAGAGCGTGAGACCGCGCAACGTGTGCACGACCGGGTCGAGCATCGCAGCCGCGAGGTCGCTGGTGCCGTCGTACCGCCGAAGGCCCGGCAGCACCGCCAGGCTGGCCAGCAAGGGGAGGAGCGCGAGGATCCACAGCGTGGCGTCCAGGCCGAGCGACGAGATCAGGAGCGGCGTCACCACCGAGCCGACGACGGTACCGACCAGCACCAACGAGTGCGTCCGGCCGAAGACCTCCTGCGACAGGTCCGAGGGCACTCCGCGCTGCAAGGCGGTGAGCAGAAGCGTCACGAGCAGGACAGCGCCGAGGCCGCGGACAGCCTGCACGAGGAGCGCCGGCAGGAGGCCGCCGATGATGAGGTAGGCGAGCAACGGCACGGCGTAGAGCGCCATTCCCAGCACGACCGGACGGGCGATGCCGCCATCGGAGTCGCGCTGTCGAAGCACCACCGCGACAACGAGACCACCCGCGCCCGCGGCGGCGAGCATCCACCCGTAGCCCGACGTGCCGGAGCGCAGGGTGTCGGTGGCGATGACGGCGAGCAGAACGATGTCGGCGCCGTAGACGATCGCGGCGAGGGCGCGCACGGCGAGGAGCGGCCTGACCGTCGTCAGCACCGTAGCTCGGCCGCCCGGCGAGCTCGTGCTCGTCGACCGCACCTGGCCGACCCTCCGACGGCGGTCCCGGACGCCGAGCAGCAACGCGGCGCTCAGAAGGAAGCTCACGGAGTTGAGCAAGAACAACCACGCAGGGGAGGCGATCAGCAGCACGGCCGACGCGAGCGCCGGGCCAACGGCGGTCGCCACCGCCTCGGAGGTGCTGATGAACGCCATCCGCCGTACGAGCTCGCTCTCCAGGACGACATCAGAAGCGAGCGCGAGCGCTGCCGCGCTCTGGACCCGCGCGAGCCCCGAGCTGATGGCGGACAGCGCGATCGCGAGCACCAGCGAGCCGCCAGACGAAGCCACGATGGTCAGCAGCAGCATGACGGCCGCGCACACGATGTCGGACGTGATGGCCACGGCGCGCCGGGGGAATCGCGATGCCCACCGCGAGCCGATCGAGGCGATGAACAGGGCTGGCACGTATCGGCCGACTGTGGCCGCGGCCACCCAGGCGGTCGATCCCGTGGCCTGGTACGCGTACACCGCGATGGCGACGTTGTAGCTCCAGGTGCCGAGCGCCGACACGATGATGGCGGCCGTGATGCGCCGCATCTCCCGGGCGCTCGACCTGGACTCCCGGGGGTGTTCGTCGGAGGCCGGCGTCTCGTCGCGCGTCATCCAGCTGCCTTCGGTCGGGGTGGGCGCGCGGTCGCGCCGGACGACCCAACACCCGCTCCCACGCGTCCGATGGACGACGAGGCGAACGACGGGTGAACGCCGGTACAACACGCGCCCATCACTGCGCGGCTACGGGCCTACCGGGGGAGCGACGGCCGGCGCATCGCCGGGCTCGACGCGAGGCCCACGAGGATCAGGACCGGTACGACGGCCACAGCGCAAAGCACGGCGTACGAGAAGCCGGCCACGATGAAGCCCGCGAACGCGCCGCCGACGGCTGCGGCGACGTTCATGCAGAGGTCGGACAGGCCCTGCACCGACGGGCGCTCGTTCTCCTCCACGTCGTCGCTGACGAGGGTCGACCCCGCGATGAGCGTGAACGACCAGCCGAGGCCGAGCAGGAAGAGGCCGATGGCGAGCATCGGCACGTTGTCGGACGGAGCCAGGCCCGACACGACGCACGCCACGAACAGGATCCCGGTGCCGACGAGCACCATGGGCACCCGGCCGAACCGGTCGACGAGCCAGCCGACGATCGGCGAGAAGGCGTACATCCCGAGCACGTGCACGGAGATCACGAGGCCGATCAGCTGCAGCGAGACGTCGACGTGCCGCATGTGGACCGGCGTCATGACCATGACCATGACCATCACGACATGGCCGAGCGCCACGCTGCTCACGCCGAGCACCGCCCGGCGGTGCCGCTTCAGGTGCTCGAGGCCGTCGCGCAGGCTGGCCTTCGGCAGCTCCACGCCGGACGCCTCGGCAGCGATCGAGCGGGCGAGCAGGTACGGGTCCGGGCGCAGGAGGAGCTGCAGCACCGTCACCGCGATGACGAGCATGAGCGCCGCCGTGAGGTACGGGCCCGTCAATTGCGGAAGCCCGAGCGACACCGCGGCGCGGCCGCTGAGCTCGAGCAGGTTCGGTCCGAGCACCGCGCCGACCGTGCCCGCCCACACGACGATCGACAGCGCCCGCGCCCTGCGCTGCGGCTCGGCGAGATCGGTCGCGGCGTACCGCGCCTGCAGGCCGGCGGCGGATGCGACGCCCACGAAGAAGCAGCCGACGAACACCAGCGGGAGCGACCGGGTGGCGCCCGCGACGACGACGATCACCGCGCCCAGGGCACCGAGCGAGTAGCCGAGCGACAGTGCGGCGCGGCGCCCGCGGGACAGCGCGATCCGGGCGAGCGGCAGCGCCAGCACAGCAGCGCCGATGACGCCCGTCGTCTGGGCGAGGCCGGCCACGGCGTCGGAGGCGAGCGACGCGGCGATGAGCGCACCGGCCGGGATCGACCCGGCCACGGCGATGCCCCCCGCGACGGCGCCGGCGGACAGCGTCCCCACCGAGCGGCGCTGGATGGTCGGGACGTCGGCGCGCTGCCCAGCGACGGTCGAGGTGGCCACCGGGTGACGCTATCGGCCGCCCACCCCGCGACGCCCCCGCGTTCCCGCAGACAGAGCAGACGGAGCACCGCCGACGTTGCCCGTCCGGTACGTCGGCGTTCGCCGGGCGTTCACCCGTTCGGCCTAACGTCCGGGCGACCCCCACCTGGAGACGACGTGCCCTCGAACCGCCGACGTACGGTCGCAGGCCGCCACGAGGCGGCCCCGCGCCGCGGAGCCCACGAGCGCCAGCCGGTCAGGCCGCGCCACGCGGCGCCGAGCCGGCCGCCGGTCCCGCGGGCGCTGGCGCTCGTGACGTCGGCCGTCATCCTCGTGCTCGGGTTTTCCGCCGTGAAGGGCGGTGCGGCCGACAGCGCCCGAGCCATCGGGTTGCCCGTGCCGCCGTTCTTCACCCCGTCGATCGGCTCCGGCCTGTCCCGCGCGGACGGCCCGGCGACCGCGCCCGAGGCCGCCGGCCCCAGCGCGGCCCAGCCGCGCCGTTCCGCCCCTGGCACGCCGTCCGCGTACGTCACGTACACGACGACGACGGGAGAGGTCGTCACTCTCGGCGGACCGCCCGCCAGCAGCGCGCGCACCGCTGTCGTCGGACCGTGGTTCCCGGCGGTCGATGCGAGCGGCGCCCCTGTTCCGAGCACCGCCCCCGCCTCCCCGTCCGACGCACCGCCGCAGCCCGATGAGCCCGGCACAGTCCCGATCCTCTGGACGCCGGATCCCGAACCGAGCGGCGAGCCGACGCCGCAGCCGTCCACGCCAGACCCCTCGACGCCGGGGCCAGGCCCCACCGCGACGACGTCGTTCGACCCGACGAGCGCGGCTCCCTTCCCGACGCCGACGCCCACGACGAGCGGCGGCACGAGCTCGGCAGCGCTGCGCTTCCTGCCACCCGCGCTCGTGGACCCGCTCGTCGTCGCGTTCCCCGAGGGCGAGTCGCGCATCAGCCTCGACCTGTCGCGCGACTACATCCTGACGCTGCCGCGGGATCGGCCGCTCGTGAACACCCTCGGGCTGACCATCGTCGGGGGCCGCAACGTCGTGGTCATCGGCGGCACGGTCGACGTGCGCGACGGCGTCGCCGGCGTACGGCGCGGCATGTACCTCAAGGACGCGACGCCGAACGGGACGACGTACGTCGAGGGGGTGCGCTTCCTGTCCTCGACGACCGGGGCCCTGACCGAGGGGATCGACATCGCCTCGCCGGGCGCACGCGTCGTGCTGCAGAACATCGCCATCACCGGAGCCCTGACCGGGTCGTACGCCACCAACCACGCCGACGTGGTGCAGGCGTGGGCCGGCCCGCGGGTGCTGCTCGTCGACGGGCTGTCGGCGAGCTCGCGCTACCAGGGCTTCTTCCTGCTGCCGAACCAGCACGACTCCTCACCGGTGGACGACTGGTCGATCAACCGGGTGTCGCTCAGCGGCGTCCAGAGCGCGTACCTCCTCTGGCGCGACGGCGGCACGTACGCCATCCGCACGCAGGACGTGTACCTCACCGGGTCGCGCTACACCGGCGGCGGGTTGTGGCCCTCCGCCTCGGACTGGCCGGACGTGACGCTCGGGCCGGCTCCGGAGACCTACGGCATCACGGCCGGGTTCGGCTACAGCTCGCCCGGCTACCGCTGACTCAGGCGACGCGGCGCGCGACGAGGATGTCGCGCTCAAGCGGCGTGGTCCCCGCCCAGATGCCATCGACGCCGTCGAGTGCCACGGCAGTCACCAGGCACTGCCGCGACACCGGGCACTCCAGACAGACGGCGCGAGCCTCACGATGCGCCCGCTCGACCTCCCGGGCGCTGCCCACAGGGAAGAAGATCTCGGGATCGACGGTGCGGCACGCCGCGTCGGCGCGCCAGTCGGACGTGCGGGTCATCGATGCCTCCACGTGCGCGGACCTCTCGCGCACGACTCCACCCGCCGCGGCGGAACACGGGGTGGAGCGCAGGAGTACGACGGCCGAACGGCGTCGGGCCGATCAGCCACGGAGCCGGCGAGGGGACTCGAACCCCTAACCACCGCTTTACAAGAGCGGTGCGCTGCCAGTTGCGCCACGCCGGCCTGCGCCCGAGGACGCCGGACCAGGGTAGTCGGCGGCGCCGAGGGCTCACGCCAAGGCGCGGAGCAGCCGAGAGCCACGGCATCACATCGCCCCTCGACGCATGCTGGCGCGGCCGACCGCGGCGCACGCCAGATGACTGCAACTGGGGGGTTGCACACGCTCGAAGTCATGTGCAACTCTGAGGTTGCACATGCGGGATGCCCGGCCGCCGGCCGGGAGCCGCACCGACGAAGGGACCGGCCCATGACCACCGACCACCTCGAGGCATCCGTCGCCGATCCCACGACGTTCACCGTCCGCCGCACCATCACCATCGCGGCACCCATCGAGACGGTGTGGCAGGCGGTCACCGAGCCCGAGCACATCTCCCGCTGGTTCGGCCGCGCCGACTTCGCAAGCACCTCGGCGGGCTCGCTCGGCACGCTGACGTGGGACGGCTACGGCTCCGTGCCGATCCGCATCGAGTCCGTCGACGCGCCCCGCAGCATCACCTACCGCTGGGCGAACGACGACGCGCTCGGCACACCCCCGACGGAGGTGACGCCCGGCAACTCCACCGTGTTCACGTTCGACCTCGTACCGATCGACGGCGGCACGCAGCTGACCGTCGTCGAGACGGGCTTCGAGCAGACGAGTGCGCCGCTGGTCAACCTCGAGGCGCACCGCACGGGCGGGGCCGGCGAGCTCGACAAGCTGATCGCCCTGCTCGGGGGGCGCCCGTGCGCGCGCGCACGCTCGTCCCGGTGTACGCCGCCCTCGCCGACGAGACGCGCTGGTCCATCCTCGCGGCGCTCGGCGAGGGCGACGCCTCGGCCTCGGCGCTCGCCGCCCGCCTGCCGGTGAGCCGGCAGGCGATCGCGAAGCACCTCGCGGTGCTGCACGAGGTCGGGCTCGTCGAGTCCGCCCCTCTCGGCCGCGAGGTGCAGTACCGCGTCGTGGGTGCCGAGCTCTCCCGAACCGCCCGCGCGCTCGATGCGCTCGGAGCCGAATGGGACCGACGGCTGGCGGCCATCAAGCAGATCGCCGAGGAGCTCGGCGGCTGAGCCGTCTCGTCACCTGTCGGACACCAGCCCTTCAGCCGGGGTCCGCCCGCCCGTCGCGGGGGTACGAGGGGATGGCCTCGTGCTCGCCCGCCCCCGCCTCGCGATCGTCGCCGCCGCGTGCGCGGTCGCCGTCGTCGTACCCGTGGGGATCGCCTCGGCGGGTACGACGGCACCGGCGCCGACGTCGTCGACGAGCGAGCCGACGCCGTCGGACAGCGGCGAACCGTCGCCGACCTCGACCGGCGATCCGCGCACTGACCCCGCGCCCGTGCCCTCGACCTCGACCATCCCGCTGCCCAGCGCGTCGAGCCGTGTGGAGACGGCCGCACCCCGACCCGCCCCGCCGCCGACCGCGCCTCCTGTGCCCGATGGCACGGGGCCGGTCGAGCCCAATGACGGCGTCGCCCCGGCTATCGGCCAGGTCGACGAGTTCCTCCGGATGTCCGACCTCGTCGCGCAGAACGGCCAGCAGGTCGCTGACGCCCGCGCGGCGCTGGGAGGCGCCCGCCTCGAGGTGCGGCACGCCTCCGTCGCCGCTCAGCGCGCCTCGCTCGCCCTGTCAGTCGCCGGCACGGCCGCCCGCGACGCCGCAGGCGACACGACCGACATCGTGCGCGCTCTCTACCAGCAGGGCGACGAGGGCGTCGCCAACCTCGCCACCGTCATGACCCTCGGGCCCGACGGCATGCTCGAACGTCTCTACAACCTGCGGGCGATGCGCGGCACCGCGACCTCGGTGATACGCACCGCCGAGCAGGCGAAGTTCGATCTTCGAGCAGCTCGCGTTGCACGCAGCACTGCCGTCGCGCGGCTGCGCGCAAGCGTGGCGGCGTACGACGCAGCCAGCCTGGCGTTGCACCGCGCCAAGGCCGAGCTCGTGAACGCCGAGGCGCAGCTCGCCCGGCTCGGCCTCGTCGCGCCGCAGGTGGAGGTGGGGCCGGAGGGATGCCCCACCTCTGACGTCCCGGCCACGCTGCGCGACGGCGCAGAGCTCATCGGCGCGAACGCCTTGTGCACCAAGGCCATCAAGCGCGCCGCGACACCGCAGGCCGCCCTCGCTCTGACGTGGGCGTTCCAGCACCTGGGTGCGGCGTACGCCTGCGGCGGCACCGGGCGCATGCTGCCGTTCCGCGCCGACTGCTCGAGCTTCGTTTCCCGGGCGTACGCCGAGGGCGCCGGGCTCGCGACGGCAAGCGACGGCTGGGCGCCGTCCACACGGAACATGGTGCCGTGGGACGGCGTGGCCCTCGACCGCCACTACGCCAAGGTCTCCCCCGCGGCGCTGCGCCCCGGCGACCTCGTCCTCTACGACACGTGCCCGCAGGGCGGCTGCCCGTACAAGCACGTCGTGATGTACCTCGGGCACGACGCGGCCGGGTCCGAGTGGATGCTGCACACCAACTCATGCGGCGACGTCGCGAAGGTCGAGCGGTTCTGGGGCTTCCCCACCGAGGGCTCGCACACGTTCCTCGTCGCCCGGCGCGTGCTCGCGCTGCCGGGCGAGAAGGTCGCCGTCCCCGCGCACAGTCAGGGCACGGAATCGACGGCGCACCCGACCGAGGCCCGGAGCGTCCGCGACGCCATCGGCGCCATCGGCTGACTGCCGATGCCGGGCGTGGCAGCCTGGCTCGCATGACCGACGCCAGCACGCGCACCTACGCCGAAGGCCTCGACGCAGCCGATCCGCTCGCGCCCTTCCGCGCGCGCTTCGAGATTCCCGACGACGGCGTGATCTACCTCGACGGCAACTCGCTCGGCCGCCTGCCCGCATCGACAGCGGGACGCATCGCCGAGGTTGTCCGCGAGGAGTGGGGCGACCGGCTCATCCGGTCGTGGAGCGAGGGCTGGATGGACCGACCGTTCGAGGTCGGCGACCGGCTCGGCGCGGCTCTGCTCGGCGCCGAGCCCGGCGAGACGGTCGTCTGCGACAACACGACGGTCAACCTCTACAAGGTGCTCGGCGCCGCCATGGCCATGCGGCCCGACCGCGCGATGATCGTCGCGCACCGCGGCGAGTTCCCGACCGACCGCTACGTGGCGCAGGAGGTCGCGCGAGCTGCGGGCGGGTCGGTGACCTGGCTCGGCCCGCTGGACCCTGCCGCTCCGTGGCCGACGTCGCCCGTCACGGCCGGCGACGTAGCCTCCGCGCTCCACGACGACGTCGCGGTGGTGCTGCTGTCGGTCGTCGACTACCGCTCGGCAGCGCTCGCCGACGTCGCCGCCATCACGCGCGCGGTCCACGACGAAGGCGCGCTCGTGGTGTGGGACTGCTCGCACGCCGGCGGCTCGGTGCCGCTGGACCTCCCCGGCAGCGGTGCTGATTTCGCCGTCGGCTGCTCGTACAAGTTCATCAACGGCGGACCCGGCGCGCCTGCCTGGATCTGGGCGTCGAGGTCGCACCACGACGCGATGCGCAACCCGATCCCGGGCTGGATGGGGCACTCCGACGTGTTCGCCATGACAGGCGACTACACCCCGGCCCCGGGCATCCGCCGCTTTATGACGGGTACGCCGTCGGCCGTCGCGCTGGCCGCCGTCGACGCCGGCGTCGCTTTGCTCGAGGAGGCCGGGATGGATGCGGTGCGCGCGAAGTCGACGGCGCTCACGACGTACTGCATCGACCTGGCCGACTCCTGGCTGGCCGAGCACGGCGTGCAGGTGGCCTCGCCGCGAGAGCCGGAGCTGCGCGGCGCCCACGTGACGCTGCGGCACCCCGACGCGCTGGCGCTCACCCAGGCCCTGACCGACCAGGGAGTCATCCCCGACTTCCGGCACCCCGACGGCATCCGCATCGGCTTGGCCCCGCTGACCACGCGGTTCACCGACGTGCACGACGGCATGGCGTCCTTGCGCGCGCTGCTGGCGGCGCTCGGGTGAATCCACGCGCACGGAGCGTGAGGACGCCGTGGCACATCCCACATCCGCCCGCTCAGAGGGCGGATCGAGGTTTGACGACGCACCACGCGGAGCACATACCGTCGTGAGATGACCGACTTCCACGACCTGCTCGTCATCGCCAACCGGTTGCCGGTCTCGGCCGACGAGCAGGCGGACGGCACGACCACCTGGACCCGATCCCCCGGGGGGCTCGTCAGCGCCCTGGAACCGGTCCTGCGCGAGCACGATGCCGTCTGGATCGGATGGTCCGGGCGCTTCGCCCCTGATCCGTACTCGACCGAGGACCTCGGCCGCGAGCTCTCGCCCCTGCCCGACGACGTGGGTCCCTGCGACCTCTCCGAGGTCGAGCTCTCGCGCGACGAGATCGAGGGCTTCTACGAGGGGTTCAGCAACTCCACGATCTGGCCGCTCTACCACGACGCGATCGCGACGCCGTCGTACCACCGCCACCAGTGGGAGCCGTACGTCGCGGTCAACCGGCGGTTCGCCCGCCGCGCGGCGGAGCTCGCGGCCGAGGGTGCGACGGTGTGGGTGCACGACTACCAGCTGCAGCTCGTACCGCAGATGCTGCGCGAGATGCGCCCCGACCTGCGCATCGGGTTCTTCCTGCACATCCCGTTCCCGCCCGAGGAGCTGTTCCTGCAGCTGCCGTGGCGCAAGCAGATCCTCGAGGGTCTCCTCGGCGCCGACCTCGTGGGCTTCCACACGCCCGGGGGTGCGGCGAACTTCCGCAGGCTCGCCGGCCGGCTGCTGCATCTCGCGTTCGACGACGACGGCGTCGAGGTTCCGGACGCGACCCGCGCCTCGGGGGTGCGCCGCGTCTCAGTGGCCGCCTTCCCCATCTCGATCGACACCCGCGAGTACGACGCGATGGCCCGCAGGGCGGAGATCCACGACCGCGCGATCGAGCTCCGGACCAAGCTGGGCAACCCGAAGCACGTGCTGCTGGGCGTCGACAGGCTCGACTACACGAAGGGCATCGACGTACGCCTCAAGGCGTTCACCGAGCTCCTCGAGGACGGCGCCATCGCGCCGGGCGACGCCGTGTTCGTGCAGATCGCGACCCCGAGCCGCGAGAACGTCGAGGACTACCAGAGGCTGCGCGACGAGATCGAGCTCATGGTCGGCCGTGCGCTCGGCGACCACGGCCTCATCGGTGCGCCTCCGATCCAGTACCTCCACCAGCCGTTCGATCGCGAGGAGCTCGTGTCGTTCTACCTCGCAGCCGACGTCATGCTCGTGACGCCGTACCGCGACGGCATGAACCTCGTGTGCAAGGAGTACGTCGCATCCCGCGTCGACGGCTCCGGGGCGCTCGTGCTGTCGGAGTTCGCCGGCGCCGCAGTAGAGCTGACCGACGCCTTCCTCGTGAACCCGTACGACGCCGAAGGCGTCAAGCAGGCGATCCTCGATGCGATGCACGACGACCCCGCCGACCTGTCGATGCGGATGAAGGCGATGCGCGAGCATCTGCTCGAGCATGACGTCGCCCGCTGGGCCGGCTCGTTCCTGCAGGCGCTGGAGGAGTCGGAGGCCGCCCGATGACGGCGGCCGCCGTCGAACCGCTCCTGCGCGCAGCCCTCGAGCGGGCGGCGGAGACCGAGCGGCTGCTGGTGGCCGTCGACTTCGACGGCACGCTCGCTCCGATCGTCAGCAACCGCGACGACGCGCGGGCGCTGCCGGAGTCGCTCGAGGCCCTGGCCGATCTGGTGCGGCTGCCGGCCACCAGCGTGGCTGTCGTATCCGGCAGGGCGCTGGTCGACCTCGCGGCCGTCGGCAACCTGCCGGACGGCGTGCTCCTCGTCGGCAGCCACGGCGCCGAGCTCGACGACCTGCCCCGCGACGACGTGGTCGAGCGCCGGGACGCCCTGTTGCAGGACGTGCGGACCACGACGTCCGGGGTGCCCGGCGTGGACCTCGAGGTGAAGCCGGCCGGGGTCGCCGTGCACGTGCGCGCCGCCGCGCGCTCGGACGCTGCCGCCGTCCTCGACGCCCTGCGCGCCGGGCCCGCGCGGCTGCCCGGCGTGTCCGCGACGCCCGGCAAGGAGGTGCTCGAGCTGTCGGTCGTCAGCACCGACAAGGGTCAGGCGCTCGACGTGCTGCGCCGTCGTACGTCCGCCACCGCCGCCGTCTTCCTCGGCGACGACGTCACCGACGAGTCGGCCATCGAGCGCCTCCACCCCGGCGACGTCGGCGTGAAGGTGGGCCCCGGGGCGACGGCCGCCGAGCACCGCGTGCCCGACCCCGTCGTCGTCGCGGACGTACTCGCCCTGCTCGCCGCCGAGCGCACACGCCGGCTCGCCTCGAGCTGACGAGGCGTGGGAGCGCTCCGGGGCCGCCGGTTTCGGGCGAACCCTTCCCGAGCGTCCCGTAAACGGTTACTGTCGCCCTGCCGGACAGCAGTCCGGCGTCCTTCCACTACGGATCGTCCGGCACGTTCCTGCCGGTGAAGGGTTGGCACTGCCATGGCTGCAGTCACGTTCGACAAGGCGACCCGCCTCTACCCGGGCGCCACCGTCCCCGCCGTCGACGCGCTCGACCTCGAGATCGCGGACGGCGAGTTCCTGGTCCTCGTCGGTCCCTCCGGATGCGGCAAGTCCACGAGCCTGCGCATGCTGGCCGGTCTCGAGGACGTCGACAAGGGCGCGATCCGCATCGGCGACCGCGACGTCACGATGCTCCCGCCCAAGGACCGCGACATCGCGATGGTGTTCCAGAACTACGCGCTCTACCCGCACATGTCGGTCGCCGACAACATGGGCTTCGCGCTGAAGATCGCGGGCGTCTCCAAGGACGAGATCGCCACGCGCGTGGCCGAGGCCGCGAAGATCCTCGACCTCACGCAGTACCTCGAGCGCAAGCCCAAGGCGCTCTCCGGTGGCCAGCGCCAGCGCGTCGCCATGGGCCGCGCGATCGTCCGCAACCCGCAGGTCTTCCTCATGGACGAGCCGCTGTCGAACCTCGACGCCAAGCTCCGCGTGCAGACCCGTACGCAGATCGCGTCGCTGCAGCGCCGCCTCGGCGTCACCACCGTCTACGTCACCCACGACCAGGTCGAGGCCATGACGATGGGCGACCGCGTCGCGGTGCTCAAGGACGGCATCCTGCAGCAGTGCGCCTCGCCGCGTGAGCTGTACGACCACCCGAACAACGTCTTCGTCGCCGGCTTCATCGGCTCGCCCGCGATGAACCTGCTCACCGTCCCCCTCGCCGAGGGCGGCGCGACCATCGGCGGCAAGGTGGGCGCTCCGAAGCTCATCCCGCTCGCGCCGGAGGTCAGCACCGCGGCCGGCAACGGCGCGCACGAGGTCACCATCGGATTCCGCCCCGAGGACCTCCGCATGGTGGGCGAGGACGAGGGCTGGCCGATCGTGGTCGACGTCGTCGAGAGCCTCGGCGCCGACGCCTACGTGTACGGCCACGTGACCGGTAGCGACGGCGAGTCCAAGGACATCATCGTGCGCACCGACGGCCGCATCCCCCCGAGCAAGGGCGAGACCGTGCACGTGGCGATCATCCCGGACCACATGCACACCTTCCACGCCGTCAGCGGCGAGCGCCTCGGCGCCTGAGCACGTCCCGAGGGGGTGGCCGCGCGTTCCGCGCCGCCACCCCCTCGGCGTTCACCGATGAAGGCGACCTTCATCCAATAGAGCCGAACAATCCTTCCCATGATCAATCGTTTTGGATGAAGGTCGCCTTCATGTGAAACCGCGAGGAGCGGCATGGCACTGCGGGTGACGGCGGCGGCGGGCGAGCACGACCTGCTGTTCCTGCCGTGGGACGTGCCGCTCGAGGAGTGGCCGGAGTCGACGCTGGTCGCGCTCCCCCGCGGCATCTCGCGCCACATCGTGCGCTTCGTCAAGCTCGCCGGGTCCGTGTACGCCGTCAAGGAGACGGTCGAGCCGATCGCCCGGCACGAGTACGACCTGCTCTTCGAGCTCGGCCGGCGCGACGTACCGTGCGTCGACCCTGTCGGCATCGTCGCGGGCCGCACCCGACCCGACGGCGAGGAGCTGCCGGCCGCGATCATCACGCGCCACCTGCAGTTCTCCCTGCCCTACCGCGCGCTGTTCTCCACCACGCTGCGCCCGGACACGATGAACCGGCTCATCGACGCCCTCGCCGTCCTCATGGTGCGGCTGCACCTCGTCGGGTTCCTCTGGCGCGACTGCTCGCTGTCCAACACCCTGTTCCGCCGCGACGCGGGCGCCTTCGCGGCCTACCTCGTGGACGCCGAGACCGGCGAGCTGCACGACAAGCTGAGCAACGGCCAGCGCGAGTACGACC
The DNA here is from genome assembly GCA_050251215.1 of Candidatus Nanopelagicales bacterium. Classification (GTDB taxonomy): domain Bacteria; phylum Actinomycetota; class Actinomycetes; order S36-B12; family CAIYMF01; genus Longivirga. The sequence continues at coordinate 28,108 of JBFWNE010000025.1, forward strand.
TGCAGACCGCCGAGGTCAACGTCGCGGGCGAGCTGCTCGACGTCGAGGCGTCCGGCCGGCTGCATCCGAGCATCGACCCCATCGCCACAGCCACCATCGTGCGCCAGCGCTACGAGACGCTCTGGCGCGAGGTGACAGGCCCGGTGTCGATCAGCGTGGGCGACCGGCACGCGCTCGACGCGCGGGTACGCCGTCTCAACGACCTCGGCTTCGACATCGCCGAGCTCTCGGTGGTGTCGGAGGAGGCCGGCGACTGCGTGCGCGTCACGCCCAAGGTCGTCGACGTCGGCCACCACTCGCGGCGCCTGCTGCGCCTGACGGGGCTCGACGTCGAGGAGAACCAGGCGCGCCGGCTGCTCAACGACCTCGACACGTACCGCGTCGAGGAGGGGCTCACGGCCGAGAACGAGGAGCTGGTGGCGCACCGCTGGGTCGCCGAGCGGTTCGAGCCGGTGACCGGCATCGTGCCCTCGGACCTGCGGGGCAAGCTCGAGCCCGCCGAGGTCTACCACGAGGTGCTCGAGCACCGGTGGTTCATGGGCGAGCGCCTCACCCAGGACGTCACCATCTGGGACGCCGCTGCCGACTACGTGGCCACCGTTCTCGTCGACAAGCCCGACGAGAAGGCCGTGCTCGGGCAGCGGCTCGGAACGCCGAGCGACACGATGGGCGTACGTTTCGAGGAGACAGCCGAGATGGACCTCAGCGAGCTCGAGCTCCCGTGATCCTCGCGTAACGGTTTCGGCTCACCGAGCGCGGCGGGTCCGCCCGACTGCACCGCGCGGGGCGATCGTCGTCCCCTAGCCTCTCCCTGGTCGCCTGACGCCACCCCGCCCGGACGTCGGCGAGCACCATCGGAGGGGACGCCCATGCTCAGCGCGACCGCCCTGCTCGCGGCAGGCAACCCAGTCCTCAACAGGGACCTGGGTTCCCTGCTCATCATCGCGCTGATCGCGGCCGCCGTGCCGCTGATCGTGGGCATCCTGCGACTGCGCATCGCCGAGGTGGTGCTCCTCCTCGGCTTCGGCATCCTGTTCGGGCCCAACGCTCTCGGGTGGATCGAGATCACCGACAGCATCGAGCTGCTCAACGAGCTCGGCCTGGGGCTGCTGTTCTTCCTCGCCGGCTACGAGCTCGAGCAGGAGGCCATCCGCGGGCGCGCCGGGAAGCTCGCCGCCGGCGGCTGGCTGTCCTCGCTCGCACTGGCGTTCCTCGTCACGTGGGTGCTCTGGCAGGTGGGCGTCATCAACGACCTCGTCGGCCTCGCCATCGCGCTCACGACGACGGCCATGGGCACGCTCCTGCCGGTGATCCGCGACCGCGGCCTGCTGCAGTCGCCGTTCGGTACGAGCTTCATGGGCGCGGGCGCCGCTGGCGAGTTCGGGCCGATCCTCGCCATCGCGCTCCTGCTCGGCTCGAAGTCGATGGTGATCACGCTCATCATCCTCGGCATCTTCGCCGTGTTCGTGGCGCTCGTCTGGGCAGCGCCCGGTCGCTTGATGACCGAGCGCGTGCGCGACGTGATGGCCCGCGGCCACCACACCAGCTCGCAGACCGCTGTGCGCTGGACCGTCGTGCTCATGCTCGTGCTGCTCGTGGTCGCGTCGTACTTCGGGTTCGACGCCGTGCTCGGCGCATTCGTGGCCGGCGTGATCCTGCGTCGCTACTCCCCGCCCGGTGCGGAGAACCGCGTGCTGCCCAAGGTCGAGGCGATCGGCTTCGGCTTCTTCATCCCGCTGTTCTTCATCGTCAGCGGCGCCAACCTCGACGTCGCGTCGATCGCCGAGAGCCCGCTCCGGCTCGTGATCTTCTTCGCCCTGCTCCTTGCGGTTCGCGGCCTGCCGCAGTACGTGCTCTACCGCGTCGTGCTGCCGGACACGCGCGAGCGCTGGCAGTTCACGCTGTACGTCGCCACCGCGCTCCCGCTGCTGGTCGCCATCACCACGATCCAGGTTCGCAACGGCGTCATGCTGCCTGAGAACGCAGCCGCGCTGGTCGGTGCCGGAGCCCTGTCGGTGCTCGTGTTCCCTCTGCTGGGCGACCGCATCAACCGCAGGAGCGCGGCACCCGAGCCCGACCGGATCGAGCCGGAGCCCGCCCGCTGAACCTGGTGGGCCTCAAGGGCTTCGCGGGTCGGTGAGGTCTACCGGCTCTGCGACAGGCATCGCGTGGAGCGCGTCGTCGACGGCCGAGGCGAGCGAGGCGTCGAGCCGGGCGCGCAGGTCCTGGCTGTCCCAGCCCCGGGCGAACGCGACGTCGATGCGGTGCACGAGGCACTCCCAGTCGTCGCATCCGGGAGCGAACTCGCTGTAGCCGCACGCGGCATGGTCGATCCCGCTCATGGGGCGAGTATGCGCCCCCGCGTGCCGCGATGGCGTGGTGAGCCGAGACGCGTTACGACGTGCGGCGGGCGCGGCTCACGGCATACAGGGTCACGCCCGCGGCGACGCCGGCGTTGAGCGACTCGGTGGCGCTCGTCATCGGGATGCCGACGACGACGTCGCACGCCTCGGACACCAGGCGCGACAGGCCCTCGCCCTCGCTGCCGACCACGATCACCACCGGGCCGGTCGAGATCCCCGGGTCGAGGTCGTCGAGCGAGGTCTCGCCGGCGGCGAGTCCGACGATGAAGCAGCCGGCCTCGGCGTACGCCTTGAGGGCGCGCGTGAGGTTCGTCGCGCGGGCCACGGGCACGCGGGCGGCGGCACCGGCCGAGGTCTTCCAGGCGGACGCCGTCATGCCGGCCGCACGACGCTCGGGCACCAGCACGCCGTGCGCGCCGAAGGCTGCCGCCGACCGGACCACGGCACCGAGGTTCCGCGGATCGGTGATGCCGTCCAGCGCCACGATCAGCGCGGCCTCGCCGGCATCGGCTGCGCGGTCGAGCAGGTCTGCGGGCTCGGCGTACTCGTACGGCGGCACTTCCAGCACCAAGCCCTGGTGCACCGCGCCGGAGGTCATCTTGTCGAGCTGCGAGCGCTGCGCCTCGAGCATCGGCAGGTGCAGCTCTGCTGCGAGCGAGAACGCCTCGCGCACGCGGTCGTCGCTCTCGAGGAACTGCTGCACGTAGAGCGCCTTGCCGGGCACGGCGGCGCGCAGCGCCTCGAGCACGGAGTTGCGCCCGAAGACCATCTCGACGCCGTCCTTGCGGGCGCGCACCGAGGTGCCGCCGCGCGCGCCGGAGCGCGGAGCCGGCGCCTTCTTGGCCTCCGCCTCGGTCTTCTTCGCGACCGCGCGGGCCTTGCGGGCGGCTGGGTGCTTGGTGCGCTCGGTCGCCTTGGGCGTGGGGCCCTTGGGCTCGAGGCCGCGACGGCGCTGGCCGCCGGACCCGACGACCTGCCCCTTCTTCGTGCCCTCCTTGCGCATCGCGCCCTTGCGCTGGCTGTTGCCGGCCATCAGTCGCCCTTCCCGTCCGCGAGCGACCAGCGGGAGCCGCCGGAGGTGTCGTCGACGACGATGCCGGCGCTCTTCAGCTGGTCCCGGATCGCGTCGGCCGCCGCCCAGTCCTTGTTCGCGCGCGCAGCCGCACGCGACTCGAGCAGGCCGGCCACGAGGTGGTCGACCGCCGACCGCAGCCGGTCGTCGTCGCCCGCGCCGCCCGCGTTCCACGGTGCCGCGAACGGGTTGACGCCCAGCACGTCGAGCATCGCCACGACCGACGTGAGAGCCGCACGCACGGCGTCGAGGTCGCCGGACGCCAGAGCGCCGTTGCCCTCGCGCACCGTGTCGTGCAGGACGGCGAGCGCCTGCGGCACGCCGAGGTCGTCGTCCATCGCAGCGTCGAACGCGGCCGCGCGCGTGGCCCCCTCGACCTCGACGTCGCCGACGCCGAGCGCCTCGGCGGCACGCTGCACGAACCCCTCGAGCCGGCGGAAGCCGACGGCGTTCTCCTCGAGCGCCTCGAACGAGAACTCGATCATCGACCGGTAGTGCGCCGCCACGAGGTAGTAGCGCAGCTCGATGGGCCGCACCCTCTGCACGACCTCCTTGACCAGGAGGGAGTTGCCGAGGGACTTGCTCATCTTCTCGCCGCTGGTGGTGACCCACGCGTTGTGCAGCCAGTACTGCGCGAACGGGTGCCCGAGCGCCTTGGACTGCGCGATCTCGTTCTCGTGGTGCGGGAAGATGAGGTCGAGCCCGCCGCCGTGGATGTCGAAGGCCTCGCCGAGGTACTTGCCTGCCATCGCCGAGCATTCGAGGTGCCAGCCCGGCCGGCCGCGGCCCCACGGCGTGGGCCACGAGGGCTCGCCGTCCTTGGCCGACTTCCACAGCGCGAAGTCGCGCGGGTCGCGCTTGCGGGTGTCGCCGATCGAGTCGCCCGCCGCCTGCATCTCGTCGGGCTTCTGGCCCGAGAGCTCGCCGTACTCGGGGAACGAGCGCACGTCGAAGTAGACGTCGCCGTCCACGGCGTACGCGTGGCCCGAGGCGATGAGCGCCTCCATGAGCTCGATCATCTCCGGGACGTGGCCGGTGGCCCGGGGCTCGACGGTCGGGCGGGTGCAGCCGAGCACGTCGTACGCCCAGCCGAACTCGCGCTCGAACTCCGCGGCCACCGCCCACCACGGGCGGCCCTCGGCCTCGCCCTTGGCGATGATCTTGTCGTCGATGTCGGTGACGTTGCGGCAGAAGGTGACGTCGTACCCGCTCGCCCGCAGCCAGCGGCCCAGCACGTCGAAGTTGACGCCCGATCGGATGTGGCCCACGTGCGGAGCGGCCTGCACGGTCGCGCCGCACAGGTAGAGGGACGCCTTGCCCGGCTCGAGCGGGGCGAAATCGCGGATCGCCCGGGTGGCGGTGTCGTGCAGGCGCAGGGTCACGGGCGCAAGCCTATCGGCGCGAAGGCGTGCGCCCCGCCACGCGTGTGAGCGCCCCTAGTAGTGGATGACCTTGTCCGGCGTGATGCGTACGACGACGCGGACGTTGTCGGTGCCGTCGTCGCCGGGGTAGCGGTCGGTGCCGCGGTACTTGTGCGAGTGCTCGTCGATGAGCTCGCGTCCGCCCTCGCGAGTGAGCGAGGCGGTGCCGCGGATCTCGACGTAGGTGTACGGCGAGTCCTTCGGGTAGAGCAGCACCGTGCACCGCGGATCCGCGAGCAGGTTGCGGTGCTTGCGTCGACCTTCGACGGTGGAGACGAGGATGTCCTCGCCCTCGCGGCTGACCCACACCACGGAGAGCTGGGGGCGGCCATCGGGCTCGATGGTGGCCAGGGTCGCGAACTCCGCGGAGTCGAACCAGGCCTTGGCGGCGTCCGAGAGCGTCGTGGTCATGTGCTCCATCCTCACCTCGGCGGTCCGCCGACACACCGGTTTGCCCCGATAATCGGCGGGTACACCACGCCGACCTGGTGACCCATGTCACGCAGGGTGTATTACGCCAGGCGATCCACGCGTCCTGAGCTGCATTCGTCACTCTCCGCTATCGCCTTCACGGAAGGCGGAGTCCGGCTCGGCGAAGCTCCAGGAACGTGAGGTAGCGCAGCAGCCAGCCCTGGCTCTGCCAGGCCACGATGGTCAGGGTGAGCACGACCGGCACGATCAGCCCTACCGCCACCAGGACGATGAAGAGCCCGTCGAACACGAGCAAGTTGCGCCACGCCGTCTGCTGCACGGCGTGAGGCAGGCGGCGATAGCAGCCGGCGAGCCACACCAGCCCCAGCACGAGGGTGATCGCTCCCGCCCAATAGCTCACCGCAGCGGCGACCATGGCCCCAAGGATCACCAGGGCGAACCGGCCCTCGAGCTCGCGCCGTGACCACACCCCGGGCGGGCAGCTTCGGCGAGGAGGGCAAGGGCCCAACCATCGCCCGGGTCGGCCGCGATCACCGGGGCCAGGAGCTGCTTGGCCACCTCGGGGCGACGAACCTCGAGCGCAGCCTCTGCCCGCGCGATGTCCTGCCCCAGGTCCCCGGTCATGACTGCGGAAGCCGTACGCCGAGCTCGCGCAGCCTGCGTGCCACCCGCAGCCGATCCCAGCCGAGTCTCCCCATGAACGTGAGGGCGAGCATCGCGGTCCAGCCATAGACCTGGACTGGCATCTTCGGTCCGGCCACGAAGCCCAGGGCGAGAGGCGTGGCCAAGACGGTCAGGCCACCGATGAAGACATCCGGCCAGCCGATGAGGGCGCCGAGACGACCGCGGACCACGGCAGGCAATCGGGCCACGCCGATGAGAGTCCAGGCCGTGGCCGCGAGCAACAGGACCCACGAGCCCGGGACGCGGAGGAAGGCCAGCCCGGCCGCGGCGACGGTGGCGAGGCCGAGCGCGCTGAGCAGCACCCGACGTGCCAGCACGCCGAGCATGTCGACATTGCCCCGGGACGCCTCCATCCGTGGGTCGAGCACGAGCGCCCCCGAGAGGAGCCGGGTAGCGCGGCGCAGGTCGCCGCACTGCAGCCGCACGGTCGCCAAGTTGTTGAGTGCGGGCACGTGGTCGGGGTCGAGCTCTAGGGCGCGCACGTAGGACGCCGTCGCATCCCCGAGCCGACCAGCCGTGTCGAGCGCGAGCCCTTGGGCGACGAGGAGATCCGGGTCGAGTGGGCTGTGGCGCAACGCCTCCTCGGCGTACACCACTGCCTCGGCGCCCTGGCCGCGCTGGATCTGGACGAGCGACATGACGTTGAGAGCGGCCGTCGAGTCTGGCGCGATCTCGAGAGCACGGGATGCCCAGAAGTACGCCGCCTCGAGGTCGTGCGACTCTCGCGCCACATCGGCGCAGCCAACCAGGATCTGGAGATCGTCCGGGGCGGCTGCGGATGCGCTACGGGTGAGCTGGTGTGCCCCGGGGAAGTCCTTCTCCGCGCTGCAGGCGCGCGCAAGCAGGACAAGTGCCTGGGCATCTCCGGGCGATCGGGCGAGAACCGCTTCCAGTAGAGCACGAGCCTCAGCCGGCCGACGGAGCTCGAGCGCCGCCTCCGCCCGCGCGATGTCCTGCGCCGGGTCGCCGGTCATGGCCGGGGAAGCCGTGCGCCTAGCGCCCTCAGGCACCGCCTCGCCGCCAGCCGGTCGAGAGCCTGGCGGATGAGCACCGCGAGCGCGAAGGACGCGCCCCAGATCGCTGCGATGGGCGGGGCCTTGCTGCTCGAGAAGAGGGCGGCGGGGGCCGCCAGGACGATCATGAGCACGAACACGGCGTCGATCCAGCCGAGGCGGTCCGCCAACCGCGCGCGCGCAGGTGCTGGCAAGCGGGCGATGCCTGCCACGCACCACACGGCCCCGGCCGCAGCGATGAGCCACGCGAACCTCCAGCCCAGGAGCGATGCGGCCGCAGTCAGGCCCAGCACCACGACCAGGCGGGACAACAGGATCCGCCGGGCCAGAACGCCCACCACCCTGAGGTTCTGCTGGGCTCGGCTCATACGGGGGTCCAGCGCCAGGGCCCGCCCGAGCAGGCTGGTGGCGAGCCGCAGGTCGCCGCACTGCAGGCGCGAGACCGCAAGGTTGTTCAGCGCATGGATGTGCTCGGGGTCTCGTTCGAGCGCGAGCGCATACTGCGCCGTCGCATCGCCCGGACGTTTCGCCGCGGCCAGCGCCATGCCGTAGGCGACCAGCAGGTCCGGATCGCCCGGACGTCTCTTCAGCGCGTCGGAGCCGAGCAGCACGCCCTCCTGTACGCCTCCCCGCGCCGTCTGCACCAGACCGAGCACGTTGATGGCGGCGACCTCGTCGGGGTCGAGGGTGAGAGCACGCTGCGCCCAGGTGTAGGCAGCGGACAGATCGTTGGACTGTCGAGCCATATCCGCGCACTCGACAAGCACGGCGACGTCGTCCGATGCCACCTCGACCGCTCGCCGGCACATCTCGTGAACCTGCTCGAGGCGCTGTTCGGCCAGGTATGCACGACCCAGGAGGACGAGTGCGACGGCGTCCTGAGGGTCGGCCGCGACCAGAGGCTGCAGCAGCCGTTTCGCCTCCTCGGACCGTCGCATGCCGAGCGCCGCAGCGGCGCGGGCGCGCACCTCGACCGCCTCGGCACTCACAGCAGCCGTCGCTTCTTGAGGTAGGCCTTGAGGTCGTCGTACTGGCCGCTGGCGTTGGCGAACTCCACCACGGTCTTCGCCGTCTCGAGCCAGGGAAGCGCCGAAGGGCGGACGTCTGCGCGGGCCGCTTCGAGATCACCCATGCCGATGAGCCTGACGGTGCCTGAGCGCACGGAGTCGACCATCGCCCGCTCGGCCGCAGACTCGCACACGAGGGCGATGTCGGCTCCCGTGAGGCCGTCACTGGCCCGAGCGAGCGCGGCCAGGTCGATTCCGACCACCGGTCGCTTCTCCAGGTGATGCCGGAAGATGGCCTCCCGCGCCTCGAGATCCGGCGGCAGGACCGCCAGCATCCGGTCGAGCCGTCCAGGGCGGCGCAGAGCCTCGTCCACGTCCCAGGGGTGGTTGGTTGCAGCCAGGACGAACACGCCCTCGTTGTTCTCCTCGACGCCGTCGAGCTCGTGCAGCAACTGGTTGACGGAGTTCCGCGCGCCGGAGTTTCGGTTCTGGCTGCGCTTCTGGCCGATGGCGTCGACCTCGTCGAGGAACAGCACGCACGGTGCCTTCGCACGTGCCGCCTGGAAGACATCGTGGATGTTTCGCTCGCTCGACCCCACCCACATGTCGAGCACATCGGAAAGCGCGACGGTGATGAACGCGGCGTCGAGCTCGCCGGCGACCGCCCGTGCGAGGTACGTCTTGCCGCACCCCGGAGGGCCGTAGAGGAGAAGCCCGCCGCGGAGGGACTTACCGTAGGCGCTGCGCAGCTCCGGGTTGCGCATGGGCATCAGGAACGAAATCTCGATGCGCTCCTTGACGTCCTTCATCCCCCCGACGTCGCTGAGTCGCAGGCTCGGTCGAACGACCTCCGTGGGGTACGCAGCATCGGGCAAAGGCTCGACAAACATCGGCTCGACGACATCGGCCATCTCGGCGTCGGCGGCGTCCCAGTCGAAGTCGCGCCCAGAGGCGTCCGCCGCGACGGGATCCGGACGAGATGGGCCCCGACCCGAGCCGAGCGCCTCGGCCATCACCGCCTGCGCCGCGGCATTGCCCGGATCGCCACCCAGGACCTGCGCAGTCTGCGCGACTGCCTCCTGAACTCTCCCGGCGTCGAGCAGCATCCTCGCCAGGTGCAGTCGCAGCACGGCATCGCCGGGTGACGCTTCGACCGCGGCGAGCAGGCTCGCGATGATCGGGTCGTCCACTTGCCCTCCCCCGTCCTGTTCGTGCCAGAGACTAAGCCCGGACGACGAGCGCCGTCGCGAGGGCGGCGATGCCCTCGCCGCGGCCCGTGAGCCCGAGGCCGTCGGTGGTGGTGGCGGAGACCGACACCGGGGCACCGACGACGGCGGACATAGCCGCCTCGGCCTCGAGCCGCCGCGGCCCGACCTTCGGCCGGTTGCCGATGACCTGCACGCTCACATTGCCCACCGCATAGCCGGCCTCGCGCACGAGCCCCACGACCTCCCGGAGCAGGGCAGCGCCCGAGGCGCCGGCCCATTCGGGCCGGTCGGTGCCGAAGACCGAGCCGAGGTCGCCGAGCCCCGCGGCCGAGAGCAGCGCGTCGCAGGCGGCGTGCGCGGCCACATCGCCGTCCGAGTGGCCCGAGACGCCGGTCTCCCCCGGCCACGCCAGGCAGGCGAGCGAGAGGTCGCGCCCGTCCTCGAACGGGTGGACGTCGACGCCGATGCCCACGCGCGGCAGCTCAGCCGACGACACCGGCGGCCCTCCGTCGGGCGAGAACGGCCTCGGCGAGCACGAGGTCGAGCGGGCGTGTGACCTTGAAGGCCTCCTCGTCGCCGGGCACGACGAGCACGTCGACGCCCATGGCTTCGACGAGACCGGCGTCGTCGGTCGCGGGAGCGTCGGGGTCGGACTCCGCATGCGCAGCCGTGAGCACGGCACGCTGGAAGCCCTGCGGCGTCTGGACCGCGCGCAGCGCGGAGCGGTCGACGGTGGCCAGCACGACGCCGTCGGCGTCCACCGCCTTGATCGTGTCGGACACGGGGATCCCGGGGACCACCGCCGCGGCGCCGGCCCGGACGGCTGCCGCCACGGCATCGACCAGGGACGTCGGCACCAGCGGCCGGGCGGCGTCGTGCACCAGCACGACATCGACCTCAGGCGGCAGCGAGACCAGAGCGCGGGCGACCGAGTCCTGGCGCGTCTCACCGCCGGAGACGACGGTCGAGGGTGCGACGCCTGGGGCGGCGTCGACGAGGTTGTGCTCGGCGAGCAGCGCCCGCACGTCGGCCACGCCGTCCTCCGGGGCGGCCACCACCACGAGGTCGACCGAGCGCGCGGTCGCGAGCGCGCGTACGGCGTGCACGAGCATGGGGACGCCGCCGATCGAGCGCAGCGCCTTCGGCGCACCGGGCCCGAGCCGCTCCCCTCGTCCCGCAGCGGGGACGACTGCCGCCGTCAGGGTCACCTGGCGGCGCCGTTGGTCACGGTCGGCTTGGCGAACACGAGACGGCCGTTGGCCGTCGTGAGCACGCTGGTCACCATCACGCGCACATCCTGGCCCACGCGGTCGCGCGCGTGCTCGGTAACGACCATCGTGCCGTCGTCGAGGTAGCCGACGGCCTGGCCCTGCTCCTTGCCCGCCTTGAGCAGGTGCAGGTCCACCTCGTCGCCGACGACCACGAGCGGGCGCAGCGCGAGGGCCAGTCCGTGCAGGTTGAGCACCCGTACACCGGCGATGGCCGCTGCCTTGGCGAGGTTGGTGTCGAAGGTCAGCAGGGCGCAGTTGCGGTCGATCGACATGCGGACCAGCTTGGCGTCCACGTCGGTCACCGAGATGGCCTCGTCCGGGATCGTCTGGACGTCCACCCCCTGCTCGTGCCGCAGCGCCTCGAGCACGTCGAGGCCGCGGCGCCCCTTGGCGCGGCGGTGCTCGTCGGCCGAGTCGGCCATGGCCTGGAGCTCGTCGATGACGGGCTGGGGGACCAGGAATCGGCCGTGCAGGAAGCCGGAGCGCACGACGTCGAGCACCCGACCGTCGATCGCGACGGAGGTGTCGACGATGCGGGGCAGCGTGACCGAGGCAGGCTTCACCGCGGCGAGCCCGGCGCGGCCGCCGACCGCCTGCATGACGGCGTCGCGGCGGGCGCGGGCAACCCGGAAGCCGAACAGGCTCACGCACGTGACGACGAAGATGAAGACCGGCACGACGATGAGCGGCGGCCCGATCAGGAAGAGGGGCCAGGTCACGGCGGCCGCGAACAGCGCGCCGACGAAGGCGCCGAACGCGCCGGCGACCGCCTGCTCCGGAGAGAGGCCGTCGAGGGCGCGCTCGCCCTTGTCGAGGGTGCGGACGGTGAGCCGGGCGACCACGCCTCCGATGACGTAGCCGAGCATCGCTCCGACGATCGCCCCGAGCCACAGGCCGGAGAACGGTCCAAGGACCTCGCTGCCCGGCTGGGCACCCATCCGGTCGGCGACCTCGTAGCCGACACCGGCGCCAAAGACCACGACCGTGAGGCGCAGTGCCTCGACCATCACGCTGGGGACGCGCGAGAGCTTCAGGGCGCTCATGCTGCCTTCTCCTCCTCACGAGGACAGGGCAGTGGTGCGTACGACGCCGTTTCCGACGCCGGCGCGGGCGCGCCGGTCAGGAGGCGAGAACCTCGTCGAGGATCGCCTCTGCCTTGTCCTCGTTCGTGTTCTCGGCAAGTGCGAGCTCCGACACAAGGATTTGGCGCGCCTTTGCCAGCATTCTCTTCTCGCCGGCGGACAGGCCGCGCTCGCGCTCGCGGCGCCAGAGGTCGCGCACGACCTCGGCGACCTTGATCACGTCGCCGCTCGCGAGCTTCTCGAGGTTGGCCTTGTAGCGGCGCGACCAGTTGGTCGGCTCCTCGGTGTACGGCTGGCGCAGCACGTCGAAGACGCGGTCGAGGCCCTCCTGGTTGACCACATCGCGCACGCCGACGAGGTCGACGTTGTCCGCGGGGACCCGGACGGTGAGGTCGCCCTGCGCAACGCGCAGGACCAGATAGTCCTTCTCGACCCCCTTGATCACGCGCTTCTCGATGGCCTCAATGAGGGCTGCACCGTGGTGCGGGTAGACAACCGTGTCACCGACCGTGAACGTCATAGGTGGGGCTCCCCTTTCCAGGTACCGACGAGTTTACCACGGGTTCCGAGCCCCCTGGAGGGCGTTGTCGCAGGTCAGAGGCCTGATCGGGGCTTGACAAACGGCCCGTGACGCGCTTGTCCCCGCCCGTGACCGCGAGCATCACGGGCCGTGACCGGCCCGGACGCGACCGTAGGCGCCGGGTCCGACGGCCGTCCCGCGGACGGGTGGCCGACCACCCGGAGGGGCCATCCCGACCGCGCCGCCGCTGCCCGCCCCGAACGCTCCGCCGCAGGTCACACCGGGCGCCGGGACCCGATGCCCTAGGCTGACGACGCCCGACCGACCCGGACCCGCGAGGAGCGATCCCGTGCCTTCCCTCCGCCGCCCGCGCACGGCCGTCGCCGTCGCTGCGATCGCCCTGGCGCTGGCCACGAGCCTCACCGGCTGCTCGAGCGGCTTCTACGCCGCCACCGGCCTGCAGGGGGCGTCCGGCAACGGCGCGAACGCCGACCTCGGCGACCTCCAGATCCGCGACATCACGATCGTGAAGGCCGACGGCAGCCCTCAGGGCACGATGATCGGCACGATCGTCAACCGGGGTTCGGCGGACGACGCGCTCACCTCCGTGCGCATCATCGGCACCCCGGGCACGCCCACGATCGGCGGCACCGCGGCCGTGGGCGGGGCGCTCCCGCTCCCGCAGAGCAGCTCGACGCGCATCGGCTACAACGCCGAGGACCACGTCGACATCGCCGCCCTCGAGGCCACCCCGACGCAGTACGTCCAGGTCGAGCTGCAGTTCCAGCGCGCCGGCACCGTCCGCATGGACGTCATGGCCGTGCCGCCGACCGGGATCTACGAGGGCATCGCGCCGCTCGGCACCAGCTGAGCCGCACCGCATCGACGACGAAGGCCCCCGGATCGCTCCGGGGGCCTTCGTCGTACGTACGGGTGCCGGCTCAGGGCTCGAACTTGTAGCCGAGGCCGCGCACGGTGACGAGGTGGCGGGGGGCGGCCGGGTCGGCCTCGATCTTGGCGCGCAGCCGCTTCACGTGGACGTCGAGGGTCTTGCCGTCGCCGACGTAGTCCGAGCCCCACACGCGGTCGATGAGCATGCCGCGGGTCAGCACGCGCCCGGCGTTGCGCAGCAGCACCTCGAGGAGCTCGAACTCCTTCAGCGGGAGCGTCACGCTGTCGCCGCCGACCGTGACCACGTGGCGGTCGACGTCCATCCGCACCGGCCCGGCCTCGAGGGTCGGCGGCACGAGCTCCTCGGGCTCGCTGGCGCGGCGCAGGACCGCGCGGATGCGGGCGACGAGCTCGCGCGAGGAGAACGGCTTGGTCACGTAGTCGTCGGCGCCGAGCTCGAGGCCCACGACCTTGTCGACCTCGCCGTCCTTGGCCGTGACCATGATGATCGGGACGCTGGAGCGCTGGCGGATCGTGCGGCACACCTCGGTCCCCGACATGCCGGGCAGCATGAGGTCGAGCAGCACGAGATCTGCTCCGTTCTGGTCGAACTGCGCGACGGCGTCGGTGCCGGTCGAGGCCACACCGACCTCGAAGCCCTCCTTGCGGAGCATGAAGGACAGCGCGTCGGAGAAGGACTCCTCGTCCTCCACGACGAGAACACGGGTCACTGCGGGGTTTCTCCTTCGATGGTGCCGGCGGGTGCCAGCGGAAGCCGGAGGGTGAACGTCGAGCCCTCGCCCTCGACCGACCACACCGTGCACTCGCCGCCGTGGTTGGCGCACACGTGCTTGACGATCGCGAGGCCGAGCCCCGTGCCGCCCGTGATCCGGGACCGTGCGGGGTCGACGCGGTAGAAGCGCTCGAAGATGCGTGCCTGCTCGCTCTCGGGGATCCCGATGCCCTGGTCGGTGACGCCGATCTCGACGACGTCGCCCGCGCACCGCGCAGCGACGACCACGCGCGTGCCCTGCGGGGAGTAGGCGATCGCGTTGGTCAGCAGGTTGCGCAGGGCCATGACGAGCTGCTGCTCGTTGCCGAGCACGACGGCCGACGACGGCGGCCCGACGACCACGTCGATCTCGCGGGCCCCGGCAGGGAGCTTGGTCGCGTCCACCGCCTCCGCGACGATGCGGTCGATCTCGACCGGCTCGGCCGCAGCCACCTCGGCGCCCTGCAGGCGTGAGAGGTCGACGAGGTCGTTCATCAGGGCGGTGAGCCGCTGCGACTCCACCTGCATACGGGCGGAGAAGCGCTGCACGGCCTCGGGATCGTCGCTCGCGCTCTGCACGGCCTCGGCGAGCAGCGACAGCGCGCCGACCGGGGTCTTCAGCTCGTGCGAGACGTTGGCCACGAAGTCCCGGCGTACGGCGTCGAGGCGCAGCGCCTCGGACAGGTCCTCGACGATCACCAGCGCCGCCGTCGGCGACAGCGTCGCGACCCGAACGCGTGCGTGGATGACACCCTTGCCGAGCGGAGGACGGCGCAGTTCGACGTCCTCCTCGCGGATCACGCCGTCGCGGCGCACGGCGGCCACCAGCGCGCGGATCTCGGGGATGTCGAGGCGACGGCCCTGCACGACGCCGAGCGCGGCGCTCTGGGTGGAGGCGCGGAGCACGCCGTCGTCGGCGCCGACGACGAACGCCGCGCCCGGCAGGACCGCGAGCAGCCGGCCCAGGCCCGCCGGGACGGTGGGCGAGGGCACGCCGTCCAGCTCGCCGGCGGCGGGCTCGGGCGCCCTCGCGACCCGCTTCCGCAGCACGAGCGCGGCGCCGGCGGCACCGACGGCGACGCCCGCCACGAGGGCCGCGATGAGGCTCAGGGCGCCGTCCACGATCACCACGATAGGGCCGGCGGGAAGTGCTAACGAACGGCGAACGGGCTGGGGTGCAAGACTTCGCCGGGTGTTCACCCAGGACACCGGATGTTCATGTTGCCGTCGGCCTTCGTTCACTCTCCGGCTCCGCCCGGTACGTCGCCGGGCCTAGGCTCTGGGGGTTCGACGCGGCACCAGGCGGTGCCGCACACCGGCGACGGGCCCGAGGCGAGGACCAGCGATGCGCGAGACGTACCACTCCCAGCTCGACCAGGTGAGCGACGAGCTCGTCGAGATGACCCGGCTCGTGGGCTCCGCGATGAACCGCGCCACGCAGGCGCTGCTCGACGCCGACCTCGCGCTCGCCGAGAGCGTCATCGCGGGCGACGAGGCGATCGACGCCATCGCGTCCAAGGTCGAGGCGGACTGCTTCCAGGTGTCGGCCCGTCAGCAGCCGGTGGCCACCGACCTGCGCATCATCGTGGCCGCCCTGCGCATCTCGGCCTCGCTCGAGCGCATGGGCGACCTCGCGGAGCACATCGCCAAGGCAGCGCGGATGCGCTACCCCAACTCGGCCATCCCGGTTCAGCTGCGGCCCACCTTCCAGGCGATGGGTGCGGTCGCGCAGAACGTCGTGGCCAAGACCGGCTCGGTCATCGCGACGAAGGACATCTCCCTCGCCGCCGACATCGCGCGCACCGACGAGGAGATGGACCGCCTGCACAAGGAGCTGTTCTCCACCGTGCTCGCACCGTCCTGGGAGTTCGGAGTCGAGGCGGCCGTCGACGTCACGCTGCTGTCGCGGTTCTACGAGCGGTTCGCCGACCATGCCGTGACGATCGCGAAGCGCGTGGTCTACGTCAGCACGGGCGAGCCGTACGCCACCGTCGACCCCGAGGCGATCGTCGACAACCTCGGCTGACCGTGCGCCCGGCGGGTCCGGGCGGGTGACGGCGAGCGCCTCCGCAGGCACTCTGCGCAGTCGGCGGGGCCTCCGGAAGCGCGCCGGGACGGAATGCGGGAGACTGCACTGCCGTTCGAGGAGGGTGGGTACCCCACCCTGCCGGCGCGAGGACGAGGAGGTTCGACGCGTGGCCGTGCTGCCGCTCGAGCCCGAGCCCCGCCGCCTGCGCTCCGCCCGCCCTCTGCCGCGGCATTCCGGGCCCCGTCCGATGCCCCGCCGGGTGGCGGTGCTGTCGGTGCACACCTCCCCGCTGGACCAGCCCGGCACGGGCGACGCCGGCGGCATGAACGTCTACGTCACCGAGGTGGCCACGCGGCTCGCGAGGCGCGGGGTCGAGGTCGACATCTTCACGCGGGCCACCGCGCGCGACCTCCCCCCAGCCGTCGAGATGGCGCCTGGCGTCACGGTGCGCCACCTCACCGCCGGGCCGTTCCAGGGGCTGGCCAAGGAGGACCTGCCCGGCCAGCTCTGCGCTCTCGCGAGCGGCGTCCTGCGCGCGGAGGCGATGCAGCCCGAGGGCTACTACGACCTCGTCCAGTCGCACTACTGGCTCTCGGGCCAGGTGGGCTACCTCGCCGCGGAGCGGTGGAACGTCCCGCTCGTGCACGCCATGCACACGATGGCCAAGGTCAAGAACCTCACGCTGGCGGAGGGCGACCGCCCCGAGCCCGAGGGCCGCATCATCGGCGAGCAGCAGGTGGTCGACGCCTCCGACCGGATCCTCGCGAACACCGCGGCGGAGGCCGAGCAGCTCGTCGAGCTCTACGGCGCCCATCCGTCCTCGGTGGCCGTCGTCCACCCGGGGGTCGACCTCGAGGTATTCACGCCCGTCGGCCGCTCCCGCGCCCGCGCCCGCGTGGGCCTGCGCGAGGACGCCCTGGTGCTGCTGTTCGTCGGTCGGATCCAGCCGCTCAAGGCCCCGGACGTGCTCGTCCGAGCGGTGGCGGCGATGGTCGCGCGTACGCCGTCCCTGCGCGAGACGCTGCAGGTGGTCGTGTGCGGCGGCCCGTCGGGCTCCGGACTCGAGCACCCGCACGCCCTGCAGGAGTTGGCGGTGTCGCTGGGCGTCGCCGACCTCGTGCGCTTCGTCCCGCCCGTGGACCGCGTGCGGCTCGCCGACTGGTACCGCGCAGCCGACGTGTGCGTGGTGCCGTCGTACTCCGAGTCGTTCGGCCTCGTCGCCGTGGAGGCCCAGGCCTGCGGCACGCCGGTGGTGGCGGCCCGCGTCGGCGGTCTGCCCACCGCGGTCGCCGACGGCGTCAGCGGGATCCTCGTCGACGGCCACGACCCCGAGGTGTGGGCCGGCGTGCTCTGCTCCGCAGTCGCCGACACCGCGTCGTTGCGCCGGATGTCGCAAGCGGCCGTCGGCCACGCCGCAGGCTTCGGCTGGGACGCCACCACCGATGCGACGCTCGAGGTGTACCGCGACGCCCTCGCCGGTCGCAGTGCGCGCCTCGTCGTCGCCGGCTCCTGAGCCCATGACCAGCCTCCGCGAGGACGCCGCCGAGGTCGTGCGCGCCGCCCTGGCGGGCCACGACCTCGAGGTCGAGGAGACCGCGCCCGGCTCGTTCGTCGTGGTGCTCCCGGGCGAGCGCAAGCAGAAGACGACGTGCTCGCTCATCGTGGGCGAGCACGCGCTCACGGTGCAGGCGTTCGTCGCGCGGCATGTCGACGAGAACGCCGAGGCGGTCTACCGCTGGCTGCTCGAGCGCAACCTGCGGATGTACGGCGTCTCGTTCGCCATCGACCAGCTCGGCGACATCTACCTGGCCGGGCGCCTCCCGCTCGCCTCCCTCACCGCGGACGAGGTCGACCGCATCCTCGGCTCGGTGCTCGAGTACTCCGACGGCTCGTTCAACACCATCCTCGAGCTCGGCTTCGCCACGGCCATCAAGCGTGAGTACGACTGGCGCGTCAGCCGCGGCGAATCCACCGCCAACCTCGCCGCCTTCACCCACCTCCTCGACCCCCACGACTGAGCTTTCCGGCCCTGAGGGTCGATCAAGGCACTTCAGCTGCACTTTCTGACCCGTACTCGTGATCTTGACGACGTACGGCGACCAGCCTCCCGGCGCGACGACCGGCTGCGGCAGGATGTGGGGCATGAGCGACGCGCCGTACACCCTGGTCCTGCTCCGCCACGGCGAGAGCGAGTGGAACGCCAAGAACCTCTTCACGGGCTGGGTCGACGTCGACCTCAACGAGAAGGGCGTCGGCGAGGCCGAGCGTGGCGGCGCGCTGCTCAAGGACAGCGGGATCCTCCCGGACGTCGTGCACACCTCGCTGCTGCGCCGCGCGATCCGCACCAGCCAGATCGCCCTCGACGGCTGCGACCGGCACTGGATCCCCGTCGTGCGCAACTGGCGCCTCAACGAGCGCCACTACGGCGCGCTGCAGGGCAAGGACAAGAAGGCCACGCTCGAGGCGTACGGCGAGGAGCAGTTCATGCTCTGGCGCCGCTCGTACGACGTGCCGCCGCCCGCGATCGACCCCGACGACGAGTTCGCGCAGACGCATGATGCGCGGTACGCCGTGCTGCCGCCCGAGGTGCGGCCGGCGACCGAGTGCCTCAAGGACGTCGTGCACCGCCTGCTGCCGTACTGGGAGGACGTCATCGTCGCCGACCTGCGCGCAGGCAAGACCGTCCTCGTCGCGGCGCACGGCAACTCGCTGCGCGCGCTGGTGAAGCACCTCGACGGCATCTCCGATGCCGACATCGCGGGGCTCAACATCCCGACGGGCATCCCGCTGGTGTACCGCCTCGACGCCGACCTCAAGCCCACGGTGCCGGGCGGGGAGTACCTCGACCCCGAGGCCGCCGCGATCGCCGCCGCCGCCGTGGCCAACCAGGGCAAGAAGTAGCCGAGCCCCCCGTATCCCCGATGCGGCGGCGTACGCCGTCACCCGGAGGAGCGGCGCCGTCGGCCCGACCTCTCATGAAGCGCCGGAAAGTGCGAGGCTGGAAGGGCAACCGACCAGAACGGAGAGTTGTCGTGCGTCGCCCGGTGTTCGCCCTCGTTCCCGCACTGGTGGCAGGGCTGCTCGTCCTCGCCGCCCCCACTGCCGCGGCCGACTCGACCGTGGTGTCCAAGACCGGCTTGCCCGATGGCTGGACCACGTACGACGCGCGGCTCGACGGGCGCCCCGGCAACACGACTCTCGAGCACGTCGAGGGTCCGGCAGGGGTGCCTAGCGGGATCGGCAGCCTGCGTATTGACTACGGCGATCACACGTTCAAGCACCAGCTCAACCTCGGCGTGCCGAGCACCCCGGCCGGGGACTGGCAGGCCTTCGCCTTCACCTACCGCTCCACGACCAGCCTCCGGGTCAGTCTCCGCGTCTACTCGGTGCACAACCACGACGAGCTCGTCGTGGTCGTACCGCCGTCAGACACGTGGACGACGGTCGACCTCATGGCCGGCGAGTTCGACCGGCTGACCGCCCCGCACCACCAGTTCGTCGACTTCGTGACGCTGGCCGACATGGTGGCCCTGGTCCCCGACCTCGTGGTGACCGGCCTCAGCATCGAGACGTGGGGCGCAGGCGGGAAGACGGCCTGGATCGACACGGTCACCTTCGGCCCGGTGGGCGACGTCACGACCTGGGACTTCGACACCGACCCGATCCCGGTCATCACCTCCAGCGGCGCCCCTCTGCAGGTCAAGGCGGGCGCCTCGACCCCGCTGTCGGGCAGGGTCGCGCGGCCCTCCGGCGATCCGATCGCATCGCTGCCCGTCGAACTCTGGACCAAGGTCTGGGGGACGGGGACCTGGGTCAAGGACCGCACCGTGCTCACCGGCCCCAGCGGCGGGTTCACCACGACGTTCGCCCCGGCGAAGCAGACGTACGTGCAGTGGCGGGTGAACGAGACCGGGTTCGCTACCGCCGCCTCGGCGACCCGGCGGGTCGACGTCAGGGCGAAGGTCTGGGCGACTCCTGCCTCGACGGCCGTCGGACGGTACGACCGCGTCCGGATCTTCGGGAAGGTGGCACCGAACCTCGCCGGCCAGACCGTCACACTGCGCCGGGTGGGCTCCTCGGTCCCCCTCGCCACGGCGACGGTGAAGGCGGACTCGACGTACGGCGTCGGCGCGCGGCTGCCCCGCGGCACCTGGACCGTGTACGTGACGACCTCGACCGGCCGCGGGGTCCTCGGCGGCAAGTCCGCAGGGATCAAGGTCACCGTCTCCTGACGCCGTCGCCGCACGGCCGCGTCTGCCTGCGGCGAGGCCCGGTCGGCGGCAGGATGCCGGCATGACCGAGCGCCTCGAACTGACCGACGCGACGCTGCGCGAGTGGGACGCCGTCGTCCTGGACTCCGACCGCGAGACCGGCATCGTGCTGGACCGCAGCGCGTTCTACCCGGGCGGCGGCGGCCAGCCGCCGGACCATGGCGTGCTGCTGTGGGGCGGCGTCCAGACGCGGATCGTCGGTGCGCTGAAGGGGGACGACGTACGCCTCGTCGCGCACGACGACGACCCGCTGCCGCCGGTGGGCACGGCCGTTCGAGGCGCGATCGAGGACGGGCGGCGTACGGCTCTCATGCGCACCCACTCGGGCCTGCACCTGCTGTCGGGCGTGGTGTTCCGCGACTTCGGGGCGCTCGTGACCGGCGGCAACATGGAGCCGCTCGAGGCGCGGCTCGACTTCAACCTCGAGTCGGTGCCCGAGGGCTTCCGCGACGCGGTCGAGGCGGCGTGCAACGTCGAGGTCGCCGCGGATCGCGGCATCTCGGCGTACGAGCTGCCGCGCGAAGAGGCGTTCGCGATCCCCGACATCATCCGGACGGCGACCAACCTGCTGCCCCCGACGATCGAGGTCGTGCGCATCGTCGACATCGACGGCCTCGACGTGCAGGCCGACGGCGGCACGCACGTCGCCTCCACCCGCCAGATCGGCGCGATGCGCGTCACCAAGATCGAGAACAAGGGCAAGGGCTTCCGCCGCATCCGCATCGCCCTCGACCCCCAGGGCTGATTTCCCCCGCTAAGGACAGAAAGCGCCCTTCACGGGCGTCTTCTGTCCAGTTCTCGACGGCTCAGAGCGCGAGCACGTGGTCGACGAGCTCGACGCCGTACCACTCGTCGGTCGGCCCGAGGCGCGTCATGCCCAGCCGCTCGCACACCGCGAGCGACCGCACGTTGTCGGGGTAGACGACGGCATGCACCTCGCGCAAGCCGTGCGTGCGCGCCTGGTCCAGGACCGCGCGGGCCGCTTCGGTCGCTACGCCGTGGCCCCATGCGTCCGGGTGCAGGTGCCACCCCACCTCGAGGGTGTGCGAGTCGCCGCCGTCCGAACGCTTGAGGGGCAGCAGCAGCACGGTCCCGCACGGCTGCGGAGCGATGCCCTCGATGCCGGGGGTCTCGATCGCCCACAACCCGTCGAGCGGTTGGGTGGGCGGGGTGCTCCAGCGTTCGATCCGGGCGCGCGCGGCCGCGAGGTCGGTGCAGGGCGAGGGGGTCGCGCCGAGCCAGCGATAGACCTCCTCCCGCGAGTAGATGTCGAGCACGGCCTCCGCGTCCTCGGCCTCCCATGGGCGCAGGAGAAGACGGGTGGAGCGGATCTGCGTCGAGGTCATGCGCCGATCCTGCGCCGTACGCCGTCGCGCGTCGACCGCGTTCGCTCATCCGCGCGGAGCGTCGCCAGCGAGATCGGCCACAGCGGAACGGAATGCGGCATCGACGTCCGCGCCGAAGAGCACGAAGCGCACGACGTCGAACGCGTCCGGGTGCTGGCGCGCGTACGCCCGCACCGCTCGTACGGCGACGGGCGCGGCCTCGTCGGCCGGGTATCCGAAGATGCCGCAGGAGATGGCCGGGAACGCGACGGTCCGCGCGCCGAGCTCGTGCGCTACTTCGAGGGAACGGCGGTGGCACGAGGTCAGGAGCCGCTCCTCCGGGCCGTGCGGCTCCCGGTAGCGCGGGCCCACGGTGTGCACGACCCAGCGCGCCGGAAGGCGGCCGGCCGTCGTCGCGACCGCCTCGCCGACCGGCAGCCCGTCGGGCCACGTCGTGCGGCGGATCTCCTCGCACGCGCGCAGGATCTCGTCGCCGCCGCGGGAGTGGATCGCGCCGTCGACGCCGCCGCCGCCGAGAAGCGACCAGTTCGCCGCGTTCACGATCACGTCGACGTGCTGGTCGGTGAGGTCGCCGCGCTCGGTCTCGATGAGGGTCATCGCCGTACCTCCTGCCCGCCATCCTGGCCCGCGCCGGTCGGCGATGGGACCTCGAGCGGGGGCGGATCGGCGTTCATGATCACGAGTACGGGTCAGATGGTGCAGTTGAACTGCCTTGATCGACCCTAGGGGCCAGAAGGTGGAGCGGGGGCGACGTACGACCAGGGGATGGTGAGCTCGCCGAGGCGCCAGCGGGACGGACCGTCGAGCAGGGGTACGCCGGACTCGCGCAGCGAGCGCGCCGCGCTGATCCAGCGCTGCCGCAGACCGAACGACCCCTGCGGCGCCGCAGCGGCCCACGCGCGGTCGAGGCGCTGCAGGAACGCGTGCACCGGCTCGCCCGGCACGTTGCGGTGGATGAGCGCCTTGGGCAGCCGCTCGGCGAGGTCGGATGGCCGGTCGAGCCCGGCGAGCCGCGTCGACAGCGTGAGCGACTCGGGGACGTCGGCGCCGGCACGCAGCAGCACCCACCACGCATGCCGGCCGAGCTCGTCGCAGGTGCCTTCGACGAGCGCGCCGCCGGGTGCGAGCCGCGACGTCATCGCGCGCCACGACGCCGGCACGTCTGCCTCGTCGTACTGACGCAGCACGTTGAACGCACGGATCACCACCGGCGACCGGCCATCGAGCGGCACCTCGAAGCCGCCGCGGCGGAACGACAGCGTGCCGTCGGCGTACGGCGAGGCGGCGGCGACGCGGGCCGGGTCGATCTCGATGCCGACCACCGCGACGTCCGGCCGTACGCCGCGCAGCCGGTCGCGCAGGTCGCGCGGGGTCCAGGCGGCAGCGCCGTACCCGAGATCGACGACGACAGGGTCGGCGGCAGCCCGCAGCGGCGCCGCGAGCGCATGGGCGATCCAGCGGTCGACGCGGCGGAGCCGGTTGGGATGGGTGGTGCCGCGGGTGATGGTGCCGAGCGGGCGCGCGGTCATGCCCGCAGGGTCACCAGCGCGGGCCGCGGGAGACCTCGGCCAGCTTCTTGCGGGTGTCGACGAGGTAGACGATGGCCGCCACGATGCCGGCGAGGCCGAGGAACCCGAGCGTGGGCACGGTCGGGAAGCCGATGAGCGCGAGCGCCCCGCCCCCGATGATCGGGAAGAGCAGCTGCGCCGCGAGCCCGCCGCCGGTGATGCCGATCCACTGCGGCTTGGTCAGCCGGCCGATAGCGGCGTACGCCTGGGCCGAGTGGCGCAGCGAGTCGACGAACGCCCACACGCCGAGGACGGCGAGGGCGATGTTGATGGCGGTGTAGATGAGCCCGGAGACGACGAACATCCCGTCAGCATAGGGAGCCTCGAGAGCCCCGTCGTCCGCGGCGGAATATTAGTTGACGCTTCAACCTTAGATCGGGCACACTGGTCGACGCACCACCGACGACGGAGGATCCCCCATGGCACGCGCAGCAGCGGCGTTCGACGCCTTCGAGCAGGCAGCCCTCGCGACGAGCGCGGCCCAGGCCGCCTGGCAGCCGGGCGACGCGCCGCTGCCCTCGATCTACCTCAGCCACGGCGCACCGCCGCTGTTCGACGACGCCCGCTGGATGGACGAGCTGTTCGCGTGGTCGACCTCGATGCCCAAGCCCACCGGCATCGTGATCGTGAGCGCGCACTGGGAGACCGCGCCCATCGCCGTCACGACGCCCGACCCGACGACCCGCCTCGTCTACGACTTCGGCGGCTTCGACCAGCGCTACTACACGATGGAGTACGCCACGCCGGACTCCTCGCAGCTCGGCCGCGACGTCGCGACGCGCCTGTCCGACATCGGCGAGGTCGTGAACCGTCCGCGGGGCCTCGACCACGGCGCCTGGGTGCCGCTGAAGGTGATGTACCCGCTCGGCGACGTACCCGTCGTGCAGCTGAGTCTGCCGACGGACCGGGCCGACATCCTGCTGCAGATGGGCGCGCGCCTGCGCGACCTGCGCGAGCAGGGCGTGCTCGTGATCGGCTCGGGCTTCATGACCCACGGCCTCCCGTTCATCACCCAGGCCATGGTCGAGGGGAAGGTTCCCGGCTGGTCGCGCGACTTCGACGCGTGGGCGTGGGAGGCGATCTCGGCCGGCGACGTCGACGCGCTCGCGTCGTTCCGCCAGGTGGCGCCGGGCCTGCCGTACGCGCACCCGACGGTCGAGCACTTCACCCCGCTCTTCGTCACCCTCGGCGCAGCCACCGACCTCGGCTCCGCCAGGACCGTCATCGACGGCCAGATGATGGGCCTCAGTCGACGCAGCGTGGAACTGGTCTAAGACGACGCACGCCGACCACGTCCCACAGCAAGAGAAAAGGACAGAACCCGCCCCCGAAGGGCGGGTTCTGTCCTTAGCGGGTGAATGAGTGCCAGACGTGCAGCCTGGGCGGGCGAACCTAGCCCGTGCTATCGGCGTGATCGCGAGGTGCAGTAGACCGGCCCGGCGCGGGGGCCCGACGCGAGGCGGCGAGGAACGAGCCGCCGAGCTTGGAAGGCCGAAAACACCGACGGCGTGATCGCGAGGGTGCAGTACCCGCGCCAGCCGAAGGCGCGCGTCGACGACGGGGCCGGAGGAACGACGGCCCCCGAGGAGACGCGCACCAAAGCCCGGCTGCGACGGCCCCGAGGAACGAGGGGCCCGAGCAACCGGGCTGTGGCGCGGGTGCGCGACGCGGGCCGGCGAGGAACGAGCCGGCCCGCTTGGAGCGCTTGAGATCAGAGCCCGGCGACCTTCTTGACGCGGGCCACGACCTCGTCGGTGCGGGTCTTCAGCTCGTCGGCGACGGGCTTGACGGCGTCGGTCGCGAACGCGGCGCGGGCGTCGGCGCGGGCGCGCAGGTCGACGACGACCTTCTCAGCGGCCGCGACGGCCTCGGTGGCCTGGTTCTGCACGGTGGCGACGTACGGCTTGACGGTCTCCTCGGCCGACTTCACGGTCTCCTCGACGAGGGCGCCGGCCTTGGCCGCCTTGACGGTGAGCACCTTGACGTAGGGCGCGATGGCGTCCTCGACCTTGGTCGAGACCTCGGTGGCGTACGGCGCGACGACCTTCTCCGCGGCCTTGTAGCCCTCGGCGACCTTCTCGGTCACGTCGGCGACGTACGGCTCGACGGTCTTGGCGGCGACGGCCACCTGGCCCTCGACGCGGCTCTTGACCTCGACGACCTCGGGACGCTCGAGCAGCGCGAGCACCTTGGCGACCTGGGCCTCAAGGACCTTGGCGGCCTCGTCGAGCGGCGTGGTGCGCTCGGCAGTGGGGGCGGCCTTCTCGGCCTTCTCGGCGACGGCCTCGGCGGTGGCGACGACCTTCTTCTTGGCGGTCGTGGTCTTCTTCGCCGCGGTCTTCTTGGCAGCGGTGGTCTTCTTCGCGGCCGTCTTCTTCGCGGCGGTGGTCTTCTTGGCGGCCGTCTTCTTGGCGGCGGCAGCGGTGTCGACGACGGTCTCGACGATCTCGTCGGTCTTGGGGGTGGTGTTCTCGCTCATGTCTGCTTCCTTCAGCTGGTCGTGACGTCGGCGGGGGTGGTGCCGGCGTCGTCGGGGCTCGGGGTGGTCGCCTCGCGGATCGCTGCGTTCTCCTTCTGGAAGGCCGCGTAGATCTCGAGCAGGACCTGGCGCTGGCGCTCGGTGAGCGTCTCGTCCGCGGTGATCGCCTCGGTGACGGCAGCGTCGCCGTCGCGGGCCTCGAGCAGCCCCGCCCTGACGTAGAGCGTCTCGGCGGAGATGCGCAGAGCCCCTGCGATCTGTCCGAGGATCTCGGCGCTGGGCTTCTTGAGCCCTCGCTCCACCTGGGAGAGGTAGGGGTTGGAGACCCCGGCGCTCTTCGCCAGCTGTCGCAGCGAGACCTCGGCAGACGTGCGCTGCTCGCGGATGTACTCCCCGAG
Source organism: Candidatus Nanopelagicales bacterium (assembly GCA_050251215.1). Lineage (GTDB taxonomy): Bacteria > Actinomycetota > Actinomycetes > S36-B12 > CAIYMF01 > Longivirga. The sequence goes on from JBFWNE010000025.1 coordinate 53,935, forward strand.
GCTGCGGACGTCGATGGTGGCCATGGCTCAATACTGGCCGGTAACTGCTTGCTTTGGCAAGCGGCTAGCAAGCAATCCGGGCGTGTGCTGCCTCACAACCCGGTGCGTGAGTGCTTGCTGGACACTGCGTGACCGGTCACACGAGGGCGGGCGTCCGGGCGGTCCAGCGGCGGCGCAGCCACAGGCTGAGGTAGACCAGGCCCACGAGCGCAGGCACCTCGATCAGCGGGCCGATCACCCCGGCGAGGGCCTGGCCCGAGGTGACGCCCCAGACCCCGATGCATACCGCGATCGCGAGCTCGAAGTTGTTGCCCGCGGCGGTGAAGGCGAGCGTGGCCGTCTTCGGGTACGTCATCCCGCTGCGGCGGCCGAGGGCGAACGAGAGCCCCCACATGACCGCGAAGTAGACCAGGAGCGGCACCGCGATCGAGACGACGGCGAGCGGGTCGGAGGTGATCGCCTCGCCCTGCAGCGCGAACATCACGACGATCGTGAACAGGAGGCCGTAGAGCGCCCAGGGGCCGAGGCGCGGGAGGAACCGTGACTCGTACCAGTCGCGCCCCCTGCGCGCGATGCCGATCCGGCGGGTGGTGAAGCCCAGGATGAGCGGGATGCCGAGGAACACCAGCACCGCCTGCGTGATGTCCCACGTGGAGAACTGCACGTCCTGGGTGTCGAGGCCGAGCCAGCCCGGGAGCACCTTCAGGTAGAACGTGCCGAGCAGCGCGTAGGCGAGGATCTGGAACACCGAGTTGATCGCCACCAGAAGCGCCGCCGCCTCGCGATCGCCGCAGGCCAGGTCGTTCCAGATGAGGACCATCGCGATGCATCGGGCGAGCCCGATCACGATGAGTCCGGTGCGGAACTCTGGCTGGTCGGCGAGGAAGATCCACGCGAGGGCGAACATCAGCGCCGGGCCGATCACCCAGTTCAGCAGCAGCGACAGCCACAGCATCCGTCGGTCGCCGGTGACGTGGCCCATCTCCTCGTACCGCACCTTGGCGAGCACCGGGTACATCATGAGGAGGAGCCCGAGAGCGATCGGGAGCGACGTCTGGCCGACCTTCACGGCGTCCAGGGCCCCCTGGACCCCCGGCAGCAGCCGGCCGATCGCGAGGCCGCCGGCCATCGCGAGCAGGATCCAGAGCGGCAGGAACCGGTCGAGGGTGGAGAGCCGCCCGATCACCGCGCCCTCGTCGTCGTGCACCGTGCCGGTCATGCTGCCTCCGCGGGCGCGCACGGGCGCCCCGGACCAGTCTCGTCCTCCTCGAGGAACGAGTCGCGGGGAGCCGTCCGGCTCAGCGCGTCTCCTCCTGGACGTCGATCGCCACGGCGACGGCCGGCGTATGCCGCGGCCAGATCACGAGCACGACCGCCGTGGCGAGGACGCCGCCGAGCACCTGGGCCACGACGAAGGCGGGAACGCTCGACGGCGCGATCCCGGCGAAGGTGTCCGACAGGGTCCGTCCGATCGTCACCGCCGGGTTGGCGAACGAGGTGGACGCGGTGAACCAGTAGGCGCCGACGATGTACGACGCGACCGCCGCCGGGATCCACGACGACCTGCCTGCACGGACGAGCCCGAGGATCACGAGCAGGAGGCCGAAGGTGGCGACCACCTCGGAGAGCCAGAGCGCGGACCCCGTCCGCTCGTGCGTCGACACCGACACCGCGGACAGGCCGAACATCAGGTTGGCGAGCACCGCCCCGAGGCAGGCGCCGACCACCTGGACGACGACGTACGGGAGCGCGTCGCGCCGCGGGAGGCCGCCGAGCCAGGCGTCGACACCCGTCACCACGGGGTTGAAGTGCGCACCCGAGACCGGGCCGAGCGTCGCGATGAGCACGAAGAGCACGGCACCCGTGGCGAGTGCGTTCTCGAGCAGCTGCAGGCCGACGTTCCCGGGCGAGAGCGACGCCGCTGCGATGCCCGAGCCGACGACGGTGGCGACGAGCAGGAGAGTGCCGAGGCCCTCGGCGATGAGCCGGCGACCGAGGGGCAGCGGCGTCACGACGCCGTGGCGGCCGCTGCGTCGATCTCGGCGATGAGCGCCTCGATGCGCGTGCGGATCTCGTCGCGGATCGGGCGCACGGCGTCGACGCCCTGGCCGGCCGGGTCCTGCAGCACCCAGTCGAGGTACGTCTTGCCGGGGAAGAACGGGCAGGCGTCGCCGCAGCCCATCGTGATGACGTAGTCCGATGCCTGCACGGCCTCGGTGGTGAGGACCTTGGGCACCTCGGCCGAGATGTCGATCCCCTCCTCCGCGAGGGCCTGCACGACGGCCGGGTTGACCGTATCGGCCGGCGCGGATCCGGCAGAGCGCACCTCGATGCGGTCGCCCGCCAGGTGCGTGAGGTACGCCGCGGCCATCTGCGAGCGACCGGCGTTGTGCACGCAGACGAACAGGACCGAGGGCTTGTCGCTCATGGGGTCTCCAGGTCGTGAGGGCGTCAGCGGCGGCCGAGAACGCGCTGCAGCTCGTCGAGGCGGGACGGCACGACGGAGTGCCAGACCCAGGTGCCGCGCTTCTCGCTCGACACCAGGCCCGCCTCGCGCAGCACCTTGAGGTGGTGGCTCACCGTGGGCTGGCTCTTGCCCACCGGCTCGACGAGGTCGCACGCGCACGCCTCGCCGGCGTCCGCGGTGGCGATCAGGTTGAGCAGCTGCAAGCGGACCGGGTCGGCCAGCGCCTTGAACGCCTCGGCCAGCGTGGCCGCGCCCTCGGCGTCGATCGCCTCGCGGCGCAAGGGCGCGCAGCAGTCGGCCAGGTCGAGCACCGGGAGATCGACCTGCACGGTCGGTGCGTTCTTCGACATGGGTGAATATTGACATAGGTCGATGTTCAGGTGCAACATCGACGTACATCGATATCGATGGATGTCAATATCAGCGGTCCGGAGGACACCATGGACACCACGACCCCCGCCCGCGTGCAGCTCGCGCTCAACGTCGACGACGTCGAGGCCGCCACGGCCTTCTACGCCGCGCTCTTCGGCGTCGCGCCCGCCAAGACGCGTCCCGGGTACGCCAACTTCGCCGTGGCGAACCCGCCGCTCAAGCTCGTGCTCATCGAGAACCAGGGCCAGGGCGGCACCTTGAACCACCTCGGCGTCGACATGGCCTCGGTCGACCAGGTCGATGCCGAGCAGGCCCGTCTCGCCGCAGCTGGCCTCGCCTCGATCGACGAGCGCGGTACCACGTGCTGCTACGCCCGGCAGGACAAGTTCTGGGTCGAGGGGTCGCCGGACGGCGAGCGCTGGGAGGTCTACACCGTCATCGCCGACAGCCCGACCTTCTTCGCCGAGCAGATCGGCACCGCCGAGGACGCCGGCTGCTGCACACCGGAGGTGCCCTCCACCCTCGAGCCCGCCAGGTCCTCGGCCTGCTGCTGAGCCGTCACCGCCACAATCAGGAGAAGGCGATGACCCCGTACGACCTCACGTCCGCCGCCGCGCACGAGCGCGTCCACGACCTCCGCCACGAAGCGCTGGCCTCCCGGCTCGCCGCCCGCGCCGCCTGCGGCCGCTCCGCGCGCACGCCTTCGGCCGCCGATCGTCTGCGCGCCGCCCTGCACCTCGATCGCGCGGACGACTGCTGAGCTCAGGCGAACAGGCCCGGTGCGACGCGGATCGCGCCGACCGGGGCGCCGCCTCCCAGGAGCGCGACCTGGCCGAGCTCGTCGAGAACCGGCGCGTCGACGCCCAGGGCCCGGAGCGCGGCCACCAGCACGACCGGCCGGGCCCGGGCGGCGCCGTCGTCGATCTTGAGGGCGATCGACCGGCCGTCGGGAAGGGCCGCGGCGTACACGCCCTCGGCGCCGTCCTTCGCGAGCAGGCCCGGGACACCCGCCATGAACGTCGTGGCGTCGTGGCCGTGGCCGCCGACCTGCGCGGGGTGGGCGCGCATGGCGTCGGCCACGAGCCGTTCCGGCGCGCCGGGGTCCACGACGACCGACCTGCCGAACGCCCGGGCCAGCGCGGTGAGCGACAACGCCAGCACCGGGGAGCCGCAGCCGTCGACTCCGACGGCCGACGGCGACTCCCCCGCGATGCGCTCGACGGCCGACGCGAGGTGCTGCTGCAGAGGGTGGTCGATCGCGCGGTAGTCGTCGTACGACCAGCCCTGCAGGGCGCAGGTGGCGAGCATCGCGGCGTGCTTGCCCGAGCAGTTCATGTAGATGGGCGCGGGAAGACCGCCGGCGCGGACCAGTTCGTCGCGGTCCTGCGGCCCGGCCGGCCACTCCGCCGGCGTGCGCAGCTCGGACTCGTCGACACCTCCGGCCGCGAGCACGGAGCGGACCGTGACGAGGTGGTGCGGCTGTCCCCAGTGCGACGCGGCCGCGATCGCGAGCTCGGCACCACGTCCCGGGTAGCCGAGCTCCACCAGCCCGGCGGCCTGCATGAGCTTGTTGCACGAGCGCGGGAAGATCGGCGTGCGGACGTCGCCGTACTCGTGCAGCACCGAGCCGTCGGCGTCGAGCACCACGACGGAGCCGCGGTGGACGCCCTCCACGAACCCGCTGCGGACGACCTCGGCGAGGGCGACCGATGCGTCAGGCACCGACGCGCTCAGGTCGTCGGCGGCGCAGCGAGCAGGTCGTCGACGCTCGCGAGGCCCTCGCGGTAGCGGCGACCGATCTCGGCCTGGAAGAAGTCGACGACGTGCTGCACGTCGCGGCGCACCTCGGAGACCTCGTGCTCGGTCTCCACGAGGGCCGCGATGCCCGCCTCGAGCTCGGCGTCGGTGAGGTGCGAGACGTCGGACAGCTCGGTGTCGGCGACGATCGCCTCCTCCTTGCGCCGGTGCTCGTCGAGCCGGCTGGGCTCGGTGTGGATGTGGCGGCCGCTGCCGTGGGTACGGCGCTGGCCCGGTCCGGCGAGGATCTGCGGTAGCGCGTCGATGATCGAGCCCTCGAGCGTGCCCGCACGGCGGGACTGCTCGGCGCGGAGCAGGTCGATGCGCGCGATCAGCTTCGACCGGTTGTGGGAGAGGTCGGTCTCCTCCTGGTCGGCGTCGGCGCGGCGCTCGCGCACCTGCGCCAGCGTCAGCTCCTCCACGCCCTGAACGAACGCGGGGTCGAGCACCCGGTCGACGCGGCGACGTCCGCCCGGCATCGGCTTGGTCATGCGGCCACCCCAGTCCTTCGGTCCTTGATGTTGAGCATTGCACGCGCCCCGTCCACGGTCATCGGCACACGCAGGGCCAACCTTGAGAGCTCAGCGGCTCTTTCTACTAGTTCGGCGTTATCGCGGACCGGGCGCCCCGGGGCGTAGGTCAGCGTGTCCTCCATGCCCACCCTCAGGTGGCCGCCCGCCGACAGCGCCGCGAGCGCCACCGGCATGGTCGATCGGCCGACGCCGGTGGCCGACCAGGTGGCGCCCTCCGGGAGCATCCGCGCCATCGTGACGACCGACTCGGCCGTGCCCGGAGCCCCGCCCGGAACCCCGAGGACCAGGTCGCAGTGGACCTTCCCGCCGTACGGCAGGCCCTCCTTGTCGAGCAAGCGGTTCAGCGCCGCCACGTGGCCGAGGTCGAAGAGCTCGAACTCCGGCACGATCTCCAACGCCTGGGTCTTGCGATAGAGCTCGACCATGAAGTCCCACGGGTTCATGAAGACGTCGGACCCGAAGTTGACCGTGCCGCACGTCAGCGAGCAGGAGTCTGGGTCGGCGTCGAGCACCCGCAGGCGGTCCTCGTACGGATCGGTGACGGCTCCGCCGGTGCTCAGCTGGACCACGAGGTCGGTGCCCTCGCGCAGCGCGGCCACCGTGTCGGTGAGCCGCTGCAGATCGAGGGTGGGACGGGCGTCGGCGTCCCGGATGTGGACATGGATCAGGCCGGCCCCCGCAGCCTCGCAGGCCTTGGCCGTCGCCACGAGCTCGTCGAGGGTCACGGGCAGGGCGGGAGCATCCGATTTGTCCGTTTCGGCCCCGGTCGGGGCCACGGTGATGAGCGTCTCAGCCGGCACGACGCCCATCGTGGCACGTCGGGCGGCTCCGGCGGCGACGAGTCGGTCCGGAGCGCTCAATCCGAGCGGGTAGTCGGCCGAAGAGCACTAGAGCGCCCGGTGAGGGGCGCTTGCGGCGATCGATGGAGGAGGTCAGGCGTGCCTGACGGCGGCTTCACGGCCCGCGTGGACAGCCTCCTGCTCGAGCTCGCCTCGCAGGAGGCCACCGGCTGCCTCATCGTCACCGAGCCCCAGGGCGAGCAGTCGACGGTCTGGTTCCGCGATGGCTACGTGTACGCCGTCTCCGTCCCCGGCCGCAGGCCTCTCCTCGGCGTGCGCCTCATGTCCTCCGGCGTCCTGACTCCCGAAGCCCTCGCCGAGGCGCTCGAGGTGCAGCGCACCGAGCTGCAGGGCTGGCGGCTCGGCGAGCTGCTCGTGCACCTCGGCTTCGTCGACCGCGCGGTGGTCGAGTCCTTCGTCTGCGAGCAGGTGCGCGACCAGGTCGCGGACCTGCTGCACTGGCAGGTCGCGGAGAAGAAGTTCCGCAACGGCAAGCGCACCCGTCAGGACGTCGCTCCCCCCATGGAGGTCACCGAGCTGCTCGGCTCCGCGCGCCAGCGCGACGAGCAGTGGGCCTCGATCGTCCCGTTCATCGGCGGCGCGGACGCCGTCCCCGTGCTCTCCACGGCAGCCCCGGCCGCGCCCGACGTCGTCCTCGGCCCCTACGACTGGGCCCTGCTGTGCAAGGTCGACGGCAACCGCACCATCGCCGACCTCGCCGACGACTGCGGTTTCACCATCTTCGAGGCCGGCATGGTCGTCGTCGGCCTGCTCGAAGCCGGGCTGGTCGAGATCGACGGCGGCGAGGCCGAAGAGCCCGGCACCCCGTGGTGGAGCGAGGACAACCCGTCGGACGCCGACGTCGCCGCGTCCGTCGCCAAGGTCACCGCAGCGCTGACCGACATGGGCATGCCGGCTGCGACGTCGCCCTTCACCGCAGCGCCGCTGCGCGGGGCCCGCGCCGGGGCCAAGAGCTCGCCCTTCGCCAGCGCCCCCGCGCCGCAGCTCGCCGAAGTCGTCTCGCTCGATGCCGAACGCGAGGCGCGGGAGGAGTTCGAGCGCGCCGAGGCCGAGCGGCTCGAGCAGGAACGCCTGGCCGCCGAGGAAGCCGCGCGCCTCGAAGCCGAGCGGCTCGAGCAGGAACGCCTGGCCGCCGAGGAAGCCGCGCGCATCGAGGCCGAGCGGCTCGAGCAGGAGCGCCTGGCCGCCGAGGAAGCCGCGCGCCTCGAGGCAGAGCGGCTCGAGCAGGAGCGCCTGGCCGCCGAGGAAGCCGCGCGCATCGAGGCAGAGCGGCTCGAGCAGGAGCGCCTGGAGCAGGAGCGCCTGGCCGCCGAGGAAGCGGCGCGCATCGAGGCCGAGCGGCTCGAGCAGGAGCGCCTGGAGCAGGAGCGCCTGGCCGCCGAGGAAGCCGCGCGCATCGAGGCGGAGCGCCTCGAGGCCGAGCGCCTCGAAGCAGAGCGCATCGCCGCAGAGGAGGAAGCCGCCCGTCTGGAGGCCGAGCGGATCGAGCAGGAGCGCCTGGCCGCCGAGGAAGCGGCGCGCCTCGAGGCTGAGCGGCTCGAAGCGGAGCGGCTCGAAGCGGAGCGGCTCGAAGCAGAGCGCATTGAGCGCGAGCGGCTCGAGCAGGAGCGCATCCAGGCCCGGCTCGAAGCCGAGCGGCTCGAGGCCGAGCGCCTGGAGGCCGAGCGCCTCGAGCAGGAGAGGCTCGAGCAGGAGCGCATGCTCGCCGAGCAGGCCGAGGCCGCGCGGCTCGAGGCTGCCCGGCTCGCCGCGCTCGAGGCCGAGCGCATCGCCGAGGAAGCTGCCCGCGCCGAGGCCGAGCGCCTCGCCGCCGAGGAGGCCGCCCGCCTGGAGGCCGAGCGCCTCGAAGCAGAGCGCCTCGAGGCCGAGCGCCTCGAAGCCGAGCGCCTCGAAGCCGAGCGCCTCGAAGCCGAGCGCCTCGAAGCAGAGCGCCTCGATGCAGAGCGCCTCGAAGCAGAGCGCCACGAAGCAGAGAGCCTCGAAGCAGAGCGCCTCGAAGCAGAGCGCCGCGAAGCAGAGCGGCGCGAGGCCGAGCGCCTGGAAGCCGT
>JBFWNE010000026.1:0-60970 GCA_050251215.1 Candidatus Nanopelagicales bacterium
GCCCGAAGGGGGCGTACTCGCCGAACAGGGACCGGGCCTGGGCGATGAGGTGCTGGGCGGCGTCCTTGGAGACCCGCAGAGCGATCGCGGCCTCGTGCGCCAGATGCCGGTCCGCATCGGAGCGCCGGCCGGCGGCAGGGGTGCCGGGGCCGGCCAGGGCCGCGACCATCGCGAACCTGCGCCCGGCCGCGCGGTGCAGCTCGCGGTCCGCGTCGGCCAGGCCCGCGAGCAGCTCGGTCGCGGACGACAGCAGCACACGGTCCTGCGACTCCTGGTCGCCTCGGGCGGCGGCCCAGAGCGTTGCGGCCGGCCCGCCGGGTGCGAACCGGGCGAGCACCTCGTGGTGGAACGCCGCCGCCCGCGCATCGCGTGCCGCGGCGAGCCGCTCCGCCCGGGCATCCCGCTCGCCGACCTCGGGCGAAGGCTCGGGGGAGGGGTCGGCAGAGCGCCGGTGGCCGGGCAGGTCCAGCTCGAACGGCAACAGGTGGCGGCGCGCGACGACGCGGGTGGCGGCGGGGAGGCTGAACCAGGCCTCCAGCTCGGTCACCAGCGCGGGGTCGTCGCTCGTGATCGTGTCGACCAGCAGGGCCTGCACCGCCGACTCGGCAGCGGCTGCTGCCAGGTGCGGAGTGGCGCTGATCGACATGGGACGAGAATAGAACACACGTCCGACAGCGGGTGAATCAGACACGCCGTGAATCGCCGAAAAGTGTTCAGCCCCAAGCGAACACACCCGAGAGGCCGCGTCGACGGAAAGGCGAGCAGTCGGCCGTCGCGACACCCGCTGCCCACCGGCCTAGCGTGGATGACCGTGCGCAGAGGGATCTCGACCCTGGTCGCCGCGGTGCTCGCGGCCGGTGCGGTCGTGCTCGCGCCGCAGCCGGCGTACGCCGCCACCGGCAACCCCTACCGCGGCTACGACATCTCGTGGCCGCAGTGCCCGAGCGATGTCGGCATCCCGGGGCGCATGGGCAAGGATCGGCCGCTGCCGCCGCCCACCACCGGCTTCGTCGTCGTCGGGCTCACCAACGGACCCGGGTTCACGCGCAACCCCTGCATCGAGACGCACCTGGCATTCGTGCGCTCCCACCGCATCCCGTTCGCGGCGTACGCGATGACGACGTTCCCGACCAGCGCGCAGCTGCACGCGTACGGCGCCGCCGGCCCGTACAGCACGGCCACCCTCAGCGGACGACTCTCCAACGCCGGCGTCGCCGAGGCCCGGTTCAACGTCTGGACGATGCGTGCGTTGAAGATCCGTTCGCCGATCGTCTGGGTCGACGTCGAGCACTACGCGCCGTGGGACTGGACGGCGTCGCAGCAGATGAACCGCGCGTTCCTGCGCGGGGTGATCCGCGAGTACCGCGCCGCCGGATACCGGGTCGGCTTCTACTCGAGCCCGTACATGTGGGGCTCGATCATCGGCGCGGGCGGACCGCGCGGCTACCCCGAGTGGCGCTCCGCCGGAGCGCGCGGCGCCGACGTGGCGTGGAATCGGTGCGCGCCCTCGCACGCCTTCCAGGGCGGCACCGCTGTGCTCGCCCAGTGGTGGGACGACGTGAACGACTACGACCTCGTGTGCAGGGCGTTCCGTACGCCGACGGCCCTTGCACGGTGGTTCGTGCAGACCTAGACCGCACCTAGGCCAACGCGACGAGGCGCGAGCCGGTGGCGAGCGGGTGGGTGCCGAGCAGGTCGGTGAGCGCCTCGCCCATCGCGGCGACCGACGGACCGTAGAGGTAGAGCGCCGTGACGGTGGGGCCCTCCCAGAACGACTGCAGGCTGCCGGTGCCGGCCAGCGCGATGTGGATGCGGTCGAGCAGCTCGTTGATGTCGTTCGCGGCGTACACCTCGTCGGGCAGGCCCACGCCGTCGAGGTAGAGCGCGAGGCCGTCGTTCTGCCCGAAGAACCGGGCGTCGTCGTGGTCGATGGCCAGGCTCGACCCGCGTGGAGCCCCCTGCGCCTCGAGCAGCTCGATCACCGCGGCCGCGATCGCCTCGGCATCGCCGACCACGTGCGCGTCGATCGCGCACGACAGCGGCTCGCCGTCGCCGGACACGAGGGTGCCGCCGCCGGTCACAGCGCTGCCGGGGAACTCCCGCTCGAGCAGGAAGGCCAGCGGGTCCTCGTACCGGTCGCCGCGGTGCACGGGCTGCAGCCGCGCGTTGATCCGCACCTCCAGGAGGGCCGCGCCGTCCGGCACGCTGCTCTCGGGTCCCACCTGCGCCACTCTGCCATGCCTCATGGCGAAGTCCTCACTTCGCCTCGGCCCAGCTCGCGGCCACGGTCGTATCGGTGACGAACCGTACGCCGCTGCCCGCGGACCACCACGCCGCGGTCTGCTCGAGCGAGCGGCCCACGACGTCCACCACCTCGTCCGCATGCTCCACCAGCGTCTCGACCAGGAGCTCGTCGTGCAGGCACAGCACGATCCGCGCGTCGAGCGTGACGAGCCCTGCACGCACCGTGGCGGCCCACGCCTTGAACAGCTCGGCCGCCGCCCCCTGCACCACCGCGTTGCGCGCGAACCGTCCGTAGCCGTGCGCGAGGTTGGACTCCGCGCCGGCCTCCTCGAGCGCCGCGGCGAGGCTCGACAGCCGCAGCAGCCGGCCGCCGTACGTCCGCAGGTCGACGCCGCGGCGCCCGGCGTCCTCGGCCGAGCGCAGGAACGCCATCGCGGTCGGGTAGGCCCGGTCCATGTCCTTGAGCGCCGCCCCGGCCGGGCCTGAGGTCTGGCCGTACATCGCCGCGAGCACCGCCACCTTCGCCGTCGGCCGGTCGCTCTTGAGCGCCGCGGCGACGGGGGAGTACATGTCGTCCTCCCGCGCAGCCGCTGCCAGCGCGCGGTCGTGCGACACGGCCGCCAGCACCCGCGGCTCGACCTGGCCGAGGTCGGCGCGCACGAGGATGCGCCCCGGGCCCGGGCGCACGGCGGGTCTCAGCTCGGCCGGCATGTTGTGCAGCCCGGCCGAGGCGGTCATGCGGCCGGCGCCCTCGGCGGCGCCCCACACCCCCCGAAGCCGGTTGTCGTCGCCGATGTCGTTCTCGACCCACCGCCAGCCGTACGTCGTCGCGATGCGCTCGGCCTTGCGCCAGTGCAGGAGCGCCGCGACGCCGGGGGAGGACCCGGCGTACGGCTCGAGCCGCCACGAGCGCGTGTCGGGCACGTCGATCCCGTTGCGCGCCAACAGATCCCGGACGGCAGCGGGGTTGCGCAGGTCGACCGGCTCGCCGGGGAACGCGTCCCACACCGGTTGGTCGCGCGCACGCCGGGCGGCGACCTCCTCGGCGTCGGTGAGCGGGCGCGGCCCGATCGTCGCGGTGAGCATCTCCTCGAGGACGCCCCGGTCCACGGGCAGACCGTCGACCTCGAGCTCCACGCCGAGCAGCGCGGCCATCGACTCGCTGAGCGCCACGAGGTACGGCAGCGGCGTCGTGCCCGGCGCCGCCCGGTGGTCGGGCAGGGCTCGGACCGCAGCCTCCTGGCGCACCTGCAGGTCGAGCGCGAGCCCGGCCCAGCGCACGGTGGCCTCGAGGCTGTCGGCCCACGAGCCGCGCAGCCACTCGCGGCTGAGCTGACCGTCGTCGCGCACGGCGTCGTCCGACTCGCCGTGCAGGTCGAGCAGCGTGAGCCCGCCCTCGGCGTGGTCCGGCTCCGGCAGCCCGGCCTCGGCGGCCCAGACCGCGCCCGCGTCGTCGCGGCCGAGGCCGTGCAGGAGGCGGCCGACGGCGCCGAGGTCCCAGCACGCGCGGGGCCGCACGCCGGCCCGCACCAGGTCGTACGCCGTACCCCTCGCCGACCACCACACCCAGCGCGGGCCGAGCTCCTCGACCAGTGCGACGACCGCCACGGGGTCGGCCGTGGCGAGGCTGTGCGTGCCGCCGGCATGGACCATGGTCAGGCCGCGCCTGGGTGCGATCGCGAGGGCCAGCGGCGTACCCCTGCCCACTCCGGATGCCGCGAGCTCGGAGACGAGCTCGACATCAGAGGGGGTCACGCGCGAACCCTACGGTGCGATGAAGGCCGACTTTGTTGCGCTCTTAGCAACGCGCCTGGGCCCCCGCTGCGCAGCGGCGCCAGCCGATGTGCAGTAGGGGACTTCATCGCAAACCGCGCAGCGATCAGTCGAGGTCGGGGTCGTCGTCGAGGCGCGCGAGGTAGACGGCGAGGCGCTCGACCGGCGTCTCGAACTCAGGGTTGAGGTCGACGAAGGTGCGCAGGCGCTCGGCGAGCCAGGCGAAGGAGACCTCCTCCTCGCCCCGCCGGTTCTCGAGCTCCTCGATGCCGCGGTCGGTGAAGTACACGCCGGTGCCCCTTACGCGAACGCGGACGCGACGAGCTCGGCCTGCTCCCGCTCGTGCACCTTGTGCGTGCCGACCGCGGTGGTGGCCGCCGCCGGGCGCGAGATGCGGCGCAGGCCGCGGCCGTCGATGGTCGGGGTGTTGAGCACGACGAACGGCCAGGCGCCCTGGTTGGCGGGCTCCTCCTGCACGAACACGAGCTCGGCGTCGCGCGGGTACGCCGCGAGCGCCGCGGTCAGCTCGTCGACCGGCAGCGGCGCGAGCCGCTCGATCCGCACGATCGCGACGTCGGTGCGGCCCTGCTTCTCGCGCTCGGCGAGCAGGTCGTACGTGACCTTGCCCGAGCAGATGAGCACGCGGCGTACGCCGGCCGGGTCGACGGTGTCGTCGCCGATGACCGGGCGGAACGTGCCCGAGGTGAAGTCCTCCTTGGCCGATCCCGCCGCCTTGAGGCGCAGCATCGACTTCGGCGTGAACACCACGAGCGGCTTGTGGTGCGGCGCGAGCGCCTGCCACCGCAGCAGGTGGAAGTACGACGCCGGCGTGGAGGGCATGGCCACGGTCATGTTGTCCTGCGCGCACATCTGCAGGTAGCGCTCGATGCGCGCCGACGAGTGGTCGGGCCCCTGGCCCTCGTAGCCGTGGGGGAGCAGCAGCGTGACGCCGGAGGTCTGGCCCCACTTCTGCTCGCCCGAGGTGATGAACTCGTCGATGATCGTCTGCGCGCCGTCGGCGAAGTCGCCGAACTGCGCCTCCCACAGCACGAGCGCCTCGGGCCGGGCGACGGAGTAGCCGTACTCGAAGCCCATCGCGGCGTACTCGGACAGCAGCGAGTCGTACACGAAGTAGAAGCCCTGGTCGTCCGAGAGCTTCGCGAGCGGCGTGTGCTCGGCGCCCGTCACGCGGTCCACGATCACCGCGTGCCGCTGGCCGAACGTGCCGCGGCGCGAGTCCTGCCCGGCGAGGCGCACGGTGCGGCCCTCGAGCAGCAGCGAGCCGAACGCGAGGGTCTCGCCCATCGCCCAGTCGATCGTGCCGTCCTCCACCATGGCCGCACGGCGCTGCAGCTGCGGCGCGAGGCGCGGGTGCACGGTGAAGCCTTCGGGCATGTTCAGCTGGCTGTCGACGATGCGCTTCACGGTGTCGTCGGTGATCGCCGTGGTGACCGTGGCCGGGAACGGCGGCGGCACCGGGTGGCTCTTCTCGGTCGGGTGGGCGAGCGCGTCCCGCGTCTCGGTGAACACCCGCTCGAGCTGCTCCTGGTAGTCGCGCAGCGCCTGCTCGGCCTCCTCGACCGTGATGTCGCCGCGGCCGATGAGCGCCTCGGTGTAGAGCTTGCGGGTCGAGCGCTTGGCGTCGATGAGGTTGTACATGAGCGGCTGCGTCAGCGACGGGTCGTCGGCCTCGTTGTGGCCGCGCCGGCGGTAGCAGACCATGTCGATGACGACGTCCTTGTTGAACCGCTGGCGGAACTCGAACGCCAGCCGCGCGACGCGCACGACGGCCTCGGGGTCGTCGCCGTTCACGTGGAAGATCGGCGCCTGCACCATGCGGGCGACGTCGGTCGAGTAGACCGACGAGCGCGACGACTCCGGCGCGGTGGTGAAGCCCACCTGGTTGTTCACCACGATGTGGATCGTGCCGCCGGTGCGGTAGCCGCGGAGCTGGGACAGGTTGAGGGTCTCGGTGACAACCCCCTGCCCGGCGAAGGCGGCGTCGCCGTGCAGGAGCACAGGGAGGACGGAGAACACCCGGCCGCGCGGGAGCACGTCCTGCTTGGCGCGCACGATGCCCTCGAGCACCGGGTTGACCGCCTCGAGGTGCGAGGGGTTCGCCGCGAGGTAGACGGGGATCGTCGCGCCCGACTCGGTGGTGAAGGTGCCGCTCGTGCCGAGGTGGTACTTCACGTCGCCGGAGCCCTGCACCGAGCCCTCGACCTCGAAGTCGCCCTCGAACTCGCGGAAGATCTGGCCGTACGACTTGCCCGCGATGTTGGCGAGCACGTTGAGGCGGCCGCGGTGCGGCATGCCGATGCAGGCCTCGTCGAGCCCGGCCTCGGCGGCCGCGGTGATCACGGCGTCCATGAGCGGGATGACCGACTCGGCGCCCTCGAGCGAGAACCGCTTCTGACCGACGTACTTGGTCTGCAGGAACGTCTCGAAGGCCTCGGCCGCGTTGAGCTTGCGCAGGATGCGCAGCTGCTCGTCGCGCTCGGGCTTGTCGTAGCGGCGCTCGACGCGCTGCTGGATCCAGGCCCGCTGCTCGGGGTCCTGCATGTGCATGTACTCGATGCCGACGGTGCGGCAGTAGGCGTCGCGCAGCACGCCGAGGATGTCGCGCAGCTTCTTGAACGGCTTGCCGCCGAAGCCGCCGGTGGCGAACTCGCGGTCGAGGTCCCACAGCGTGAGGCCGTGGCTCGCGACGTCGAGGTCGGAGTGGTGGCGCTGCTTGTACTCGAGCGGGTCGGTGTCGGCCATGAGGTGGCCGCGCACGCGGAACGCGTGGATCAGCTCGTGCACGCGCGAGGTCTTGTCGAGGTCGTCGTCGTGGGCTGTCGCGATGTCGGCGGCCCAGCGGATCGGCTCGTACGGGATGTGCAGCGCGCGGAAGATGTCGTCGTAGAAGTCGTTGTCGCCGAGCAGCAGCCCGTGGATGTAGCGGAGGAACTCGCCGGACTGCGCGCCCTGGATGATGCGGTGGTCGTACGTCGAGGTCAGCGTGGTGACCTTGCTGATGGCGTGCCGCGCGATCGTCTCGATCGCGGCGCCCTGCCACTCGGCGGGGTAGTCCATCGCGCCCACGCCGACGATGACGCCCTGGCCCTGCATGAGGCGCGGCACCGAGTGCACGGTGCCGATGCCGCCGGGGTTGGTGAGGCTCGCGGTCGTGCCCGCGAAGTCGTCGACCGTGAGCTTGTTGCCGCGTGCCTTGCGCACGAGCTCCTCGTACGTCGACCAGAACGTCGCGAAGTCCATCTGGTCGGCGCCCTTGATGCTGGGGACCAGCAGCTGGCGGGTGCCGTCGGGCTTGGCCAGGTCGATCGCGAGGCCGAGGTTGACCTGCTCGTTCTTCAGGACGGCCGGCTTGCCGTCGACCTCGGTGAAGCCGTAGTTCATCTCCGGCATGGCCTTGAGGCCCTGCACGACCGCCCAGCCGATCAGGTGGGTGAACGAGACCTTGCCGCCGCGTCCGCGGGCGAGGTGGTTGTTGATGACGATGCGGTTGTCGACGAGGAGCTTCACCGGGACCGCGCGCACCGACGTGGCCGTCGGCACCGCGAGGCTCGACTCCATGTTGGTGACGACGCGGGCCGCAGGGCCCTTGAGCACGGTGGGCTCGACCGCGGCGACGGCCGCGGGGGCGGGCGTCGGCGCCGTGACGGGGACGGCCGGCGGGGGAGTGGGCTTCGGCGGCGCCTCGCCCTCGGGCTTGAGCGGCTGCGGCGCCTCGTGCGCCGCGACCTCGGCGTCGAGCGCCACCTCGGCGGCCTCGGCCTCGGCGCGGGCGGCCGCCCGGGCCGCGGCGGACGCCGCGACGAGGTCGGCGCCGGCGTGCTCGGTGGGCACGTAGTCGGCGAAGAAGTCCCACCAGGCGGGATCGACGCTCTTCGGGTCGGTCAGGTACTGCTGGTAGATCTCGTCAACCAGCCACTCGTTCGGACCGAAAGCTGCGAGCCGGGCGCTCTGGTCCGACGGTTCCGACGTCGACATCGACATCCCTCGTGAGAAGACTCTGATGGGTCACGGACGGCCCGGTACGACGGTGCAGGGTCCCGGGCCGTGATCGACGTCCAGCGTACGCCGTGCGTGCCCCGCCGCCCCGCGCGGACCATGCGGGTTCCGCCGTACGGCACGTGCCCAGCGCCGAGCGGCGGTCGCCGGGGTGCGGCACCCGGCGCGCCGCCCCAGAGTGGGCGCATGGATCCCGACCGTGTGCTGGACGACGTCGCCCCTGACGCGCTCGAGGGCCGGGTGGCCCTGGTGACCGGCGGCTCCCGCGGTATCGGCCTGGCCGCTGCGCACGGGATGGCCCGGCTCGGCGCGACCGTGGTGCTGGTCGGGCAGGACGCCGCCCGCGCCGAGGCGGCCGCGGGGGCGCTCGTGGACCAGGGCCTCGACGCCGTCGGGCGCGGCTGCGACGTCGCGGACCCGGCCGCGGTCGAGGCGCTGGCCGGCTCCCTCGGGCCCCTTGTGGACGTCGACGTCCTGGTGC
Organism: Candidatus Nanopelagicales bacterium; assembly: GCA_050251215.1. Taxonomy (GTDB): domain Bacteria; phylum Actinomycetota; class Actinomycetes; order S36-B12; family CAIYMF01; genus Longivirga. Next base: position 8,516 of record JBFWNE010000026.1, read on the forward strand.
TGGCCGCCGGTGTCATGAGCGAGCGGACCGCTAAGACCTTGCGCACGACGCCCGAGGAGTGGCGCCGGGTGATGGGCGTGAACCTCGACGGCGTGCACCACGTGGTGCAGGCGTTCGGCCCGGGGATGGCGGCCCGGCGCGACGGACGGATCATCACGGTCAGCGCGTGCCTCGGCCGGATGTCCGGGCCAGGCACGTCGGGCGGCCTCTCGGCGTACCGCGTGAGCAAGACCGCCGTGAACGGCTACACCAAGAACCTCGCGGCCGAGCTCGGCGGCGGCCGGCGCGGCGTGCTGGTCGACGCGACCTGCCCCGCGCACTGCCGCACCGACATGGGCGGCCCCGACGCACCCCGCAGTGCGGAGCAGGGGGCGGCCACGGCCGTCTGGCTCGCGGCGCGCCCCCTGCTCGACGGGATCGTGACGGGCGTGCTGTGGGAGGACCGGGAGGTCGTCCCGTGGTGATGCGGGTCAGGTGACGTCGCGGCGCTGCGTCGTGAGCGCCGCGAGGGCGCCGAAGACGACGGCGTACGCGAGCAGCACGAGCGAGGCGGCCCACACCGGGAGGTACTCGGTGCCGTTGAACCCGGTGGTCTGCAGCACGCCGAAGAGCGCGCCGCCCGGCAGCCACTTGCCGACGGCGGGGAGGAACACCACGACGAGCTGCTCGATGAGCAGCACCCACACGAGGATGCCGAGGATCGCGGCGATCTGGTTGCGCACCAGCGTGCCCACGGCGACGCCGAGGATCGCGAAGAGCGCGCAGCCGAGGATCGCGCCGCCCGCGATCTGCCACAGGGCGTCCGTGGGGATCGCGGCGTGGTCCTTCAGCGGCAGCAGCGCGAACGCGAGCGCGTAGCCGAAGGCCACGCCGACGGCGCCGTAGATCGCGCCGATCACGCCGTACGCCGCCATCTTCGCGACCATGATCCGGTTGCGCCGAGGCTCGGCGAGGAACGTCGAGGTGATCGTCTGGTGCCGCAGCTCCTGGGTCATGCCGAGCGCGCCGAGCACGATCGCGAAGACGTACGCCCCGCCCGCCTGCGCGAAGAGGTTCCGGATGCCCGGGTCGGTCTGCAGCGTCGGGACGTCGACCCCGGGCTGGGCCGGGGCGAAGATGTTCGCGACCACGCCGATGCCGATGTACAGCACGACGCCGACGAGCATCGCGAGCCACATCTTGGTGCTCGTGACCTTGAGGATCTCCGCGGCGACGAGCCGCTGGCGGCCCGCGGTCGCGGGTGCGGCGGCGAGGGCGGCGCTCATGATGCGGCTCCGTCCGTGGGGGCGCTGGTCAGCGCGAGGAAGACCTGCTCGAGGTCGTCGGTGCCGGCGCGCAGCTCGTGCAGCTCGACGCCGGCGCCGAAGGCGATGCGCCCGACGTCGGCCGTGCTGAGGTCGCTCACGAGGAGCTGGCCGTCCTCGGCGGTCACCTCGGTGCCCGGGGCCGCGGAGGCGATCGCCGCGGCGAGCTGCTCCGCGCTCGGAGTGCGGACCACGACGTGCGCGCGGCCCGTCGTGAGCTCGGACAGGGGGCAGGCACGCACGAGGCGGCCCCCCGCGATGATGACGACGTCGTCGACGGTCTGCTCGACCTCGGACAGCACGTGGCTGGACACGAGCACGGTGCGGCCCTCGCCCGCGAGGTAGCGCAGGAACGCGCGCAGCCACGCGATGCCCTCGGGGTCGAGGCCGTTGGCCGGCTCGTCGAGCACCAGGACGCCCGGGTCGCCGAGGAGGGCGGCGGCGAGCTGCAGGCGCTGGCGCATGCCGAGGCTGAAGCCTCCGACGGAGCGGTCGGCCGCGTCGGACAGGCCGACGGTCTCGAGGACCACAGGAACCCGCGCCTCGTCGAGGCCTGCCGACCGGGCCAGGACCCGCAGGTGGTTCCGGGCGCTGCGTCCCGGGTGGAAGCCGGTCGCCTCGAGGGCGGAGCCGACGACGCGCATCGGGGCGTGCAGGTCGTGGTAGCGGGAGCCGCCGATCGTGGCGGTGCCCGACGTCGGCTCGACGAGGCCGAGCAGGCAGCGCAGCGTGGTGGTCTTGCCGGCGCCGTTCGGGCCGAGGAATCCGGTGACGCGTCCGGGGGCGACGGAGAACGTGAGGTCCTGCACCGCGTGCACGCCGCCGAAGTGCTTGGTGAGCGACGTGACCTCGATCGGTGCTCCCAGGACCCGTGCGGCGGACGCGCCGCTCGTGCTGGTCTGTGTCATGCCCCCACCCTGCCGCGCCGCGCGGGTCCGGGGCCAGCCGGAAACCCCCTGACCCGACCCTGGTCGACCCCCTGTGCCTGCGCCCTAGCGCTCGGTGAGGATCGCCTCGAGCCGGGCGATGGTCTGCTGCTGCTCGGCCAGGAGCCGGTGCAGCTCCTCCACCTTGTCGTGCAGCTCGGTCTGGCGACCCTCCTCGAGGAGCGCGGCAGCCTCGTCGGCCGCGATCTCCTCGTCGGACTTCTTCGGTGCGATGAACGCGTTGGCGAGGTAGCCGGTGAGCGTTCCGAAGATGCCGACGCCGAGGATGATGATGACGACGCCGAGGATGCGCCCGGCGTTCGTGACGGGGTACTGGTCGCCGTACCCGACGGTCGAGATGGTGACGATGACGTACCAGAGGGCGTCCGACGCGCTCGTGATGTTGGCGTTCTCGGCGTACTGCTCGATCCGCAGCACCCAGAGGCTGCCGAACTCGAGCACGAGGATCGCGATGAGCAGCAGCAGGAACAGCGCGGTCTCGGCCCGCTCCTTCACCAGTGCGGTGAGGAGCCGCTTGGCGCCGTAGACGCGGGCGAGGCGCCAGACCTTGATGAGTCGGAAGACGCGCAGGATCTTGAACTGCGGCAGGGGGAGCGAGGCGCCGAGGTCGGCCCATCCGAACTCGCGCCAGAAGTAGCGGCCCTTGTCCTTGGCCTTGCGCAGCCGGTAGAGGAAGTCGCAGAACAGGATCGCCGACAGGATGAGGTTCATCGACTCGAGCACGATCTCGAGGGCCTGGTCCTGCACGGCATAGATGAGGACGAGGTTGACGATCGACAGGATCGACAGCGCGGCGACGAAGATCTCGTACCCGGTGTTGTCCAGCCCGACGGGAGCCTGGGCCTCGGCACCGGGCTCGGCTGCTGCGACGGCGTCGGGCTGCGTGCTCATTCGGTCCTCCTCCGGGCCGCGACCCCACGGCCTCAGGGCAGTATGGCCTCCGGCGCCTTCGAATCAGGCGCGCTCGGCCAGTGCGGACAGCACGCGCCGGAACGCCGCGACATCGTCCCGCCCGAGACGTCGCGTGATCCGGCGTTCGGCGTTCCGGGCCACCCTGTCCACCGTGGCGGACACCGCGAGGCCCTTCGACGTCGGCGCGACGATCCAGGCACGGCGGTCCGACGGGTCTGGCGCGCGAGCGACCAGCCCCTCGTGCTCGAGCGCGGTCAACGCCTCGCCGAGGGACTGCTTGGTCATCCGCGCGCGCTCTGCCAGCTCGGTGGGCCGCACGCCCGCGACGGGGATCAGCTGCAGGACGCGCATGCGCGAGCCGCTGAGCGGGAGGGCGACGCCCTGCTCGCTCAGCACGTCGCCGAACTCGGCGCGGAAGCCCCTGCCCGCCTGCTCCAGCAAGGCGAAGAGGTGATCGGGTCCGTCGTGCTCCCGCGGGGTCATGCCCTTGCCCCTTCCATGTAGTCAGGTTACCTTACCAATTGTGACGCACCGGGAGATCGACTTCCTGCAGGACGCGGTCGTGCGCTGGACCGGTGGTGTCGCCGGGGTGGCGGCGGACGAGGTCCGGATCGCGCCGCTGCCCTACTCCTTCGGCTCGCCCGCCACGGCCGGGCTCTGGAAGGTGGCGGCCGGCGGGACCACGTGGTGCGTCAAGTGGATCCGCCACACGTCGCTCTGGCCGGGCATCGCCTTCATCCCTCCGCAGTTCCGTCAGCAGTTCGCCGACGACTTCCCCTGGCGGTTCGAGCTCGACATGGCGGAGTCGGGCATCGACCGCGTCATGCCCCCGGGGCTGCGCACGGCGCGCCTCGACCGCGTCGTGGCGCCCGACGCGCTCAACGCGGTCATGTGGTGGGAGTGGATCGACGACGACGGCTCGCCCTGGGGCATCGGCGACTACACCGTGGCGGCGCTCGGTCTCGGCAGGCTCGCGGCCCGCCGACGCGAGGGAGCCGCCGCCAACGACTCGCTGCCCTCGATCTGCCGGGAGATCCCGAGGGGCTACGCGCTGCGCATGTACGCCGAGCGGCGGACCCTGGCCGAGAGCCTGCCGAGGGTGCGGGAGCTCGAGGTCGGCGCTCATCCCGAGGTGCTCGGAGCTCTCGCCGCTGTCGGGGAAGGGATCTGGGACGAGCTGCTGGCGCTCGGCGCGCGCATCCCCGGTCTCCTCGACGAGCTCGACGCGTTGCCCCAGGCGTTCGCCCATGGCGACGCCAGCCCGCAGAACCTGCTGCGCCCACCCGACGAGCCCGGGACCGTCGTCGCCATCGACTGGGGGTTCGGCAGCCTCCTGGCCGTCGGCTTCGACCTCGGACAGCTGCTCGTGGGGCTCGTGCACGCGGGGGTAGCCCCTGCCTCCGGGATCCCCGAGCTCGTGGGCCCGGTGCTGTCGGCGTACGTCGACGGGCTGCGCACGGAGGGCTGGGACGTGCCGGAGGAGGTCGTGCGACGCGGCTTCGTCGCCTCCGTCCTCTGCCGGTCCGCGCTGGACTCGCTTCCGCTCGACCAGCTCGGCGAGCAGGCCGGGCCGGATGCTGCCCGGCTGTGGACCGAGCGCCTGTCCCTCGTGCGCGTCCTGCTCGACCTCGACGTCGATGGTCAGTAGCGGGGCGGAACGCCGTCGGGGATCGCCACGGGCTCGCCGAGCTCGACCTCGACCTCGCGCAGGCCGTCGGCGTACTCGTCGCGGATGACCGTGCCGGCGCTCAGCATCATCCGGTGCGAGGCCTCGTTCTCCGGGGAGATGACGGCGGAGAAGCGGGTGATGCCCTCGTCGCGGGCGCGGCGCGCGAGCGCGAGCATCATGAGCGTGCCGGCGCCCTGGCCCTGGATCTCGTCGGCGATGGTGACGGCGACGTCCGCGCACTGCGGGTCGTTCGGCAGGCGGATGAACCGCGCGTCGCCGAGGAGCACGTCGTCCTGGCTGTGCCGCGTCCACCACAGGGCCAGCGCCACGTGGTCGTGCTGGTCTACCTGGTCGACGAGCTTGTCGAGGCCGCGGGAGGACAGCACTCCCTTGCCGGTGAGGAACCGCAGGTACTTGCTGCGGTCCGACAGGCCGACGAAGCCGTCGGCCAGCGCGCTCCGGTCCTCGGGGTGCAGCGGGCGGATCACGAGGTGCAGGCCGCTCTTCAGCGTGACGCGCATGTAGATGTCGGGGCGCTCGGGATCGACCTCGCCCAGCGGGTCGATGGCGATCTTCCCCTCCGTCATGCCCCCAGGATGCCGTACGCCGCGATCAGCGCCCGGCGAGGCCCGCGAGGGACTCGGCCACCAGCGTGCCGATCGTGCCGAGGTCGTAGCCGCCCTCCTGCACGGCGACCGTCGGCAGGCCCAGCGCGGCGAGGCGCGCACCGGCGTCGTGGTGGCCCTGCACGCTCACGTCGAGCGGCGACTCGGGATCAGCAGCCGCGGAGTCGACGCCGAGGCTCACCACCAGCGCCGTCGCGCCGACGGACTCCACCGCCGAGGCGAGCCGGTCGACCGCCGCGAGCCACGCAGCGTCGCCGGTGCCGGGGGCGAGCGGGAGGTTCAGGTTCGCGCCGAGGCCCGCGCCGCGGCCGGTCTCGTCGGCGAAGCCCGCGTAGTGGGGGAACCAGCCGGCGCCGGGGTCGACGTGCAGCGACGCGTAGAGGACGTCGGCGCGGTCGTAGAACAGGGCCTGCGTGCCGTTGCCGTGATGCGCGTCGAGGTCGACGACGGCGACCCGCTCGTGCCCGGCGTCGCGCAACGCCTGCGCCGCGATGCCGGCGTTGTTGAGGTAGCAGGATCCGCCGTACGCCGAGCGGGTCACATGATGCCCGGGCGGGCGCACGAGGGCGTAGGCGAGCGGCGATCCCGCCACGACCGTGTCGACGGCGGTGAGGGCGACGTCCACCGCCGCCCGTGCGGCCGTCCAGGTGCCCGGCCCGACGAGCGTCATCGTGTCGTAGCAGTAGCGGCCCGCCGCGGCGTGGATGGCGGCCGGCTCGCGCTCGGGCAGGCCGTCGAGCATGCCGGCGGTCGGCATGAGGTACGGCACGACCCGGTCCTGACCCGAATCCTCGGGGAACCCAGCGGCCGTCCAGCGGTCGTAGACCGTGCGCAGGTGCTCCACGAGGCGCGGCTCGTGCACGCGCAGCAGCACGTCGTCGTCGTGGGCCTCGGCGTCGCGCAGCACGTGGCCGCGGCGTACGAGCTCCTCCTCGATCCGCAGCGCGCGCTCGGGCAGCTCGGTGCCCGGCGTGCGCACGCCCACCCAGATCTCGGCGGACGGGACGTGCAGGAGGCAGTCGGGGGACCGCACGACGAGGGCATCGCTCACCCGGCGAGCATGCCAGCGCGCGGCCTCCGCGTCCGGCAGGATCGGCGCATGACCACGCTTGCTGACCTCGGAGTCAGGATCGGGACGCTGCCGCGCGGTGCCACCAACTCCGTGATCGACGTGCCGGGCGCGGGCCTCGGGCACAGCACGGTCGTGTACGACGAGCCCAACCCGCCGGAGGGCCGCGGCCTCGCGCGCACCGGCGTGACGGTCGTCGACCTCGGCGGCGACCCGTTCCTGGAGCCGGTGCCGGCGGGCGTCGCCCTGCTCAACGGCGCGGGCGAGCTCACTTCGCGCTCGCAGATGGACGAATGGGGCGTCGCCGAGACCCCGGTGTTCCTGACCTCCACCATGCAGGTGGGGCGGGTCTACGACTCCGCGTGCCGCCTGCTGATCGAGGAGCAGCCTCGCATCGGGATCGACGACTTCCTCATCCCGGTCGTGGGCGAGTGCGACGACTCCTGGCTCAACGACGCGCGCTGGATGCACGTGACGCACGAGCATGTGCGCGAGGCGCTCGGCGCCGCGCGCGCGTCCGTCGGCTCGTCGGTCGCGCCGGCGCAGGGCGCGGTCGGTGCGGGCACCGGGATGTCGTGCTACCAGTGGAAGGGCGGCATCGGCACGTCTTCGCGCGTGCTCCCGGACGGCCACGTCGTCGGCGTGGTGCTCCTCTGCAACTTCGGGCAGTGGGACCGCCTCACGATCGCCGGCGTGCCGGTCGGCCAGCTCCTCGGCCGCCCCGCGCACGTGCCCCCGCCGCCCGCGGGCTCATGCCTCGGCGTCGTCGTGACCGACGCGCCGATCGACCACCGCGGCTGCGAGCGGCTCGCGACGCGCATCGGCCTCGGCCTCGCCCGCACCGGGTCGACCGCCCACCACGGCAGCGGCGAGATCTTCATGGCGGCGGCGACCGGCCTGCGCGCGCCGCGGGGCACGTCGTCGGCGACGGCGCCGCTCGTCGGGCGCGAGCTCGACCCGTACTTCGAGGCGGTCGTCGACGCGTCGGAGGAGGCGGTGGTCGACTGCCTGCTCTCCGCGCACGACGTCACCGGCGTCGGCGGGAAGACGATCCCCGCGCTACCGAAGGACGCCGTGGCCGAGCTGCTCGACCGCCACTACGCCGGGCCGCGCGCATGAGCGTCGTCGAGGGCACCAAGGTCGACGCCTGGATCCCGATGAGCGACGGCGTGTTCCTGGCCGTCACGCTCTACCTCCCTGACGCCTCGCACGGGCCGCAGCCGTGCATCCTCGAGGCCCTGCCGTACCGCAAGGACGACATGACCTCGTCATACCGGCCGGAGTACGTGCGCCTGCGCGACGAGCACGCGTACGCCGTGGCCCGCCTCGACGTGCGGGGCACCGGCAGCAGCGGCGGCCGCGCGACCGACGAGTACCCCGAGCAGGAGCAGCGCGACCTCGCCGAGGTGATCGCGTGGCTGGCCGCGCAGGAGTGGTGCGACGGCAACGTCGGCATGTACGGCACGTCGTACAGCGGCTTCAACTCGCTGCAGATGGCGTGCGAGCGCCCTCCCCACCTGAAGGCCGTCATCGCGATCTACGCGACCGACGACCGGCACACCGACGACGTGCACTACATGGGCGGCCTGCGACGCTGGATCGACCTCGTCGACTACTGCCACTACATGACGCCGATGAACGCCCTGCCGCCCGTGCCCGCCGTCTTCGGGCCGACGTGGCGCGACGAGTGGCGCGCCCGGATCGACGAGCACGAGCCCTGGATCCTGAACTGGTTCGCCCACCAGCGCGACGACGCCTACTGGCGGCACGGGTCCGTGCGCCCGGCGTACGACCGGATCGAGATCCCGTCGATGATCGTGGCGGGCTGGGCCGACGGCTACCGCAACAACACCTTCCGCACGATGGAGCGGCTGGGGGAGAACGGCGTCCCGCGCCGCCTGCTGGCCGGCCCGTGGTCGCACGCGGCCACGTCGTCGTCGCTGCCGGGCCCGCGCATCGACCTCGTGCCCGAGATGGTGACCTGGTGGGACCGCTGGCTCCGCGGCGCCGACAACGGCATCGACGGGCAGCCCGAGGCGGTCTGGTACGTCCGCGAGTTCACCCCGCCCGCTCCCGACCTCGACGTGGTCGCGGGGGAGTGGCGTGCCGACACGTGGCCGTCGCCGCGGTCGTCGGTGCTCGAAGTGCCGCTCGACGCGCGGGCGGCGTACGCCGTGAAGCCGGACGTCGGCACGGCTGCCTGGATCTCGTGCGCAGGTCACCTGCCGTACGGCCAGAGCCTCGACCAGCGCCACGACGACGCCGACTCGCTCACGTGGGACCTCGACCCGTCGCAGCTCGCCGTCGGCGGCACGCTCGAGATCGCGGGGCATGCCCACGTGCAGCTGTCGGTGTCGGCGTCGGAGCCTGTCGCCACGGTGTCGGTGAAGCTGCAGGACGTCGCGCCCGATGGCACCTCGGTGCTCGTGTCCCGCGGCGTCCTCAACCTGACGCGCCGCGGCGGGATGGCGGTCGTCGAGCCGCTGGTGCCGGGCGAGGTCTACGACGTCGACGTGGAGATCGAGGCCGCGGCGTACCGCTGGCTGCCGGGCCACCTGCTGCGCGTCGCGGTGGCGGGCGCCGACTGGCCGAACACCGCGGCGCCGCCGCTGCCGGTCACGCTCACCGTGCACGGCGGCCGCCTGGTGCTGCCGGCGTACGACGCGACCGGTGCGCCCGAGCCGCCGTCGTTCGTGCCCGGCGACGAGACGTCGAGCGAGTCGGACCACGGCGTGGTGTGGCGGGTCGAGCGCGACGTGCTGGCACGACGTACGACGTGCGTGATCGACCACGGATCGGCGTACGACGCGCCCTACGGCTCGGTCGTCGAGCACTACGGCGGCCGGGTGTCGGTGTCGACGCGGACGTTCGAGCAGACCGCCGCATCGGACGTCAGCTTCCGGCTGTCGTTCGCAGACGACGGCACGGGCGAGCCTGTGAGCGTCACCACGCGGTCGGTGATGGAGGTGCATGCCGGCGAGCGGACGTACGACGTGCGCATCGCGATGACCTGCACCGAGGGCGACACGGTCGTCGCCGAACGGCGCTGGGAGCGCCAGTTCCCCCGCGACCTCGCCTGACGTGCGTCAGGTAGTGGGGCGCAGCGGCTTGACGACGGGGGCGAGCAGGACGATGCCGAGGCCGAGGACGGGCAGGATCCACAGGGCCCGGCCGAGGCCGATCTCGTGCGCGACGAGGCCGATGAGCGGCGGCCCGACGAGAAACCCGCCGTACCCGATCGTCGAGACCGCGGCGATGCCGTCGGCCGCGCGACCAGGCGTCTCGCCGCCGGCGCTCATCGCGGCGGGGAAGACGAGCGCGACACCAGCGCCCCAGAGCAGCACGCCGACGAGCGCGCCGTAGACGCCGGGCGCGGCGAGGGTGATGACCACGCCCGAGAGCACGACCGCGCCCGCGAGCCGGATGGCGCGGGCGCGCCCGAGCCGCTCGATGAGCGTCGTGCCGGAGAAGCGCGACAGCGCCATGGCGGTGGCCCACATGCCGTAGCCGAGGGCCGCGAGCGAGGCCGTGGCCGCGCGCTCGTCGGTGAGGTACAGCGCGATCCAGTCGGCCGCGGCGCCCTCGAGCAGGCACGCGCACAGCGTGATGACGCCGAGCAGCACGAGCCGGCGGCTGAGCAGCCGCGGCTTCACCAGGCTCGAGCTGCCGTCGTCCTCCACGACCTCGACATGGGGCGCGGCGGGCTCGCGGTCGTCGACGAAGAACAGCAGCACCACGGCGATCGCGCCGCCGCAGCCGATGAGGACGGCGACGGCGAAGTGGGTCGTGAGGCCGAGGGCGAGACCCGCGGCGAGCGCGCCGATGCCCGCGCCGACGGCCGCGCCGACCGACCACATGGCGTGGTAGCGCGGCATGTAGTCGCGGCCGGCGCTGCGGTCGACGTACGAGCCGTGGATGTTCATGGCGACGTCCCACGAGCCGTACGCCATGCCGAACACGAAGAGCACCGCGCCGGTCGTGACGGCGTTCGGCGTCACCGAGAGCAGCACGAGGCACAGGGCGCACACCGTGGCCAGCACGACGATCAGCGGTCGGCTGCTCCAGCGCGCAGCGAGCCGTCCGACGAAAGGCATCGCGACGAGCGAGCCGAGGCCCGACATCAGAAGCGTGACGCCGATGACCGCGGTGCTGAGGTCGAGCCGGTCGCGGGTGGCGGGCAGCCGCGACACCCAGCCGGCGATGAGCGTGGCGTTGAGCAGGAACACCGCAGCGGTCGCGAACGCCGGGGTCCGCCAGGCCCGCGCGTCGCCCGCCGACGCGGCGGGAGCGAGGCTCTGGCCGGGCTCGACGGCGGGGTCGTTGGTCACCCGTCGATCCTGGCACGGATCGGCGGGTGCTCGATCACGAGGTGCGCGCGGCTCCGGGCTTGTCGTGCGGCGCGATGCCGAGGTAGCCGCGGCCGATCATCTGCACCCACTGGTGCACCGCATCCTCGTTCGGGGCGAACGGCCCCGGCTTGAAGTGCGGCGAGTTCAGGCCGCGCTGCACGAGCTCGCACGCCCGCCAGTCCTGGCTGTTGGTGAGGTCCCAGAACTCCATGGCGTACGCCGGGTCGACGTCGGCGTCCGGGAAGTACCAGCTGCACTCGATCCACGTCCGGTCCGGCGCGAGCGGCAGCACGCGGTGCGTCATCACGTAGTCGGGGTGCCCGGAGAACAGCAGGTTGGGGAAGAGCTGCACGTAGAGCACGGAGTCCTGCGGCGCCCCCTCGATCGGCGTGCCCTTCGACGTGCCGTCGATGCTCATCGTGACGGCGTCGCCCTTGAACTGCATGGTGCCGCCGACCCACGCGCCGGGATGGTCGAAGTTGTCGCCGGACGTCGGGATCGACACCTGGCACAGCTCCGGGTGGATCAGCGGGCAGTGGTAGCACTCGTGGTAGTTCTCCGACACGAGCTTCCAGTTGGCCGCGATCTCGTACGTGTGCCGACCGCGCAGCACGAGCGACTCCGGGCGGTACGGCGCGACCAGGGAGTCGAGCACGCCGAGGTGGTCCTCCCACGCGGGGGCGTCGCCGGTCGCGTTGACGAACAGCCAGCCGTGCCACTGCTGCGACGGCAGCGGCACGAGGCCGTGATCGGCGCCGACGAAGGTCTCGCTGTCGCGGAAGCCCGGAGCGGCCTGCAGCGAGCCGTCGAGCTTGTACGTCCAGGCGTGGTAGACGCACAGCACCGAGCGCGAGGTCGACGTGCAGTCGTCCTCGAGCAGCACGTGCGCGCGGTGCCGGCAGGTGTTGGCGAACGCGTGGACGTCGTCGCCCTCGAAGGTGAGCAGCACCGGCACATCCCCGACGAGCAGCGCGCGTTGGGTGGCTCGTCCGCCGTCGGTCGCCGTGCGCAGCTCCTCGACCCGGCCGACGCACGCCCAGCTCCCGGCGACGAGGTGCCGGCGCTCCCAGGCGAGGACGTCGGGGGAGATGTACGACTCGACCGGCAGCATCGTCGATTGCCCGAACGGCAGGAGCGCTCGGGCGAGCCCGTCGGCGTCCACGGGAGCCGCGGGGTGCAGGTCGGTCAGGTCGATGCTCATGCTCCGCACCTCCGGGTTGTCGCGTCGCTAGGGTCGACGTCGTGGCGAGACAGAAGGTCGACGCGCGGCGCGAGGAGATCCTCGAGGCCGCGGCAGCCGAGGTGACCCGGCGCGGGTTCGCGCGCACGCGCGCCGCCGACATCGCCTCGGCGCTCGGCGTCAGCACCGCGCTGCTCTTCTACCACTTCGGCACCAAGGAGCAGCTGTTCGCGGCGGCCCTCGAGCACGCCGTGGCCAAGGACCTCGCGCGCCTCGACGCGACCGTGGCCAAGGCGAAGGGGCCGGCCGACGGGGTACGCCGGATCCTCGCGCTGTACTCGCCGCAGGGCGACGCCGCGGGCTGGACGATCTGGGTCGACGCCTGGGCGGAGTCGCTGCGCGAGCCGGAGCTGCGCGAGACCTCGCGCCGTCTCGACGTGCGGTGGAAGGACGTGCTCGCCGAGCAGATCAGCGCCGGCGTCGCCGACGGCGTGTTCACGTGCGACGACCCGGACGCCGCCGCGTGGCGGCTGTCGGCGCTGCTCGACGGCCTCGCCGTGCAGGTGATGGTCCATCGCAGCCTGACCAAGGCCCAGCTCGCCGTGTGGGTGCGCGAGGCGGCCGCCCGCGAGCTCGGCTGCGGCCCCGACGTGCTGCGCTGACACCTCACACCATCCAGTGCGGCTCGTACGCAGGGTCGGTGAGGGCCGGGCGGTCGAGCCCGAACGCCGAGATGTCGGCGTCGGTGCGGCCGTCGACGGCGACGTCGGTCAGCAGCCGTCCGAAGGTCGCCGCGAACTTGTAGCCGTGCGCCGCGCCGAGGCCGACCACGACCTGCGGCGTGCCGGGCACCGCCGACACCACGAAGTCGCGGTCGGGCGTGAGGGTGTAGAGGCAGCGCTTGCTGCGGACCGCCGGGCCGGACGCCGGGAACGTCGAGGCCATGAACGACGCGAGCCGCTCGAGCATCGCGGGATCGGTCGTGCCGCTGCGCTCGTCGCCGGTCACGGTCGGGCCGCCGCAGTCCTGCGCCGCCTTCACCGTGTCCTCGCCGTACGTCGGGAAGCCGTAGTACGACGGCTCGTCCATCCAGATCCACACCGGGAACCGGTCGGGCCGGAACCGCTCGGGGTCGGACGGCGAGAAGTAGGTGACCTGCTCCTCGGTGACCGTGAGCGGAAGGCGTACGCCGAGCGGCTCTACGAGCGGCGCCGTCCACGCATCGGCTGCGACGACCACGCGCGCGGCAGAGACGAGACCGTCGTCCAGCACGACCTCCACGCCGTCCGCGGTCGGCCGCAGGGCGCGTACCGGCGTGCGGTCTCGCAGCACGGCTCCGTGGTCGACGGCGCGGCGCCGCATGGCGGCCGTGCCGCGGGCCGCGGGCACGATCGCCGTGCGCTGCTGGTACAGGGCGCTCGTCCCGTCGGGCAGCGCGAGCTGGGGCCAGCGGTCGAGGATCTCGCCGCGGTCGAGCAGCTCGTACGGCACCTGGCGCGCGTCCATCGACGACGTGTAGTCCTCCATCGGGATCGCGGCGCCGGTGGGGAACAGATCGAGGCCGCCGGTCACCGTCACGAAGCTCTCGCCGGTCGCGTCCTCGAGGTCTGCCCAGTCCTCGTACGCGTCGAACGTGAGATCCACGTACGCCGGCGTGTGGTAGCTGTGCCGCAGGATCCGGCTCGTGTCGTGCGACGCGCCGCGGTCGTGGCCGAGCTCGAACTGCTCCAGCCCGAGCACGGAGAGGCCGCGCCGCGCCGCGTGCCAGGCGGTCGAGGATCCGAGCGCTCCGAGGCCCACGACGACGACGTCGTACCGCTCAGGCATCGGTGCCTCCGCTGCGCTCGAGCCGCGGCAGCAGCCAGCGGCGGATGTCGAGGGACGCGTCCTCCATCGGCGCATACCAGCCCTGTCGGTACGACCGCGACGACATGCCGCGCTGCACCGACTCGCAGATCGCCCAGTCCTGCCGGTTGACCAGGTCCCACAGCTCCTCGGCGTCCGACGGGTCGAACGTCTCCTTCGCCGCCTCGTCGGGCCCGAAGAGCAGGTCGCACACGACCTCGGTGCGGTCGACGGCGAGCGGGCGCAGCACGAACGCCGCGGCGTGCTCGGCCGAGAGCGACAGCAAGAGGTTGGGGTAGACGAGCTCGCCCTTGTGCTTCACGCGCTCGTGCTCGTCGAGGTCCGGGAACGGCGCACGGTCGGTGGTGCCGCTCATCGTGAAGGTCCACGCGCCCTCGCGGTGCGGCACGCCGTCGTCCCAGGCGAGGTCCTGCCCGCCGCCGCCGAACGCGGGGACGAGACGCACGAGCTCCGGGTGCACCGGACCGCAGTGGTAGCACTCGTTGTAGTTCTCGGCGACGACCTTCCAGTTGGCCGCCACCTCGTACCGCAGCCGGCGCCCGACGACGAGGGTGTCGAGCGGGTAGCGCTTCACCTTCTCCGGCACGGGATCCAGGGCGTCGAGCAGCGACGGCGCACCCTCGGGCGAGCCGTGCAGCCAGAGCCAGCCGCCCCACGCGGCCGCGCCCACCTGGTGCAGGGCGAAGGCAGGCATGTCGACGTCGTCGGTGTGCGGCGCGTGCAGCAGGGTGCCGTCGAGCGCGTACGTCCACGAGTGGTACGGGCAACGCAGCGACTTGGCGGCGCAGGGGGCGACGCGGGCGCCGGGCTCGACCGGCACGACCTGCGAGCCGCGATGGCGGCACACGTTGTAGTGGGCGTGCAGGCCGCCCTGCGCATCGGTCGTGACGAGCACCGACTCGCCGAGGAGGTCGACGACGGCCAGCCGCTCAGGCAGGAGGTCGCGGCTGCCGGGGACGGTCAGGCCGAGGTCGTCGAGCCGGCCCATGCAGGTCCACTCGTTCAGCAGCACGGCCGTGCGCTCGCGCTCGTGCAGCGCGGCGTCGACGTAGTGCTCGCGGGGGAGCGCCTCCTGCAGCCCGCTCATCCGCTGCTCTTCTTCCCGATCCGCGCCCTGTCCTTCCACGCCGCGCGCTTGCGGTCGGCGAGCAGCTGGTGCACGACGTTGCGGCCCGGCACGCCCGTCACGCCGCCGCCGCCGTGCGTCCCCGAGCCGGCCTGGTAGAGGCCGGCGATCGGTGTGCGGAGGTCGGCATACCCGGCGGCGGGGCGCGCGTGGAACATCTGCCCCATCGTCAGCTCGCCGTGGAAGATGTTGCCGCCGACGAGGCCGTACTCGTTCTCGATGTCCCACGGCCCGAGCACCTGCCGGTGCAGGACCGACGACGTGAAGCCCGGCGCCACCGCCTCCATGCGGGCGAAGAGGCGGTCGGCGTACGCGTCGAGCTCCTCGCGGTGCGGCTCGTCGTTCCACGTGTGCGGCACCCACTGGGTGAACATGCTCATGACGTGCTTGCCCTCGGGCGCGAGGGTCGGGTCGAACACGCTCGGGATGCAGATGTCGGCGAAGGGGAGAGTGCTCGGCCGCCCGGCGGCCGCCTCCTGGAACGACCGCTCGACCTCGTCGAGGCTCTCGGACAGCACGATCGTGCCGCCGTGCACCTGCGGGTCGAAGCCCGGCTTGCTCGTGAACTCGGGCAGCCGGTCGAGCGCGACGTTGATCTTCACCGTGCCGCTGCGCGAGCGGTAGCGCTCGATGTCGGCGACGAAGTCCTCGGGCAGCTCGGCGCGGTCGACGAGCCTCAGGAACGACACCTGCGGGTGCGTCGTGGTGATGACGGTGGGCGCGCTGATCTCCGTGCCGTCCGCGAGCACGACGCCGGTGACGGCGCCGGCCTTCGAGGTAATGCGCTCGACCGCGGCCTCGGTGCGGATCTCCGCGCCGAACGACCGCGCGGCTGCGGCGAGGGCCTGCGTGACGCCGCCCATGCCGCCGCGCGGGAAGCCCCAGGCGCCGATGCGGCCGTCGCCGAGGTCGCCGATGTGGTGGTGCGCGATGACGTACGCCGTGCCCGGCGTGCGTGGCCCCGCCCACGAGCCGATGACGGCCGACACCGACAGGACGCCGCGCATGGCGTCGGACTCGAAGTGGTCCTCGATGAGGTCGGCCGCGCTGTCGGTGAGGAGCCGCACGAGGTCGACGGCGGCCCGCTCGTCGACGTCCTTGAGCCGGCGCAGCAGCAGCGCCTGGCGGCCGAGGTCGGCCGGCTTGCGCGAGCCGATCTTCGGCGGGATCTCGGTGACCATCGGGCCGAGCACCTTGCCGAGCCGGTCCATCCACGCGTCCCAGCGCTCGACGGCGTCGGCGTCCTTGGTGGAGAACTTCGAGATCTGCTCGCGGCGGGCCATGCGTTCGTCGGGGAGCTGCAGATAGCGGCCGTCGGTGCGGGGCGCGAAGTACGGGCCCTGCGGGTAGACGTGGTAGCCGTGCTTGACCAGGTCGAGGTCCTGCACGAGCGCGGGCGGCAGCCAGGAGACGACGTACGACAGGGTCGTCAGCTTGAAGTCGGGCCCGAAGGGCGTCTCGGTGACGGCGGCGCCGCCCACGATGTGCCGCCGCTCGAGCACGAGCGTGCGCAGCCCCTCGCGGGCGAGGTAGGCAGCGGCGACCAGGCCGTTGTGGCCCCCGCCGACCACCACGACGTCGTACTGCTGCGCGCTCACCCGTGCTCCCGTCCTACTGACTCGTGAGTCAGCAAGTATGCGGCCTGGAACCGCTGGGCGACAGCCGTTCCGGGCGTGTCGTCTACTCCGCCGGGCTGGCGGCGCTGCCCGGCAGGTGGCAGGCGGCGGCGTGGCCGCCCGCGGAGGCCAGCACGGGGAGCGCCGTGCCGCGGCAGGCGTCCTCGATGCCGAGCCGGGCGGCCTCGCCGCTCGCGACGACCGGGCAGCGCGGGTGGAACCGGCAGCCGGGCGGGATGCGCGTGGGGTCCGGCGGCTCGCCGGTGAGCACGACCTGCTCGAGCCGCTCGGTCTCCGGGACGACCGACAGCAGGGCGCGGGTGTACGGGTGCTTCGGATCGCGCAGCAGCGCTTCCGTCGGCCCCTGCTCGACGATGCGGCCGAGGTACATCACCGCGACGCGGTCGGCGATGTTCCACGCCAGCCCCAGGTCGTGCGTGACCACCAGCAGCGACAGGCCGAGCTCGTCGCGCAGGCGCAGCAGCAGCGACAGGATCTCGCCGCGCACCGAGGCGTCGAGGCTGGAGACGGGCTCGTCGGCCACGATGATGTCGGGCTCGAGCGCGAGCGCGCCCGCGATGACCACGCGCTGGCGCTGGCCGCCGGAGAGCTCGTGCGGGTAGCGCAGGAAGAACCGCTCCGGCGGGCGCAGGCCCGCGAGCGAGAGCGCCTGGGCCACCCGCTTCTCCTCGGCCTCGACCAGCCCGTGGATGCGCAGCCCCTCGGCCACCGCCTCGTAGACCGTGTGCCGCGGGTTGAGCGCACCGGTCGGGTCCTGCAGCACGAGCTGCACGCGCCGGCGGTACGCCTTGCGCTCGCGCGAGCTGGTGCCGAGGACGTCGCCGTCCATCCGCACCTCGCCGGCGGTCGAGGCCTGCAGACCGAGGATCGTGCGGGCCAGCGTCGTCTTGCCGCAGCCGCTCTCGCCGACGAGCGCCAGGATCTCGCCGCGGCCGAGGTCGAGGTCGACGCCGTCGACGGCGCGGGCGAGGCCGCTCGTCCCGCGGCCTCGGAACGACACCTCGAGCCCGCTGGTCTGCAGGGCCGGGGGAGCTGCGGCCGTCTGCTCGGCGGTCATGCCGGCACCTCCGCGAGATGGCACGCAGCCCGGCGGTCCGCGCCGGGCTGCGTGAGCTGGAGCAGCGCAGGCGCCTCGACCTGGCAGCGGTCGAAGGCCCGAGGGCACCGCGGGTGGAACGAGCAGCCGTCCGGCACCTCGCCGGGGAACGGCGGGTCGCCGGGCAGGCCCGCGGGCGCGTAGCGGAACCGCGCATCGCCGATCCGGGGGAACGCCCCGGCGAGCGCGCCGGAGTAGGGGTGGGCGGGCGCGTCGAACACCTGGGACGCCGGGCCCTCCTCGACGATCTGGCCGGCGTACATGACGGCCACCCGGTCGCAGACCGACGAGAGCACCGACAGGTCGTGGCTGATGAGCACCATCGCGAGGCCGAGGTCCTTGACCAGGCTGCTCATGAGGTCGAGCACCTGCGCCTGCACCATCACGTCGAGCGCCGTGGTGGGCTCGTCGGCGATGACCAGCCGAGGGCTGCACGCGAGCGCCATCGCGATCATCACGCGCTGCTTCTGCCCGCCCGACAGCTGGTGCGGGTAGGCGTCGGCCCGGCGGGCGGGGAGGCCCACCATCTCGAGCAGCTCGCCGACGCGCTTGGTTGCGGAGGCCTTCGTGGCCTTCTTGTCGTGCAGCAGGATCGGCTCGGCGATCTGCTCGCCTATGCGCTGCACGGGGTTGAGGGCGTGCATCGCGCCCTGGAACACCATCGAGGCCTGGCCCCAGCGCAGCGCGCGGACCTTGCCCCACTTCATCGTGGTGACGTCCGCCCCGTCGACGAGCACCTCGCCCGTGACCTTCGCGCTCTTGGGCTGCATCCGCAGCACGGTGCTGGTCAGCGTGGACTTGCCGCACCCCGACTCGCCGGCGATGCCGAGGGTCTGACCGGAGTCGACGTCGAGGCTGACCCCGCGCACGGCCGGCACGTCCTGGCCGCCGGAACGGTAGGTGACGCTGACGTCGCGCATCTCGAGCAGCGCCATCACGCACCCTCCCCACGCGGGTCGAGGATGTCCTCGACGGCCCGCCCGACGAGGTTGAACGCCAGCACGACGAGCACAACGCAGAGCCCGGGCGGTGCCAGGACCCACCACGCGCCCTGGGAGATGGCGCCCGACGCGAAGCCCTCTTCGAGGATCGAGCCCCACGACACGGTGAGCGGGTCGCTCAGCCCGAGGAACGAGAGCGTCGTCTCGGCCAGGATCGACAGCGAGACGGCCAGCGTGGTGTTCGCGAGCACGAGGGGCATGACGTTGGGGAGCACATGCTTGGTCATCTGGTGCACATGGCCCCCGCCGAGCGCGCGGGCCCGTTCGAGGTACGGCCGGCTCTCGATCGCCAGCGTCTGGGCGCGGATGAGCCGCGCCGTCGCCGGCCACGACGTGACGCCGATGACGATGATGATGTTGAGCATCGACTTGCCGAGCACGGTGGCGAGCACGATCGCGAGTGGCAGGTAGGGGATCACGAGGAACCAGTCGGTGACGCGGTCCAGGGTGCCGCCGACAGGGCCGCGGAAGTGGCCGGAGGCGATCCCGACCGACGTGCCGATCACCATCGCGATCACGGTGGCGGCGAGGCCCACGGTCAGCGACACCCGAGCACCCCACGCGACGAGCGCGAGGACGCTGCGGCCCGTGTCGTCGGTGCCGAGGGGGAACTCGAGCGACGGCGGCTCGAACGCGGCCCCCGTGGCCTGGGTGACCTCGAGCATCGACCGGGGGAACAGCAGCGGGGCGGTCACGGCCACGAGCCCGAACAGGGCGAGGATCGCGAGGCCCGCGACACCGCCGCGGCGCGAGCCGAACGCGCGGACGAACCGGCGGATGGAGGCGCGGCGGCGCTCGCGGGCCACGCGGCGCCCGCTGACGGGGGCCGCGGCGTCCGCGCTCATGACCGCACCCGCGGGTCGAAGTAGCCGTAGAGCAGGTCGGCGACGAGGTTGGCGAAGATGACCGCGCCGGAGAACAGCAGGAACAGCGCCTGCAGCAGCGGCACGTCCGGGCCGGTGAGCGCGTCGACCGTGAGCGAGCCCAGGCCGTTGATGGAGAACACCTTCTCGATGGTGATCGCGCCGCCGACGACGAAGCCCAGGTTGAGGAACACCAGGGTCATCGTGGGCAGCAGCGCGTTGGGGACGGCGTGGCGGCGGCGGACCATCTTGTCCATGAGGCCCTTGGCCCGGGCGGTGCGCACGTAGTCCTGGCTCGTCTCCTCGATGAGCGAGGCGCGCATCACCAGGGAGTACTCGGCGAGGTAGATGACCGCGAGCGTCGTCACCGGCAGCACCAGGTGCCAGGCGACGTCGAGCCAGCCGGCGGGCGAGCTCGTATCGACGCCGGGAGTCGACAGCCCGCCGATCGGGAAGATTCCCGGGAACGGCCCGATGCCGACGGCGAAGACGATGAGCACGATCATGCCGAACCAGAACTCGGGCATGGAGTAGAGCACGAGCGTCGTGCTCGTGGCCCGTCGGTCGAACTTCCCGCCGCGGTTCCAGCCCGCGCGGATGCCGAGCCACACGCCGATCGTGGTGGCGAGGATCGTCGCCGTACCGACGAGCAGAAGCGTCGGCCAGACCCGCGGGAGGATCACGTCCCACACCGGGGCGCTGTACTTCACCGATGGCCCGTTGCCCGTGAACGGGTTGGAGAGGTACGCCAGGAACTGCTCCCCGAGCGGCTTGTTCAGCGCCGCCCGCAGCTTCGCGATCTGCTCCGGGTCGACGTTGCGGCCGCGGGTGTAGAGCGCGATCGGGTCTCCGGGCATGACGCGGAACAGGAAGAAGTTGAACACCAGCACGAACAGGAACGTGCCGAGGGCCGACAGCGTCCGCCCCAGGCCGTACCTCACCGTGGGGTTCGACGGGCCCCACGACCCCGAGCGTCGCGACCGTGGAGCTGTGCCGACCTCCTGGAGGATCGCCACGAGGTGCTACTCCTCGTCGTCGGACGGCCCGCGTCCGCGGCGGCCGAGCGCGACGCCGACGCCCAGGACGGCGAGCAGCGCCACGACACCGCCGATGATCAGCGGGAGGTTCGAGGACGAGCTCGTCGACGAGCCGCCGTCGCCCGGTGCGGCCGAGCCGCTGGCCGACGGGCTCTCCGCGCTGACCGGCTTCACGTTCTCGTACGACCACGTGCCGTACTGGAACAGCAGCGAGCCGTTCGGGGTGGGCTGCGGCACGAAGCCGGTGAAGCGGTCGGAGCGGTACGCCTCGAGGTTGTCGTAGTAGTACGTGACGATGTACGGCGCGTCGTCGTACAGCTTCTGCTGCATCTGCTTGACCAGCTCGGTGCGCTTGGCGGAGTCGGTCTCCAGCGACTGCTGGTCGAACAGCGCGTCGTACTCCTCGTTGCAGTAGAACGAGTCGGAGAGGTTCGCCAGGATCGAGTCGCCGTCCTTGTAGGAGCGGTTCGCGCAGGTGAAGGTCGACAGCTGGTAGTTGGGGTCGGGCTCGACGACCCAGCCCCACTCGAACATGTCGAAGTTGCCCTGGCCGATGATCTCGGTGAGGGCGTCGGACGACACCGCCTTGACCTCGGTCTCGATGCCGACGGCGGCGAGGTATCCCTTGATGAACTCCACGCTCTTGACCGAGTTGTCCGAGTCGCTGCGCGCGAAGAGGCGGAACGAGAGCTTCGTGCCCTGGGCGTCCTGACGGATGCCGCCCTCGCCCACGGTGTAGCCGGCGGCGTCGAGAAGCTGCTTGGCCTTCTCCGGGTCGTACGTGACGGGGTCGGCCGGGTCGAGGTGCAGGTTCTCGTAGATCGGCGGGATGATCGTCGACCCCGGGCTGCCGCTGCCGCCGAGCACGCGGTCGACGAGGGCCTGCCGGTCGATCGCCCAGCCGATGGCCTGGCGCAGCTTGGCGTCCTTGAGCAGCGGGCTGCCGTCGCCGATGGGCGTGCCGTCGTCGAGCGCCGCGCCGGTGTTGAACGCGAGCTCGTTGAAGCCGGAGTAGGTCGCCGAGACCTTGGTGACGCCCTCGGCGCCGTCGAGGGACTTCCAGACGTTCGCCTCCATCGAGTCGGCGAAGTCGACCTCGCCCTTCTTCAGTGCCTGGCCGAGCGCGTCGGCGTTGCCGTAGATGCGGAAGACGACCTCGTCGACCGCAGGGCGGCCGCCGTAGTAGTTGTCGTTGGCCTTCATGCGGATGAACTGCCCGACCTGGCGCTCGACCATCACGAAGGGGCCGGCCCCGACCGTGGGCTCGGCCTCGGTGCCCTCGTTCTTGTACGACTGCACCTTCTTCTCGTCGATGTCCTTCCAGATGTGCTCGGGGAGGATGTAGACGGCGAGCCGCTCCATGATCGGCGAGGGCTGGCTCACGGTCAGCACGAGCGTGGTGTCGTCCGGCGCCTCGGCCTTGGTGATGTTGGCGGTGTACGAGCCGAAGTTGGTCTGCTCGTACTCGCCCTTCAGGATGCGGTTGAAGGTGTACGCCGCGTCCTTCGCGGTGAGCGGCTGGCCGTCGCTCCACTTCAGGCCTGCGCGGATCTTGTACGTCCACGTCTTCTTGTCGGGCGACTCCTGCCACGACTCGGCGAGGCCGGGCACGGGGGAGAAGTCCTCGGCGCTGGTCGACAGCAGCGTCGGGTACTCGAGCTGGAAGATCTCGTACGCCTCCGCGACGATGCCCGTGAACGGGTTCGCGGAGTCGATGTCCTGCGTGATCCCGATCGTGAGCACCACGGGGTCGGAGGCCGAGGACGCCGTGGCGCTGGCCCCCGATCCGACCGTGATGCCGAGCGCGAGGGCGGCCGCCCCCGCGGCCGCCAGGATCCGGGTACGACGAGTCGCCACGCGAGAGCCCCTTCGGTTCGACGCCGGCCGCGACAACCCTCGCGGACGTCCTGACCGGTGAGTCAGGTCGGCGTGCGGCATTCCTACCTCATGGGTGCGCGAATCGGGACATTTGTGACCTGATCGTTTCGCGCACGTCATCTTCCGGCGCGGCCGCCCTCTCGGCGCAGCCTGTCCGTCGGCTAGCGTCCCGGCATGCTCCAGCCTCCGGCGCCCGCCGTCCGCCCGACCACGACCGTGCTGCACGGGACGGAGGGGGTCGACCCCTACTCCTGGATCGCGGACCCGGACGACCCTGAGGTGCTCGCCCACCTCGGCGCCGAGCGGGGGTACTACGACGCGCGGACGTCCGGCCTGGCCGGCGTGCGCGACGTGCTGGCCGCGGAGATGCGCGCGCGGCTGCCGGAGGTGGAGCCGAGCGCGCCGTGGGAGGCGGGCGGCTGGCGCTACCGCCTCGTGACCCCGCAGGGCCGGGAGTACGAGCAGCTCGTGCGCCACCCGCTGGACCACGCCGGCACGGCCGAGGAGGTGCTCCTCGACCTGCAGGCCGTGCACGACGAGGGCGGCACGGGCTACGCGCGCGACGGCCTGCTGGAGGTCAGCCCCGACGGCCGGTGGCTGGCCTGGTCGGTCGACTTCGACGGCGACGAGGTCTACGCGCTGCACTTCCGCGACCTGACCACAGGGGAGGATCTCGACGAGGTCGTGCCGCGCACGTATTACGGCGGCGCGTGGCAGTCCGACTCGTCCGCGTTCCTCTACATCGTGCACGACGACGCCTACCGGCCGTTCCAGGTCTGGCGGCACGTGCTCGGCACGCCCGTCGAGGACGACGTGCTCGTGCTCGAGGATCTCGACGAGCGGCTCGAGATCGACCTGCACGGCTCGCGGTCCGGCGAGTACGCCGTGATCACCCTCGTCGGGCGCAGTTTCCGCGAGGTGCACCTGCTTCGGCTGGACTCCGCGGATGCGGAGCCGGTGCTCGTGCGTCCGCGTGAGGTCGGCGTGGAGTACGACCTCGAGCACGCGCCGGGGCTCGGCCCCGACGGCGCAGACGGGTTCCTGGTGGTGACCAACCTCGGGGCGCCGGAGTTCCAGGTGATGTGGGCCGACGCCTCCGACCCGTCGGCTTGGGCGCCGTTCCTGGCGGAGGACCCGGCCGAGCGCGTGCACGGCGTCGACGCGTTCGACCGCGGCTTCGTGCTGTCGCTGCGCCGCGACGGCCACGCGATCCTGCGGTTCCATCCGCTCGGCGGCGAGCCGTTCGACGTGCTGCCGGACGACGCCGGCGGCATGGTGCGGATCGGCCGCACCGACGACCGCGATGCCGCGGCCGTGACTGTCGTGGTCGACTCCTTCATCGCGCCGACGCGCTGGGTCGACGTCGCGTGGGACGGCGTTCGCAGCGAGCGGCACGTGCGCGAGACGGTGGGAGTGGACGCATCGGCGTACGTGACCGAGCGCCGCCTCGCGCCGAGCGCGGACGGCACCCTCGTGCCCGTGATCCTGGTGCGGCACAAGGACACCCCGCTCGACGGCACCGCGCCCTGCCTGCTCTACGGCTACGGGTCGTACGAGGTCTGCCTCGACCCCGACTGGGACTTCGAGCGGCCGCTGCCCTCGCTGCTCGACCGCGGCGTCGTCTACGCGCTCGGCCACCCGCGCGGCGGCGGCGAGATGGGCCGCCGCTGGTGGGAGGACGGGCATCTCGGCGCGAAGCAGAACACGTTCACCGACCACGGCTCGGTGGCGGAGTACCTGCTCGACGGGGTCGTCTCGCGCGTGGTCTCGCGGGGCCTGTCGGCCGGTGGGCTGCTGCAGGGCGCGATGTACTCCCAGTTCCCGCGGCTGTTCGCCGGCATCGTGGCCGAGGTGCCGTTCGTCGACGTCGTGACGACCATGCTCGACTCGTCGCTGCCGCTGACCGCGCAGGAGTGGCTGGAGTGGGGCGATCCGCGCGACCCGGTGCAGTGCGCGTGGCTCGCGGCGTACGCGCCGATCGGCAACCTCCCCGCGGTCGAGGATCGGCCGCCGCTGCTCGTGACGGGCGCGGTGCACGACCCGCGCGTGCTCGTGCGCGAACCGGCGCGGTGGGTGGCGCGGTTGCGCGCCTCGGACCCGGCTGCCGGCACGGGCGAGGATCCGGCGTCGCCGGTGTCGCCGCGCACGGTGCTGTTCCGCGCCGAGACGGGCGCCGGCGCGCACGGCGGCCCGAGCGGGCGCTACGCCGAGCTCGACTACGAGGCCGAGATCTACGCTTGGGTGCTCGCCGCCCTCGGCGTGGAGGTGGTCCGCGAGTAACTCGAGTTAGGGGCCGGATTCGGGCGAGATTGGAGCCGTAACTCGAGTTACTCGAGGACCTCAGCGGTCGGCGAGGCGGCGCACGAAAGCCAGGCCGCTCCAGGTGGCGTCGATGGCGCACACCTTCACGTCGACGACGCCGGCGGCCAGGCCCTCGGCGCGCACGACGTCGCCCGTCAGGTCGGTCGCCACGCCGCTGGTCCTCTTCGGCCACGCGATCCAGAGCCGTCCCGGCGTCGTGGTGCGGGCGATGTCCCGCTCGAGGTGCATCACCAGCGTGCGCGCGTCCGTGCGGAACGCGAGGACCACGTCGTACGCCGCCTTCCCCGCGCGACGGTGCACCTCGACCTCGGGCGGCAGCGGGCGCAGGTGCGTGGCCTCGAAGCCGTCGGGTGCGCCGTCGAGGAGCACGCGGCTGCCCGGCTTGATGCCGAGCTTCCTGGGGAGCGGCGTCCCGGAGTAGCCGGCGGTGGTCATGGCCGGACGGTAGCGGCGCGGGCTCCTGCGGGTGCACACTCCCGCGTCATGGAGCCGAGCCGGACGACTGCGAGCGCGCCGCTCGCCGATCTGTGCGACGGCGACCCGCTCGACCTTGACGCGGATCCCCGGCTGCGGCTCGGGTGCGCCCCGTCTGCCCCCGTCGCCTGCGGCCCGCTGTGCACGCCGTGGTGCCTCGCCTCGCACTCCTGACGTCCGCATACGCCCGTGCCGGGGCTCACGCTGGGCAATCAGGCGCAGATTCAGGGCGTTGGGTATGCATTGTGTCCACCGCGTCGTGATGTGGTTGAGCAGCCGGGCATCCCGTGCTGCCCTGGGACGATGTTCACCGAGGGCCAGCTGTACGCACCGGTGGTGAGCCGTGCCGACGGCCTCGTCGAGGTCGAGCTCGGCGCCGACCATCCGGGCGTGAACGACGCGGCGTACCGCACGCGCCGCAACGCGATCGCGGCGCTCGCGCTCGGCTGGCGCCGCGGCGATCCGGTGCCGGAGGCGCCGTACACCGCCGAGGAGCACGAGGTGTGGCGCGTGATCAGCGCCGAGCTCGAGCGCAAGCACGAGCGGCTCGCGTGCGCGGCGGCGCGCGAGGGGCGCGCCCGCATCGAGCTTCCCGCCGACCACATCCCGCAGCTCGTCGACGTGACCGCCGCGCTCGCGCCTCTGACCGGATTCACCTACCTGCCGGCGGCGGGCCTCGTGCCGCTGCGCGAGTTCTACGGGACGCTCGCCGACCGGTGCTTCTGGTCGACGCAGTACATCCGCCACCACTCCGTGCCGCTCTACACGCCCGAGCCCGACGTCGTGCACGAGGTGATCGGGCACGCCGTGACGCTCGCGGAGCCGTCGTACGCCGCCCTCTACGTCGCGGCCGGCGAGGCGGCGCGGCGCGTCGAGACGCCGGAGGCGCTGGAGTTCGTCTCGAAGGTGTTCTGGTTCTCCCTCGAGTTCGGCGTGGTGCGCGAGGGCGGCGAGCCGAAGGCGTACGGCGCGGGCCTGCTGTCGTCGTATGGAGAGATCGAGGAGTTCGTGCACGCCGACCTGCGGCCGCTCGATCTCGCGCGCATGGGTACCCAGACGTACGACATCACGCACTACCAGCCCGTGCTGTTCGCCGCGGACTCGTGGCAGCAGGTGCACGACGTGGTCGGCGGCTTCTTCGCCGAGGTCGACGACGACCTGGTGGCGGGGCTGCTCACCGGCGTACCGTCGTAGCCGACAGGGGAGGCAGCCATGGAGACTGCGGGATGGATCCTCGGGCTCGTGATCCTCGGTGTGGGGGCGGGCGTCGCGTGGGCGTTCTTCTACGCCTCGATCGGGCGGCGCGGCGACGCGCTGCGCAAGGACGACCCGACGGCGGCGGGCGTGCATGACACGTCGTTCATGCAGATGGCCAACCCGGCTGCGCTGCCGATGCGCGACCACGCCTTCGACAAGCCGAAGCACTGACCTACGCCCTGCGACGATCTGTTCGCGGGGCGACTCCCGGCGGTCAGAGGAGGCGCTCGGACTGCGGGTCGAAGCAGACGAGGCCGTGCTCCCGGGCGGTCGCCGCGATGAACTCGGCGGCCTCATCCGCCCGGCTCCAGGCCACGCCCGTGTAGAACGTCGAGCCGCTCGCATCGGCGATGAGCGGCGACCCGGCCCATGGGCTCGATTCGTCGACGTCGATGTCGGGCCAGCGCTCGAGCAGCGCGTGGACGAACGCGGTGATCCTCGGCGTCGGAGGCTCGGGATCAGCGGTTTCGAGCGCGTCCATCCGCCGCTCGTACTCGCGCAGCGCAGCGGCGTCCGACGCCGGACGCTCGCCCTCCCACACCGCCAGGTCGAAGCTCATGCGCCCATCCTGATGCAACCGGATGGACCACGAGTGTCGTGTAGTCGGTAAGGGCCGCACGGCCCGCACGGGAGGATGGCGGCGTGAGGCAGGGGGCGGAGGCCGACTTCCGCGGCTGGGCGGTCGAGCACCGCAGCGGGCTGCGGGCCACGGCGTTCCTGCTCTCCGGCGACTGGCACCTGGCCGAGGACCTCGCCCAGGAGACGCTCGCCCGGCTGTTCTCGGTGTGGGACCGCGTCGCCGGCAGCGGCGACCCCACGGCGTACTCCCGGCGCGTACTCCTCAACCTCTACCTCGACCAGCGCAAGAAGCCGTGGCGCCGCGAGGAGCCGTACGACGTCGTGCCCGACCGCGCGGCACCGCACGAGGACGGCGCGGACGGCCCGCGCGACGACCTCATCGCCGCGCTCCGCGACGTACCGCCAGGGCAGCGGGCCGTGCTCGTGCTGCGCTACTGGGAGGACCTGTCCGTGGAGCAGACAGCCGCCGCGCTGAGCACCAGCAGCGGCAACGTGAAGAGCCAGGCCGCGCGCGGCCTCGTCGCGCTGCGCGAGGCGCTCGCCCGGCGCGGGCTCGCCGACCTCATCCCGACCGCAGGGGAGACCTCATGAGCGACCAGCACGTGAAGGAGTTCTTCGCCTCCGTGCTCGACGGCGGCCCCGCCGACCGCCTCGACCTCGACCGCGCGGTGGCCGCCGGCCGCCGTCGTCGTCGGATGCGTACGGCGACCACGCTCGCCTCGGCCGCCGCGGTCCTCGTCGTGGTCGGTGCGCTCGTGGTGTCTGCGCTGCCCGACGACGGCCGGGCCGACCTCGGCGGCGCGACCCTGTCGCCCACGCCGTCCGCCACCGCGTCGGAAGCTCCCGTGACCATCGCCGGAACGGTCGACGACTGGGCCCGCGCCCTGGAGCCCTATCTGCCGGCCGGCACCGAGACGCCAGCCGTGTCCGCGAGATTCCAGTCCCTCACGTCCCTCCCGAGCCATGACAGCGTGTGGGCCACCTTCCGGTTCGGGCGGCAGGGTCGATCGACTGCCCTGGTGGTGACGGCGTACGCGGACGTGCCTGAGAAGCGCGGCCCATCCGAGGTGGTGGCTGCGCGCATCGCGGAGATCGAGCAGTCGTGCGACGGCGCGACCATCACCTGCGACGCGCGTGTCGCGACGAATAGCGGGCCGGTCTTCATACGCCGCTGGGCCGACGGTTCGCGCATCTCAGCGTCCAGCGTCCGCAACAGCGGCGTCGTGATCACCGTCGAATCCTGGAACGGCGACGCGGACGCCGACCGCCCGCTGCCGCTGCCGGGGTCCGGTGCCCCCGGCTTCTCGACCGAGGAGGAGCTCGCCGAACTTGCCGAGCTCGCTGCCGCGATGCCGCTCCCGGCACGGCTCGTGCCCGCCCCGACGCCGACCCCGGTGCCGAGCACCGACGCTCCGACCGCCGAGCCATCACCGAGCGGGTCGTCGTCGACAGGTCCCGAGCCCATGACCACCGGTACCACGCTCACCCCGCAGCCGACACCCACGCCGACCCGCGACTCAAAGCCGACCGGTCTTGTGGGGACTGTGGCTCGGTCAGCGTGTGATCGCATGGTGACGTTTGAGGCGCCGGCCCCGCGGCTCATCACGGGAGATGTGGTCCAGTACGTCCTCTGCCCCTTGACGTTGGGGGATGGGACGGTGATCCAGGAGGGCACCTTCACCATCCGGCCCGGCGATGCGGCCTTCCGGACGCTCGACGATGCCCTCCGCCTTCCCGGCATGGCGAGGGAAGACGGCCTCTGCGGTGCGAACGCCATCCTGGTGCGACCGATCTTCGTGTCGACGGCGGACGGCTGGTTCAAGGCCCTACTGCCCTCGGATGGCTGCCACCCGCAGCAGGCTGTCCTCGACGCGGTTTCCGCTGCAGTTCCTACCTCGTGACCTGCGGCTGGTAGTCGGAACGCGGGGTATACGCCGCGAAACGACTACCGGCGCAGGCGGGCGGCGATGGCGTCGAGCATCGCCGGCTCGTCGAGGAGGGGGCCGCCGACGACGGGGTACGACGACTCCGCGGCCGCAGCGAGCACGGAGTCGAGCAGCCGGCCGGGCGCGAGCAGCCACGGCACGACGACGGTCCCTGGCGCCGAGTCGGTGAGTCGCGCGCCCGGGCCGGTCACGAACGCCACCGACGCCGGCACTCCCGCGCGCGCAGACGCCGCAGCCACCGCCGCACCGAACGCCGCGCGCTCCTCGTCGACCTTCGTCCCGGCGGCCACGACCACGCACGCCGCACCCGCGCGCAGCAGCGCGGCGTCGAGCACCTCCGGCGGATGCCCGAGCGGGTCGAGCAGCGTCACGGCGCGGGGCAGCGCAGCCGCAGCGGCAGGTACGTCGACACGTGCGTGGAACGCGGCCGACAGCAGCAGCGGCAGCACCACGACCTCGTCGTCGGGAGCGGCCGCGGCGACCGCCGCATCGAGGCGCGGTGCGTCGTGATCGAGGAACGCGCCGACCACCGGGAAGCCCGCGCGGTCCGCGGCGCCCGCCGCCGCGCACGCCACCCAGCGCGCCGACCGCGGATCCGGCGATCCGTGCGCGAGGAGCACGCCGTACGTCATGCCGTCACCGTCCCACACGCCGAAGCGGGTGCGGATGCGCGCGCTCTGCGACGCGGGACTGCTGCCGCTTCCCGGCGTGCATCGGAAGCGGTCGTGGTTGCGCGCGCTCTGCGACGCGGAACTGCTGCCGCTTCGCCACGTGCGCCGCAAGCGGTCGTGGTTGCGCGCGCTCTGCGACGCGGAACTGCTGCCGCTTCG
Source organism: Candidatus Nanopelagicales bacterium (assembly GCA_050251215.1). Taxonomy (GTDB): domain Bacteria; phylum Actinomycetota; class Actinomycetes; order S36-B12; family CAIYMF01; genus Longivirga. Next base: position 38,484 of record JBFWNE010000026.1, read on the forward strand.
CCACGCGCGGTCGAAGTGGGCGTGGATGCGCGCTCTCCACGACGCGGAACGGCGCCCACTCGTCAGGCGAGCTCGGGGGAGAAGGGGCCGAGCTGGTCGCGCAGGGCGACGACGTCGCCCACCACGACGACGGCCGGCGACTCCACCCCGCGCGCCTCGGCGAGGTCGGCGATGTCCGCCAGCGTGCCGACCGTGGTGCGCTGGGACGCCGTCCACCCGCGCTCGACGATCGCGACCGGTGTGGACGCAGGACGCCCGGCAGAGACCAGCGCAGCGGCGGACGAGCGCAGCAGCCGCACGCCCATGAGCAGAACGAGCGTCGTCGACGCCGCGTGCGACTGCGCGGCCTCGACGACGGCCGAGACGCCGTCGTGCGCCGACACCAGCGCGAACGACGTGCTCACGCCGCGGTGCGTCACCGGGATCCCGGCCGCCGCGGGCACCGACACCACCGAGGTCACGCCCGGCACCACCGTCACCGGCACGCCCGCGGCGTGGCAGTAGAGCGCCTCCTCGCCGCCGCGGCCGAGCACGAACGGGTCGCCGCCCTTGAGGCGTACGACGGTGAGGCCCTGCCGCGCCCGGTCGACGAGCACTTCGTTGATCTGGTCCTGCGTGAGCTGGTGGTGCCCGGGCGTCTTGCCGCAGTCGATCACCTCGACGTCCGACGACAACGACGACAGCACCGACCGCGGCGCGAGCCGGTCGACCACGACGACGTCGGCCTGAGCCAGCAGACGCCGGCCCCGCACGGTCAGCAGCTCCTCGTCGCCGGGCCCGCCTCCCACGAGGTGCACGACGCCCACCGGCGCAGCCGCAGCACGCGTACGCCGCACGGGCAGCGTGCCGGACTCCAGCCCGGCGGCCACGGCGTCGCGCACCGCGCGAGCGCGGCGCGGGTCGCCGCCGCCGGAGACCGCCACGACCACGCCGTCCTCGCCACGAGCGACCGCGGGAGTCCAGGCGGCAGAACGGGATGCGTCGTCGGCGCGCACGCACCACACCCGCGCCGCAGCAGCATCGGCAGCCACGGCGTCGTCGACGAGCAGGTCGCCCGTCGCCGTGTGCACGAACCATGTGCCGTCCACATCGCTCGAGGCGTACTCGCGCGCGTGCCACTCCACCCGGCGGTCGGCCACGAGCAGCGCGAGGTCCTCGCACAGCCAGGGCGCGACCACCTCGACCACGGCGCCGGCGTCGAGCAGGCCGGCAGCTCGGCGCGCGGCCACCGGCCCGCCACCTACCACGAGGGTGCGGCGCCCGGCGAGGTCGAGGAAGGCGGGGTACATCAGCGCACTCCTGTCGTGAGGCCGCGCGAGCGCAGCAGCCGCCGCTCGATCGGGCCGAACACGCCGGCCTCGATCGCGATCCCCACGGCGAGGATCACCACGATCACCGCGAGGATCACGCTCATGTCCTCCGCCTTGCGCCCGACATCGAGCAGCTGACCGAGGGACGAGGGCGATCCGGCGACGGCGATGATCAGCTCGGCGGCCATCAGGGAGCGCCACGCGAACGCCCATCCGAGCCGCAGCCCGCTGACATAGCCGGGAAGCGCCGCCGGCAGCACGACGTAGGCGACCTGCTCCCAGCGGTTGGCGCCGAGGACCCGCCCCGCACGCAGCAGCTGGGGCGGGACACGGTCGATGCCCGAGACGAGACCCAGCGCGATCGACGGGATCGCGCCGAACAGGACGACGACGTACACGGCGGCGTCGCTCACGCCGAACCACAGGACGCCGGCCGGCACCCAGCACGCTGCAGGGAGCGACTGGAGGCCCGACACCAAGGGCCCGATGGCCGTGCGCAGCCCACGCCACTGCGACAGCAGGAGGCCGAGCAGCGTCCCGAGCACGACCGACGCGGTGAAGCCCACGGCCGCACGGCTCACCGATGCCCAGGTGGCTGCCTGGAGCGTGCCCTCGTCCCACGCGGAGCGCAGGGCGGCCCAGACCTCCGACGGCGGTGGGAGCAGCTCGGGCGGCTTGATGCCCGAGGCGGCGAGAGCGGCCCACGCGGACAGCAGCACGACCAGCGCCATCAGCGGCGGGAGAGCCTTCTGCCGCAGCCGGCGGCGGAACGGCTCGCGGACCGGCCGCACGGTCTCCAGCGCGTCGAGGCCCGCCTCGAGAGTGGCGACGTCGTCGCGGTCTGCGGCGGTCATGCCGCGCTCCCCGCGGGGACGGCGTGACGTCGGATCTCGCGGCGCAGGTCGTCGGTGATCTCGAGCGCGAGAGCGCCGACCTCGGGCGACTCGATGCGGCGGGGTCCCTCGATGCTGACCTGCCACCGTCGGACGAAGCGCCCGGGGCGCGACGACATCAGCTCGACGCGCTGCCCGAGACGGACGGCCTCGCGCACGTTGTGCGTCACGAACACGACGCTCATGCCGGTGCTCTCCCACACCGACATCAGCTCGTCGTGGAGCACGTCCCGGGTGATGGCGTCGAGCGCGGCGAACGGCTCGTCCATGAGAAGGATCCGCGACTCCTGGGCCAGTGCCCTGGCCAGGGCCACGCGCTGGCGCATGCCGCCCGAGAGCTCGTGCGGCCGTGAGGAGGAGTGGCCCGCGAGATGGACACGCTCGAGCAGGTGCTCGGCGAGCACGCGCCGCTCCGACCGCGGCACCCCTCGAAGGCGCAGCGCGAGCTCGACGTTCTGGCCCGCGGTCAGCCAGGGGAACAGGGCCGACTCCTGGAACATCAGAGCCGCTCGTCCGGCCGGCGCCGCGACCGCCCCGGACGTCGGCGCCGCGAGCCCGGCGATGAGCGAGAGCAGCGTGGACTTGCCGCAGCCGGAGGCGCCGAGGAGGCAGACGAACTCGCCCTCCGCGACCGTCAGGGAGATGTCCTCGAGCACCGCGGGTCCGGAGTCCTGGCCGTAGCGCAGCGTGACCCGGTCCAGCACCACGGCGGCCGGCGCCGTCGGTGCCGGGACGTCGGCCACCGCCCACGGCACAAGGCGTCCGGTCGCGCTCATCGGTGCTGCCCCCGACGCCCGACGACGGCCATGCCGGCCGCGAGGGTCGAGCCCTCCTGGTCGTCGACGAGCAGGAAGGCGCCGGTACGGCGCAGCCGCGCGTAGTCGTCGGCCGCGACCGGCTCGGCGAGCCGGAGGGTGATGCGTCCGATGTCGTTGAGCACCAGGGCCGCGTCGTACGGCGAGTGCTGCAGCGTCTCGAGGTCGAGGCGCGACACGACGGACTGCACCCGGGCCCGCACCGTGCGGGTTCCGTGGCGCAGCAGTACGCGGTCGCCGGCGGCGATCGCGCGCTCCGAGAGGACGCAGACGTCGCCTTCGAGGTTCTGCGACGGCGTCGCGGGGTCGTCCGCCGCGGCGATGAGCTCGCCTCTCGAGACGTCGACGTCGTCGGCGAGGCGCAGCGACACCGACTGCGGTGCGAACGCCTCGGTCAGCGGCCCGTCGAGCCCGTCGATGGCGGCCACGGTGGAGGTCCGCCCCGACGGCAGGACGACGACGGGGTCGCCGACGCGCACGATCCCGTGCGCGACACGGCCGGCGTAGCCGCGGTGGTCGTGGTGCTCCTCGGTCTGCGGGCGGATGACGTACTGCACCGGGAACCGGAACGGCTCGGCCGCCGGGTCCTCGCCGACGGGCACCGCCTCGAGGTGCTCGAGCAGCGTGGGGCCGTCGTACCAGGGCGTGCGGTCTGAGCGGTTCACCACGTTGTCGCCCTGCAGGGCCGACAGAGGGATGGCCACGACGTCCTGGACCCCGAGGGTCGCCGCCAGCGCCGCGAACTCGTCCCGGATGGAGGCGAACACCGCCTCGTCGAACCCGACGAGGTCCATCTTGTTGACGGCGAGCGCGACGTGCCGGACGCCGAGCAGCGCGGCCGCAGCGGCGTGCCTGCGGGTCTGCTCGACGACGCCGTGCCGCGCGTCCACGAGCACCAGCGCGAGCTCGGCGGTCGACGCCCCGGTGACCATGTTGCGCGTGTACTGCACGTGCCCCGGTGTGTCGGCGAGGATGAACGAGCGGGTGGCGGTCGTGAAGTAGCGGTACGCGACGTCGATCGTGATGCCCTGCTCGCGCTCGGCGCGCAGGCCGTCGGTGAGCAGCGCGAGGTCGGCGCCCTCGTGGCCCTTGGCGGCCGAGGCGCGCTCGACCGCGGCGAGGGTGTCGGCGAGCACCGACTTCGTGTCGTGCAGCAGGCGGCCGACGAGCGTGCTCTTGCCGTCGTCGACCGAACCGGCCGTGGCGAACCGCAGCAGCTCGTGCGGCGCGTCGCCGGCGCCGTGGCTGAGCAGCTCGGCCGCGTTCTCGTGGAGCGCTGTCATGGCTAGAAGTACCCCTCGCGCTTGCGGTCCTCCATGGCCGCCTCGGTGAGGCGGTCGTCGGCGCGGGTGGCGCCGCGCTCGGTGATGGTGCTGACGGCGACCTCGGCGATCACCTCGGCGACCGTGGCCGCCGTCGACTCGACGGCGCCGGTGCAGGACATGTCGCCGACCGTCCGGTAGCGCACGGTCCGGCGTACGACGGACTCGTCGCCCTTCGGGCCGCCCCACCCGCCGGCGGTGAGCCACATGCCGTCGCGCAGGAACACGTCGCGCTCGTGCGCGTAGTAGATCGACGGCAGCTCGATGCCCTCGCGCAGCACGTACTCCCAGACGTCGACCTCGGTCCAGTTCGAGAGCGGGAACACGCGCACGTGCTCGCCCGCGCGGTGGCGGCCGTTGTAGAGGTCCCAGAGCTCGGGGCGCTGGCGGCGCGGGTCCCACTGGCCGAACTCGTCGCGCAGGCTGAACACGCGCTCCTTGGCGCGCGCCTTCTCCTCGTCGCGGCGGCCGCCGCCGAACACGGCGTCGAACCTGCCCTCCTCGATCGCGGCGAGCAGCGGGACGGTCTGCAGCGGGTTGCGCGTGCCGTCCGGCCGCTCGCGCAGCTTCCCGCTGTCGATGTAGTCCTGGACGGACTGCACGATGAGGCGCACGCCGTACCGCTCCACGGCCTCGTCGCGGTAGTCGAGGACCTCGGGGAAGTTGTGGCCGGTGTCGACGTGCAGCACCGGGAAGGGAACGGCCGCCGGGGCGAACGCCTTGGCCGCGAGGTGCAGCATCACGACGGAGTCCTTGCCGCCGCTGAACAGCAGCACCGGGCGCTCGAGCTCGCCCGCCACCTCGCGGATGATGTGCACCGCCTCGGCCTCGAGCGCGTCGAGCTGGCTCAGGCGCTTCGTCGCGTACGTCGTGCTCATGCGTGCAGCCCGCACTCGGTCTTGCCGGTGCCGCTCCAGCGGCCCGCGCGCGGGTCCTCGCCCTCGGCGACCGGCCGCGTGCACGGCGCGCAGCCGATGGACGCGTAGCCAGCCTGGCGCAGCGGGTTCATGAGCACCCCGTGCTGCGCCGCGTAGGCGGCGACGTCGTCCTGGGTCCAGGCGGCGAGGGGGTTGAGCTTCACCTTGTCGCGGCGGGCGTCCCAGCCGACGACCTCGATGTCCTTGCGCGTGGGGGCGTCCTCGCGGCGCATCCCCGTGACCCACGCGTCGTACGGCGCGAGCCCGCGCTCGAGCGGCTCGACCTTGCGGATCGCGCAGCACTCGTCGGGGTCGCGCGACCAGAGGTCGTCGCCGTACCGACGCGCCTGCTGCTCTACCGACAGCAGGGGCAGGATCGTGCGGACGTTCACGTCGTACACGGCGGAGGCGGCGTCGCGCGTGCCGATCGTCTCCGGGAAGTGGTAGCCCGTATCGAGGAAGAGGACGTCGATGCCGGGGGCCTCGACGTGCGCGAGGTGCACGAGCACCTCGTCGCCCATGGAGCTCGCGACGGCGAGGCGGTCGCCGAAGGTCTGCCGCGCCCAGCGCAGCGCGACGCGCGCCTGCTCCACCACGTCGGCGCCGACCGCGGCCACGAGGGCCGCGCCGTCCTCCGCCTGCGAGCGGAGCGTCTCGGTGGGCGTGCTCATGCGAGCGCCTCCTCGTCGGCGCGGCGGGCCCACGAGCCGAACGACTCGTCGGCCTCGCGCTGCTCGGTGTAGCGGCCGAGGACGCGCTCGACGTAGTCGGGCAGCTCGGTGGCGCTCACCTTGAGGCCTCGCGGCTTGCGGCCGAGGCCGGCGTCCGGCCCGAGCTCGCCGCCGAGGTGCACCTGGAACCCCTCGGCCTGGTTGCCGTCGGCGTCGGTCACGAGCATGCCCTTGAGCCCGATGTCGGCGACCTGGATGCGCGCGCACGAGTTGGGGCAGCCGTTGACGTGGATCGACAGCGGGGTGTCGAAGGTCGGTAGCCGGTCCTCGAGCTCGGCGACGAGGGCCTTGGCGTTGCCCTTGGTCTCGACGATCGCGAGCTTGCAGAACTCGATGCCCGTGCAGGCCATCGTGCCCCGGCGGAACTCGCTGGGGCGCACCTCGAGCCCGAGGTCGTGCAGGCCGGCCACAAGCGGCTCGACCTCGGCCTCCGGCACGTCGAGGATCACGAGCTTCTGCTGCGCGGTGAGGCGTACGCGCCCTGTGCCGTGCGCCTCGGCCAGGTCGGCAATGCGGTGCAGGATCGTGCCGCTCACGCGGCCGACCGTCGGTGCGGCTCCGACGTAGAAGAGCCCGTCGTTCTGGGGGTTGACGCCCACGTGGTCGCGCCGACCCCTGTACGGCGCGGCCGCGGGCCCGTCGAGCAGCGGTCGCTTCAGGTACTGCGTCTCGATCACCTCGCGGACCTTCTCCGCGCCCCAGTCCGACACCAGGAACTTCAGGCGCGCACGGGTGCGCAGGCGGCGGTAGCCGTAGTCGCGGAACACCGAGATGACGGCCTCCCACACGTCGGGGACGTCCTCGAGCGGCACCCAGACACCGAGGCGCTGCGCCAGCATCGGTGCCGTGGAGAGGCCGCCGCCGACGTACACGTCGAAGCCGGGACCGTGCTCGGGGTGGACGACGCCGATGAAGGAGACGTCGTTGATCTCGTGCGCGACGTCCTTGCGCGGCGATCCCGACACGGCCGACTTGAACTTGCGCGGCAGGTTCGAGAATCGGGGGTCGCCGACGTACCGGCGCACGATCTCCTCGATCGCGGGCGTGCCGTCGACGATCTCGTCGGCCGCGACGCCCGCGACCGGCGAGCCGAGCACGACGCGCGGGGTGTCGCCGCAGGCCTCGTTGGTCGTGAGGCCGACGTCCTCGAGCCGCTGCCAGATCGCGGGCACGTCCTCGATCCGAACCCAGTGCAGCTGCACGTTCTGGCGGTCGGTGATGTCGGCGGTGTCACGCGCGTAGGTCTGGGACACGTCGGCGATCGCGCGCAGCTGGTCCGGCGACAGGATCCCGCCGTCGCTGCGGACGCGGAGCATGAAGTACTCGTCGTCGAGCTCGTGCGGCTCGAGCGACGCGGTCTTGCCGCCGTCGATCCCGGGGCGGCGCTGGGTGTAGAGGCCCCACCAGCGCATGCGCCCGCGCAGGTCCTTCGGGTCGATCGCGTCGAACCCGGCGTCGGCGTACGTGCCCTCGATGCGGGCGCGCACGTTGAGGCCGTCGTCCTCGCGCTTGAACTGCTCGTTGGGGTTGAGCGGCTCGGTCTCGCCGAGGCCCCACTGGCCGTGGCCGCCCTCGGGGCGGGCCTTGGGCGTGCGGGCGGGTGCGGCGGAGGGCTCGATGGCCACGGGTTCTCCTCGGGGCAGGACGAGGAGGACGTCGCGGGAGCAAGGGGAGCAGCGTGCGGTGACCTGCGCCCTCTCCGGCCCGGACGGCATCGCTCGTCCGGGGGCTGCGGGAAGGCAGGCGGGACGGCGTCAGCCGACGGGCAGACACATCGCGCTGGCAACACGCATGTGGTCGACATGACGTCGGACCACGAGGCTGCTGTGCGCGGACATGGGGACCAGAGTGAGGGTCGCCTCACCCATGATCAAGCCGCGGACGGATTCGTCTCGTGATCCGGACCCGTGATCCGCCCGCGCCTCAGATGCGAAGGGTTCGCAGGAGGTGCGCGCGGTGGCCGGATGGGACATCCGGTGTGACGCGATCCTCCGAGCGGGCGGGTCGTGCCCGCGGCGTTCCGGCGCTAGGTTCGCCGCCATGACTGCACCCGGGATCCCCGGCATCGACGCCGGCACCGTCACCCCTGTCCCGATCGACGGCGAGCTCGTCGCCGGCACCGAGGCCATCGAGGTCCGGGCGCCCTACGACGGCACGCTGCTCGGCTCGGTCCCCTCGCTCGGCGCGGACGAGGTCGACCGCGCCGTCGCGGCCGCGAAGAAGGCCCTGCACGAGGACCCGCTGCCGCAGTGGAAGCGCGCGGAGATCCTCGACAAGGCGGCCCTGCTCCTCGCCGAGCGCGAGGAGGAGTTCGCCCGGTGCATCGCGCTCGAGGCGGCCAAGCCGATCCGCACCGCGCGGGCCGAGGCCCAGCGCGCCGTGTCCACCCTGCAGTTCTCCGCAGCTGTTGCCCGCACGCTCGCCGGCGAGGTCGTGCCCATGGAGGCCTCAGCCGCCGGTGCGGGCAAGCTGGCCTTCATCCTGCGGGTGCCGGTCGGCGTGGTCGGTGCGATTGCGCCGTTCAACTTCCCGCTCAACCTCGTGGCCCACAAGCTCGGCCCGGCGATCGCCGCGGGCTGCCCGGTCGTGCTCAAGCCCGCGAGCCAGACGCCGTTCTCCTCGATCCTGCTGGCCCGCCTGCTGTTCGAGGCCGGCCTCCCGCAGGGCTACCTGCACGTGGTGACCGGCGGCGGCTCGAAGGTCGGCAACCCGATCGTCGACCACGACGACATCGCCCTCATCACGTTCACGGGATCGCCCGAGGTGGGCTGGGGCATCCGCGCCCGCGCGCCGCGCAAGCGGGTCGGTCTCGAGCTCGGCAACAACGCGCCGCTCATCCTCGAGCCGGACGGCGACTGGCGCACCGCGGTCGCCAAGGTGAAGGTCGCGGGCTTCAGCCACGCGGGCCAGTCGTGCATCTCCACCCAGCGGCTCTTCGTGCACGAGTCCATCGCCGACGAGGTCGTGGCCGAGCTGGCCGCGGCCGTGAAGTCGATCGTCGTGGGCGACCCGCTCGACGAGGCCACCGACGTCTCGGCCCTCATCAGCACCAGCGAGCGCGACCGCGTGGCCGGCTGGGTGCAAGAGGCGGCCTCCCAGGGCGCGACCGTCGCGGCCGGCGGCGAGATCGGCTCGGACGGCGTGCTGCTGCCGACCCTGGTCGACGGCGCGACGCCGGACATGAAGGTCTGCTCGCAGGAGGTGTTCGGCCCGGTCGTTGCCGTCATCCGCTACAGCGACTTCGACGACGCGCTGCGCCAGGCCAACGACACGCGGTACGGCCTGCAGGCCGGCGTGTTCACCGCCGACATCACCAAGGGCCTCAAGGCCGCGCGCACCCTCGACTTCGGCGGCGTCGTGATCAACGAGGTGCCGACGTTCCGCGCCGACCAGCAGCCGTACGGCGGCCTGCGCGACTCGGGCAACACCAAGGAGGGCCCGGCCTGGTCGGTCCGCGAGATGACCGAGGAGCGCCTCGTCATCCTGCAGGGCTGAGCGCCCCGCGCACACGCACGAGAGGCCGGCACCCGTCGCGGGTGCCGGCCTCTCGCGCGTCTGTATCTCAGGCGGCGTCGGCCGCGTCGCCGTCGAGGTCCAGGGGTACGCCGTACCGGCCGGCGAACGCGATCTCCGCCAACGGCAGCCGCGTGCGCGGCGCGCGTTCGCGGGCCCGGGCCCACTCGGGCAGGCCGGAGGCGTCGCCCTCGCGCCCGATCGCGAGCACCGTGAAGGCGCGGTAGCCCTCGGGCACGTCGAACACCGCGGCGAGGGCATCGGCGTCGAACCCGCCGATCTGGTGGACGGACAGGTCGAGCGCCGCGGCCTGCAGGCTCAGCTGGGCCACGGCGAGCCCGAGCTCGTATGGGCCGACCGCGCGCTCGCTGCCGTCGTCCTCGCGCACGCGCACCAGCGCCGCCACGAGCAGGGGAGCGGCGCCGGCCCAGGCGCGGTTGCCGCCGCCCAGGGTGTCGACGATCGCCGCGTGCGTGGGGTCGCCGAGCCGCCCGACGAGGAACCGCCACGGCTGGTCGTTGCGCGCGCTCGGCGCCCAGCGGGCCGCCTCGAGCAGCGCGTGCAGCGCGTCGTCGTGCACCGGGGAGGCGTCGTAGGCACGGGTGCTGCGGCGCTCGGCCAGCAGCGGGTGCAGGGCGGCAGGGGTCGTGGTGGCGGTGGACACGAGGTCGTCCTCCAGGCTCGGATGTGCTAGTTGAACGCTCAACAACGTCCGCCGCCCGGGCATTCCCGCACGTCGGCGGCGTGTCGGCCGCTCCGGGCGGGCCGGGCGCGGCACACTCGGGACGTCGATCGGCAGCGGGTGACACCGCTGCGGGGAAGCGCTCGGCCCGACCGCCTGGACAGGCGGCCGGTGCCGCATGCCCGCCTCCCTGGAGCCCCCTGTGCCCCTCGACCTCGAGGATCTCGCCGCGCTCGGCGAGCTCACCGCGCCCGTCGACGCGCCTCTGCCCGCTCAGGAACCCCTGTCGGACCACGTGCCGGTCGAGGGCGCGTTCTCCCGGCAGCGCCTCGCCGCCCTGGCTGCCGGCGCCGCCGCCGCGGGCCTCGTGTGCGGCCTGGTCGGCCCGAGCCCGGCCGCCCTCGCCCAGCCGCTGGCCAGCGCGGTCCGTGGCTTCACGACCGCGTCGCCCGCCCCGGCACCGGTGCCCAGCGCCGCGGCGTCGTCCCGCGCCCACTCCTCCGCCCAGCCCGCGTCGGCCGGGGACGCCATCGCCGCGGTCACGCAGTCGCTGCGGAGCGGCCTCGGCGAGATCGTCCCGCCGCGACCGGGCGAGGCCGTGTCTCCGCCGAAGAAGAAGGGCTGGGTGCCGACGCGCAGCCTGCCGAAGAACAGCGGGACCGGTCGTCGGATCGTGTACGCCGAGACCGCCGCGCACCTGTGGATCGTGAACGCCAAGGGCCACGTCGTCCGCGACTACAAGGTGACCGGCCGCCCGGGCCGTCCGAAGCCCGGCACCTACACGGTCTTCTCCAAGTCGCCCACGGCGGTCAACCCCGGGCAGAAGCTGCGCTTCGAGCTGATGGTGCGCTTCACCCACGGCGTGACCGGTGCCGCGATCGGCTTCCACACGATCCCGAAGACCTACCAGGGCGTGCCCATCCAGGACGCGAAGGACCTCGGCAAGGCCATCGGCTCGGGCGGCTGCGTGCGGCAGAAGCGGATCGACGCGCAGTGGCTGTACCGCTGGGTCGATGTCGGCGACACGGTGGTCGTCCTGCGCTGATCCGGACGGGGGAGCCGGGTCACCGACCGTCCGGCAGCGTCGTCCGCACGGGCGACCGCGTCCCGCGGAGCGGGCGGCGCCGTGCTCCCGGTGCCCCCGAACGGGGCTCCGGCGACGTACAGTCGTGCTCGGCGACCCCTGCTCCAGGCAGGGATCGCCCTTCCCCGCATGCAGGAGGTAGCGCCGTGGAGCTGCGGCGAGCACTGGCGATCCGCCGGCACGGACGTGCCTCGCGGGTCGTCGTCGTGGCCGGCGCCGCCGGGCTCGTGGTCGGCCTCCTCGCCGCCGCCCCGGCCAGCGCCGAGTCGGGCGGCACCGGCGGCACCGGCACGGGCGCCACCACCGGCACGCCGCTGGCCCCGCCGCCCCCGGTGAAGCCGAAGACGTTCGTGACCGCGAGCGCGAGCCCGTACCAGAACGCCGTCATGGGCATCGCCCAGCCGATCTTCGTCCGCTTCTCATCCCCGGTGGCGTTCAAGGCCCGGGCCGAGAAGCACATGCGCGTGTACGTCTCCGGCGTGCTGTCCAAGGGCGCGTGGCACTGGAAGGACTCCTCGACCGCGGTCTTCCGCCCGCCGACGTTCTGGAAGTCGCGCAGCACCATCGCGATCAAGATGACCCTCGGCGGCGTCGTGCTGTCGGAGTCCTCCACGCGGCAGTTCGTGGGCGCGAGCACCAAGGTGCACACGTTCAAGACGAGCAGGTCGTTCGTGGCCAAGGTCGACGACGCCACCCATCGGATGAAGGTCTACCTCGACGGCAAGGTCGTGCGGACCATCCCGGTCTCGCTCGGCAAGCCGGGCTTCGAGACCCGCTCGGGCATCAAGGTCGTGCAGGAGAAGTACGCGACCCGTCGCATGACGAGCGAGGGCGCCGGCATCACCGACCCCAACGACCAGTACGACGTCACCGCCACCTGGGCTGTGCGCATCACGCCCACGGGCGAGTTCGTGCACGGCGCCGCGTGGGCCGCTGGTCGTATCGGCCGGTACGACGGGTCGCACGGATGCACCAACGTGCTCGACGTCGACGGCAAGTGGTTCTACGACCGCGTGCTCCCGGGCGATCCGGTCATCACCGTCGGCACCGGCCGCGCGATGGAGTACTGGAACGGTCCGGGCGGCCCGTGGAACATGCCGTGGAAGCTCTGGCTCGCCCGCTCCGCGACCGGCGCCCAGCGCTGAGGGTCAGGCCGGGACCCGCACCGTCAGGGCTGCCGGGCGTACCCGCGCCTGGATCGATCGCCCCTCGTCGATGACGTCGCCGTCGATCTGGCGCGGCATCGGGAACTGCGTCACGATCCACGCCGACGTGCCCGACAGATGGATCCGGGACCGGTCCTGACGGGATCGGCGGGTGACCAGGTCCCAGCCGGTGCGCGCCCAATCCCGCGGCGAGTCCAGCGGAAGCACGACCACGTGCAGACGGCCGTCCGAGGCGTCGGACTCGGGGACGACGTCGAGCCCCGCGATGAGGCCGCCGACGTTGGCCACGAGCACGCTCCGGGCGCGGAACCAGCGGGGCTGGCCGCCGTCCATCGCGACGCCGACGCGCATCGACTCCGACTGCAGGAGCTTCACGGCGTTGGCGACGTACGCGGCGGGGCCGAGGGCGTTCTTCAGCTCCTCCGGCGCGTCGATGAGCGCGGCGTCGAGCCCCATGCCGGCGATGACCGTGCTGATCGCGACGCGCCCCCCGAGGCCGAGCTCGACGACGTCGATCGTGCGGTCCGCCCCGCCGAAGGCCACGGCCGCGGCCTCGTCGAGCGACAGCGGCAGGCGGAGGTTTCGGGCCAGCAGGTTGCCCGTGCCGCCGGGCAGGATCCCGAGCGCGGTGCCGGTGCCGACGAGCCCGTCGGCGATCGCGGTGACCGTGCCGTCGCCGCCCCAGGACAGCACCAGGTCGGCCCCCGCCTCGACCGCCTCGCGCGCCTGGGCGGTGCCGGTCTGCTCCGCCGTGGTCGGCACGACGTGGGGAGCGTTGACGCCGGCCTCGTGGGCCCACTGCGCGAGCCGCTCGGTGGCCTCGGCGAGGTCGCCGGCCTTGCCGGGGTGGACGATCGCGACCGTCTCGCTCGAGCGCGTCATGGGCCGAGCCTCCTCGCGGCCTTCACTGGGACGGCACGACGTCCCAGGTGACCGTGCCCTGGTCGTCCTTCTGCGTCACCTTCACCACGGCGGTGTTCCCGTTGTCGAGCTTCACGTCGCAGGTGAACGACAGGCCCTTGCCGGCGTCGACCAGGTCGGGGCACGTGACGGTGGTGGCGGTGCCGAGCTGGTTGGCGATCTCCGAGGCGATCTGCTCCTCGATGCCCTTGGTCTCAAGGCGCGTGCGGCCGAGCCCGATGGTGAGCACCGCGACGGCGAGCAGCAGGACGACGAGGAACCCCGCCACGAGTGCCACCGCCCGTCCGCGATGGCTCGCGGGTGCGGGCGGTGCCGCAGCAGGAGCCTGCGGCGCCACGGGGTCGAGGGCGACGCCGCCGGCGGGCGGCACCATCGCCGCGCGGTCCGCGTCGGCGGCCGGCAGCGGGTGCGTGGTGTCGGTCCAGCGCTCGCCGTCCCACCAGCGCAGCAGCGGCGAGCCCGACGGGTCGGGGTACCACCCGGCGTCGGGGAGTGGTGCGTCGCTCACCGGAGGACCGTAGCGCGCGGACGCGTCGCGCGCCCCGGGGTGGGGGGTACGTGCTCCGGTCGTGGCGCGTCGGGCGTCAGGACGCGGTGGTGTACCGGTGGTCCGAGGCCGCGCGCTCGCACTCGCGGACCGTGTGGAAGCCGGACTCGTACCGGCAGTCGTGGCACACGGCGATGGAGGCGCTGCCCAGGTGCACGACCTCGACGCTGTGCGGGTGGCACTGGCCGTCCGCATGCGCGTGGTCGCGCCGGTGCACCGCGGCGAGCATCGCTCGCACGATCGGCTCCGGGCTGTTGGGCGTCATGTCCGTGTTATCGGCTCTCGGAGAGCGGACCTGAGCATCCGGGCTGATCGGTTCGTCGCAGCAGTAGGGTCCAGCCATGAGCCCGGTGTCGCGCCGGCGTCCCGGTGCGGGCCGCCGTGCCCCTGTCGCCGCCGCGCTGCGCGCGAACGAGGCGCGCAAGGTCCGGGCCGAGAACCCCCTCGACGCGCTCACCTCGCGCATCGCGAAGCTCGACGTCCACGCCGACGGCTTCGCGGCCGAGGCCGTGGTGTCGTGGGTGCTCGAGGTCGTCGGCGTGCGCGGACCGGACGCCGACGAGGTGGTCGCGCGGTTCTGCCGCACGGCCGTGTCGGACGAGCGTGCCGGCACCACGGTCGGGGGCCTTCAGGCGATGGCCGTGCTCGCCCTGCACGGTCACGTCTCGGTCCGGGCCGAGGCGGCGGCGCTCCTCGCCGCTGCCGACGTGGACCTCCGCGCCTCGCTGCCCACCTGGGTCGAGCACGTCGGCCAGGTGCGCGTCGTGGAGACCGGCCTGCTGACCACCGCCGACGGCGCCGAGACGGTCCTGCATCTGCTGCTCGACCACGAGCATCCCGACGCGGGTCCGCGCCATCTGCTCACGCTGGCCGTGCACCACGGCGAGCAGCGCGTTCATCTGCTCGACGTGCGGGCGCGCCAGCACGACGAGGTGCTCGCGCCGATGGCCGAGAAGTACGCCGCATCCACCGATCCGGTGTGGTCGTGGGGCGACGCGTCGTCGGTACTCGCAGCCGCAGTGCCCGCGATGGGGGTCACGGCCGGGCACGCGCCGTCGCAGTGGCCGGTGCTCGGGGTCGAGGGCGGCGAGACGCTCACCTGGACCCTCGGCGCCCACAGGCTCGGCGCGGCTGCCGGCCGCGACGTGCTCGCGCCGTAGCGGCAGGCGCCGTCAGCCGCGCAGCGCGGCAGCGAACATCGTGTCGATGCGGTCCCAGCTGTCCTGCGCGGCGGTGTCGACGTACCCCACGTGCAGGAAGCCGCGCGACACCGGGCGGATCCATGCCGGGGCATCGCCCTCCGACCGCGTCATGAACGAGTGGCCCGCCTCCGGGTACTCCTTCACGTCGTGCGCGACACCCGCGCTCGACAGCGCGGCCTCGAGCGTGGCCGCCGCCCCGCGCAGGCTGCGGTCCTTGCCTCCGTACGACGCGACCACCGGGCACGCGCCGTCGAAGACCGACTCGAGCCGCTTGGGCAGCTGGCCGTACATCGCGGCGCTGGCCTCGAACCCCTGGGTGGCCAGCAGCATCGCGAAGGCTCCGCCGAGGCAGAAGCCGGCGACGCCCACGCGGCCGGTGGAGTCCTCGCGGTCGGCGATCCACTGCCGTGCCGCGTGGATCTCGTCGAACACGCGGCCCTCGCCGGAGTTCATCGACCGTGCGATGGCCATGAGGCATCTCGCGTTCCCCGCGTAGGACATGAGGTCGGGGGCGACGGCGTTGTAGCCGCGCGCCGCGAGCTCGTCGGCGGCTGCGCGCATCGCGTCGGTCAGGCCGAACGCCTCGTGGATGACCACGACTCCGGGCGCGGGCCCGTCGACGCCGCGCGCGGGGGAGTAGTACGCCGGGATCGTGCCGTGCCCCGGTACCTCGATGCTCAGATCCGGCATGCGTCCCGTCCTCGTCGGCCCCGTCGGTGCGGGGCACAGCGTAGAGCGGGACGTGTCCCTCCGCCGGTCGACCGATCAGCCCGTGGCGGGCTCGGTGAGGCGCGCCGCCTCGTCGTCGGTGAAGAGCCGCGAGCGGATGAGGAAGCGGCTGCCGGTCGGCGCCTCGAGCGAGAAGCCGGCGCCACGGCCGGGCACGACGTCGATCGTCAGGTGCGTGTGCGACCAGTAGGCGAACTGGTCCCGGCCCATCCACACCGGGACGTCCTCGATGCCGTCGACCGCGAGGTCGCCGAGGTGGACGTCGGTGGGGCCGGTGATGAAGTCGCCGAGCGGGTAGCACATGGGCGAGCTGCCGTCGCAGCAGCCGCCGGACTGGTGGAACATCAGCGGGCCGTGCTGCGCCCGGAGGCTGCGGAGAAGCTCCGCAGCCTCCGGGGTGACAGCGACCCGCTCGACGGGTGCGTCGGGCATCGGCTTAGAAGAAGCCGAGCTTCTGCGGGTTGTACGACACCAGCAGGTTCTTCGTCTGCTGGTAGTGGTCGAGCATCATGTGGTGGTTCTCGCGGCCGACGCCGGAGCCCTTGTAGCCGCCGAACGCCGCGTGCGCCGGGTACGCGTGGTAGCAGTTCGTCCAGACCCGGCCGGCCTGGATGCCGCGGCCGACGCGGTACGCCGTGTTCATGTCGCGGGTCCACACGCCGGCGCCGAGGCCGTACAGCGTGTCGTTCGCGATCTTGAGCGCGTCGTCGTAGTGGTCGAACCGGGTGACCGACACGACCGGGCCGAAGATCTCCTCCTGGAAGATCCGCATCGAGTTGTCGCCCTCGAAGATCGTCGGCGTCACGTAGAAGCCGCCCGAGAGGTCGCCGCCGAGGTCGGCGCGCTCGCCGCCGGTGACCAGGCGGGCGCCCTCCTTCTGGCCGATGTCGATGTAGCTCAGGATCTTCTCGAGCTGGTCGTTGCTCGCCTGGGCGCCGATCATCGTCTCGGTGTCGAGCGGGTTGCCCTGCTTGATGAGCTTCGTGCGGGCGGTCGCGTCCGCGAGGAACTTGTCGTAGATCGACGACTGGATGAGCGCGCGGCTCGGGCAGGTGCAGACCTCGCCCTGGTTGAGGGCGAAGAGGGTGAAGCCCTCGAGCGCCTTGTCGTAGAAGTCGTCGTCCTTGGCCGCGATGTCCTCGAAGAACACGTTGGGGCTCTTGCCGCCGAGCTCGAGGGTCACCGGGATGATGTTCTGCGACGCGTACTGCATGATCAGGCGGCCGGTCGTGGTCTCGCCGGTGAACGCGATCTTGGCGATGCGCGAGGACGACGCGAGCGGCTTGCCGGCCTCGACGCCGAACCCGTTGACGATGTTGACGACGCCCGCGGGCAGCAGGTCGCCGATGAGCTCCATGACGTAGAGCAGCGAGACCGGGGTCTGCTCGGCCGGCTTGATGACCACGCAGTTGCCGGCGGCGAGGGCTGGCGCGAGCTTCCACGCGGCCATGAGGATCGGGAAGTTCCAGGGGATGATCTGGCCGACGACGCCGAGCGGCTCCTGGAAGTGGTAGGCGACGGTGTCGTCGTCGATCTGGGAGATCGAGCCCTCCTGGCCGCGCACGACGCCCGCGAAGTAGCGGAAGTGGTCGACCACGAGCGGGATGTCGGCCGCGAGGGTCTCGCGGACCGGCTTGCCGTTCTCCCACGTCTCGGCGACGGCGATGGCCTCGAGGTTGGCCTCGATGCGGTCGGCGATCTTGTTGAGGATGTTGGCGCGCTCGCCGACCGACAGGCGGCCCCAGGCGGGGGCGGCGGCGTGGGCGGCGTCGAGGGCGCGCTCGATGTCCGCGTCGTTGCCGCGCGCCACCTCGCAGAACACCTTGCCGTTGACGGGGCTGACGTTCTCGAAGTACTGCCCGGTGGCGGGGGCGACGTACTCGCCGCCGATCCAGTGGTCGTAGCGCGAACGGAAGGTGACGAGGCTGCCCTCGGTACCCGGTGCTGCGTAGACGGTCATGCAACTGCCTCCATGCGAGCCGGCCGCTGGTCGCGGCTGTCGTGTGGAGGGAACGTAGGGAGCGCAACGTTGCAGGAACGTTGCGCGCGTCACACCGGCGGTACGCCGAACTCCTCGTCGAGCGCGGCGAGCCGGAACCGCGCGAGCGTGTGCTGCTGCGATCCGGCCGGCAGCAGCCGCATCGCCTCGGTCCAGACATCGGAGTCGTCGCCGCCCCAGGACGTCTCGCCCCAGGCGAGCAGGAGGGTGGCGTCGTGCGAGCCGAGCACCGCGGAGCGCACCTGGTCGTGCAGGCGCCTACGCGCGGACACGATCCCGGGGGCGTCGGAGTGGGGGAGCAGCGGCCCGCGGTAGGCGCGCAGCGCCTTGGCGACGTCGCCCGCGCGGATGCACCTGGCCACGGCGGCGGCGTCGGTGTCGAGCTGCACCGGGAGGCGGTAGGGCCGCGAGCTCGGCGCGAGGTCGCCGAGCGTGGTCCGAAGCCGCGACATCTCCGCGCGGACCGTCACCGACGAGAGCTCGTCCTCGGTGAGCTCCACCGCGAGCTGCTCGGTGGTGAGGCCCTCGGGGTGCAGCGCCAGCAGCGTGATGATCTCGGAGTGGCGCTGGCTGAGGGTGCGGCGCTGGCCGGCGAGGTGCAGCACGCCATGGTCGACGCCGAGCACCTCGAGCCGTCGCGTCATCGAGCGCGGCGCGCTGCGGCGCACCTTCTGCTGCGGAGGTGCGACCGACAGCAGCCGGAGCTCGGTCTCGATGGCGTGGACGGCGGCCTGGACGAGGGCGAGCGAGTGCGGCGAGGCCACGACGTCGCCGCCCGTGACGTCGAGGACTCCGAGCACCCGGCCGGTCACCGGGTCATGGATCGGCGCAGCCGTGCAGCTCCACGGCTGCACGATCCGGTTCCAGTGCTCGTGCCCGAAGATCTGCACGGCGTGGTCCATGGCGAGGGCCGTGCCGGGCGCGTTGGTGCCGGCGTGCGCCTCGCTCCAGTTGGCGCCCTCGACGAAGTTCATCGACTCCGCGCGCGAGCGCAGGCCCGGTGCGCCTTCGACCCACAGCAGGCGGCCGGCGTCGTCGGACACCGCGACGACGAGGCCGGTGTCGACGGCGTCCTGCACGAGGAGGCGGCGTACGACGGGCATCACCGAGGCGAGCGGGTGGGCGTCGCGGTACTCCGACAGCGCGTCGTCGACGAGGTCGACCGGGGGGAGGGCGGCGTCGGGGTCGACCCCCTGGGCCCGCGAGCGCTGCCACGACTCGAGCACGACGTCGCGCACGCCGCCGGTGAGCCCGGTGGTCACGAAGCCGGTGTGGGCGCGCGCGAGCGAGCGCGCGGCATCGCGCGCGTCGGTGCCCGCCGGGAGGGCGACCCACGGGTTGCTCACGGAACCTCCACCCGACGTCGAGGCTCAACCCCGGGTCGAGGGTTGTGCGTCAGGCCGCGGGACTGGGTGTCGACGGCCGCGTCGGCAGGGTCCGAGGGTACGTGCCGGGCGCCCCCCGTCGCGAGACCTCCATCACACGTGTCCCCGCAGGAAGGCTTGTAACGCCCGGGGAATACCCGCACGGGCGTGACCGGTCGCACCGTCCCGCGTGCTGGGCATCTGGTGGACGCGCGCCGCGCCGTCCGGATAGCGTCGA
Source organism: Candidatus Nanopelagicales bacterium (assembly GCA_050251215.1). Classification (GTDB taxonomy): domain Bacteria; phylum Actinomycetota; class Actinomycetes; order S36-B12; family CAIYMF01; genus Longivirga. The sequence goes on from JBFWNE010000026.1 coordinate 57,917, forward strand.
GGAGTCCTGTGGGGAAGCAGGGCACCACGGCCGGACCGCCGAGTCCCGTCCACGGCCGTGGGTCTGACCTTGGACGGGAGCGGGGGACCCAACTCGCCGGCCCGCACGACCGGGGCCGGCTCGGGGTGAAGCCACGCGAGTGGCCGGCCTTCCTCGGGCCGAACCCGACAGCTCACCTCGCAGGCGGCGGAGGAATCCGACATGACCACCGTCATGCCGAAACACGCCCGCACGGGCGACCGGCGACGTCGGGCGACCCTGTCGCTCGGCGTGGTGACCGCTGCCGTGGGCGCATCCCTCGGCTTCTCGCTGCTGACCTCCGCCCCCGGCGGAGCGGCGGTGCTGCCGCCCGAGCACCTCGTCTCGCCCGGTGTCTCGCTGGCCGTCGACGACACCGCACACCCCGACGCGTTGCCGGCCACTGGATCGGCTGGGACTGCGTCGCGTCGCGTCGTGTCGACCGAGGTCATCAAGGGCGGCGACAACGGCGCCCGGGTGCGCTGGATCCAGCGGATCCTCGGCGTGCCCCAGACCGGCTTCTTCGGGCCCGCGACCCGCGACGCCGTCATCGCCTTCCAGGCCTCGATGGGCACATCGCCCGGCACCGGCATGGTCGGTCCCGTGACCGAGCGCCAGCTGCAGGCGTACGGCGAGGCCAAGGCCAAGGCCAAGGCCGCCGCGAAGAAGGCCGCTGCGGCCCGCAAGGCGGCAGCTGCGGAGGCCGCGCGCACGGCAGCCGCCCGCAAGGCTGCCGCTCGACAGGCTGCGGCGCAGCAGGCGACCCGCAGCACCACGCGCACCTCGCCGGCGCCCTCGACCGGCGGCGACCCGACCATGACCGCCGCCGCCCGCGGCTCGCGCGCCGCCCGCGAGGCCGTGCCGTTCGCGGTGTGGCGCAGCTCGGCTCACGCCCGCATGATCGTCGCCCGCGAGTCCGGCGGCTCCTGCACCGCGGTGTCCCGCTCGGGCGCCTACCGCGGCGCATGGCAGATGGGTGCGCCGTTCTGGCGCTCGTTCGGCGGCCTCGCCTTCGCGCCGACCCCCGACAAGGCCACCTGCGGCGAGCAGGACTACGTGGCGTACCGCGGCTGGCTCGCCTCATGGTGGAGCCCCTGGGGCGGCTGATCGCCGTACAGCTCGCGGCAGGCGCCGCCGGTCATCACGACCGGCGGCGCCTGCTGGCGTCTTAGGCCTTGACGCGGACGACGTCGCGGACGAGGTGCCCCTTCTCGACGCCTTGGCGCTCGAACTTCGTGAGCGGCCGCTCGAGCCGCGGCGCCCACCCGTCGTACGGATCGGTCAGCGAGGGCTCGGCGTCGAGCACCTCGCGCATGGTCTCGGCGTACTCCTCCCAGTCGGTCGCGCAGTGCAGCACGCCGCCGGTCTTCAGCCGCGAGGCCATGAGCCGCACGAGGTCCGGGCGCACGATGCGGCGCTTGTGGTGGCGGGCCTTGGGCCACGGGTCCGGGAAGAAGATGCGGATCGTGTCGAGCGACCGCTCCGCGATCCGGTCGTCGAGCAGGTCGACGGCGTCGCCGAGCTCCACGCGGATGTTGTCGAGACCGCGTCGCTCGATCTCCGAGAGCAGGCGCGCGACGCCCGGCGTGTGCACGTCGACGGCGACGATCAGCGTGCCGGCATCGGCTTCGGCCATCTCGACGGTGGCATGCCCGAGGCCGAAGCCGATCTCGAGCGCGACCGGGCGCCCGCCGGACAGTGCGGGCAGGTCGAGCGGACCGGCGGGCAGGCCGTAGCGCGGCAGCAGCCTCGCGATGGCCTCGCGCTGCGCGTCAGTCATCCGTCCGCGCCGCGGGTGGAACGTGAGGATCCGGCGTACGTCCCGTTCCTCGCGATCCTCCACGAACACCGACCCTAGTTGCCCTACCGTCGGGCTATCCGCCCCGGTTCTCGGCGGGACGGAGCACGAGGAGGAAGGCTCGTGCCGCGCGGCAGCGCCGCCGCCGGCGCGAGCGGCAGGACCCGCCGTCCGAGCGGCGGGAGGAAGGAGCGGGTGATGCCCGGCTTCCGCATGCGGCCCTCGCTGCACCCCGTCACCGGGGCGCTCGAGGGCTTCACCGTCCACGACCGCTATCCCCGCGACACGACCGAGTGGGTCAACCTGCTCGCCGTCGTCGTCACGCACGCCGCGCTGCACCCCGTGTCCGTGCCGCGGCCGATGCTCTTCGCCGTGCTCGACCTGTCGGACACCGACGCCGTCGGCAGCTACCGCGAGACGCTGCCCGACGACGCGCGTGCGGGCCTCGTCGAGGACGACGCGCCGACGGAGGTGTCGCCGCCGTTCCTGCGCATCACCGCCCTCGGCGCGGTGGCCGACCCGGCAGCCGAGGAGCCGCTGCGGCTCGTGCACCCGCTCGGCGCGGCCGTGCTGCACCCCCTCGGCGCCACCCGCGTCGATGACGAGGAGGAGCGCGACGACGTGCCCGGGTCGGCGGCGGGCTGCCTGCTGCTGCCCGGCATCCCCGAGGTCGGCCTCGACCACCGGGCCGCCTGGGCCGCCGTCCGGGAGGACGGCCTCGTGTCGCGGCTGACGTACACGAGCCACGCCTCGCCCGCCCTCGACCCCGACGTCGCCTACCTCTCCACCGTCATGGCCGCCGCCTGACCCGACGCGGGGTGTGCGATGAAGGGGGCCTTCGTTGCTAAGAGCGCAACAAACTCGGCCTTCATCGGTACGGCGGTCCGTCGCCGTACGGCGATGCATCGGGCCGCGCATGTGGCGGCGGAACACGCCCCCGGCAGGAGCCGTCTCGGGCCGGCGCGCCGGGCGCCCGGTGCCAGGTGGGCAAGGCGCGGCCTTCGGCCGAGGCGAGCCAGGCGGGTGCGGCGGCGCCGGGGGCGCGGGGGTTCCTCCCGAATCCAGCTGGGGGGCACCCCTCGAGGGACGGCCTTCGGCCGAGAGGAGATGGGTGCCCCCGGCAGGATTCGAATGTGCGCTTCGCCATCTCGGCTCGTGCCACCTCGTTGGTTCTGATGTCCGATAGTCCTTGTGCCGCTTGCTGTTTCGTGATCGACCTAGAGACGTCGCGCTCGGCG
>JBFWNE010000027.1:0-60479 GCA_050251215.1 Candidatus Nanopelagicales bacterium
TGACGCGCGCCATCTCCGCCGTGCCCGTATGGCTGGGCATCGTGGGCCTTGTCACGTCTGTCGTGTGCGCGACGCCGCCCGTGGTCAACGCAGCCGGTTCGTGGGCGGCGGGCGAGGGGCGGCGCCTCGCGCTCGGCGTCCGCGACTGCGCCACGGTCGTTGCGCTCCTGCTCGTGACGTGGGCGGCGTACGGCGCGGCGCTCTTCGTCGTGTCCCCGGGCGGCGGGTCGGCGTACCGGCCGTTCGACGCGATGGCGGTCTTCACGGCGGCCTACGCCGTCGGCGTCCTCGTGATCCTGGCCCCGGCAGGCCTCGGCGCGCGCGAGGCGGTGCTCACGGTTCTGCTCGCGCCGTTCCTCGGCGTCGGAGGCGCCGCCGCCGCCGCGCTGCTCACGCGGCTCGTGCATACCGCGGCGGACTTCGCGATCGCCTGCGCGGCATGGCTGCTGGGCCGGCCGGCGCGCGCTCAGGCCTGAGCAGGGGAACATCGGCGTACGCGCGCGACGTTGCCCCGACGACGTGAGGAGACGGCGATGGCAGCGGTCGAGGTGCTCGACGGGCGCGAGGCCCAGGTCGGGAAGTTCACGGTACGCCGGGTCCTGCCTACCCGGCCGCTGCGGACGGTCGGCGCCTGGTGCTTCGCCGATCACATGGGGCCGGCCGAGGTCACCGAGACCTCCGGCCTCGACGTCGGCCCGCACCCGCACACGGGTCTGCAGACCGTCACGTGGCTGATGTCGGGTGCGGCGCTGCACAAGGATTCGCTCGGGTCGGAGCAGCTCATCCGCCCGGGACAGCTCAACCTCATGACCGCGGGCCGCGGCATCGTGCATGCCGAGGAGGCCACCGGCACCTACCGGGGCACCCTGCACGGCGTGCAGCTGTGGGTGGCCCAGCCGGACGACGTGCGGCACGGCGACCCGGCGTTCGCCCACCATGGCGAGCTCCCGGTCGTGGAGCACGGCACCGCCGCAGCCACCGTCCTGGCCGGCTCGTTCCTCGGCGCGACCTCGCCGGCCGCCTTCGTCACCGACCTTCTCGGGCTCGACGTCGTCGTGCGCCCCGGAGCCACGACGCTCCCGCTGCGGACCGACTTCGAGCACGCGGTGGTCGCCCTCGAGGGGGAGGTGCTGGTGGGCGGCGCGGTGGCGCGGCCGGGGCAGATCGCCTCGCTCGGCACCGGCCGCGACCAGGTCGAGGTGCAGGCGCGCGAGGAGGCGCGACTGCTGGTCCTGGGCGGCGTGCCGTTCCCCGAGAAGCTGTTCATGTGGTGGAACTTCGTGGGCCGGACGCGCGAGGAGGTGTCGGGGTTCTACGCCGACTGGCGCGACGAGCGGGAGCGGTTCGCCGACGTCGACTCGGTGCTCGCGCGGATCCCGGCGCCCGCCCCGCCCTGGGAGCCGGCGTACTCCCGCGAGGTACCCCCGTCCGTATAACGGTTCCGCTCCCCACCGAGACTTATCGGCCGCTCCGCGGGTAGAACGGCGTCTATGTCCGGCGACCTCGGTCGAACGCTCCAGCACCGCGGCAGAGCACATCTGCTGGCTGTTGTGCTGCCGTTGTCCCTGGTGGCGCTGATCCTCGTCGCGGACGCCTGGGAAGGCCCGAAGACGGCCTACGTCGGGGTGCTGACGGCCATGCCGTTCCTCGCCGCGGTGTTCGGCACCCCGCGTGAAACGGCGTTCGTCGGGGGTGTCACCTGGCTCGCCGCCTGGGTGTTCGGCTTCGTCGCCTCGGACGGCAACGTCCCGGCGCAGCAGATGCGCCTGCTGTTCATCGCGCTCGCCGTCGGCGGCGCGGTGCTCGCCGCCCGCCAGCGGCACCTGATGCTGAGCGAGCTGGTCGTGGCCGAGCGGGAGCACGCGCTCGTGGAGCAGGCGCAGCGCGACGCCTCCACGGACGTGCTCACGGGCCTGCTCAACCGCCGTGGGATCGGGGAAAGGCTGGAGTCGTTGCAGCGCAGGGCGACCTGGTCGGTCGCCCTGGGCGACTGCGACGGGTTCAAGGAAGTCAACGACCGGCTCGGGCATCGGGCGGGCGACGAGTACCTGCAGGTGCTGGCCGTGCGCCTCGGGCGCGCCATCGGGCCCGAGGATCACATCGGCCGATGGGGAGGGGACGAGTTCCTCCTCGCGATGCCACTGCCGCCGGAGCAGGCGTTGGGCGTCGTACGCCGCATCCAGACCCAGATCGCCCGCGACCCGGTCGACACGACATCCGGCGCGACTGAGCTGCGCCTGACGTTCGGGCTCGCGGCCTGGGCCCCCGGCGAGCCGTTCGACAAGGCGCTCTGGGAGGCCGATCGGGCGCTGTACGAGGGTAAGCGCTGCGGCGGCGACGTCACCGTCAGCGCCTCCGGGCTGATCGACTGAGCCTGGCTAGGCTGCCGGGAACTCGAAGCCGCGGGCCAGCACGCGGTCGAACGCGTCGATGACCTCGGCGTCGAACAGCGCGCCGCGCCCCTCGTGCAGGATCGCGACGGCCCGGTCGGCACCGGGCGCGGTCCGGTACGGGCGGTCGTTCGCCATCGCCTCGTACAGGTCGGCCACAGCGATGATCCGCGACTCGAGCAGGATCTCCTCGCCGACGAGGCCGCGCGGGTAGCCGCTGCCGTCCATCCGCTCGTGGTGCTGGTGGATCATCTCCGCGATCGGCCAGGGCCAGGGGAAGCGGTTGGCGATGGTCCATCCCGTCGTCGGGTGCGCCTTGAGGATCTCCCACTCGGAGTCGTCGAGGTCGCCGGTCTTGCCCAACGTGCTGTGCGAGATGGAGATCTTGCCGAGGTCGTGGATCGAGGCGCCGAGCACGAGCCCCTGGATCCGGTCGTCGTCGAGCCCGAGCTCGCGGCCGATCGCCTCGGCGAGGACGCCGACATGCGTCTGATGGCCGGCGGTGTAGGGATCGCGCGCCTCGACTGCTGCGGCCAGTACCAGGACCGAGCTCTTGAGCGCCTCGGTGAGCTGCTCGGCGTCGCGGATCCGTTCGATGCCGTAGCCGACGTCCGCCGCGAGGTCCTCGAGCAGCCCGCGCGACTGGTCGTCGAACGCGTGCTGGTCGTACGCGTACACCATGAGCGCGCCGTCGACCTTGCCGTTGACGACCACTGGCAGGGAGATCGAGGAGCGGAAGCCGCGCCGCTCGGCGACGTCGCGCCACGGCTCGTAGTCGTCGTCGTCGAAGGACTGCTTCGCCTGCGTGGTGCCGGTGCGGATAGCGGTCCCGGTGGGGCCGCGGCCGGTGCGGCTGTCGTCCCAGGTGATCGTGACCTCGTCGACGTACCCGGCGAGATCGCCTGCGCGGGCGACGGGCTGGACGGTGCACCGCTCGTCGCGGACTGCGCGGCCGTACCACGCGAGCGCGTAGCTGCCGGCCTCGACGACCGTGCGGCACATCTCGTCGAGCAGCTCCTGCTCGTCCCGGGCGCGCACGAGCACGCCGTTGCCGCGCGACAGGGTCGAGAGCGCGCGGAGCGTTGAGGTGGCCTCGTGCTCGTCGCGGATGGCGGCGAACGCCCCCACGATCTCGCCGCGCGAGTCGTGGAACGGGCGGGCGCGGATGGTCACGTGCCGGTACGTGCCGTTCGCCGAGCGCAGCCGGCAGGTGAGGCCGTCGACGACGGCGTCCTCGGCGTACAGCCGCGTGCGCTCGGACTGCACCCGGTCGAGGTCCCCCGGGTGGACCAGGTCGAGCACCTTGGTCCCGACGAGGTCCTCGGGGGTCCAGCCGAAGATGTCGGCCACGTTGGGCGCCACCCACTCGATGACGCCGTCGGCGGTCGCCTGGTAGATGACGTCGCCCTGGTCGGCGATCAGGCGCAGGTCGTCCAGCGCCGTCGATCGGCGCGGGATGTGCGTGGCGGCAGGGCGCGCACCCATCCGGACTCCTTCCCCCGAAGGTCCTTCATGATCGAGTCTGCTGCGGGTCCGTGGCGCGCCCGACGGGACACTTTCCTGCATCGACGCGTTCGATCACCCGACTGAGAGGCACGAACGGAGGGGATCGATAGCCCGTTCGTGCTACTGATCAGGAAGGCTCGTCCTCCGCGTGCGCGGAAAGTACGGCGAGCACCCGCTCGAGGTAGCGCTCGACGGCGGCCCGTTCCTTCGCCGTGAGCGGGTCCTCCGCCGCGACGAGGTCGGTCACGAGCGGCGCCACCTGGGCCATCACCGACCGGGCCCCCTGGTCGGTCGGGCGCACCACGCGCCGGCGCCGGTCCTCGGGGTCGGCCTCGCGGGCGACATGGCCGGCCTCCTCGAGCCGGTCGACGAGCACCGTGGCGGAGGCGGACGTCATGTGCAGGCGGCGGGAGAGCTCGACCGGGCCCATGGGCTCGGCCATGAGGTGCTCCATGGCGTCGACCTCGCTCGGGTTGAGGTCGAGCCGGCGCGCCATGGCCGCACGGGTCTCGGCGGTCAGGTGCAGCACCTCGTACAGCAGCGTCGAGACGCGGCTCGTCGGCCACTCGGCCTCGGGATGCGGCCTCTCGGGCATCGGTGTACTCTCCGTTATCGCTAGACAGTCTAGTGATAAGTCTGTCACGTCATGTGATCGCAGGGGAGAGCCTAGTGAACGTCCCGACCGGCCAGCTCGCATCCCGAGGGCGTGCGCTGCTCCTCCTCCTCGGCGTGCTCGTCGTGGTGGGAGCGGTCTTCGCGATCCCGGCGCCCGACAAGGTCGAGAGGCTCGTCGCGTCCGGCCTCCCCACGGCGTACCAGTCGACCGAGGCCCAGCTCCGCCAGGACACGCTGCCCGAGGAGGGAGTGGCTCCCGCGCTCGTCGTCGTGAGCCGCGATGACGGCGCGGCCCTCACCGAAGCCGACAAGGCCGCGGTCGCCACGATCGCCGGTCGCGTCGCCCCCCTCGCCGTGCCGGGCCCGCCCGCGGTGCCGACCTTCTCCGACGACGGCACCGTGGCCCTGATCCCGGTGGCCGTGGACACCTCGGTCGAGATCCTCGAGGTGGCCGACTCGGTCAAGCAGATCCGTGAAGCGGCTGAGACCGGTGTGCCCGCAGGACTCATCGTCCAGGTCACCGGTGGGCCGGCGTTCCAGGCCGACATCGCGGCCGTGTTCGAGGGGGCCAACACCACGCTGCTCGCGGTCACCGCGGGCGTCGTCGCGATCCTGCTGCTCGTGACCTACCGCAGCCCGTGGCTGTGGATCGTGCCGCTCGTGACGGTCGCGGTCGCGGAGCAGTTCACCCTCAAGGTCGTCGGCCTGCTGGCCCCGCAGTTCGGCATGGTCGTCGACGAGTCCGCCGTCGGCATCACGAGCGTGCTCGTGTTCGGCGCCGCCACCGACTACGCGCTGCTGCTCATCGCGCGCTACCGAGACCGCCTGCGCGCGGAGGAGAGCCGGTTCGAGGCGATGCGGTACGCCGTGCGCCGCACGGCCGAGCCGATCCTCGCCTCCGGCGCGACCGTGGTGCTCGCCCTCCTCACCCTGCTGCTCGCCCAGCAGGAGACGCTGCGCGGCCTCGGCTTCGCGGCCGCCATCGGCGTGATCGTCGCGGTGCTCACCGGCCTCGTCGTGCTCCCCGCGGCCATGGTGGTCTTCGGCCGCGGGCTGTTCTGGCCGTTCGTCCCGAGGGTGGGCGACGCCGCCCGCGAGGGCCGCATCTGGGGCCGCATCGGCGAGGCCACGAAGCGGCGCCCGCACCTCATCGGCATCGCGTCGACCGTGTTCCTGCTCGTGCTCTCGATCGGCTCGATCGGCATCAGCGTGGGCCTCAGCCAGAACGAGATCTTCCGCGTGAAGCCCGAGGCCGTCGCCGGCCAGGAGACCCTCGCCAAGGCCTTCCCGGCAGGCGCGACGGAGCCGGTCGCCATCATGACGAACCCGGGGTCCGTCGACGCGGTCGTCGCCGCCGTCCAGGGCGTCGACGGCGTGGTGTCGGCCGCTCCGGGCCGCGCTGAGGGCGACGTGGCGCAGGTCGACGTCATCCTCGACAGCGACCCCGGCAGCGACCAGTCGTTCGACCAGATCCGTGAGCTGCGGGACGCCGTCGCGACGGTCGACGGCGCGGACGCCGTGGTCGGTGGTCAGACGGCGACGCAGCTCGACACCAAGGACGCCGCGCTGCGCGATGCGAAGCTGATCATGCCGATCGTGCTCGTGCTCGTGCTGCTCGTCCTCATCCTGCTGCTGCGTGCGCTGCTCGCGCCGCTGCTGCTGGTGGCCACGGTGCTGCTCACGTACTTCGCGGCGCTCGGCACGTCCTGGCTCATCTTCCAGAACGTGCTGGGCTACCCCGCCCTGGACACCGGCGTGGTGCTGCTGTCCTTCCTGTTCCTCGTCGCGCTCGGCGTCGACTACAACATCTTCCTCGCGACGCGTGCCCGCGAGGAGGCGATGGTCAGCGACACCCGCAGCGGCATGCTCACCGCGCTGAAGGCGACCGGCGGTGTCATCACCTCCGCAGGAATCCTGCTGGCGGCGGTGTTCGCCGTGCTCGGCGTGCTGCCGCTGATCGCGCTCGCGCAGATCGGGATCATCGTCTGCATCGGGGTGCTGCTCGACACGCTCCTCGTGCGCACGGTGCTCGTGCCGGCGCTCGCGTTCGTCTTCGGCGAGCGCTTCTGGTGGCCGAGCCGCGTCGACGGGCGCGAGCTCGCATCGGCCGAGCCGCCCGCCGCGGAGCCTGCGACTACCGCGTCCTGACGCGGGAGGCCGAAGGCCCGCCACCGTCCTGGGGGGACATGGTGGCGGGCCCTCGCGCTGTGTTTCTGTGCCGCTGCGCGGCAGGCAGTGCCCGGCGCTTCGCGCGGTCGGCCCGGTGGCGGACCGTGCGGGCCCGCTCCGGTCCTCCGGCACTGCGGGTTCCGCTGCGGCTAGTCCTGCTCCTTGAGCAGGCGACGCAGGATCTTGCCCGAGGCGGACTTCGGGATCTCCGTGGCCACCACGACCTTGCGGATCTGCTTGTAGTGCGCCACCCGCTCGGCCACGAACGCCATGACCTCGTCGCCGTCGAGCTCGACGCCCGGCCGCGGCACCACGTGCGCGACGGGGATCTCGCCGTGCTCCTCGTCGGGCAGGCCCACCACCGCGGCGTCGGCGATGCCCGGGTGGGTGAGCAGCAGCGCCTCGAGCTCGGCCGGCGGCACTTGGAAGCCGCTGTACTTGATGAGCTCTTTGAGCCGGTCGACGATCCAGAGGTGGCCGTCGGCGTCGATGTGCCCGATGTCGCCGGTGTGCAGCCAGCCGTCCTGGTCGATCGTCGCAGCCGTGGCGCTCGGGTTGCCGAGGTAGCCGTGCATCACCTGCGGGCCCTTGATGCAGAGCTCGCCGTCCTCGTCGACGCCGAGCTCCTTGCCCGTCGCAGGATCGACGATCTTGGCGAGAGTGTTGGGCGCGGTGACGCCGCACGAGCCGGGCTTGAACATCCCGGGCGGGGTCAGGTGGGAGACCGGCGACATCTCGGTCATGCCGTAGCCCTGGACGACGTCGCAGCCGAGCCGCTCTCCGGCCTCGAGCGACAGCTCCGCCGAGAGCGGTGCGGCGCCGGAGAAGACCTGGCGCAGCGCTGACAGGTCGTAGTTGTCGACCATGGGGTGCTTGGCGAGAGCAACGACGATCGGCGGCGCGACGAACGATCGCGTGATGCCGTGCTGCTGGTGCAGCGAGAGGAACTGCTCAAGGTCGAACCGCGGCATCGTGATGATGGTGATGCCGGCGCGCAGGCCCGTGTTCATGAGCACCTGCATGCCGTAGATGTGGAAGAAGGGCAGCACCGCGATGAACGTCTCGTCCTCGCGGATGTCGGCGGCGTCGAGCACCTGCGCCACGTTCGCCACCAGGTTGCCGTGGCTGAGCATCACGCCCTTGTTGACGCCCGTCGTTCCGGACGAGTACGGCAGCACCACGAGCGTGTCGGACTGCACGGGCACCTGCTCGGCGAGCGGTGCGCCGAACAGCGCGGTCACCGGCGTCGCGCCCTCCGCCTCTCCGAGGACGAAGATCTCCTTCACCGACGTGCCCTCGGCGCCCTTCGTGGCGACCTCGAGGAACATCGGGATCGTGACGAGGATGGTCGCCTGGGAGTCGACGAGCTGCTTGTGCACCTCGTAGTGCGTGTACGTCGGGTTGATCGTGGTGATCACGCCGCCCGCCATCGCCACGCCGTGGAAGATCACGGCGTACTCGGGGATGTTCGGCGACATCAGCGCGAGGCACTCGCCCGGCGCGAAGCCGCGTGCGACGAGCCCTCCGGCCAGCATGCGGATCGCGCCGTCGAGGGCCGCATAGGTGATCGTCCGGCCGGTGGGGCCGTCAATCAGGGCGGGCTTGTCGCCGAGCTCGGCGGCGCGGGCGAGCACGTACCCCGTGAGGGGGACGTCCGGGATCTCGACGTCGGGCAGGGGAGAGCTGAACACCATGGCGGGCTCCGTCAGGTCGCGCTTCCTGGGTGAGCCGAAGCATGCCGCGAGACGGGCCAGCGCGCAGCGGAAAGCCCGACTCGTTGCACGTCAGACGCGTTCGAGGATCTGGCAGCTGCACGGGCGCAGCGGCGGGCACGCGCCGCACTCCTGGGCCGGCAGCGCCAGGCGCACGAGCACCGACACCGCCCCGACCGAGGCGATCGCGGCGTACACGAGGTACGCCGGCACGTCGGCGAGCACGCCGTACGCCGTGCACACGGCCGACTCGACGAGCAGCAGGATCCACGCGCTGCGCGAGACGCCGGAGACGTCGGCGCTCGTCCACGCGGTCCACATCGCGGGGGCGACGTACCAGAGGATCGAGCAGCCGAGCACAAGCGTGATCGGGGCCTCGCTCCACGGCACGACGAGCGCGGCCGCGGCGATCGTGCCGATCCACGCCCAGGTCATCCAGAGGCCGTCGCGCGAGGCGTGGCTGCGGAGCAGGACGACGAGCGCCGCGGTGAGGCCGGGGATCGCGGCGCCGGAGGTCAGCACGACCCAGATGTCCTGCAGCCACACGCCGTAGAGGACCCACGCGACGGCGGAGACGAGGGCGCAGCTGATGCTGGGGACCGACACGCCCGCGACCGATCCGGTACGCCGGACCTTCAACCACTGGGGCACGCCGTACCCCACCGCGAGGAGCGTGGTGAGCACGCCGAACACGACGACGAGCGTGTCGTGCTGCACGGCCGGTCTCCTCGCTGCCCGGCGCTCGGCCGTGGTGTCGCTACTGACTGACGGATCAGTAGTGGTCAGGATACAGGCTCGCGCGCGGTGCTCGCCCGCCGTGCGGCACGGGCCCGGCAACGCTCGCTACCGGTCGCCGTTCGTGGCAGCGTGGGGCCGACGGCCGGAACGGCCCGGGCGTCACCCGCTGGAGGACCCGTGAGCAGGACCGACGACGCCATCGCCTTCGAGCACGAGCACTGCGCGCACAACTACCACCCGCTGCCCGTGGTGATCAGCGAGGCGGAGGGCGCGTGGGTCACGGACGTCGAGGGGCGCCGCTACCTCGACATGCTGTCGGCGTACAGCGCGATCAACTTCGGGCACGGCCATCCCGCGCTCGTGGCGGCCGCCGAGGCGCAGCTGCGGCGGGTCACGCTCACGAGCCGCGCGTTCCACAACGACCGCCTCGGGCAGTTCTGCGCCGACCTCGCGCGCCTCGCCCGGCACGACGCCGTGCTCCCGATGAACAGCGGCGCCGAGGGCGTCGAGACGGCGTTGAAGGTCGCCAGGAAGTGGGGCTACCAGAAGAAGGGCGTAGCGCACGACCGCGCGCAGATCATCGTGTGCGCCGGCAACTTCCACGGCCGCACGACCACGATCGTGTCGTTCTCCGACGACCCGGACGCCCGTGACGACTACGGCCCCTACACGCCGGGCTTCGTGGCCGTGCCGTACGGCGACATCGACGCCCTCGCCGAGGCCATGACCGACGACACCGTCGCCTTCCTCGTGGAGCCGATCCAGGGCGAGGCCGGAGTCGTCCTGCCGCCGACCGGCTACCTCGAGGCGGTGCGCGAGCTCTGCACGGCGCGCAACGTGCTGATGATCGCCGACGAGATCCAGGCGGGCATGGGCCGGGCAGGCGCGACGTTCGCGTGCGACCTCGTCGGGGTGCAGCCCGACATCCGCATCCTCGGCAAGGCACTCGGCGGCGGCATCCTGCCGGTGTCGGCGGTCACGGCCGACTGGGACGTGCTCGGCGTCATCAAGCCCGGCGAGCACGGCAGCACGTTCGGCGGGAACCCTCTGGCGGCTGCGGTCGGGATCGCCGTCATCGACCTGCTCGAGACCGGTGAGCTCCAGGAGCGGTCGAGGCGGCTCGGCGAGCACGCGCTCGCGACGCTGCGCGGCGCGAACCTGCCGGGCATCAAGGAGATCCGGGGCAGCGGCCTGTGGTGGGCGGTCGAGCTGGACGGGACGGGCCGCACCGGGCGGGAGGTGAGCCTCGAGCTGCTCGCCCGCGGCATCCTCGCCAAGGACACCCACACCTGGACCATCCGGTTCGCGCCGCCGCTCGTCGTGTCCGAGGCGGACCTCGACGCCGCGCTAGCAACCATCATCGACGTCCTGCGCGGCTCGACCGACCCCGTCTCGGTGGACACCTGACCACGCTGCGTGGGCGAACGCTGACGGCGTGACGGACGGTGTGCGGCTGCCGTCCTCGGCGCGTCGCATACCGGACCGTGCGGAATCCCGTCGGGTGCGCGGTTGACCCGTCCTCGGCGCCCACGGACAGTGGCGGGTATGACCGCCGCTGCCACCCCGGCCCGCCCCGGCGCACGCGCCCTCCTCGCCGCGGCGGTGGCGGCTGTGCTCGCGGGGGTCGGGATGGTCACGTGGCTCACCCCGCCCGCAGCATCGGCCTCCGCGGTGCGCATCGACGCTGGATCCTGGAAGCCGGCCACGACCGCGCCCGACGGCACGACGTACGCGCGCTCGAGCGGGTTCACCGGCGGCCGTGCGGGCACCCCTGCGAAGGCACCGGTGTCGGGACGCCTCGGCGACACGATCCTGCGCACCGGGTGGATCGGGATGACCGCATGGTCGGCCCCGGTGCCGAACGGCACGTACCTCGTCACCCTCGCGATGGCGGAGACCTACTGGAAGGCGGCCGGGAAGCGCGTCTTCTCCGCCACCGTCGAGGGGCAGCACTTCTTCTCCGACCTCGATCTGTACGCCGAGGCCGGTCCGCTCACCGAGCTGGACAAGCAGATCGTGGTGTCGGTCGACGACGCGGAGATCGACCTCGCGTTCTCCGCCAGCGTCGACCTCGCCGCGGTCGCCGCCGTGTCGATCGAGCCCACCACCGAGGCGCCGGCGACGCCCACCGTCGGACCCAGCGCGAGCGTCGACCCCACCCCCACCGCCGACCCCACCACCGATCCTCCTGCGTCGCAGACGCCGACGGACGACCCCAGCGCCAGCACGCCGGCCGCCGAGGCCGTGCTCGTCGCAGCGGGCGACCTGGCGTGCGACCCCGGCTCCTCGTCGTTCAACGGCGGACAGGGCACGCGCACCGAGTGCCGGCAGCAGGCCGTGAGCGACCTCGTCGTCGCCGACTCGGCCATGACGGCGTTCGCCGCGCTCGGCGACCTGCAGTACGCCGACGGGACCGCCTCCGCGTTCGGCACGTCGTACGACCCGTCGTACGGCCGCGTCCTCGACCGCACGATCCCCGTGGTCGGGAACCACGAGTACCAGACGCGCGGTGCGGCGGGGTACTTCGGCTACTTCGGTTCCCGCGCCGGTGATCCCGCCACGGGCTACTACTCGACCGACGTCGGTCCCTGGCATGTGGTCGTGCTCAACTCCAACTGCGGCGAAGTCGGCTGTGGCGCAGGCTCTGCGCAGGAGCAGTGGCTGCGCGCGGATCTCGCGGCGAACCCGGCGACCTGCACGGTCGCGCTCATGCACCACCCGCGGTACTCGTCCGGCGAGCACGGCGACAACCGTGCCGTCGCAGACCTCTGGGACACGCTGCAGCAGGGCGGCGCCGACCTCGTGCTCGCGGGCCACGACCACGACTACGAGCGGTTCGCGCCCATGGACTCCTCGGGGCGGCTCAACCCCCAGGGCATGCGCGAGTTCGTGGTCGGGACCGGCGGCAAGGGCAACCGCGGCTTCGGATCGATCCGGTCGAACAGCGAGGCGCACGACTCGTCGTCGTTCGGCGTCCTGCGGCTCACGCTCCGGTCCGACGGCTACGCGTGGCGGTTCGTCTCGGCGCTCGGCGGCACCAACGCCGACTCCGGCTCAGCCTCCTGCCGGTGATCCGCCGCTTCGGCAAACCCGGATGCGCCGTCCGTGGGGCCGACGTACCGTCGTCGTACACGTGAAGGGAGGTGGTCCGTTTCATGCATGCACATCGGACTCGTGAGGTGGCTGCCCGCTAGCCGCCCGCTGACCGCGAGGTCGCGCCGTCCCGGCAGCGACTCCACGGCAGTCACCGAGGCCCCCGGGTGCCGGCCCGTCCAGCCGGCCGCCGCGCGCGAGCGCGACGCCCGCCCGGGGGCCTTCACCTGCCCCTCAGGACTGCGCCAGCCAGAGGTCCGCGGCGAGCAGCTCGGCCACCAGCACCTCCGCGAGCAGCCGGACGTCGGAGTCGTCGTCGCCGTCGTACCGCAGCGAGTACGCCGCCCCCTCCACGTCGCCGCCGAGGGCTACCACGGTGGAGCCGCGCTCGGCGCACCAGCGCATCAGCTCGTCCTCCCACCGCGATCCGGCGAGCAGCAGGAGGCGGTAGTCGGTGGTCTTGGTGAGGTAGACGTCGACGTGGCTCCAGTCGCCGGTCTCGTGGGCGTACGCCGACCGCCGCGGGCCCTCGCGCAGCATGAGCGCCGACTGCTGCGCCGACGACAGGCGGCTCGCGGGCGCGACCACGTGCATCCCGTCGGGGCCGTCGAGCAGGTCGCGCAGCGCCGGCAGCCACGTGCGTGCGCGGGAGGCGAGGTCTCCCCCTGCGTCTGCGGCACGGCGTACGAGGTCGGGCAGATCCCGGTCGAGCCCGACCAGGTGCCGTTCGAGGGCGAGCAGCGCGATGTGCGTGTGCTGGAAGGAACGGCACGCCACTCCGCCCGCCTCCGGGCCCGCCTGCATGTCCACGACGTGGGGGACGGACTGCGCGAGAGGCGATTCCGGCTTGTTCGTCAGCAGCACCAGCGGCGCTCGGTCGCGGAAGTGGTCGACCGCCGCGATGGTCTCGCGCGAGCCGCCGCCGGCCGATACTGCGACCACGACGTCGCCGTCGCGCACCTTCAGCGGAACGTCGGTGCTCGCGAGCTCCACGACCGCGTCGAACCCGTTCGCCCGCAGCCGTGCGGCGGCGACGCCAGCGGCGTACGCCGACGACCCCATGCCCACGAGGATCACGCGGCGCACGTCCTCGGGCAGCACGTCCCAGGGGTCGCTCGAGGCGAGCACGTCGGCGATCGCGGCGAGCCGGTCGGGCTTCTCGGCGAGGTCGGTGGCGAAGAGACGGGGATCCACGATCACTCCTCGGTCGGGATCAGATCGGCCAGGGCGAGGTCGGGCACGTAGACCCAGTGCGGCAGATGGCGCACGGCGTACAGGTACTCGCGCACCTCCTGGTGCAGGCGCAGGGGCAGCAGCAGCGCCTCGTCCAGCAGGTCGGCGGCGCGCATCCGCGCGAGGGTGTCGCGGTAGTCGTGCAGGAACGCGTGCTGCGCCTGGTCGATCCAGAGCCGCACCGCATCGGCGTCGACGCCCTCGGTGCGAAACAGGACGACGCGTCCGACGTGGTCGAGGGAGGCGAGCATGCCTGCGACATCGACGGCGGCGGGCTGGCGCTCGAGGCGCTCGGCAGGGGAGAGCACGGGGTTGCCGTCGAAATCGGTGACGGCGTAGTGCGCCGGGTCGCCGTACCGCAGCACCTGGCCCACATGGTGGTCGCCATGCACGTCGATGAGCGGCGTCCCGGCGGCGGTGGCCAGGACGTCGAGCTCCGCTCCGATCCTGGCCGCTCGGGCCCGCAGGCGATCGCCCTCCTCGCCGGTCACGAGGGCTGCCGCCTCGGCGAGGTCGCTCCGCGCGCGAGCGGCCCACGACTCCGCCTGAGCGGGTGTCGCCTGGCCGCGCCCGGTCGCCGCAAGCGCGGCATGCATGCGCGCAGTGAGCATGCCCAGCCTCTTCGGCGGCGCGAGGGCGTCGTCGAGGACCAGGTCGCCGCGGGCGAACGTGCGGACGTCGTCGACCATCCAGTCCCAGCCGTCCTGCGCCCCGGGCAGGAACTCCACGACGGCCGCCAGCAGCGTGGCCACGCCATCGACGACGCGCTCCAGGGTGCCCCACGGTTGCGGGGTCTCCTGGAACCCGGCTGCGGCGAGGGCTGCAAGCCGTTGCGGCGCAGGCGATCCGGGTACGCCGTCAGCAGGCAGGTGCAGCGACCACTTCACGACCGCGCGCTCGCCCACCACGATCGACTCGTTGGTCTGGTCGACCGTCACGCCGCGCTCGCCCTGCACCTCCTCGTGATGCCACGTCGTCACGCGGTACGGGCCGCCGAGCTCTGACGGATCGATCGTCAGGAGCGCCACGAGCCGCTCGGCCGTCCCGTCGCCCGGCAGGGCACGGCGTACGCCGTCCGCCTCGCGCACGAGCGGAACGGTCCAGCGGTTGCCGTCCCCCGCCTGCACCACGCCCACGCCGTGGCCGCCGCCCAGGTCGACGAGGTCCACGAGCGCGAGCGGGCCGGCCACCTCGACCGCGGCCCCGCGTGGACGCACCGGCAGCACGAGCGACGGATCGGCCGCCGCCACGAGGTCGGCCCAGGGCGAGCTCACGCGCCCGCGCCCTCCACGGCCTCGACGTGGGCGCGGCCGACCGACTCGATGACGTCCGCGCCGCGGCGAAGCCCGTCACGTGCCCGCACGGCCTCGCCGGCGGCCTCGGCCTTGGCGCGCATGCCTGGGTCGAGCACGGTCGCGAGCGCGTCGGTCATCTCCTGCTCGGTGAAGGCGTACGTCGCCAACCGCACGCCGAACCCGGTCTCGTGCATGCGCTGCGCGTTGTCGTACTGGTCCCAGAACAGCGGCAGCAGGATCATCGGCTTGCCGAAGTGGATCGCCTCGGTGGTCGTGTTGTTGCCGCCGTGCGTGATGACCGCATCGACCTGCGGGATGAGCGTGGTCTGGGGCAGGAACTCCGCGCCCACCATGTTGTCTGCGAGCTCGTACTCGGCGTGCTGGGGACCCTTGCTCACGATGTAGCGGTGGGGGGTGCGGCCGAGCACGTCCACGAGCCGCTTCATGAGCTCCACGTCCGCGCTGCCGAGCGAGCCCAGCGACAGGTAGATGAGCGCGCTGCCCTCGGGGCGATCGCGGGCGAGCTCCGGCAGCTCGTACTGCACGTCGGTCTCTCGCACGCTGGAGTCCATGCGGTGCCAGGTGGGTCCCAGGGGCCGCGCGTCGGTGTAGTCGGCCTCCTCGGGGAACACGTAGAGGTTGGCGTGCTCGGACTCGTGGATGAACTCGAGGTCGGCGAGCGGCGGCGCTCCCTGCTCAACCACCCATGCGTTGAAGGACTCCCACATCCGACGGTGCGTGCGGTCGTACTCCGCCATGAAGGAGGCCCACTCGCTGCGGTCGTCGGCGGGCAGCCCGGAGTACGCCGGGGCGATATCGGGCCCCTTCACCTCGAGCGGGTTGCACGACACGATCCGCACGAACGGCACGCCCGCGGTGAGCAGCGCCGGGAACGCCACGACGTTGTCCTCGACGATCACGTCGGGCTGGACGCGCTCGATGATCGCCTTGAGCTGCGGCTCGCAGTAGAGCGCACCGTCGATGAGCGCCTGCCAGGTCGGCGCCATGAACGTCTCGAGCTGCTCGACGGTGGGCTTGCGGAACTCCGGAGCGGTGTCGCGGATGAAGTCCTTCCAGAACTGCCCGGCGTCCTGCTCCTCGGCGTCCTCCGCCGGCGGGGCGAGGTCGACGAGGTCCTCGCCGAAGCCGAGCGCCTCGAGCTTGCCCTTCCACGACGCCTCGGCCGCGAACACCACCCGGTGGCCTCGCTTGAGCAGGACGTCTCCGATGCCGACGCACTGGTTCGTGGGGCCGTAGGCGGACTCCGGCATGAACAGGATGGTGAGCGGGCGGGCCATCGTTTCTCTCCTGGCTCGTCGAGATCGTGCGGGTCGGGTCAGGCCTCGTCGACGGGCAGCGGGTGCCCGGTGGCGAGTCGTGCGTAGTCGAGGATCAGCCGGGTGGCAGTCCCGTGGTCGATGCTTGAGTGACGGGCCATCATCCGGTAGCCGTACGCGTCCTCGAGCGACACAAGGTTGCGGCCGATGGTCAGCGACGTGTCCGCGAGCGTGAAGACGCCTTGGGCCGCACCGGACTCCAGGATCACCTGGTACATCGCGACCTGCCGGTCGTACAGCGACGTGAGGAGCGCGGCGTACACGGTGTTGCGGGCGGCCGCCCCGCCGAGCTCGCACAGCAGACGGACGTCGGGGTCGTCGCTGTCGACGGGCAGCCCGGACGCGATCGTGACCACCAGCTTGCGCGCAGGGTCGTCGATGCCCTCCACGGCGCGGAGGCGGTAGTCGTAGAAGCGCTCCATGCCGGCGCGGTTTGCGTCGAGCAGGAGGTCCTGCAGATCCGGGTAGTGGTAGAGGACCGCGCCCGATGTGAGGCCCGCCTGCTCGGCCACCTGGTTGAGACGCACGGACGTGCCGTGCTCGAGCATCGCGCGCCGCGCGGCCTCCACGAGATCCGCACGTCGCTCGGTGCGCGGCTTCGGTCTCGTTGCCATGCCACCTCCCTCCGGTCGCCGCACAGTACCTGCCCGAAGGCGCTGCGAGAAGGGTTCCACGGCGGTTGTTTCGGTTTGAATCCAGATTCAACGATTCGGTAAACCTCGTGTTACACCAACGCCTTAGGCCCTTGCGCGCTTCTGAGTTCCGATGCAATGCTCCCGCCCACGCCGGGCCAGTCCGGCGGCGACCGCACCGGGGGCGGTGCGCTCGACCCACCCGACCGGGAGCTTGCACATGCGACGTACTGCACGCACGAACCGCCGCGGGGCGTGGCTGGCCGCCGGCGCTGCCGCCTCGATGCTCGTCCTGGCCGCCTGCGGGAGCAGCAGCGGCGATGGGGGCGGAGCGAGCGCCCTGCCGAGCGACAGCCTCGACCCGAACGCCGACCTGAAGACGCAGTCCCTCGTGGTCTCCAACTGGGAGAACTACATGCCCGAGGACCTGCCCTCGAAGTTCGAGGCCGCCGTGGGCCCGAAGGTGACCGTGACCAACCACGCCACCAACGAGGAGGTCATGGCCAAGATCACCGCACCGGGCGACTCGGGCATCGACGTCGCGTTCGTCTCGGGCCAGTTCGCGCAGGCCCTTGCCGAGCAGGGTCTCGTGGAGCCGATCCACCCCGAGCTCATCCCGAACCTGAAGAACCTCTACCCGGAGGCCTCGCAGCTCTCGTACGACCTGGGCAACAAGTACTCGGTGCCCTACTCGTGGGGCACCACGGGCATCTGCTACCGCAGCGACCTCGTCGAGGCCGCGCCCACGAGCTGGAACGACATCCTGAACCCGGCCCCGGGCGTCAGCGGCAAGACCACCGCTCTGGCCACGGAGCGCTGGCTGATGCTGCCCGCGCAGAAGCTGCTCGGCTACTCGGCCAACACCACCAACCCCGACGAGATGGCCAAGGTCAAGGAGCAGCTGCTCAAGACCAAGCCGACCCTGCTCGCGTACGACGACACCACGTTCTACTCACGCCTGGTGTCGGGCGAGGCGTCGATGGTCGTGGCGTGGGACGGCTGGTGCAACTACGGCATCGCCGAGAACAAGGACATCAAGTTCGTGGTGCCCAAGGAGGGCAGCGACCTCTGGGCCGACACGATGGTGATCCTGAAGACCTCGAAGAACAAGGAGGCGGCGCACGCCTTCATCAACTACGTCCTCGACGCCGAGAACGGCGCCTGGGTGATCGACAACATCCTCTACAAGGTCCCCAACAAGGCGGCCATGGACAAGGCGGCCGGCGCCCTCGTCGCCGACTACCCGAACATGGGGATGACGCCGGCCGAGCTCCTGAAGGGCGAGAGCCTCGTCGACCTCGGCGAGTACGCGCCGGAGTACACGAAGATCGCGACCGAGGTGACCGCGGGCTGATGTCCAAGGCCACCACTCGCCGGGGGCGGGGCTCGCGCTCCGCCTCCGGCGAGCGGCTCGTGCTCACCGGGCCCGGGCTGCTCTACCTCACCGTCTTCATGGCGGTGCCGCTGCTCCTCGTCCTCGTCTACGCGTTCTTCCAGCGCGGGCGGTTCGGCGGAGTCGTGTGGCGCTTTACGCTCGACAACTTCGGGCGTGCGCTCGATCAGGTCTACCTGTCCGTCCTGTCGAACTCGCTCGTCATCGCCGGCCTGACGACCGTGCTCGCCCTCCTGCTCGGCTACCCCGCGGCATACGCGATCGCGAAGCTGCCGCCGACCTGGCGGACTGTGGCGCTCGTGCTCGTGGTCCTGCCGTTCTGGACCAACTTCCTGATCCGCACCTACGCCTGGATCGTGCTGCTCAACTCCGAGGGGCCGCTCAACAAGGGGCTCATCGCCCTGGGCGTCATCGACGAGCCGCTCGGCCTGCTGTACACGCCGGGTGCCGTCGTCGCCGGTCTGCTGTACGCGTACCTGCCGCTGATGATCCTGCCGCTCTACGCCTCGATCGAGCGGCTCGACCCGCAGCTGCGCGAGGCGGCCGCCAACCTGGGCGCGACGCCGTGGCGGACGTTCCGCGACGTGACGTTCCCGCTCACGCTGCCGGGCGTCATCACCGGCTGCCTGTTCGTCTTCGTGCCGAGCCTCGGCAACTTCGTGGTCCCCGAGCTGCTCGGCGGGGGCAAGACCGTGATGGTCGGCAACCTGATCCGCGACCAGTTCCTGAAGGCTCGCGACTGGCCGTTCGGCGCGACCCTGGCCCTGGCCGTGATCGCCTTCCTCGTCCTGCTGTTCATGCTCCAGGCCTGGGCCTCGCGCCGGGTCGCCGGGGGAGGCCGCGATGCGTAGCCTCGGCTGGCTCCGGCTGCCGCTGATCCTGACGTACGTCTTCCTCTACGTGCCCGTCGCCGTGCTCGTCGTGATGTCGTTCAACGCGTCCAAGCAGCCCTTCAGCTGGGGCGGGTTCAGCACGAAGTGGTACGGCGAGCTGGCCGGCAACAGCGACGTGCTCCAAGGCCTCGGCAACACGCTCATCGTGGCGGTGGGCGCGACCGTGCTCTCGACCGTGCTCGGAACGCTCCTCGCCGTCGGCCTGCACCGGCACTCGCGCTCGACGCTCCTGGACGCGTACGCGCTCGTCCCGGCGATCCTCCCGGACCTCGTGCTCGGCATCGGCCTGCTCGCGCTGTTCACCCTCGTGTCGATGACGCTCGGGCTCTACTCGGTGCTGCTCGCGCACGTGGTGTTCGGCATGGCGTTCGTGACCGCGGTCGTGCGCGCCCGTCTCACGCAGGTCGACCCGTCCTTGGAGGAGGCCTCCCGCGACCTCGGCGCAGGGCAGGTGTCGACGTTCTTCCGCATCACCGTGCCGGGCCTCATGCCGGCGATCGTCGCGGGCGCGCTGCTCGTCTTCACCCTCTCGATCGACGAGTTCGTCATCGCGTTCTTCACCAACGGCCCGAGCACCCCGACCCTGCCGATCGTCATCTATTCGATGGTGCGCTTCGGAGTCACGCCCGAGATCAACGCGCTCGCCAGCATCCTCATGCTCGTCAGCTTCACCGCCGTCATCAGCGCGCAGCGGCTGACCCGACTCACGGACACGGTATGACCGACACCAGCCCCCTCGTCCGCATCAGCGGCGTCTCGCGCGCTTTCGGCGACGTCGTGGCGCTCGACGACGTCAGCCTCGACATCCACGAGAACGAGTTCTTCGCGCTGCTCGGACCATCGGGCTGCGGCAAGACGACCCTGCTGCGCGTCATCGCCGGTTTCGAGCACCCGGACTCCGGCACGGTCGTCCTCGGGGGCGAGGACCTGCTGGCACTGCCGCCGCACCGCCGGCCGGTCAACCTGATGTTCCAGTCGTACGCGCTGTTCCCGCACATGTCGGTCGAGAAGAACGTCGCGTACGGCCTCGAGCGCGAGGGCCTGCCCAAGGACGAGATCCGATCGCGCGTGGCCGAGGTGCTCGCGACCGTCGGGCTCTCGGACCTGGCCCGCCGGCGGCCGGCGCAGCTGTCGGGCGGCCAGCGCCAACGCGTCGCCCTCGCCCGCGCGATCGTGAAGAGGCCGCGCCTGCTGCTGCTCGACGAGCCGCTCTCGGCACTCGACCGCAAGGTGCGTGCGGAGATGCAGCTCGAGCTCAAGCGCCTGCAGCACGAGGTGGGTATCACCTTCGTGGTCGTGACCCACGACCAGGAGGAGGCCATGTCGATGGCCGATCGCATCGCCGTCATGGGTTCCGGCATGGTGCAGCAGGTGGACTCCCCGATCGACCTCTACCAGCGGCCCACCACCCGGTTCGTCGCCGACTTCATCGGCACGAGCAACCAGTTCGCAGGCACAGCCGTCGAGGGCGGCGTGCTCGTCAACGGCGCCGTCCTGCCCGGCCACCCGTCCGGCGCGCAGGTCTCCGGCGCGGCGGTGCTCATGGTTCGGCCGGAGGACACGCGCCTCGTGGACGCGGGGGCCGCGCTCATCAGCGGCACCGTGCTGGACACCCAGTTCTACGGCGGCGTGTCCACCGTGGCGGTGGCCGTGGCCGGCCACGAGTCCCCCGTGCTGCACACCCGTCCCGGCGCGCCCGAGGCCGAGCGCGGCGCCGAGGTCCACGTCGCGTGGGACGCGGCCAAGGCCGTCGTCCTGGCGGGCTGAGCGCGCCGTGACCCTCGCCCCCGCCTCGGCGCTCGTCGGCGCAGCGCTGCGCGACGCCGAGCACCGGGTCTTCTGGACCGACCGCCCCGGCGCGCCCGAACCGGCGCCGCCGCTGGCCGGCCGGGTGCGCGCCGACCTCGTGGTGATCGGCGGCGGGCTCACCGGGCTCTGGACCGCGATCGAGGCGCTGCGCCGCGATCCCTCCCGCGACGTGATGCTGCTCGAAGCCGAGGAGATCGCCTCGGGCGCCTCCGGTCGCAACGGCGGCTTCATCTCCGAGTCGCTCACCCACGGCGTAGCGCACGGAAACGACGTCTGGCCCGACGAGATGCCGCAGCTGCTGCGCCTCGGCCGGGAGAACCTCGCGGAGATCGCCGACTTCCTCGAGCGCGAAGGCATCGACGCGCACCTCCAGCTGCGGGGCAAGACGCTCATGGCCGTGACGCGGCACCAGGCGGCGTCGCTCGCCGACGCGTTCCGCCAGCACGTCGAGGCCGGTGAGGACGTCGAGCTTCTCGACGCCGACGCCGCCCGCGCCGACGTGCTCTCGCCGACGTACCTCGGGGGCCTGCGCGTGCGCTCGGGAGGCGGCACCCTCGATCCGGCCGCGCTGTGCTGGGGGCTGCGCTGCTCGCTCGTCGGGCGCGGCGCGCGCCTGCACGAGCGCTCACCCGTCTCGTCGGTGTCGGCGGTGCCCGGAGGAATCGAGGTGACGACGCCCCACGGCTCCGTGCTGGCTCAGCGGGTCGTGCTCGCGACCAACGCGTTCCCGCCACTGCTGCGGCGGCTGCGCAGCTGGATCCTGCCCGTGTACGACCATGTGCTCGTCTCGGAGCCGCTGAGCGTCGAGCAGCGTGCGTCGATCGGTTGGCGCGAGGAGCAGGGCCTGACCGATGCGGGCAACCAGTTCCACTACTACCGGGTCACGCCCGACGGCCGGATCCTGTGGGGCGGGTACGACGCGATCTACCACTTCGCGGGCCGCAGCCCCGCGTCGGTGGCGGCGCGCGAGGAGTCGTTCCGCACGCTGGCGGCGCACTTCTTCACGACCTTCCCCCAGCTCGAGGGCCTGCGGTTCACGCACCGCTGGTTCGGCGCGATCGACACGACCTCGCGGTTCACGCCGCTGTTCGGCACCGCGATGGGCGGCAAGGTCGCCTATGCCGTCGGGTACACCGGCCTCGGCGTCGGGGCGTCGCGGTTCGGCGCCCGCACCGCGCTCGACCTCGTCGACGGCATCGACAGCGAGCGCACCGAGCTGCAGCTCGTACGCCGCCGTCCGGTGCCGTTCCCGCCGGAGCCCGTGCGCTACCCGCTGGTGCGCCTCACCCAGGCGGCGCTCGCCCGCGAGGACGCGAGCGGGCGCCGCGGCGCCTACCTGCGCCTGCTCGACCGACTCGGCGTCGGCTTCAACAGCTGACGCGCCCGACCTCCAGCCCGCGAGGAGCATCCATGGCCGCTGGCCTGCACATCGACGGCGTCACCCGCGACGGCTCGGGCGGCGTACGGACGCTGCTCGACCCCGCCGACGGCACCGTTACCGCCGAGGTGCACGAGGCCTCGGCCGCCGAGGTCGGTGCCGCGGTCGCCTCGGCCCGTGCGGCGCAGGCAGAGTGGGCCGGCCGGACGGCGGGGGAGCGTGCGCGCGTGCTGCTCCGGTTGGCCGACCTCGTCGAGGCCCACGGCGAACGGCTCACCGAGCTCGAGGTGCGCGAATCGGGCAAGCCGTGGTCGACCTTCCTCGACGGCGAGCTGCCCTTCGCGGCGGACAACCTGCGGTTCTTCGCCGGTTCCGCGCGGTCGCTCGAGGGCACTGGCGCGGGCGTGCTGTCGTCCGGCTACACGTCGATGCTCCTGCGCCGTCCCGTCGGTGTGGTGGGCTCGATCGCGCCCTGGAACTTCCCGTTCATCATGGGGGTCTGGAAGATCGGGCCGGCCCTCGCGGCCGGCAACACCGTGGTGCTCAAGCCCGCCCCGGCCACCCCGTCGTCGTCGCTGCTGCTCGCCGAGCTGGCGATGGAGGCGGGTCTGCCCGCCGGAGCGCTCAACGTCGTGACGGGCGGCGCCGACGTCGGCACCGCTCTGGTGTCTGACCCCGGCACCGACATGGTCTCGGTCACCGGGTCGAGCGCCACAGGCCGAGCCGTGATGGCGGCGGCCGCGGAGACCGCGAAGCGCGTGCACCTCGAGCTCGGCGGCAAGGCCCCGGCCATCGTCTTCGCCGACGCCGACCTCGCGGCGATGGCTCGCGCGGTGGCGCTGGGTGCGACGTACAACTCGGGGCAGGACTGCACCGCGGCCACGCGCGTGTACGTCGAGCGCTCGCGCTACGCCGACGCCGTCGACGCGATGGCGTCGGTCATGACCGCGATCCGTGTCGGCGCGCCGCGCGTGGAGGGCACCGACATCGGGCCGCTCATCTCGCGCGAGCACCGCGACCGCGTGCACGGGTTCGTGTCGCGCGCGGTTGATGCCGGTGCCTCGGTGGTGGTCGGCGGCGAGCTCCCGGACGGCGCCGGCGCCTACTACTCCCCGACGCTCGTGGCAGGCCCGCGCCAGGACAGCGAGATCGTGCAGGGCGAGGTGTTCGGGCCCGTGCTGGTCGTGCTGCCGTTCGACGACGAGGACGACGCCGTACGCCTCGCCAACGACTCGCGCTACGGCCTCGCGTCGTCGGTGTGGACCCAGGACGTCGGCCGCGCGCTCCGGGTGAGCCACCGTCTGGACGTCGGGGTCACGTGGGTCAACGACCATCTGCCGATCGCGTCCGAGGCGCCGCACGGCGGCGTGAAGGGCAGCGGCTTCGGCAAGGACATGAGCCACGAGGCGGTGCTCGAGTACACCGTCACGCGGCACCTCATGGTCAAGCACGCCGTGACCGCCCCCGAACCCGAGGGCTTCCGCCCGGCCTAGATTGCGAGGAGCTCGAACTGCGCCCTGATCTGACTGGCGATCCGCGCCGTAACGCGAGCTACTCGAGGCTCAGGGGAGCCAGGAGACCTTGCCGCCGAGGAGGGCGTAGCCGACGAACGCCACGGCGTCGATGAGGAAGTGCGCGATGACGAACGGCATCACGCGACGCCAGCGGCGGAAAAGGACGCCGAACACCAGGCCCATCGCGATGTTGCCGATGAAGCCGCCGAAGCCCTGGTACAGGTGGTACGCCCCGCGCAGGAACGCGCTGGTGCCCAGGGCTTTCCACGGCTTCCAGCCGAGCTGGTCGGCGCGGTGCAGCAGGTAGGCCAGGACGATGACCTCTTCGACGATCGCGTTGTAGGCGGCGTACAGGATCGGGTACGCCGCGTTCCACCAGCCGCCCTCGAGCGTCACAGCGGCGATGCGCACGCTGAAGCCCAGGTTGAACGCGATGAGGTAGAAGATCAGGCCGACCCCGCCGATGCCGGCGGCCAGCGCGGCGCCGCGCAGCAGGTCGCGCTTCCAGTCGCGGAGGTCGAAGCCGATCGTGCGCGCGCCCTCGCCGCTGCGGCGCAGCAGGTGGATGACGAGCAGCACCGGGATGAGTGCGAGGCCGATCCTCGTGGCCTGGTACATGAAGTCGAGCCACGGGCGGTCCACGACGTAGGTCGTGATGAGCGTCGTGGTCTGCTGGCGCAGCGGGGTGCCCTTGGTGAGCGAGTCGACGAGCGACACGAAGGCCTTCAGGCCGGAGGCCGCGATCGACACCCAGAGGACGAGCCACACCTCGGCCCGCAGGGTGCGGCGGTCGGGGAGGGTGCGCGGCGCCTCCTCGGGCGCGAGGGCGGGCGGGCCGGGGCGCCAGGGAGCGGTGTCGTCGCTGCTCATGGGGCCGACGGTACGGCCTGGGCGCCCACGGGGGCGGTGCTGGGGGCGCGGTGCACGGTGCTCCTGGTGGGCGGGCTGCGGCGGAATGCCGGGCGGATCGCGGATGTTGCCAGCGGGGTAGACGCGCGAGAGGGGCGCGTCGGTTCCGACTGGTGGAGAATGTGCGCATGCGTCCGGAGAGCCTGTACGAGATCGTGACCGACGACGTCGACCTCGACGCGCCGGTCCTCGTGCACGCACTCGGGGGATTCCTCGACGCCGGCGCCGCGCGTCAGCTTGCCGTGGCCCATCTGCTCGCGACGTACGAGCACCGCACGGTGGCGGAGTTCGACATCGACGCGCTGTACGACTACCGCGCACGGCGACCTCGGATGGTCTTCGACACCGACCACTACGAGAGCATCGACTACCCCGAGCTTGCGCTCTCGGAGGTGAAGGACCAGAACGGCACGGGCTTCCTCCTGCTGCACGGGCCGGAGCCCGATTTCGGCTGGCGGGCGTTCAACGCCGCGGTCGTGCAGCTCGTGGAGCGGTACGGCGTACGCCGCTCGATCGGGCTCAACGCGATCCCGTGGGCCGCTCCGCACACCCGCCCGATCGGCGTGACCGCGCACGCGACCGACCCGTCGATCGTGCTGGGCCGCTCGACCTTCGTCGGGGCGATCCAGGTGCCGGGTCACATGGCCGGCGCGCTCGAGATCGCCATCGGCGAGGCCGGCCACGAGGCCATGGGCTTCGCCGTGCACATCCCGCACTACCTCGCGCAGGTGGAGTACCCGCGGGCCGCCGTGCAGCTGCTCCGGGAGATCGCCGTCGCCGGCGACCTGGCGCTCGACTGGTCGGCGCTCGAGATCGCGGCCGACATCGCCGACCGCGACATCAACGAGCAGGTGGCCGCGAACCCCGAGAACCTCGAGGCCGTGCGCGCGCTCGAGGCGCAGTACGACGCCATGGCCCGCGGCGCGGCGACCGCGCTGCAGATGGCCGACCTCGTCGAGGGCGAGGAGCTGCCCAGCGGCGACGAGATCGCCGCCCAGCTCGAGGACTTCCTCCGCGAGATGGACGAAGGCAAGCCCGAAGACCGCTCCTGACCCTGATCGGTTCCGTATGAAGGCGACCTTCATCCAATAGAGCCGAACGAACCTTCCCACCATCGCCGCCAGGTCGTGCTTACCCGGGTGTCCGCCGGGAACGGCGTACGCCGATCGCGCCGGCGGTTGCGAGCGCCACGGTCGTGACCGCGAGCGCGAGCATCGCGGCGCTGGGGCCGCGTACGTCGACCAGCAGGCCGGCCAGCAGCGTGCCCGCGGCGGTGCCTACGTTGAACGCCGCGGTGACCCACGCCGTCGACTCCGCGCTCGCACCCTGCACGGCCTCGTCGGCCACGAGGTATGACGCCACGATCGCAGGCGCGACGAACAGCCCGGTCACGAGGAACGCCGTGAGTACGGCGAACAGCAGCCCGGCGACCGATGCGCCGACGGCGACTGCCGCGGCCGCGCCCAGCACCGCGGCCACCGATTGCGCGGCCGCCGATCCGGGCCAGCGCCGCCGCCCGTAGACCAGGCCGCCCACGATCGAGCCGATCGAGATCAGCGCCGCAGGCACTCCGGCCACGCTCTCGCCCGCGAGCGAGATGATCAGAGCCACCGCCGCGAGCTCGAGGCCGCCGAGCAGCAGGCCGATCGAGATCGCCGGCAGCAGGCCGAGGACGAACCGGAGGCTCCGCCACGGCACCCGCGGCCGCGGCGGCCGCTCGTCGGTGGAGAGGCGCATTCCGCGCAGCACCGACGTCATCCCGAGGCAGGCGATCACCAGCGCTGTCGCCGACGCGAGGATCACCGCAGGCGCTCCCCAGACCGCGACCGCCGCTGCGGCGACGATCGGGCCGGCGACGTACAGCACCTCCTCGCTCACCGAGTCGAAGGAGTACGCGCGGCGCAGGAGGTCGTCCTCGCCCTCGACGATGTCGTGCCAGGAGGCGCGCACGACGGGGCCGACGGGCGCGGGCAGCGCGCCGGCGGCGAGCGACACCAGCACGAGCAGCCACAGCGGGCCCGACGCCAGCGCCACGATGGCCGCGATGCCGAGGGCGTTCAGCAGCGAGAACGCGACGAGCACGCGGTCGTGGCCCCACCGGTCCGCCGCGCGGGCGCGCAGCGGCATGAGCAGGCCGACGGCCAGGCCGTACGCCGCCGTGGCCGCGCCGGCTTCGGCGTACGACCCTCGGGTCGAGGCGAGGAGCAGGAGCGTGGCGATCGGCAGGACGCCGAACTGCAGACGGGCGAGCGACGCCCAGGCCGCGAGCGGCGCGGCGTGCGGGCGCCGGAGCACGGCGAGATAACCGCGGTCAGCGGCGGGCATGGCGGACGACCTTCCGGCACGGATGCGACGGCACGACAACAGGGCGGACGACGGGGTCCGCGGGAGACGTGGCGTCAGGTCACGGCGGGGTGCAGGTCACGGCCCGAGGGTAGCGCCGTACGCCGATGCATGTGCGCTCGTCAGAGACTCGGGCGCTACGGGAGGGTGAGGGTCGAGCCGGCGGGGTGCTCGACGCGCTTGCCGTGGCCGAGGACCCAGACCGACTGCCGGCCCTGCACGGTCCACTCGTGCGGCCCCCCGACCAGTGCGGTGTCCTCGTCGATGCCGACGAGGGTGACGCCGTCGGGCAGACCGAGCAGCGCGTTGCGCAGCATGTCGGGCACCCAGGCGGCCATCTTGTCGAAGTGCGGGATCACCCGGACGTGGGGCACGAGGCCGAGGCCGGTCGGGTGCTCCGAGCGCATCGAGCGCATCCGCGGCGCCCAGCCCGACAGGGCCATCGCGCCCGCGCTGCAGCCGGCCACCGCGGCACCCGCCTCGTGCGCCGCGACGATGGCGTGCCACACGGCGGTCTCGCGCAGCGTGTCCGCGAGGTACGCCGGGTTGCCGCCGGACAGGTAGATGAGGCCGGCGCCCTCGATGGCCTGGGCATGGGCGGGGTCGTCCGCGTCCTCGCGCGTGCGGACGTCGACGACCACCTGCTCCACGCCGAGTCGATCGGCCTGCTCGCGGCCGAGCCGGTGCCAGCGTGCGAGGGACTCGTCCCCTTCGGGTGCGGCTGCGGTCGCGAGCTGGACGTAGACCGGGGCGCGACCCGCGATCAGCGCCCCCTCGATCTCGGTCATGACCGGCAGGTACTCGCCGCTGCCGACCAGCGCGATCGGGGCGGTGCTCATCGGCGTACCTCCCACTCCACACCGTCGGGCGTGTCCCGCACCTCGATGCCCGCGCCGGCCAGGCCGTCGCGGATTGCGTCGCTGTCGGACCAACGCTTGTCGGCCCGCGCTTGTGCCCGAAGCGCGAGGAGCACATCGACCAGAGGGCGCACGGTCTCGGTGACGTCGACGGGCTCGCCGACCGACGCACCCACCCGCGCGATCAGCGAGCGCACCTGTGCCCGCTCGGCCTCGGTCTCCGCGACGCGCTCGAGCTCGCCGACCGCGGCGAGCGCCCCCGCGATGTCGCCGCCCGCGAGCGCCGCCTCGACCGCGGCGACGTCGAGCGAGGGGATGGCTGCCGTGGCCGCGGGCTCGGGCGTGCCCGCTCCCGAGACGCGCCCGTGCTCGGCGATCTGGTCGATGGTGAGGCGCTCGCCGGTGGGCACGATCCACTCGTCGCCGTGCACGCGCACGACGACCGTGCCGCGTCCCACGACCTCGCAGTCGCCGGAATCGAGGTCCATCACGAGGCCGGTGTGCTCGTCGACGCCGAGCACGAAGGCGCCGTCGGGCAGCTGGTCTTCCAGCATCACCAGACGGCGCTCGCCCTGCCAGCAGAAGCGGGTGTCGTGGGTGCCGCCCTCCGCGTTGTTCCAGTGCGGCACCACGGCGGCCGTCAGCCCGGTCGCGCGGCCGAGGACGTCGAGCCCCTCGAGCCAGTACGGCGACTCGCCCACCTTGTACACCTCGTACACGGGGATCGTCAGCGCACCGAGGGTGAGCGCGGCGGCCGAGGCGAACGTGACCGCGCCGCCCGCCGCGAGCCGGGCGTGCAGTGCCTCGGGCACCGCGCTGCCCGTCCAGGTGCGCAGCGCGTACGACGGCGATCCGGGCCCGGCGAACACCCAGTCGGCTGCGCGCAGCCGCGCCATCTCGGCTGCGTGCGCGGCGGGATCGGCCGGGGGTGCGGAGCGGAACGACACGACGCCCACCTCGCGGCCGACACTCTCGCGGAAGTACTGCTGCGCCTTCTCGGTCAGCTCGTCGGCGTTCTCCTGGAAGCCGTACGGCGAGTCCAGGATCACCGCTCGGACGTCGGTGCCGAGGCGGGCGAAGGTCTTCTGGTGCGGGGTGACCATCGTGGGGCTGGTTTCGCCGGATCCGAGGATGGTGAGGACGCGCGTCACCGCGACATCCTCGCGCACGCTGGCGACATCCGCCCGTGCGGTCGCCCACTGTTCACCAAGGGCGCAGCGTTCACCGAGGTCGTAGCGGGTTCACTGCGGGCGCGGCATGCTGGTCAGCGCAGCGCCAGCGACTCGCCGGTCACGCGCATGACGTGGTCGAAGAACGTGTCGAGGTCGTTGATCGTGTTGGTGAACTGGCCGTCGAGTTCGAGGCTGATGTGCCCGAAGAGCTGCGTGCGCGCCATGATCCCGCCGACGAGCATCGAGTCGGGGATCGGGTAGGGGAGGAAGTCCTTGAGCCCCTTCATCGAGCGGGACACCTTGCGCGGCACCTCGGTCTCGACCGGGTGGATGCCCGCGGCGAGCGCGTCGCCGAGCACCTGGGTGAGCGTGATCGACACCCGGGTGCCGGGGCCGATGGTGTCCTCGGGCGCCTTGTAGCCGGGGACGGGGGAGCCGTAGATGAGTGCCCATTCCTGCGGGTGCGCGAGCGCCCAGTCGCGCGTCGCATGGCACACGGCCATCCAGCGGCCGAGGTAGTCGTCGCGCCGTACCGCCGCGTCCGCGGCGTCGGCGGCGTCTCCGACGCTGTTGTAGGCGTCGATGATGAGGCGCGTCAGCAGGTCGTCGCGGCTCGGGAAGTAGCGGTAGATCGCGCTGCTCACCATGCCGAGCTCGCGTGCCACCGCGCGCAGGCTGAGGCCCGCGGGGCCCTCGGTGACCAGGTGGCGCCGCGCGGTCTCCACGATCTCGGCCGTGAGCTCGGCGCGCGCGCGGGCTCGGGCGGTGCGGGGGGCGGTCTCGGTCACACCCCGGATGATGCCACACGTCGAGAGCGGTGGACGGAAACGAGAGCAGCGCTCTTGACAGAGAGCAGTGCACCGCTCCATAGTGAGAGCAGTGCTCTCCACCAGCGGGGGGCGACCGACATCAGGAGAACCCATGAGCCGCACCCACCTCGTCGTCGGAGCCGGGCCGATCGGGTCGGCCGTCGCGCGCCGCCTGCTCGCCGCCGGCGACACCGTCCGCGTCGTCACCCGCTCCGGCAGCGGGCCCGAGGGCGCCGAGCGCATCGCCGCCGACGCCGCCGACGCCGACCGAATGCGCCAGCTCGCCCAGGGCGCCGACGTCGTCTACAACTGCGTGAACCCGGCGTACCACCGCTGGGTGACGGACTGGCCGCCGGTCGCGAACGCCCTGCTCGGCGCGGCCGAGTCGTCCGGCGCGGTGCTCGTGACGACGGCGAACCTCTACGGCTACGGCCCGGTCGACCGCCCGATGACCGAGGACACGCCGCTCGCGGGCACGTACTCCAAGGCGCAGGTGCGGATCCGCATGTGGCAGGACGCGCTCGCCGCGCACGAGGCGGGCCGGGTGCGTGCCACCGAGGCGCGCGGCGCCGACTACGTCGGCCCGGGCGCGGAGAGCCACCTCGGCGACCGGGTGATGCCCAAGCTGCTCGCCGGCAAGAAGGTCACCGTGACGCAGAGCCTCGACTCTCGGCACACGTGGACCTATACGGAGGACATGGCGATGACGCTCGTCGCGATCGGCGCGGACGAGCGGGCCTGGGGGCGCGCCTGGCACGTGCCGAGCGCGCTCGAGATGAGCCAGCGCGAGGCCATCACCGAGCTCGCCCGCATGGCCGGCGTCCCCACGCCGAAGATGGGCGAGTACGCGCCGTGGATGATGAAGGCGCTCGGGGTCTTCAGCCCGCTGATCCGGGAGCTCCCCGACGTCGCGTACCAGATGCAGCACGATTTCGTCATGGACTCCAGCGCCGCCCAGCGCGAGCTCGGGCTGGTGCCCACCCCGGCCGCCGACGTGCTGGCCGCCCACCTCGCGGCGTACACCTCCACGCCGTCCGGGGCCCGGCACGCCGCCTGAGGAGGTACGCGAGTTACTGCCCGAATCGACGCTCTCGAGTCGCGCTTTACGTCGATTTGGGCAGTAACTCGCGGCAACCGGCGTGCGCGTCCGGGGGTCGGGCGGCGTCCGGGTGTGGGAGCCTCGCGGCCGTGAGCACAACGTCGACGCATCCGTTCGACCTCCGGCGTGCGCGCCTCGCGGTGACTGTGGCGTTCATCGTGCAGGGCGTGTGCTTCGCCGCGCTCGTCACGCGCATCCCGACGCTGCAGTCGAGGTTCGACCTGTCCGACGGCCAGCTCGGCCTCATGGTGGGCCTCGTGCCGATCGTGGCGGGCGTGGGCAGCGTCGTGGCCGGTGCGCTGTCGCCGAGGTACGGCAGCCGCATCGTGCTCCGCGTGATGGGTCCGGTCACGCCGCTCGGCCTGGTGGCGATCGGGTTCGCGCAGAGCATCCCGACGCTCATCGCAGCCATGGTCGTCGTCGGCATCGGCCTCGGCTCGGTCGATGCGTCGATGAACATCCAGGGCGTGCGCGTGCAGGACGACCTCGGGCGCAGCGTGGTCGCGTCGTACTACGCAGCGTTCTCCCTCGCCGGCCTGGTCGGCGCCATCCTCGCCTCGCTCGCGGCCGATTCCGCCGTCACCCTCGGCGTCTTCTTCGCCGCGATCGCCGTCGCCACCATCCCGTTCCAGCTCCTCGTCGGCCGCTTCCTGCTCCCCGGCCATCCGACCCCCGAGGTCGTGCATTCCGAGAAGGGCCACATCAGCTGGCGGCCGGTGATGCTGGTCGGCATCGCGCTCATGTGCGTCTACATCGCCGACTCCGGGGCCTCCAACTGGAGCGCCGTCTACCTCAACGACGGCCTCGGGAGCAGCGAGGGCACCGCTGCGCTCGCCTACGGCGTCTACGCGTTCATGACGATGGTGGGCCGCATCGTGGTCGACCGGTACGTCGACCGCATCGGGCCGGTGCCGCTGGTGCGCATCGGCGGACTC
This sequence comes from Candidatus Nanopelagicales bacterium, assembly GCA_050251215.1. Taxonomy (GTDB): domain Bacteria; phylum Actinomycetota; class Actinomycetes; order S36-B12; family CAIYMF01; genus Longivirga. The sequence continues at coordinate 31,832 of JBFWNE010000027.1, forward strand.
GTCGCCGTCGCGGCGGCGCTCGCGCTCGCAGTCGCGCCCTCGCCGGCCCTCGCGCTCGTGGCGTTCGGCGTGCTGGGCCTGGGCATCTGCCCGGCGATCCCGCTCGCCTTCTCCGCGGCGGCGTCGCACGACAAGACCGCGAGCGGCGTGGCTGTGGCGTGTGTCAACGTCTTCAACTACGCCGGCTTCGTCGTGGGCGCGCCCCTCATCGGCGGCATCGCCGAGGGCGTCGGCCTGCGCTGGGCCTTCGCCGCGCTCGTACCGGTGCTCCTCGTTGTACCGCTGCTCGCAGGCTGGTTCCGCATCGCACCGCACGACACCCCGGACACCGTCGTCGACGGAGCGGTCGCCACCTGACCGAACGCGAGAGCCCCTGACGTCGTGGACGTCAGGGGCTCTCGGCGTACTCGGTCTAGTACTGGCGCGCCTCGCGGGCCGTGCGCGACCCGGTCAGCTCGACGAGCTTCTCGTGCCCCGGCGCGACCTCGTGCTCCTCGGCGGTGACGCCGGCCTTCTCGTGCAGGCGCTGCATGCCCTTGCGCTGGTTGCGCAGCACAAGGGTGACGACGCGGCCCTCGGCCCCGGCGCGCGCGGTGCGGCCGGCGCGGTGCAGGTAGGCCTTCGGGTCCTCCGGCGGGTCGACGTGAACCACGAGGGAGATGTCGTCGACATGGATGCCGCGGGCGGCGACGTCGGTGGCGACCAGGACGTCGATGCGTCCCTCCTTGAACTCCGCCATCGTGCGCGTACGGGCGTTCTGGCTCATGCCGCCGTGAAGGGCGCGGGCGTTCACCCCGCGGTCGGCGATGTTGCCGGCGACGCGCTCGGCCCCGAGCTGCGACCGGACGAACATGATCGTGCGGCCGTCGCGGCGCGCGATCTCGGTGGCGACGATGGCCTTGTCCTCGCGGTTCACGACGAGCACGTGGTGCTCCATCGTGTCGACCGGCGAGGTCTCCGAGTCGAGCTCGTGGCGGACCGGCTCGTGCATGTGCTCGCGCACGATGGTGTCGACGTCGCCGTCGAGCGTCGCGGAGAACAGCAGCGTCTGCGCGGCGGGGGAGCAGAGCTCGAGCAGCGCGGTGACCTCGGGCAGGAAGCCCATGTCGCACATCTGGTCGGCCTCGTCCAGCACGACCATCTCGACGTCGTCGAGCAAGCACTCGCCCTGGCGGATCAGGTCGGCGATGCGGCCCGGGGTCGCGACGAGCACGTCGACGCCGCGGCGCAGCGCGTAGACCTGCTTGTCCATCGACGTGCCGCCGACGACGGTCTTGAAGTGCAGCCCGAGCGAGCGGCCGAGCGGCTCTAGGCCGTCGTTGACCTGCATCGCGAGCTCACGGGTCGGCACGAGGATGACCGCGCGGGGGTGCTTGGGCTGCGCCGGCATCCCGGCGATGCGGGCGAGCAGCGGGAGGCCGAACGCCAAGGTCTTCCCCGAGCCGGTGCTGCCACGGCCGAGGAGGTCGTTGCCGGCGAGGGCGTCCGGGATGGTCGCGGCCTGGATGGGGAACGGCGCGGTGATCCCGGCGCGGCCGAGGGCGGCTACCAGCGGGGCGGGCAGGCCCAGCGACGCGAAGCTCGGCGCCTCGACGGCGGCATCGGTGCTGGTGGGGGCGGAGACGACGGCATGCGTCGTACGGTCGAGCAGGGCGGTCACGGGGTATCCAGACGGTTCATCGAGCGCGGGTCGCGTCCATGAATGTCTTCCCAGGTGACGCGGTGTGATCACCACGGTAGCGGGTGACCCCCGGATCGACCGAATCGTGCTCGGCCAGCCGGAGCGTCCCGCGACTGCCCGTGAGCACGGTTCCCCGCCCGTCCCGAGACGGACATCACCCCTCCGGCAGCGCTCGGAAGGAGCAGGCTGGGCCCATGGCGAAGAACTCGGGTGCCGGCGCCTCCGCCGGCGGCAACGCGGTCTACGGGCTCGGCCTCATCGGCGCGCTCGTCTGGTACTGGCAGCAGGCCGACGGCTTCCTGCCGCACATCTGGGGGATCCTCAAGGCACTGGTCTGGCCGGCCTTCGTGGTCTACGACCTCCTCGGCCACCTCGCGTCCTGACGGAGGAAGCCCCGATCTGGATGTCTGAGAGTCCCCTGGAGGGGACTCTCAGACATCCAGATCGAGCGGGGCGAGCGGGCTCAGCCGCGGGAGAGGACGCCGAGGGCGGCGGCGATGCCGAGCACGCTGCGCGGCGCGTACGCCGAGCGCCAGAGCCCGCCGTGCGCGGCCTGCCTGGCCCACGCGTCGTCCGGGTGCGCGAGCTCGGCGTCCGGGCGGGCGAGGGACTCGCTCGAGCGCAGGTCGTGCACGAGCAGCGCGGCCATCAGCGTGTTCGACGTCGAGGGCTCGAAGATCTCGACGCCGAACCGGTGGGCGCCGGCGTACGCCGCTGCGAGCGCGCGGTTCTTCACCACCGACCGGGTGCGGGTGGCCGGCGCGATGTTGAGCGAGGTCCACACGCCGTCGCGCCGGGACTGCGTCGCGCGCCAGCGCTGCAGGCGCTTGGCCAGCGCGTAGTTCGGTCCTTGCTGCGGCACGAGGCAGTCGGCGACACCGACCTCGCCGCGGTCGGTCGACACGGTGTCGGGGTAGTTGGGGGCGAAGCGGCCGACGGCGCGCAGCGGGAGCTGCGCGACCCCCGACAGGCCACGGCCCTCCCAGCGCCGCCGCGACTCCTCGACGGCGGTCAGGGGCACGGCGTACACGTCGGTGGGCGTCGCGAGGTAGGCGAGGCCGACGTCGGCGCGCGATGCCGTCAGCGACGCGCCGAGGGCATCGGCGGCGAGCGCGACGCGTACGTGCATGGCTCCGTCGGCGTACGTGTACGTGCCGAGGGTGAACGGGCCGTCGATGGCGCCGAGCCAGGTGCGCACCTCGGGGAGCCGGCGTACGAGGTCGACGCCTGCCACCGCGGAGAGCTCGTCGTCGTCCGCCGGTGCGGACCCGAGCGGCACGGGGATCGTGACCGAGCCCGCCGACGAGCGGGCGGTGGCGATGACGCGTGCCCACACGTCGGGGCGCGGAAGGTCGACGGCGACCACGTGGGCGCCCCAGCGCAGCAGAGAGCGCAGCGGTCCCATCTCCGCTCCCGCGCCGAGCACCACGACGGTGACGCCCGACAGGTCGAGCCAGTCCGGGTGGTCCAGCACCGTGTGCACCGCAGTGGCGAGGCCCCGCTCCACGATGCCGTGGTGCACCCACGCGTCGAGCTGGCGGCGCACGTCGGCGGCGAAGAGCCGCTGCCCGTGGAACGGCATCGACAGCCCGGGGTCGCGCCCGGCCTCGCCGCGGATCGTCACCGAGGAGTACGCCGGCTCCTGCCACCGCGCGCACGCATCGAGCAGCGGCACCTCCCCGTCTCCGCGCCGGAAGACCGCCCGTGCGTGCAGGGCGGCGAGCCCGGTGCGGGCGACCGCGTCGGCGGCGTCCGAGGTCCGCGTGCCCGCCACGACCAGGTCGCGGTACGGCGCGAGGTAGTCCTTGCGCCACTCGCGCACCGCGGCGCTGCGCGCGGCGGCCTCGGGATCGACGGCGCCCAGCGCGGCGCCCACCACGGCCTTGGCCACCGCAGAGGTGCTCACCCGGCCGTCGGGCCCCGCGACCAGGTCGACGCCGTCGTCGTTCTCGCTCACACCGCGATCCAACCAGCCGGGCGGCCGCGGCGCAGGGGGGTCAGCGGGACGTCTCCGCGAGCAGCACCCCGGCCAGCACCACGGCACCGCCGAGCACCTGCACCGGGGTGAGCACCTCCCCGAGGAGCACGAACGCAATGAACGAGGCGATGACCGGCTCGGTCATCCCGACCACCGACGCCTGGGTCGCGCGCAGGTGCCGCAGCGACTGGAGTACGAGGGCGAACGGGACGACCGTGCCCAGCACCACCATGTAGCTGATGAGCGCCCAGCCGGGCACCGCCGGTCCGCTGTCGCCGAACGGCTGCGCGGTGAGGTCGAGCGTCTCCCACGGGAACGACCACCACGGCTGCACGACGGCCCAGAAGGCCGTGGCGAAGAAGAAGCCCCACATCGTGAGCGAGACCGGGTCGCGATCCACGACCAGCTTCTCGCCGAGAACGTAGTAGAGGGCCAGCGCCACGGCTGCGCCGAAGGAGGCAGCCACGCCGATGGCGTCGAGGGAGAACCCGGACCAGACCTGGGCCACCATCGCGAGGCCCACGAGGGCGAGCAGGAGCGCGAGGAAGACCCGGTCTCGCACCGGCTCGCGCATCACGAAGCGGAACCACAGGGCCACCATGATCGGAGCCGTGAACTCGATGAGCAGCGCGACGCCGACGGCCAGCTTCTGGATGCCGAGGAAGTACAGCGACTGCGTCGCCGCGATGCCGAGGATGCCGTAGACCGCGAGCCTGCCGACCTCGGTACGACGCAGCCGCAGGCCCGACCGCCGCACGAGCAGCACCACGACCAGCAGGATGAGGAACGCCAGGGTCACCCGGAGCTGCGACAGCCGCTGCCACGGGACTCCGCCGAGAAGGAGGAACTTGCTGACCGAGCCGTTGAGCGCGAAGAGCGTGGCCGCGATCAGGTACGTGGCGTAGCCGAGGGCCGGCCGGCGGTCGACCTGCTCGACCGGCGGCGTCTCGAACACGGTCACGGCGTGGGCGCTCCCGGCACGGCCCCGGCCTGAAGGTAGACCTCGATGGTCTGCTGGGCGATCACGTGCCACCCGAACTCGGCGATGACGCGCTCGCGCCCCTTCACGCCCATGACCCGCGCCCGCTCGCGGTCGGCGACGAGGGAGTTGACGGCTTCGGCGAACCGCTGGCGGAAGCCGTCCTCGTCGTCGGCGTCGAAGTGCACCAGGATCCCGGTCTCGCCGTCCACGACGACCTCCGGGATGCCGCCGACGTCCGAGGCCACGACCGCTGTCTCGCACGCCATCGCTTCGAGGTTGACGATTCCGAGCGGCTCGTACACCGAGGGGCAGAGGAACGCGACGGCGTGGGTGAGCAGCTGCTGCACCACGGGACGGGCGGCGTGCTCCTGGATCCAGACGACATCGCGGGTCTTCTGGAGCTCGGCGATCGCCTCGGCCGTCTCGTGGCCGATCTCGGGGGTGTCGGGGGCGGACGCGCAGAACACCAGCTGCACCTCGGGATCGAAGCGCGCCGCCGCGCCGAGAAGGTGCTTGATGCCCTTCTGCCGCGTGATGCGCCCGACGAACACGACGTACGGCCGCGTCATGTCGATGCCGTACGACTCGATCAGGTCGCTCGACGGCCGGGGCTGCCACGCCACGGTGTCGATGCCGTTGCGCACCACGTGCACGCGCTCGGGCTCGACGAACGGGTAGGCGTCGAGCACGTCGAGGCGCATGCCCTCCGACACCGCGATGATCGCGGCGGCCTCGCGGTACGCCGAGGACTCCACCCACGAGGACATGCGGTAGCCGCCGCCGAGCTGCTCCTCCTTCCACGGCCGGCGCGGCTCCAGCGAGTGGGCCGTGACGACGTGGGGCACCTTCCAGAGCTCCGCTGCGAGGTGGCCGGCGAGGTTGGTGTACCAGGTGTGCGAGTGCACGACGTCGACCTGGTCGAGCACACGCACCATGTCGAGGTCGACGGCGAGGGTCTGCAGGGCGGGGTTCGCCTTCTCGAAGCCGGCCGGCACCTGGTGGCCGATGGCGCCGGTGCGCGAGCTGCCGAACGCGTGGACGCGCACGTCGGCCAGCGGCCGGAGCTCGCGCACGAGCTCCTCGACGTGGACTCCGGCGCCGCCGTAGACATCCGGCGGCCATTCCCTGGTGAGGATCCCTACGCGCAGCACGGCGTCAGCCTAGGGGTCGGGCCCGCCCGGCGGGCGGGTGCTGCCGGATGGGCCGGGCCTGGACCAGAAGCGGCCCGTCCCGGGGGCCGTAAGTGCTTACAGGCCATGGCCAGCCGGTCTACTGTGAGGACGTGGCCAACCGTGATGTCCTGGGAATCGTGCTCGCCGGCGGCGAGGGCAAGCGACTGATGCCCCTGACGGCGGACCGGGCCAAACCCGCCGTGCCGTTCGGCGGCGCCTACCGCCTCGTCGACTTCGTCCTGTCGAACCTCGTCAACGCGGGATATCTACGGATCTGCGTCCTCACGCAGTACAAGAGCCACTCCCTCGACCGGCACATCACGACCACCTGGCGGATGTCGACGCTCCTCGGCAACTACATCACCCCGGTGCCGGCGCAGCAGCGCCTCGGCCCCCGGTGGTTCACCGGCTCCGCGGACGCGATCTTCCAGAGCCTCAACCTCGTCTACGACGAGAGCCCCAAGTACGTCGTGGTCTTCGGCGCCGACCACGTCTACCGCATGGACCCGCAGCAGATGCTGGACCAGCACATCGCCTCCGGCGCCGGCGTGACGGTCGCGGGCATCCGCGTGCCGAAGGAGCAGGCGTACCAGTTCGGCGTCATCGAGACGACGGCCGACGGCCGGGGCATCAGCCGGTTCGTCGAGAAGCCGCTCGACCCGGTCACCATCCCGGGCGATCCGGACCACGTCTACGCCTCGATGGGCAACTACATCTTCACGACGGACGTGCTCGTGGAGGCGCTGCGCATCGACGCCGGCGACGAGGGCTCCGTGCACGACATGGGCGGCAACATCATCCCGATGCTCGTGTCGCAGGGCCTGGCCAACGTCTACGACTTCGACGAGAACGAGGTCCCGGGCTCCACCGACCGCGACCGCGGCTACTGGCGCGACGTCGGGACCCTCGACGCCTACCACGACGCCCACATGGACCTCGTCTCGGTGCACCCGATCTTCAACCTCTACAACCGGCAGTGGCCGATCCTGTCGCACCTGCCCCCGCTGCCCCCCGCGAAGTTCGTCGAGGGCGGCAACTCGCACGAGTCGATGGTCGGCGCGGGCTCGATCGTCGCCGGCGCGCACGTGCGCAACTCGGTGCTGTCGTACGACGTCAACATCCGCGAGGGCGCGTACGTCGAGGGCGCGGTCGTCATGAACGGCGTCAAGATCGGCCGCGGCGCCGTCATCCGCCGCGCGATCCTCGACAAGAACGTCGTCGTGCCCGACGGCGCCCAGATCGGCGTCAACCTCGAGGTCGACCGCGAGCGCTACACCGTGAGCGACGGCGGCATCGTCGTGGTGGGCAAGGGCCAGAAGGTCGAGCTGGGTTGAGGCCCGCAGGGGTCGCCGTCGTCACGGGGGCGGCCGGTGGGCTCGGCCGGGTGCTCGTCGAGCGACTGGGCCGCGAGGGGTACGACGTCGTCGGCGTCGATCTGCACGGCACCGACCGCACGCTCGACGTCACCGATGCGGCCGCCTGCCGCGCGCTCGCCCACGAGCTGCGCCCGCGGGTATGGATCAACAACGCCGGCGTGCTGGGTGCGGGGGACGCGGCCACGCAGCCCGACGAGGTCGTCGACCGCGTGGTGCGGGTGAACCTGCTCGGCGTCGTGCACGGCACGCGGGCCGCGGTCGCCTCGATGCGGGAGTCGGGCGGCGGCCACGTCGTGCAGATCGCGTCGCTGGCCTCCTGGGTGCCCGTGCCTGGCGAGGCGCTCTACGCGGCGACCAAGGCCGGCGTCCTGTCGTACACCCTCGGGCTGCAGGCCGAGCTGCGCGCTCAGGGGGTGCGCGGCATCGACCTGACGGCTGTGTGCCCCGACGGCATGCTCACCCCCATGCTCACCGACGTGCTGCACGACGACGCCCTCGCCCTGTCGTTCTCGGCGCCGCGGCTGGTGACCCCGGCTCAGGTCGCCGAGCGGGTGGTGGACGTCCTCGAGCGGCCGCGGCTCGTCACGAGCGTCCCGCATTGGCGCGGGGCCCAGGTGCGGCTGATGGCCGGCATGCCCGACGTCGTGCTCAAGGCGGCGCCGGTGTTCTGGGAGCAGGGCCTGAAGAACCTGCGCAAGGCGCGCGCGCAGGCCGCGCGCTAGACCCTGGTCTGGGGCTCGCGGGCGTCGACCACGGAGTCGGCCGTGTCCACGATGGTCTCGGCCGCGTACAGCAGCGCGTGGTCGCGGGCCTCGGCACGCACGAGGCGGCGGTCGCGCCGGGCTGCGGTCCGCCAGCCGCACGTGCAGGCGGCGTGGGCGAACCGGCCGTCCTCGATGTGCACCTCGTGCGCAGGGAGGCGGCCGTCCGGGGTCAGGCGGGCGGTCACAGGCCGACGGTAACCGAGGGTGCGGCCCGACACGCCCGGAACCCCCCGATCGGGTGGCGCCGGGGCTCCGGCAGGCCCCTGACCTGCGGGGACGTCGTACGACGAGACCTAGGCCACGAAGTCGACGACCGTCTTGGCCGCCGTGCGCTCCCGGATCCAGGCGCCGAACTCCTGGTGCACGGGGTGCTCCTGGTAGGCGCGCAGCCCCTCGACGTCGTCGTGGGTCGAGATGAGCACGACGTGGGCCGCCCCGGGGTCGCCGAGCATGTCCACGCCCGCGGTGATCGTGCGGATGGCCTCGATCTGCGGGCCGAGGGCTTCGATCCGCGCCTTGGCCTCGGGGGCGTCGGCCGGGTCGGCGAGGGTGAACGAGACGACGTGGGTCAGCACGGGAGCTCCAGATGCGTCGAGGGGGCCCCGCCAGCGTAGGCGGGGCCCCCTCGACGACGTACGACGGGATCAGCCGAAGCGGCCGGAGATGTAGTCCTCGGTGGCCTGCTGGGTGGGGGTCGAGAACATCGTCTCGGTCGGCGCCATCTCCACGAGGCGGCCGGGCTTGCCGACGCCCGAGAGGTTGAAGAAGGCGGTGGTGTCCGAGACGCGGGCGGCCTGCTGCATGTTGTGGGTGACGATGACGATCGTGTAGCTGTCCTTCAGCTCCTCGATCAGATCCTCGATCGCCAGGGTCGAGATGGGGTCGAGCGCGGAGCACGGCTCGTCCATGAGGAGCACCTGAGGCTCGACGGCGATCGCGCGGGCGATGCAGAGGCGCTGCTGCTGGCCGCCGGACAGGCCCGAGCCGGGACGCTGGAGGCGGTCCTTGACCTCCTCCCAGAGGTTGGCGCCGCGCAGAGACTTCTCCACGACCGCGTCGAGCTCGCCCTTCTTGCGCTTCCCGCCCTCGAGCCGGAGGCCCGCCACGACGTTGTCGTAGATCGACATGGTGGGGAACGGGTTCGGGCGCTGGAACACCATGCCGATCGTGCGGCGCACGTTCACGGGATCCACGTCGCCGGCGTAGATGTCCTGGCCGTCGAGGAGCACCTTGCCGTCGACGTACGCGCCGGGGATCACCTCGTGCATGCGGTTGAGCGAGCGCAGCACGGTGGACTTGCCGCAGCCGGAGGGGCCGATGAAGGCGGTCACCGAGCGCGGCTCGACCGAGAGGGAGACGTTCTCGACCGCCTTGAACGCCCCGTAGTAGATGTCGAGGTCGGAGACGTCGATGCGCTTGGCCATGGTGTGAATCGTCCTGCTCTCGAGCGACTACTTCTTGATGCCCGTGTAGCGGGCGATGATCTTGGCGGTCAGGTAGAGCACCATCACGATCGTGATGAGGACGAGGGCCGCCGCCCACGCCCGGTCCTGCGAGGCATCGGTGCCGCTGTTGAACTGGTCCCAGATGAACGTGGGCAGCGCGGCCTGCGGCCCCGAGAACGGGTTGAAGTTGATCGACGTGGTCATGAACGTCGTGAGCAGCAGCGGCGCGGTCTCGCCGGCGATGCGCGCGACGGCCAGCATGGCGCCGGTGACGATGCCGCCGAGCGCCGTCGGGAGCACCACCTTGAGGATCGTGCGCCACTTCGGGATGCCGAGCGCGTACGCCGCCTCCCGCAGGTCGCGGGGCACGATGCGCAGCATCTCCTCGGTGGACCGCACGACCACGGGGATCATGAGGATCGTGAGGGCGAGGGAGGCCGCGAAGCCCGAGCGCTCCATGCCGAGGGTCAGCACGAACGCGGTGTAGATGAAGAGTCCGACGACGACCGACGGTACGCCCGTCATGACGTCGACGAAGAAGCTCACGGCGCGCGCGAGGCGGCGTGAGCGGGCCTGGCCGGCGTACTCGACGAGGTAGATCGCGGTCATGATGCCGAGCGGGATGCCGATGAGCGCCGCGATACCCACCTGCTCCAGGGTGCCGATGATGGCGTGATAGACGCCGCCGCCGTCCGAGCGGGGCGAGACGCCGCGCATGGAGGTGAGCAGGAAGTCCAGGTCCAGGGCCTTGAGGCCCCGGATCACGACAGTCAGCAGGATCGCGACGAGCGGGGCGAGCGCGACGAGGAACGTCGTGTAGACGAGCGTGGTGGCCAGCCGGTCGACCGCGTGCCGGCGACCCTCGACCGCGAAGCTCCACCCGGACTGGATGATCGCGAAGAGCAGGGCGGCGACGACCAGCGTGCCGGCGACGCCGTCGACGAAGGTTACGACGTTGAGCACGAAGGCCAGGGCGAGAGCGGCGACGCCGGCGGCGACCGGAGCCCACCGCGGCAGCTTGCCTCCGGCCAGCGCGTCGTGCAGGAGCCGGTCGCTCTCGGCCCGCTCGTCGGCCGTGGTCACGGGGGTCTGCTCGCTCATGAGTTGGCCCCGGAGAACTCGGCGCGGCGGGCGATGATGATGCGCGCGAACATGTTCACGGCGAGCGTGATGACGAAGAGCACGAGACCGCTCGCGATGAGCGCGGACAGGCCGGTCGGGCGGGCCTCGTTCCAGCGCAGCGCGATGTTGGCTGCGAAGGTGTTGCCGCCCGGCTCGGTGATCTTCCAGTTGATGGTGTACGTCGCCGACAGCACGAGCGCCACGGCGATGGTCTCGCCGAGCGCGCGGCCGAGGCCGAGCATCGAGGCGGAGATCATGCCCGGGCGGGCGAAGGGGAAGACGGCCATGCGCACCATCTCCCAGCGCGTGGCGCCGAGCGCGAGCGCGGCCTCGATGTGCTCGCGGGGCACCTGCACGAACACCTCGCGGCTGATGGCCGACACGGTCGGCAGCACCATGATCGCAAGGACCGTGCCGGCGATCATGATCGACCGCGTGTAGATGCCGAGGTCGTTCTGGAAGATCGGGATCCAGCCGAAGTACGTGGTGAGCCACTGCAGGAAGCCCTGCATCTGCGGCATGAGGAAGCTGAGGCCCCACATGCCGAAGATGATCGAGGGGACGGCTGCCAGCAGGTCGGTGATGAAACCTAGCGCGGCGCCCAGGCGCTTGTTCGCGTAGTGGGCGATGAACAACGCGATGCCGATGCCGACGGGGACGGCCAGGACCATCGCGATGATCGCCGTCATGATCGTGCCGAAGGCCAGGGCCGCGATGCCGAAGTACGACGGGTCGGCGTCCGGAGCCCACTCCTCCGTGGTGAAGAAGTTCGCCGTGTTGGCCTGCAGGCTGGGGATGGCCCGCCAGATCAGGAAGACCGCGATCGCGGCCATGATCACGAGGATCAGGACGCCCGCGCCCCGGGACAGGCCCAGGAAGACCTTGTCGCCCCGGCGGACCGAGGCGCCCTTGATCTCCGCGGACGCCTCGGGCGCGCTCGCGGGCTCGACCGTGATGCTCATCGGGTGCAACCGCCGTGTGCTGATGGATGGGTGGGACGGACCTGGGGCGGCAGGTGAGACCTGCCGCCCCAGGATCCTGTCAGGATCTGTCTACCCTCGTCACCCGATGGCGGCGACGGCGGCCTGGACCTTCGTGAGCAGGTCGCCGCTGATCGGGACGTAGCCGTTCGCCGAGAGCACGGCCTGACCGTCCGCCGAGGAGGTGTAGGTCAGGAACGACTTCGTCACGTCGAGGTCGGTGCCCGAGAGGCCCTTCTCGCAGGTGATCTCGTAGGTCACGAGCACGATCGGGTACCCCTTGGTCCCGGCGCGGTCGATGTCGAGCGGCAGGTTGTTGCCGGTGCCCTTGACCGTGGCGGAGGAGATCGTCGTGGCGGCGTTGTCCGAGGTCGGCTCGATCGGGCCGTTGCCGTTGTCGATCCAAGCCGACGACAGGCCGGCGTCCTCGGCGAAGGAGAGCTCGACGTAGCCGATCGAGTTCGCGGTGCTCTTCACGGCGCTCGCGACGCCGTCCGAGCCCTTGGCGCCCTGGCCGCCGGGAGCGACCCACGCCTTGCCGCCGTCGAAGTCCCAGGCCTTCTTGGCGATGAGGTACTTCGTGAAGTTGTCGGTGGTGCCCGACTCGTCGCTGCGGTGGAACTGCGCGATCGTGGCGTCCGGAAGGGTCGCGCCCGAGTTCAGGGCGGCGATCTTCGGGTCGTTCCACTTGGTGATGGTGTTGTTGAAGATGCCGGCGAGGGTCGGCGCGTCGAGCACGAGCTTGTCGAGGCCCTCGACGTTGTAGACGACGTTGATCGCGCCGCCGACCATCGGGATGTTGATCGCCGGGCCGCTGGCGCAGCGGGCGTCGGCCTGGGGCTGCTCGTCCTCCTTGAGGGCCGAGTCGGAGCCGGCGAACGCGGTCTGCTTGTTGATGAAGTCGGTGACGCCGGCGCCGGAGCCCGTCGCCTGGTAGTCGATGGTCGCGTCCGGGCACGCCGCGATGTAGGCGTTGACCCACTCGGCGATGGCGTTCTTCTGGGCGCTGGAGCCCGAGGCCTTGATGGAGCCGCTCGCGCAGTCGATGCTCGCCGCGGGGGCGCTCGAGCTGGTCGAGCCGCTGCCGCCGTCCGAGCCGCATGCGGTAAGGGCTAGCGCGCCGGCGATCATGACGGCCGCGAGGCCGCTGGTACGGGAGAGGGACACCCTGTCCTCCGTAGTCCTGGATGTGGTGCTGACGTCCCGGACGTTAGGGAGCGTGGTTGACCGGCTCGGGGGTCGTAGGTGAACGGAAGGTGAACGCACGGCGTACACCCGCCTCCGTCGTCCGCTGGGTGGACCCGGTCAGGTCTCGAAGCGGTCGATCGCCACGACCCGGCCGCCGTGCGCCCGGTGCAGGACGACCGCGCTGCCCGGCTTCATCCGGGGGTTGAGCCGGTTCGGGAGGCTGCCGTCCTCGCGCCGCAGGCCGAGGCGGTCGGCGATCGTGCCGAGCACCGTGCCCATCACCGGGCGGTGCGTGCACCAGACCGCGGGCACGCCGAGGTCGAGCATCCCCTCCACCACGGCGACGGTGGAGCCGGGGTCGTCCCGGCACCCCTCCTCCGACAGCTCCGGGAGCAGCCGCACGTGGCCGCCGAGGGCGTCGGCGTACGGCGCGACCGTCTCGCGGCAGCGCCGGGAGGACGACGAGACGACCAGGACCGGGGCGTACGCCAGCAGCACGGGCACGATCCGCTGCGCCTGCTCGACGCCGTACGGGTTCAGCGTGCGCTCGGCGTCGACCCCGGCCATCGGGTCTCCCGACGCCTTCCACACTGCGCGCTTGGTGGCCCGCGCATGCCGCAGCACGATCGTGGGGTACGTGTCCGGCAGGGCGAGCGCGATGTCGACGAGCGCGCGGTCGTCGTCGTACGTCAGCAGCTCGTGAGCGTCGTCGCGGCCGAGCCAGCGCACCTCGTCGATCTCCGACGCCGGGTCGAGGGGGTACTGCTCCAGGACCGTCGCGCGCCAGTAGCGGACCCGCTTGGGCGCTCCGTTGACCTCGTAGCGGCGGCTCCCGAGCGAGGGTCCGAGCGCGCAGCGCACCCCGGTCTCCTCGTAGGTCTCCCGCACCGCCGCGGCGTCGTGCCGCTCGCCCGGGTCGAGCTTGCCCTTGGGCAGCGACCAGTCGGACCGGTGCGGCCGGTGGACGACGGCGACCTCGGGGCCCTCGGCCCCGTCGCGCACGAGCACGACACCCGCCGCCTCGACCTGCGCGCGCTTGGTCTTCGCCACGACCTCAGCCTGCCAGGGCCCTGCGGAGGTCGCGGTGGCGGCGTCGGCTCTCCGTCCAGCCGTCGCGCGCGGCGGCGCGCGCGACGAGCTCGCGGTCGTGCGTCGCCGCGACGAACACGCCGCAGGTGAAGGCCTCGCCGGCCGACAGCGGAGCGGAGGGGTCCCCGATGCGGCCGAGCACCAGGTCGCGCTGCACCACGGCGTCCTGCGCTGCGCCGAGCGGCTCGGTGACGTCGGACCACAGCCGCGCGAGGTCCTGGGCGGCGCGGCCGAGAGCTCCCGCGCCGACCTCCGCGGCGTACCTGGCCCGTTTCGCGGCGATGCGGGCGAGGTGCCACCCGTCGGGCGGCGTCGAGGCGTCGAGCGACTCGAACCGGCGCGCCGCGCGCTTGTCGGCCTCGAGCACGCGCGGTGCGAGCACGCGCTCGGCGCCGCGGCCCGCGGCCCGCGTGAAGAGCGGCTCCCGGGCCGTCCGCACGAGGTCGCGGCGCAGCGCGGCGGCCCTGGCCGAGCGCAGGTCGGCGAGTGCCTCGGCGTGGGCCCGGCTGCGCCGGGCGGAGATCCACGGAAGCAGGGTGCTCGCCAGCACCTCGACGTCGAGCGCCTCGTCGTACGCCGCGTCCGGCGCCTGGCCGGCCGCGAGGTCGCGGAGCTGGTCGGCGAACACTTCGAGGTCGCGCGACGGAGACAGCAGCGCGGCGTACCAGGCCAGCTCGCCGCGCAGCCGCGCGGACGTACCGCCGTCGAGGAGGTCGCCGTACACCTTGAGGCCCGACCGCAAGCGGCGCGCGGCCACCCGGGCCTGGTGCACGGCGTCGAGCGCGTCGGCGTCGAGCCCGGCGTCGGCGTCCAGCAGGGCGCCGACGTTCAGACGGAGGTGCGCCATGACGGCGACGCCTGCCGTGGAGTGGGGGCCCACAGGCACCGCCGGAGGCAGGGCGAGCTCAGGATCCGGCCGCACCGGACCGGGGAGCCCGCCGTCGCCGTTCACGACGGTGTGCTCGACCGCCGGCTCTGGCGGGCGATGAGCGCGCCCTGGACGTCGACCAGCGGCGTGCCGTCGGGACCGCTGGAGACCCGGGTCCAGGTGCCGTCGGGACCGAGGTGCCACGTGCTCGTGCCGTCGTCGAAGGCGAGGTCGAGGAGCGCGCCGAGCCCCGCGACGTGCTTCGGGCTGCCCAGACGCACGAGCACCTCGATGCGGCGGTCGAGGTTGCGGTGCATGAGGTCGGCCGAACCGATCCACACCTCCGGGTCGCCGCCGTTCTGGAAGCGGTAGATGCGCGAGTGCTCCAGGAACCGGCCCAGCACGCTGCGCACGCGGATGTTGTCCGACAGGCCGGGCACGCCCGGGCGCAGCGCGCAGATGCCACGCACCCAGACGTCGACGGGCACGCCTGCCTGCGACGCGCGGTAGAGCGCATCGATGGTCGCCTCGTCGACGATCGAGTTGCACTTGAACGTGATGCCGGCCGGCAGGCCTGCCTGGTGGTTCTCGATCTCGCGGTCCACGCGCTCCACGAGGCCGGAGCGCACCGAGTGCGGCGCGACGAGAAGGCGGCGGTACTCGGTCTCCATCGAGTAGCCCGAGAGCACGTTGAACAGGCGCGCGACGTCCTCGCCGACCTCGGGGTCGGTGGTGAGGAGGCCGACGTCCTCGTAGAGCCGGGCCGTCTTCGGGTGGTAGTTGCCCGTGCCGATGTGGACGTAGCGGCGCAGCTTGTCGCCGTCGTCGCGGACCACCATCGACAGCTTGCAGTGCGTCTTCAGACCGACGAGCCCGTACACGACGTGGCACCCCGCCTGCTCGAGCTTGCGGGCCCAGTCGATGTTGGCCTGCTCGTCGAAGCGCGCCTTGATCTCGACGATCGCGAGGACCTGCTTGCCCTCCTCGGCTGCCGCCACGAGGGCGTCGACGATGGGGGAGTCGCCGCTGGTGCGGTACAGCGTCTGCTTGATGGCGAGGACCTTCGGGTCGGTCGCCGCCTGCTCGAGGAACCGCTGCACGCTCGTGGAGAACGCGTCGTACGGGTGGTGCAGCAGCACGTCGTGGTCGCGCATGGCCTCGAGCACGTCGGGAGCCGACGCCGTGTCGACGTCGGTCAGCTCGCGGCTCGTGCGCGGGAGGAACGCCGGCAGCTTGAGGTCGTCGCGGGGGAGACGGTCGACCGCCCAGAGCGCGGTGAGATCGAGCAGGCCGGGGATGCGCACGACCTCCTCGCTGCCGATGCCGAGCTCGCGGATGAGCAGGTCGAGCACGTGCGGGTCGATGGACTGCGTGACCTCGAGGCGCACCGGCGGGCCGAACCGCCGGCGCATGAGCTCGCGCTCGAGCGCCTGCAGGAGGTTCTCGGCGTCGTCCTCCTCGACCTCGAGGTCCTCGTTGCGGGTGACGCGGAACGTGTGGTGCTGCAGCACCTCCATGCCCGGGAACAGCTCGCCGAGGTGCGCGGCGATGACGTCCTCGAGCGGCACGAACCGCTGCGGACCCACGACGACGAAGCGGTCCAGGATCGGCGGCACCTTCACGCGGGCGAACAGCTCGGTGCCGGTGGCGGGGTTGCGTACGACGACGGCGAGATTGAGCGACAGGCCCGAGATGTACGGGAACGGGTGAGCCGGGTCGACCGCCAGCGGGGTGAGGACCGGGAACACCTTGTTCTTGAAGAACGATGTGAGCTGGTCGCGCTCGGCCTCGGACGCTTGGTCCCACCGCAGGACCTCGATGCCCTCGGCGGCGAGGGCCGGCTCGACCTCGTTGTGGAACAGCGCCGCCTGGCGCTGCATGAGCTGCGCGCTCTTGGCGTAGATGCCCTCGAGCACCTCGCGCGGCATGGCGCCGCTCGCCGCGCGTACGGCGATGCCGGTGGCGATGCGCCGCTTGAGGCCCGCGACGCGGACCATGAAGAACTCGTCGAGGTTGCTGGCGAAGATGGCGAGGAACTTGGCGCGCTCGAGCAGCGGGAGGCGAGGGTCCTCGGCCAGCTCGAGCACGCGCTCGTTGAACGCGAGCCAGGACAGCTCGCGGTCGAGGAAGCGGTCGTCGGGCAACGGCGGCGCCGACGGCTCCTCGGGCTGCGGGGACACCTCGGCGGTCAGGGGTGTCGTCATGGGTCAACCTTGCCAGACGGGGAGCGCCCCCACCCGTGCGGAGCGTGGATCGGCCCTGGTCAGGGGGCGGTCGGGCCGGTGGTGAACTCGACGTCGATGTCCCAGCGGGTGAAGCCGAGGCTGGTGTAGAGCTCGATCGCCGCGGTGTTCGTGGCATCGACGTAGAGCATGGCGTCGGGGAGGCCCTTGCTGCGCAGGTGCGCGAGGCCAGCCAGAGTGAGCGCCCGCCCGAGGCCCCGGCCGCGCTGGTCCGGCGCGATGCCCACGACGTACACCTCTCCGATCGGCTCGTGGCCGTGGCCGTCGGCAGGGTGGTCGGGGCCGCCGTGGCTGTGACCCGGCTCCTGCCCGTGGTCGGCGGCGCTGTGGTCGTGGTCGCCGTGGTGGTGGTGGTCCGCGCCGTGCACCTTCGTCCAGTGGAAGCCGACCATGCGCTCGCCGCCCGGGTCGTCCTGCACCGCCACGAGGAAACCGGCGGGGTCGAACCACGGCTCCCGCATGCGCAGCCGCAGGTCCTCGATGGTCCAGCCGCCCTGGTCGGGGAGGTCGACGAACGCCGCGGCGTTCAGGGCCACCCACTCCTCGTCGTCGAGGCCGGGCAGGAACGAGCGGAGCCGCACGCCGTCGGGGAGCTCCGGGGCGGGGAGCGCGGCGTACAGGCTGCGGCGCATCTGCCACAGCATCCGGCTGCGGACGAAGCCCAGCGACGCTGCGAGCGGTGCCGCTCCGCTCTGCTCGCCGTGCGACCACAGGCGAAGCCGGCCGTCGGGGCTCTCGGCCAGCAGGTGCTCGACGATCCCGTGGCCGACGCCCTGGCGCCGTGCGGAGGGCAGCACCGCGAGCTCCGCGCTGGAGCCGGCGACCTGGTCGGTGACGTCGAGGTGCGCGTAGCCGACGAGGGTGCCGTCGAGCCGGGCGAGGATGTGCCGGACGTCGACGTCCCCGCCGTACCGCAGGTGCAGCATCACGTGCTCGGACAGCGGGCGCGTGCCGTCGGCCTCCGTGACCCGCTCGACGAGCACGCCGACCTCGCGCACGTCGGAGTCGTCGAGGCGCCGGAGCACCTCCCACTGCAGGTTCACGCGCCGACCCTACGGGGCCGCGCGCTGCAGCGGACCCGCTGTGCCGGATGCCGGGTCAGCCGAGCGGCGCGGGCTCCGGTACGACCACGACCTCGTCGCGCGGCGGAGCGACGACGAAGCGGTAGCCGACGTTGCGCACGGTGCCGATCACGGCCTCGTGCTCCGGCCCGAGCTTGGCGCGGAGGCGGCGGACATGGACGTCGACCGTC
Organism: Candidatus Nanopelagicales bacterium; assembly: GCA_050251215.1. GTDB lineage: Bacteria > Actinomycetota > Actinomycetes > S36-B12 > CAIYMF01 > Longivirga. The sequence goes on from JBFWNE010000027.1 coordinate 49,972, forward strand.
CGGGTGCCCCCGAAGTAGTCGTAGCCCCAGACCTCCTGCAGCAGCTGGGCGCGGCTGAACACGCGGCCCGGGTGCTGGGCGAGGAACTTCAGGAGCTCGAACTCCTTGTACGTCAGGTCGAGAACGCGGCCGCGGACCCGGGCGGTGTACGTCGCCTCGTCGATCGACACGTCGCCCGAGCGGATCTCGTCCGGCACGTCGTCCTCGACGGCACGGGCGAGGCGGCCGATGGCGAGCCGCAGGCGGGCGTCGACCTCGGCGGGGCCGGCGGTCTCGAGGACGACGTCGTCGACGCCCCACTCGGCGGTGACGCCGACGAGGCCGCCCTCGGTCGTGATGAGCAGGACGGGCACGTCGACGCCCGTGGTGCGCAGCAGCCGCGTGAAGCTGCGGACCTGCGGGAGGTCGCGGCGCCCGTCGACGAGGATCGCGTCGCACGCCGGGGCGTCGAGCAGCGCCGTGGCCTCCGCGGGGAGCACGCGTACATGGTGCGAGAGCAGGCCGAGCGCGGGAAGCACCTCGGACGAGGGCAGCAGGGCGTTGGTTAGCAGCAGCAGCGTGGGCACGCGGCCTCCTCCCCATCGGCGCCCGGCCGGGTTCTCCGACCTGGAAGCGCGAGAGGACCCGTGCGGCGTCGTCGCCGGGGTCCTCGTGGGAGAGACTAGCAAGGTGGATCTCCGACCGTCGTCGCGGCACCCCGTGCGTCCGCCGACGCGCGTCGCGACGCTGCTGACGTCGGACGGCCACCGGGTGTCGGCGGCGTACGACGCGCCCGTCGGGCCGGGCGCGGACGAGGGCCTGATCGTCGTGGTGGCGCATGGCTTCACCGGCGGCTGGCGCCGGCCCGACAACCGCCGGATCGCGCACGCGCTCGTCGCGCACGCGGGTGTCGTGTCGTTCGACGCGCGCGGGCACGGACGGTCGTCGGGCGTCACCACGCTCGGGGACGACGAGGTGCTCGACCTCGACGCCGCTGTCGCGTGGGCCCGCTGGCTCGGCGCCCGGCGCGTGGCCACCATCGGCTTCTCGATGGGCGGGTCCGTCGTACTTCGCCACGGCGCGCTCACCGACCGCGCGGACCGGCAGGGGTCCGACGCCGTCGTCTCGGTGAGCGCCGCCGGCTTCTGGTTCTACAAGGGCACGGCCCCGATGCGCCTGCTGCACAAGGCCGTCGCATCGCCGTTGGGCCGGGGCGTCCTGCGGCACGGCTTCGGCACTCGCGTCACGTCGACCGAGTGGCAGGAGCCGTACCCGCTGTCCCCGTCGGAGTCGGCCTCCCTCATCGCGCCCGTGCCGCTGCTGGTCGTGCACGGCACGCACGACACGTACTTCCCCCTGGAGCACTCCCGCTCGATCGTGCAGGCGGCGCGGGCGGGCGCTGCCGAGCGCGGAGCGGTCGACCGCACCGAGGAGTGGGTCGAGCCGGGGTTCGCGCACGCGGAGTCGGGCGTCGCACCGGAGCTCGTCGACCGGATCGGCCGCTGGTGCCGGGACGCCGTGGGGCACGATGGCGCCGACCGGCAGGGCGCAAGCAGATCCCGGAGGAGCACGGCATGAGCGTGACGGTCCGGTACTGGGCCGCGGCCAAGGCAGCCGCGGGGGTGCCCGAGGAGGAGCTCGAGGCCGCGGGCACGCTTGCCGGTCTGCTCGAGGCCGTCCGCGCCGCGCACGGCGAGGAGCTCGACCGCGTCCTCGGCCGCTGCTCCTACCTGGTCGACGAGGTCAGCCCGGGCCGGACCCCGGCCGCCGACGTGGCGGTGCCCGACGGCTCGGTGGTCGACGTGCTCCCGCCGTTCGCGGGCGGCAGCGCGGAACACATCGCGGTGCGCACGGCGTTGGTGCCCGCGTGACCGGTCTCTACGTCGTGCTCGGCGTCCTCGTGCTCGCCACGGCGTTCGGCGTCTACCGTCGGCGTACCGACGGGACGATGCGCGAGGTCGAGATCCCGGCCGATGCCCACGACTCCCGCAAGGTGCCCGGTGCCGCGCCCGGGCCCGGCCACGCCCACCAGGGCGACCGCCTCGACCCCGCCGACCTCGGGACCCCGCTCGGCGATCGAGCGACGCTCGTGCAGTTCTCCAGCGCGTTCTGCGCCCCCTGCCGCGCCACCCGCGTGGTGCTCGACGAGGTCGCCGGGCAGGTCGACGGCGTGAGGCACGTCGAGATAGACGCCGAGGACAACCTCGACCTCGTGCGCCGCATGGACGTCCGCCGTACCCCGACCGTCCTGGTGCTCGACTCGACCGGGGCTGTGCGCGTGCGCGCTGCCGGGGCGCCGCGCAAGGCCGACGTGGTGGCCGCGCTCGGCACGTTCCTGTAGGGCCGGCGTCTTGTTGCGAACGGTTCGCAAGTCCTCGGCTGCTGCCGCAGCAGTCTCACGATCCGGTTCCCGGTGTCCAACTGCTGGACCGGTGCCTATCCTCGTCGGCATGCAGTCGGTGACCCTCACCAAGCGACGCGCAGTGGACTTCTGCCGCGTCGGCTCCTGCATCTGTCGCGCCTCCTGACCCGGTCGTCCCGGGCGCCTCGAGCGCCCCGCCCGACCCGGTGAACGCCGCCGTCCGTGCCGCATTCCCTGGAGACTCCGTGACCACGCTCGACTCCCGCCCCACCACGTCCGCCCGTCCGCAGCAGATCGACGCACGCGGTCCGCGCTTCGCCGCCGCGATCACCGTCGTGGTCCTCGCCGCGACGCTGCTGACGATCGACTCCACGCTGTCGCTGGTCCTGCTCTCGGTCCAGACCGTGGCGTTCGCCCTCGGCTCCCTCGTCGGCCTGCACGCGCAGCCGTACGGCGTGATCTACCGGAAGGCCGTGCGTCCGCGCCTCGGCGCCCCGACCAAGCTGGAGGACGTCGCTCCTCCGCGCTTCGCGCAGACCGTCGGCTTGGCGTTCGCACTCGTCGGTCTCGCCGGGCTCCTCACCGGCGTCACCGTCGTGGCGTACGTCGCCGTCGCGTTCGCGCTCGGCGCCGCGTTCTTGAACGCGGCGTTCGACTTCTGCCTCGGGTGCGAGATGTACCTGCTCGGCAAGCGCGTGCTCGGCGCCCGTCCCGCGGCCTGACGCGCGGCCCCTGCCGGCACGCCGGCTCCCGCAGCGCTCCGGCGTCAACCCCCTCCGCGAAGGAACCGCCATGTCGCCCCAGGCAGTGATCCAGGGCACCGTCTCCCAGGCCGGCCGCCCGGTCGGGGGCGCCTATGTGCGACTGTCCGTCCCGGGCGGCCCGCTCGCAGCGGAGGTGCCCACGAGCACGACCGGATCGTTCCGCTTCTTCGCCGCACCCGGCAGCTGGACCCTCACGGCTCTGGCGCCCGGCGCGACGGTCGACCACGCGGTCGCCGTCGAGCACGACCAGGTGTCCGAGATCCACGTCGCGATCTGACCCGCAGACCACTTCTCCCGACCCTCACCGCACGACCGAACCGACAGGAGAGCACCGCATGTCCATCCGCTTGGGCGACGTCGCCCCCGACTTCAGCGCCGACACCACCGACGGCCCGATCACGTTCCACGACTGGAAGTCCGGCAGCTGGGCCGTGCTGTTCAGCCACCCCGCCGACTTCACGCCCGTCTGCACCACCGAGCTCGGCCGCACCGCCTCGCTCAAGGACGAGTTCGACAAGCGCAACGTCAAGGCCATCGCGGTCTCGGTGGACGGCGTCGACAGCCACAACGCCTGGGCCGGCGACATCAAGGACGTGAGCGGCAGCGAGCTGAACTTCCCGATCATCGGCGACGAGAGCCGCGAGGTCTCGCTCGCCTACGACATGATCCACCCGGGTGAGGGCGACACCTCCACGGTGCGCTCGGTGTTCATCATCGACCCCAACAACAAGGTGCGCCTGACCCTCACCTACCCGAAGTCGGTCGGCCGCAACTTCGACGAGATCGTGCGCGTCATCGACGCCCTGCAGCTCACCGACAAGGCGACCGTTTCGACGCCGGTCGACTGGACCCCCGGCTCGCGCGTCATCGTCGCGCCGACCATCTCGACCGAGGACGCCAAGGAGAAGTTCGGCGAGGTCGAGGAGGTCAAGCCGTACCTGCGCTGGACCCCCCAGCCGACCGTCTGAGCGCACCGGCGCCGCCAGGCTCCCCGGCACCTGCCGGTGAGGGTCGGAACGGCCGCGGACCCCTCGGGGTCCGCGGCCGTTCTTCGTACCGGGCTCAGGCGGCTTGCGGCCAGTCGACGTCGGGCTCGAGGGCGCGCGAGGCGCGGCGCACCCCCTGGCGCAGGGCGCTGGCCGAGCGTCCGTAGAGAGGGCCGCGCCCGTCAGCGAAGAGCTCGTGGACCAGAGCCACGCCGCGCGCCGACACCGGGGCGGGCGCCACGAGCTGGTCGAGCAGGCCGACGAGGTCGGGCTCGGCTCCTCGGACGGCGCGGAAGTCGACCAGGGACGGCTGCGTGGGTGCGTGCGGAGCCGATGCCTCGCGGAGCAGACGGCCGACGGCCCGGGCCAGCGCCTGCCTCGTCGCAGGGCGCGCGAGGCGCTGGGCCCGCAAGGACAGCAGCGGGCTTGATTCGGGACTGCGGCCCGCCGCGAGCTGCTGGTCGAGTCGACGGACGAGCAGGCGGACGAGGATGCGCTCGCGCCAGGTCGCCTCGCGCGCCTCGACGCCCCACGGTCCTGTCTCCACGACGACCGGCCTCCGTCTGCGTACGTCGCTGCTCTTCGCGATCATCGCGACCACTCCCCGCCCCGGCCTGCCGGGAACCCACTGATCCCTACCTCGAGGTCATCGGCAGCAGGAGCCCCCCGTCCTTCGCCCGGTCCAGTGTCAGCCCGACCACATGCCCGCGCCAGCGATCCGCCACCCCATCACAACCGACCGGACGACGCCCCAGTCCGTTCACGGCGGCGCCCAGACCCCGCGCTGATCCAGAGCCTGAGGTCCCCCCCCGAGCGAGCCGACGACGTCGCCCGGGAGCAGGCGGCGGGCCCGGGCAGAGCCACACCTGACGCGAGCATGAGGTTCACCCGCGAGCGAGCGGAAGACGCCGCCCGGGAGCAGGCGGCAGGCCCTGGCAGATCCGCGCCTGACGCGCAGCATGAGGTTCACCCGCGAGCGAGCGGACGACGTCGCCCGGGAGGGGCACCGGGCACCCGTCCCAGGCGGACATCAACCGCAGCATGAGGTCCCCTCCCCCCGAGCGAGCGGACGACCTCGCCCGGGAGCAGGCGGCGGGCCCTGGCAGAGCCGAACTTGACGCGCAGCATGAGGTCCCTCCCCGAGCGAGCGGACGACGTCGCCCGGGAGGGGCACCGGGCACCCGTCCGAGGCGGACATAAAGCGCAGCGGAGCCGGCCCGACGAAGGAGGGCCGGCGAGCAGCAAGGTCCGCCTGGACGGGTGCGGGGTGCCCCGACCCCCCCTGCTGAGGGAGCGAGCGAGAGCGCAGCAAGGCGCGGCGACGCCACGGCAGGCCGACGGCGACGCCCCCTGCTGAGGAAGCGAGCGAGTCAGTAGACGAGGGCCTGGGCGTCGTCGGCCAGCGCCTCGGACAGGAACGTCGCGGCGCCGGCGATCCGCGCGCCGGGCGCGAGGTCGGCCTCCTCGATCCGGCGCCGTACCGCGCACTGGGTGCAGACGGTCACCTGACCGCCGGCGAGCACGGCATCGACGAGGTCGGCGAGGGGCGTGGAGTGCTCGAGCCCGAGGTCCGGCACGCGCCCGGCCACGCCGAGCCAGACGGCGTCGCCGGTGAGCCAGAGCGAGGTGTCCACTCCGGAGGCGACGGCGGTCGCGGCCACTGTGAGCGCCTGTGAGACGCGCTCGGGCGCCTCTTCGCCGCAGGTGACCTTGACGACCAGACGACGTGCCACGACTGCCTCCTCTATGCCGGTGGCCTCACCGTAGACCGGCGGTGCGCCGTCCCGGGGCGGCGATGTGCTCGCGGATACGATGCCCGCGTGGTGGAGACCGTCATGACCGCGCTGCTGGTGCTGGTCGTCGTCGCCGTCGTGGCGGTGGCGGGCACGGTCGTCGTACGCCTCTACCGCGGCTGACCCGCCCGACCGAGAGGCCCGCGATGACCACGCCTGCTGACGACGCTGCGTCCAAGCCGGACCTGCCCGACCTCGGCTACCCGCTCGAGCTCGCGCACCTGTCGTGGCTCATCGGCACCTGGACCGGCGTCGGCCTCGGGCAGTACCCCACGATCGAGGACTTCCGGTTCGGCCAGGAGGTCACGTTCGCGACCGACGGCCGGCCGTTCCTGTCGTACTGGAGCCGCAGCTGGGAGCTCGACGACGAGGGCAACCGCGTGCGCCCGCGGGCGACCGAGGCGGGTTTCCTGCGGCCACGTCCGGACAACGGCGTGGAGATGCTGCTCGCGCACCCGAGCGGATTCGCGGAGGTGTGGGTCGGGACGGTGGTCGTCGACGGGATCGAGAACGCTGTGATCACCGGCGCGCACGCCGAGCTGCACACGGATGTGGTCGCCCGCACCGAGTCGGCCAAGGAGGTCAGCGGCGGCACGCGCCTGTACGGCCTGCGCGAGGGCGATTTGCTCTGGACCTACGACATGGCGGCGGTCGGCGTGCCGCTCACCAACCACCTGTCGGCCCGGCTGAAGCGGGTGACGACGTGACGCAGACGGCGGAGTGGGAGCAGCGGCTGCGGCGGGGCGGCTACCGCATCACTCCGCAGCGCCAGCTCGTGCTGGAGGCCGTCGAGCGGCTGCGGCACGGCACGCCCGAGGAGATCCTCGCCGAGGTGCAGCGCACGGCGTCCGGCGTGAACCTGTCGACGATCTACCGCAACCTCGAGGTGCTCGAGGAGGTCGGCCTCGTCACCCACGCGCACATCGGGCACGGAGCGCCGACGTACCACGCGGTCGACGACCACGTGCACATCCACCTGGTGTGCGACACCTGCGGCTCGGTGCAGAGCGTGGGCGCGGCGATCGCGGAGGAGTTCCTCGACGAGTTGCGGCGCTCGACCGGCTTCGTCACCGACATCAGCCACGTCGCGCTGCACGGCACCTGCTCGGACTGCAGCGCCAAGGGCGTCGGCGCCTCCTGACCGCGCGGGGAAGGATCTCGTGGACCCGGTCGTTGCAGACGCTGTGACCACCTACCGCAGCCCGCTGCTCGACCTGCCCGGGGCGTGCCCCGCGCCCGAGGGCTCGCCGGACGAAGGCGTGGCGTGGCACTACGGCGATCCGCACGGGGAGCAGAGGCTGCTCGCCTCGGGCGAGGGCTGGGTCGACCTCTCGCACCGCGGCGTCCTCGCCGTCACCGGCCAGGATCGCTTGTCGTGGCTGCACTCGTTGACCACGCAGCACGTCGAGTCGCTGCAGCCCGGCGCCTCGGCGCTCGACCTGGTGCTCGACCCGCACGGGCACGTCGAGCATGAGCTGCACCTCGTGGATGACGGAACCACTACCTGGATCTCGGTGGAGCCGTCCTCGACCGAGCCGCTGCGCGACTACCTCGACCGCATGCGGTTCATGCTGCGCGTCGAGGTGTCCGACCGGAGCGACGAGTACGCCGTGGTCGCGGAGCCTCTCGCCGACCGCCACCCGGCGCTCCCGACCTACGTCGTGCCGCGCGAGTTCGGTGTGCTCGTCGCGGGCGATGCTGCGTCGGAGAAGTACGTCCCGCTGCGTCCCGACGTGCTCGTGGGCCGGGAGGTGCTCGTGCCGCGCGAGCAGCTCGCGGCGTATGTCGAGGGCCGTCGTGGGGCCGGTACGTGGGCCTGGGAGGCACTGCGGGTGGCGGCGGGCGTTCCGCGTTTCGGCCTCGACACCGACCACCGCACGATCCCGCAGGAGCTGGGCTGGGTGCCGTCGGCGGTCCATCTGCAGAAGGGCTGCTACCGCGGTCAGGAGACGGTCGCCCGGGTGCACAACCTCGGTCGTCCCCCGCGCAGGCTGGTGCAGCTCCATCTCGACGGCAGCGCTGCGCGGACGCCGGCGACGGGCGACCCCGTCCTCGCCGACGGGCGAGAGGTCGGCAGGCTCACCTCCGTCGCTCTGCATCACGAGCTCGGGCCGGTCGCCCTCGCTGTCATCAAGCGCTCCGTGCCGCTCGACGCCGCGCTCCTGGTCGGCCCGAACGACGCAGGCCTGGTGGCCGCGACGCAGGAGACCGTGGTCACGGCCTGACGCCGAGAAGTGGTGGGCCGCAAGCGTTCTCAGCGTGGAGCAATGTCCTGGCCAGGTCGGGCCTGCTACGCCGCGTGGGCGGCGTCACAGCGCGGAAACGTTTGGGACACGCTGTCTTTGGCATGCTGTGGGCCAGAGTCACGTTCGGGTGGCCCACCTGGGGAGGATCACAGATGGCACGAGTGACGAAGGCGGTCATCCCGGCCGCGGGTCTCGGCACGCGGTTCCTGCCGGCGACCAAGGCCACTCCCAAGGAGATGCTGCCCGTCGTGGACACTCCGGCCATCGAGCTGGTGGTGGAGGAGGCGGCGAATGCCGGCCTCACCGATGTGCTCATGGTGACGGGCCGGAGCAAGCGCGCGCTCGAGGACCACTTCGACCGTGCCGCCGAGCTCGAGGCCACGCTCGAGGCGAAGGGCGACAAGGACAAGCTGGAGCTGGTGCGCCGCAGCACCGACATGGCGACGGTCCACTACGTGCGCCAGGGCGAGCCGCGCGGCCTCGGCCACGCTGTGCTCTGCGCGTCGCGGCATGTGGGACGGGAGCCCTTCGCCGTACTGCTGGGCGACGACCTCATTGATCCGCGGGACCCCCTGCTCGAGCGCATGGTGTCGCTGCGCGAGGAGCACGGCGGCAGCGTGGTGGCTCTCATGGAGGTGCCGCGGTCGCAGATCCACCTGTACGGCTGCGCCGCCATCGAGGTGATCGGCGACGACCCCGACGTCGTGCGCATCACCGATCTCGTGGAGAAGCCGGCTACCGACGAGGCGCCGAGCCTCTACGCCGTCATCGGGCGCTACGTGCTCGACCCGAGGGTGTTCGACATCCTCGAGCGCACCGAGCCCGGCCGCGGGGGCGAGATCCAGCTGACCGACGCCCTGCGCGTGCTCGCGTCCGAGACGTCGGCGGAGGAGGGCGGCGGCGTCACGGGCGTCGTGTTCCGCGGCCGTCGCTACGACACCGGCGACCGGCAGTCGTACCTGCAGGCGGTCGTCCGGCTGGCCGTCGAGCGTGAGGACCTCGGTCCGGAGTTCGCAGCATGGCTCAAGGAGTTCGTGCCGACGCTGCCGTAGCGATCACGTCTGATCGACGTCGATCACCAGGGTGATCGGCCCGTCGTTGATCAGCGCCACCTGCATGTCGGCGCCGAAGACCCCGGTGCCGACCACCGCTCCGCGCGCCCTCAGCTCGGCCACCACCGCATCGACGAGAGGCTCGGCCACCGGTCCCGGTGCTGCGGCAGTCCACGTAGGGCGCCGGCCCTTGCGGGTATCGCCGTACAGGGTGAACTGGCTGACGACGATCAACGGCAGGCCCAGCTCGGCCGCGGACAGTTCGCGGCGGCCGTCGGCGACCTCGCCGGGTGCGTGCTCGGGATCGAAGATCCGCAGCTCGTGGATCTTCGCGGCGAGCCTCGCCGCGTGCGCTGCGGTGTCGTCGTGGGTCACACCGACGAGCACCAGGAGGCCGGGGCCATCGAAGGATGCGACGACCCCGCCATCGACGGTGACCGAGGCACCCGCGGCACGCTGGACGATGGCTCTCACGCGCTGATCGTGCCATCCGGTCTCAGCGGCCGAAGAACCCCTTCTTCTTCTTGGCCTTGGTGTCGGCGGCCTGCACGGGCCGGGTGACCGTCTGGCCCTGGCCCCCGGTCCCGACCTGCGCCATGCCGGCGACTCCCGGGCGGCCGGCGTCGCCGTCGTTGTCGCTGTTGAGGCTGGACAGCTCCCGCAGCAGAGCCGCCATGTCGGCGCCCTCGGAGGCCCCCGGCTGGGCGATCTCCGGAGACACGATGAACCCGCCGCTGTAGTCCGGAGTGGGACGAGCCGCGACCGCCACTGGCTCGGGCTCCGGCATGGTCACGGCCGGCGTGCTGTGCGCGGTGACGTCGTCGTACGTGTCGGGCGTGACCGGCGTCGGGTGGGCCGTGCCGTAGACGTCGGCGAAGCTGACCGATGCGGCCGGTGCGAGCTCCTCGGGTGCGAAGGCGGCCGGCGTGTCGGCGACGACGGGGGGCAGATCCCACGGACTCGGCTCCAGCGAGGGGACCTCCTCCGCCGCCTGCTCCGCAGCCCATCGCTCGAGTTCTGCCTGCTCGGCCGCGAGACGCTCGGCCTCCAGGCGGGCGGCTTCCTGCTCGGCGGCAAGGCGCTCTGCGTCCAGGCGCTCCAGCTCGAGGCGCTCGGCCTCCAGGCGGGCAGCTTCTACCTCGGCGGCGAGGCGCTCGGCCTCCAGTCGCTCGGCTTCGACGCGCTCCTGCTCGAGGCGCTCTGCTTCGAGGCGCTCTGCTTCGAGGCGCTCTGCTTCGAGGCGCTCTGCTTCGAGGCGCTCGGCTTCGAGTCGCTCGGCCTCCAGGCGGGCAGCTTCTTCCTCGGCGGCGAGGCGCTCGGCCTCCA
>JBFWNE010000028.1:0-59783 GCA_050251215.1 Candidatus Nanopelagicales bacterium
ACCCGTGGGAGCCCCTGAAGTCTCCAAGTGGCACGAAATGTGGCACGAGATCCAGGGAATCGCTGAAATCCCTTGGTATCATTGAAGAAGTTGAGTGCCCCCGGCAGGATTCGAACCTGCGCGCATGCCTCCGGAGGGCACCGCTCTATCCCCTGAGCTACGGGGGCCAGGGCAGGCACCGACAGTACCAGCGCCGCGGCGTACGTCCGAACCCGCGACCGGACGACGACGACGGCGCCCATACGCCGTCGGGGCGGCGCGACCTGCGCCGATAGGCTCGCGCCCATGACGCCCGACCAGATCGCCGCAGAGGTCCGCGCCGCCGTCCTGGCGGCCGTGGCCGACGGCGAGCTCGCCCTCGACACCGCGCTCGTCCCGGCCGAGGTGACCGTCGAGCGTCCGCGCAACGCAGACCACGGCGACTACGCCACCAACATCGCCCTGCAGCTCGCCAAGCCGGCGGGCAGCAACCCGCGCGCCGTCGCCGAGCTCGTGGCCGCGCGGTTGCGCGGTGTCGCCGGCATCGCGTCGGTCGACATCGCGGGCCCTGGCTTCCTCAACATCACGCTCGACGCCGCCTCGCTCGGCGAGCTCGCCCGCACCGTCGTCATGGCGGGGGAGCAGTACGGCCGCATCGACCGGTACGCCGGCACCCGCATCAACGTCGAGTTCATCTCGGCCAACCCCACCGGCCCGCTGCACCTCGGTCACACCCGCTGGGCCGCCGTCGGCGATGCCATCGCGCGCGTGCTCGAGGCCGCTGGGGCCGACGTCGCGCGCGAGTTCTACATCAACGACCGCGGCGTCCAGATGGACAAGTTCGGCATGTCGCTCGAGGCTCGCGCGCTCGGCACCGAGGTGCCCGAGGGCGGCTACCAGGGCGCGTACGTCGACGACCTCGCGCAGCAGATCGTCGCTGCCGATCCCGGGATCACCGCGCTGCCCGAGGACGAGCGGCTCGTCGCCTTCCGCGAGGCGGGCTACGCCCTGCAGCTGCAGCAGCAGAAGGACACGCTCGACGGCTTCAACACGCACTTCGACGTCTGGTACTCCGAGCGCAGCCTGCACTCGAGCGGGGCCGTCGATCGAGGCTTCGAGACGCTGCGCGAGCAGGGCCACATGTTCGAGGCCGACGGCGCCGTGTGGCTGCGCACGACTGACTTCGACGACGACAAGGACCGCGTCCTGGTCAAGGCCGACGGCGAGCTCACGTACTTCGCGAGCGACACGGCGTACTACGTCGACAAGCGCAACCGCGGTTTCGACGTCTGCATCTACCTGCTCGGCGCCGACCACCACGGCTACGTCAACCGGCTGCGCGCGGTCGCCGCGTGCGCGGGCGACGACCCCGACGTCAACATCGAGGTGCTCATCGGGCAGCTCGTGAAGATGTTCAAGGGCGGCGAGGAGGTGCGGCTCTCCAAGCGGGCGGGCAACATCATCACGCTGGAGGACCTCGTCGAGGAGGTCGGCGTCGACGCCGCGCGCTACTCGCTCATCCGCTACCCCGCCGACAGCCCGCTCACCCTCGACCTCGACCTGCTGGTGCAGCGCAGCAACGACAACCCGGTCTTCTACGTGCAGTACGCCCACGCGCGCATCAGCTCGGTGCTGCGCGGCGCGAGCGACCTCCGGATCCACTGGAAGGACGAGGCCTTCGACGCCTCGCTGCTGACGCACGAGAAGGAGGCTGCGCTGCTCGGCGTGATCGGCGAGCTGCCGCGCATCGTGGGGTCGGCGGCCGAGCTGCGCGAGCCGCACCGGGTCGCGAGGTACCTCGAGGAGCTGGCGACGGCGTACCACAAGTTCTACGACTCCTGCCGGGTCCTCCCCATGGCCGACGCCGACGTCGAGCCCATCACGATCGCGCGCCTCTGGCTCTGCGCCGCCGCCCGCCAGACCCTCGCCAACGGCCTGCACATGCTCGGAGTCAGCGCCCCCGAGCGCATGTAGCGATCCGAGTTACTGCCCAAATCGACGTATTCGGGGGCCGGATTACGTCGATTCGGGCAGTAACTCGAGGCCCGTAGGTGTCCAGGGGGTGGAACTCCCCGGGGGCGCGAACGGGCGCATCGGTAGCCTTTCGGCATGCGCGCACACCCCGCCGGGCCACGCTTCGGCGAGATCCTCGCCCCGGCCGGCGCTCCTGCCGCTCCCGCCGACGCCGAGGCGATGCACGCCCTCGACCCGAACGTCTGGCCGAGCACAGCGGTCCGCGCAGGCGGCGACGGACTGGCCCAGCGCGCGGTCACGTTCGCGGGCATCGACGTGCGCGACCTCGCGGCCGAGCACGGCACCCCCCTCTACGTCCTCGACGAGGCCGACTTCCGCGCCCGTGCCGCCGCGTTCCGCGAGGCGTACGAGCACCCCGAGGCCCCGGCCGACGTCTTCTACGCCGGCAAGGCGTTCCTGTCCACGATCGTCGCGCGCTGGGTGCAGGAGGAGGGGCTCGGCCTCGACGTCTGCTCCGGCGGCGAGATCATCACCGCCGTCCGGGCCGGCTTCCCGCCCGAGCGCATGGCGTTCCACGGCAACAACAAGTCCGTCGCCGAGCTCGAGCTCGCCCTCGACCACGGCATCGGCCGGTACGTCGTCGACTCGTTCGAGGAGATCGCGCGCCTCGCCGCAGCGGCCGAGGCCCGTGGCGTCGTCGCCGACGTGCTGGTCCGCGTCACCGTCGGCGTCGAGGCGCACACCCACGAGTTCATCGCCACCGCCCACGAGGACCAGAAGTTCGGCCTGTCGATCGCCGGCGGCCAGGCGATGGAGGCGGTACGCCGCATCCTCAAGCTGCCGTCGCTGCGCCTGCTCGGCCTGCACTCGCACATCGGCTCGCAGATCTTCGACACCGCAGGGTTCGAGGTCTCGGCGCACCGCCTCGTCGCGCTCGCCGGAGCCGTCCGCGACGAGCACGGCGTCGAGGTCGCCGAGCTCGACCTCGGCGGCGGCATGGGCATCGCCTACGGCTCGGACGACGATCCGATGACCGCCAAGGAGATGGCCGAGCTGCTGCGCGGCATCGTCGTGCGCGAGTGCGCGGCGCTCGGCCTCACGCTGCCGCGCATCGCCGTCGAGCCGGGCCGCGCGATCGTCGGACCGTCGATGGTCACGGTCTACGAGGTCGGCACCGTCAAGCAGGTCGACCTCGGCCACGGCCACGTGCGCACGTACGTGGGAGTCGACGGCGGCATGAGCGACAACATCCGTACCGCCCTGTACGACGCGGAGTACACCGTGCGGCTCGTCTCGCGCGTCTCAGACGCCGCCCCCGCGCTGTCGCGGGTGGTCGGCAAGCACTGCGAGAGCGGCGACATCGTCGTACGCGACTGCTGGCTCCCCGGCGACCTCGCGCCGGGCGACCTGGTGGCGGTGGCCGCGACCGGCGCGTACTGCCGGGCGATGGCCTCCAACTACAACCACGTGCCCCGGCCGCCCGTGGTCGCCGTCCGCGACGGCGAGAGCCGCGTGGTGCTGCGCCGCGAGACGCCCGACGACCTGCTGGCGCTCGACGCCGGCCTCGACACCGACTGAGCCGACACGAGCAGCCGGACCTGCGCGGCGCCGCCCCGGCCCGGGGTGGCACGCTAGGCCGGACACCCCGGAGGGAACCATGACGACGCCCGATGCGGCGCCCCGCGAGCTGACCGTCGCCCTGCTCGGCGGCGGCACGGTCGGAAGCCAGGTGGCGCGCCTGCTGCGCGAGTCCGCCGACGACCTCGCCGCCCGCGCGGGCGGCCGCCTGCGCCTCGTGGGCGTCGGCGTCCGCGACGCGTCCAGGGCCCGCGACGGCATCGACCCCGCGCTGCTCACCGACGACCTCCCGGCCCTCGCCGCCTCCGGCGCGGATGTCGTGGTCGAGGTGATGGGAGGCATCGAGCCGGCGCGCTCGCTGATCCTCGCCGCGATGGAGGCGGGCTCGTCGGTCGTCACCGCCAACAAGGCCCTCCTGGCGGAGGACGGTGCCACGCTGCACGCGGCGGCCGAGAAGCACGGTGTCGACCTCTACTACGAGGCCTCGGTCGCCGGCGCGATCCCGCTCCTGCGCCCCCTGCGCGAGAGCCTCGCGGGCGACAAGGTCCGCCGCATCCTCGGCATCGTCAACGGCACCACCAACTTCATCCTGTCCAAGATGGACGAGGACGGCGCCGACTACGCCGACGTCCTGGCTGAGGCCCAGGCCCTCGGGTACGCCGAAGCCGACCCCACGGCCGACGTCGAGGGGTACGACGCGGCAGCCAAGGCCGCGATCCTCGCGGGCCTCGCGTTCCACACCCGCGTCCGCGGCGAGGACGTGCACCGCGAGGGCATCACGTCGGTCTCGGCGCAGGATGTCGCCGCCGCGCGCGACATGGGCTTCGTCATCAAGCTGCTCGCGATCGCCGAGCTCGCGGACGACGAGAAGGGCGTGGTCGTCCGCGTCCACCCGTCGATGGTCCCGCGGACTCACCCGCTCGCCGGCGTGCGCGGCGCGTTCAACGCCGTCTTCGTCGAGGCCGAATCCGCCGGCGACGTGATGTTCTACGGCCGGGGCGCCGGCGGCGCTCCGACGGCGTCGGCCGTCCTCGGCGACATCGTCGCCGTGGCGCGGCACCGGCTCGCCGGCTCGCGCGGCCCGGGGGAGTCGACGTACGCGCACCTCGACGTGCTCCCGATCGGCGACGCGACCACGCGCTACTACGTCAACCTCGACGTGGCCGACAAGCCGGGCGTGCTCGCGACCGTCGCGCAGGCCTTCGCCGACAACGGCGTCAGCATCCAGAACGTGCGCCAGGACGGCCAGGGGCTCGAGGCCCGGCTCGTCGTGCGCACCCACACCGCCACCGACGCAGCGCTCGCCGCGACGATCGAGCGGCTGCGGTCCACCGACGCCGTGCGCAACGTCGTCGGCGTCATGCGGGTCGAGGGCGAGGACGAGCGATGAGCGGCACCACGTCGGTCGGCACCAGCGCGCAGTGGCGCGGCCTCATCGAGGAGTACCGCCACCGGCTGCCGGTCAGCGACAAGACCCCGGTCGTGACGCTGCGGGAGGGCGGCACGCCGCTCGTCTACGCGTGCGTGCTCTCGGAGATGACCGGCTGCGAGGTCTGGATCAAGGTCGAGGGCGCCAACCCCACCGGGTCGTTCAAGGACCGCGGCATGACCATGGCGATCTCCAAGGCTGCGGAGGAGGGGGCCAAGGCCGTCATCTGCGCGTCCACCGGCAACACCTCCGCCTCGGCTGCGGCGTACGCCGTAAAGGCCGGCATGGTCTGCGCGGTGCTCGTGCCCAGCGGCAAGATCGCGCTCGGCAAGATGGCCCAGGCGCTCGTGCACGGCGCGAAGATCCTGCAGGTCGACGGCAACTTCGACGACTGCCTCACCCTGGCGCGCAAGCTCTCGGAGAGCTACCCCGTGTCGCTGGTGAACTCGGTGAACCCGTTCCGCATCGAGGGCCAGAAGACCGGCTCGTTCGAGATCGTCGACTTCCTCGGCGACGCGCCCGACATCCACTGCCTGCCGGTCGGAAACGCCGGCAACATCACGGCGTACTGGAAGGGCTTCGTCGAGTACGCCGCCGACGGCGTCGCCACCAAACGCCCGCGCGAGTGGGGATTCCAGGCAGCCGGCGCCGCGCCCATCGTCAACGGCGCGCCGGTGACCCACCCGTCGACCATCGCGACCGCGATCCGCATCGGCAACCCGGCGTCGTGGGACCAGGCCGTCGCCGCGCGCGACGAGTCCGGCGGCCTCATCGACGCCGTGACCGACCGCGAGATCCTCTCGGCGTACCGCCTGCTCGCCTCCCAGGAGGCCGTGTTCGTCGAGCCGGCGTCCGCTGCGTCGGTCGCCGGTCTGCTGAAGAAGCACAAGGAGGGCTTGCTCGACCCGGGCCAGACCGTGGTCTGCACCGTGACGGGCAACGGCCTCAAGGACCCCGAGTGGGCGATCGCGGGAGCGCCGCAGCCGACGCACGTGCCGGTCGACGCGTACGCCGCCGCCCTGCAGCTGGGCCTCGCGTGACCCCGCCGCCCTCGGGCCGCCCGGTCTTCCGGGCAGCCGCGGTCCGTGTGCGCGTGCCCGCGACCTCGGCCAACCTCGGCCCGGGCTTCGACAGCCTCGGGCTCGCGCTCGCGCTCTACGACGACGTCGTGGCGCAGGTGTCGGACGACGCCGGCGTGCGCGTCGACGTGCACGGCGAGGGCGCCGACTCCGTGCCCCGCGACCACCGGCACCTCGTCGCGAAGTCGGCGCTGAAGGCGTTCGACGTGCTCGGCGGCCGGCCGCGCGGGCTCGATCTCGTCTGCGCCAACCGGATCCCGCACGGGCGCGGCCTCGGCTCCTCGGCCGCGGCGATCGTGTCGGGCCTCGTCCTCGCCCGCGCCCTGGTCGTCGGCGGCGAGGACCGCATGCCCGACGACGCGCTGCTCGAGCTGGCCGCCACGCTCGAGGGCCATCCCGACAACGTCGCCGCCTGCCTGCGCGGCGGAGCCACGATCGCCTGGACCCGCAGCACCGAGCCGCCCTCGACCGGCGTGGTCGACCTCGTCCCCGCGCCGTCGATCGTGCCGGTGGCCTGCGTGCCCTCGACTGCCGTCGCGACGAAGAAGGCGCGCGGGCTGCTCCCGGAGTCGGTGCCGCACGTCGACGCCGCGTTCAATGCCGCGCGGGCGGCCCTCTTGGTGCAGGCCCTCACGGTGCGGCCGGACCTCCTGCTCGAGGCGACCGAGGACCGGCTGCACCAGCCGTACCGGCGTCCGGCGTACCCGCGCACCACCGACCTCGTGGCCAAGCTGCGGGCCGCCGGCATCCCGGCCGTCGTGAGCGGGGCCGGTCCCACCGTGCTGGCACTGGCGACCGCCGGGTCGGCCGAGAAGGTGGCCGCGCTCGCCGGGGCGCGGTTCGACACCTCCCTGCTCGAGGTCGACCGCGAGGGCGCCCGCGTGCTCCCGCTCGACGCCTGAGGGGCAGTCACAGCGAGCGCACGGGCTCCTCTCAGCGCGCGCACAGGTTCCGTTCGTCATACCGCGTGACGAGGGCAAGCGGCCCTCCGGCACGCGAGAGGCGCACCACATGCCGACGACGTTCGAGCACGACCCCGCGACCCCGGACTCCTGGTCCTCCGAGCTGTGGGGCGACCCGAGCACCCGCGCGGCGCACTGGGGCGCCGCGGCGCCCACGCCTCCGCCGCCTGCCGAGCCGGAGCCCGCCGCCGTCCCCGTGCCCCGGGCGCGTCGCCCGTTCGTGCTCGTCGCGGTGGCGGTGCTGGCCGTGCTCCTCGGCTTCGGCGCGTCCCGAGCCCTGCTCGGCTCCGAGCCGGCGCCGGTGGCCGAGCGCCCGTCGTCCTCGAGCGCTCCCGCGCCCGGCTCGTCCCCTTCGGCCGCGCCGTCCCAGCCTCAGGGCGGCGGCGAGCTCCCGGGCCTCGGCCAGCTCCCCGGCCAGGGCCAGCTTCCGGGCCAGGGCGGTCGGGGCGACGCCCCGTCGGCGGCCGACCGGACCCTCTCGCCGGCCGCCGCCGTCGTCGCGCCCGCGATCGTCGACATCACGAGCACCAACGCCATCACCGGCCAGCAGGGCGCGGGAACCGGCGAGGTGATCAGCGCCGACGGCTACGTCATCACCAACCACCACGTGATCGAAGGCTCGACGACGCTGACCGCCACGGTCGCGATGACCGGCCAGACCTTCCGCGCCGACGTCGTCGGCTACGACGCCTCGCACGACATCGCCGTCATCAAGCTGCGCGACGCCAGCGGCCTCGCCGTCGCCCCGATCGGCGACTCCTCGACCGTGCGGATCGGCGACGAGGTGGTCGGGCTCGGCAACGCCGGTGGAGTGGGCGGTACGCCGATCGAGGCGCGCGGCACGGTCACCGGCCTCGATCGCTCGATCACCGCGACCGACGCGGCCAACGGTTCCGCCGAGCAGCTGCACGGGCTCATCGAGACCGACGCCGACATCGTCCCGGGCGACTCCGGCGGCTCGCTCATCGACGCGGACGGGAAGGTCGTCGGGATCATCACGGCCGGCTCGATCAGCCAGAACCCGGGCGACACCGACACCGACGGGTACGCCGTGCCCATCAACCAGGCCATGGCGATCGCGGACGACATCCGCAACGGCCGTGCCTCGGACACCGTGCACATCGGTGCGGACGCGTTCCTCGGCATCTCGTCCTCCGGCGCGAGCCGCGCCGGGGTCGAGGTCGCCGCGGTCGTCCCTGGCTCCGGGGCCGAGGCCGCAGGCATCACGGCCGGCTGCACCATCACGAGCGTCGGCGGCCGCGCCGTGACCTCCGTCGACGCCCTGCGCGCGGTGGTCGCCGCGGCGAAGCCGGGCGACACCCTCTCCGTCACCTGGGTCGACGCATCGGGCCGCTCCCGCACCACCGACGTCACCCTCGGCACCGGGCCCGTCGGATGACCGGCCGCCGCCTCGACCCGCAGACCCCTACCCCCGTCCAGGAGCACGCCGTGACCGACCCCGCCCAGAACGACACCCTCGTCCTCGACGACGCCCGCACCTCCACGCTGCTGCGCGCCGCCGTCGCCCAGATCCAGGGCGTCGTCGTCGGCCAGGAGCGGCTCGTCGAGCGCGTCATGGTCGCGCTGCTCGCCGGCGGGCACTGCCTGATCGAGGGCTTCCCCGGCCTGGCGAAGACGCTCACCGTGTCCACGACCGCGACCGTGGTCGGCGGCAGCTTCACGCGTCTGCAGTTCACGCCCGACCTCGTGCCCGCCGACCTCGTGGGCACCCGCATCTGGCGCCCGTCGCGCGAGGACTTCGACATCGAGTGGGGCCCGCTGTTCGCCAACATCGTGCTCGCCGACGAGATCAACCGCGCGCCCGCGAAGGTGCAGTCGGCGCTGCTCGAGGCCATGGCCGAGCGGCAGGTGAGCATCAGCGGCGTCACCCGTGCGCTGCCCGCGCCGTTCCTCGTGCTCGCCACGCAGAACCCGCTGGAGTCCGAGGGCGTGTACGCGCTGCCCGAGGCCCAGCGCGACCGGTTCCTGCTGCATGTGGTCGTGGAGCATCCGTCGTACGAGCAGGAGAAGCTCATCGCGGCCCGTCGGCCCTCGGGCGAGGTGCAGCAGGTGCTCACGGTCGAGCAGCTGCAGGAGCTGCAGCGCACCACCGCCGAGGTCTTCGTCCACGACGCCGTCCTCGACTACGCCGTGCGGCTCGTGATGACGACCCGCGACCCCGCACGTTGGGGGCTGCCCGGTCTGGAGCGTCTCGTGGCCCTGGGCGCGAGCCCGCGCGGCACGCTCGGCCTGCTGGCCGCTGCGCGCGCGATGGCCGTGCTGAGGGGTTGCCGCTACGTCGTGCCGCAGGACGTGTTCGAGGTGGCCCCGGAGGTGCTGCGCCACCGCGTCACCCTCACCTACGACGCGCTCGCCGACGGCGTGACGGTCGACGACGTGCTCGGCGAGGTGCTCCGGCGCGTTCCGGCTCCGCGCGCGGTCGCCTCGGGCGAGCGGGCCGCCGGATGAGCGCGGCGGCACGCCCGGGGTTCTCCGCCGCGGAGGTCGCCACACGCTCGGAGGTGCTGCGCCGCCTGGAGATCGAGGTGACCCGGCGCCTCGACGGGCTCGGCAGCGGCCCGCAAGCCACCGCGCACCTGGGCCCCGGCAGCGAGCGCGCCGGTGCCCGCCGGTACGACGCGGGCGACGACGCGCGCACGATCGACTGGAACCTGACCGCGCGGTCGGGGGAGGCGCACGTGCGCCGCACCGAGGACGAGCGCACGCTCGACCTCTGGATCGTCGTCGACCGCTCGGCCAGCCTCGACTTCGGCACGATCGGCTCGGAGAAGCGCGACGTCGCCCTTGCCGCCGTCGCAGCGTTCGGGCTCGAGCACCTCGGCGGCGGCAACCGCGTCGGTGTCGTCGTCTGCGGCACCGATGCGCTGGTGCACCGGCCGCCGCGCACGGGCAAGCCGGCCGTGATGTCGGCCCTGGCGCTCGTGCATTCCACGCCGCGGGCGGGCGGCCGCCCGGGCCGCGCCGCTGACCTCGCGTCCGCGCTGCGCTGGGTAGCGACCTCGGCCCGGCGCCGGTCTCGCGTCGTGGTCGTCTCCGACTTCCTCGACGCGTCAGCGTGGGACGTCGGGCTGCGGCGCCTCGCGATGCGCCACGACGTGGTCGCGGTGCAGGTGACCGACCCTCGCGAGCTCGTGATGCCGGACGTCGGCATCGTGCCCGTCGTCGACGCCGAATCGGGGCGCCAGCGCTTCGTCGACACCCGCGACGCCGACCTGCGCCGCCGCTACGCCGAGGTGGCGGCTGCCCGCGACGCCGCAGTCGTGTCGTCGGTACGCGGCAGCGGCGCAACCCACGTGCGGCTCTCGACCGACCGCGACTGGCTCGGCGACGTCGTCCGGTTCGCCATGCAGCACAAGGGGTTGCGCGCTTCGTCCACCTCCCTGTCCCCCCGCCGTACCGTCACCACCACCCGAGGCTGACCCATGACGTTCCTCTCCGCCTGGCGGCTCGTGCTGCTCGTCGCCCCGCTCGCGCTGCTCGCGGCGTACCTCCTGGTCCAGCGCCGACGGCAGGTGCACGTGCTGCGCTTCACCAGCCTCGACCTGCTCGACTCCGTGGCGCCCCGGCGATCTGGCTGGCAGCGACACATCCCCGCGGCGGCGGTGCTCGGCGCCCTCGTCGTGCTCACGCTGGCGTTCGCGCAGCCTGCGATGGCCGTCCGTACGCCGGTCGACCGCGCCACGATCATGCTCGTGCTCGACACGTCGGCGTCGATGACGGCGACCGACGTCGCGCCGACCCGGCTCGCGGCGGCCGAGGCCCGCGCCCGCGCCTTCGTCGGCGAGCTGCCGGACGACGTCCAGGTCGGGATCGTCACCTTCAACGGCGGGGCGGCCCTCGCCGTGCCACCCACCAAGGACCGCGCCCAGCTGCTCGCCGGCATCGACCGCCTCGAGGTCGGCGGCGGCACCGCGACCGCCGACGGCATCCGCACGGCGCTCGACGCCATCGCCTCCGTGCCGCGCGCGGACGGCGACCAGCCGGCACCCGCTGCGATCGTGCTCATGAGCGACGGGACGCCGACGATCGGCACCGGCTTCGGCGACCCTCTGGCCGACGCCGAGCAGGCCGCGTCCGACGCCCGCGCCGCCGGGGTGCCGGTCGAGACCATCGCGTTCGGGACCCCCGACGGCACGGTCGACGTCGAGGGCCGCACCGTGGCGGTGCCGGTCGACGCCGAGGCGATGGCACGCATCGCCGAGGCCAGCGGCGGGCGCACCTTCACCGCCGAGACCGCCGACCAGCTCGGGTCGGTGTACGACGAGATCGGCCGCGACCTGGCGTACACCGAGAAGACCCAGGACGTGTCGGCCCAGGTCGCGGGCGCAGGTCTCGCCCTCGCGCTCGTGGCCGCCGCCTCGGCCCTGGTCTGGACCCAGCGCCTGGTGTGAGGGGGAGGGGCGGCACAAGGGCGGGCGCGGCGGTGTGACGGGGTTCGCACCCGGGGGTGTTACTCTGGTCGAGCACCGGGGCCCGCACCGCCCGGCACGCCGGGAGGACGATCCTCCGGCGGGGCCTAGCGAGGGTTCCCTCGATAGCAGCCTCTCCAGCGCCGCCCCCGGTACCCGTGCACTCGCATCCCTCCGACTCCGTCGGCGCGCGCACGGACCCCTGCCCGCCTCCCGGCGGGCTCCCACCCCTTCTCGTAAAGGTGCACTCGGTGACCGAGACCACCAAGACCGACAGCCGCGCCCGCAAGGGCGGCGGCCTCAGCTCGATGCTCCTGCCGGAGCTCAAGGCCCTGGCCGGCCAGCTCGGCATCAGCGGCGCGTCGGGCATGCGCAAGGCCGACCTCGTGAGCGCGATCAGCGCCCGTCAGGTCGGTGGCCCCGGCTCCGCGCCGAAGGCCGACCGCCCGGCCCGCGAGGACCGGCCCGCCCGCGAGGACGCCCCGGCGGCCGACGCCGGCGAGCGCCCCGCCCGCGAGGACCGGCCCGCCCGCGAGGACCGCGGCGAGCGCCAGCCGCGCCAGGACCGCGGCGACCGCCAGAACCGCGAGGACCGCGGCGAGCGCCAGCCGCGCCAGGACCGCGACCAGAACCAGGGCGAGCGCCCCAACCGCGAGGACCGCGGCCAGAACCAGAACGACCGCCAGGGCAACCAGGGCGGCCAGAACCAGGGCGAGCGCCAGAACCGCGAGGACCGCGGCCAGAACCAGAACGACCGCCAGGGCAACCAGGGCGGCCAGAACAGTCAGGGCGGCGACTTCGACGACGACCGCGGCAGCCGCAGCAGCCGTCGTCGGCGACGTGGCCGCGACCGGGACCGGGGCTTCGACCGCGACGACCGCGGCCCCCGCAACGACCGGCAGGGCCGCAACCGCGGGCCGCGCGGGTTCGAGGGCGAGGTCGAGGTGAGCGAGGACGACGTCCTGCTCCCCGTCGCCGGAATCCTCGACATCATGGACAGCTACGCGTTCGTCCGTACCAGCGGATACCTGCCCGGCCACAACGACGTCTACGTCTCCCTGCAGATGGTCAAGCGCCACGGCCTGCGCAAGGGCGACGCCGTCACGGGCGTCGTGCGCCAGCCGCGGGAGGGCGAGAAGGCGCAGAAGTTCAACCCGCTCGTCCGCGTCGAGACCATCAACGGCGCCGACCCCGAGCAGGCGCGCGGCCGCATCGAGTTCGGCAAGCTCACGCCGCTGTACCCGCAGGAGCGGCTGCGCCTCGAGACCGACGCGACCAACCTGGTCACCCGCGTCATCGACCTCGTCGCCCCGATCGGCAAGGGCCAGCGCGGCCTCATCGTGTCCCCGCCCAAGGCCGGTAAGACGATGGTGCTCCAGGCGATCGCCAACGCGATCACCCAGAACAACCCCGAGGTCCACCTCATGGTCGTGCTCGTCGACGAGCGGCCCGAGGAGGTCACCGACATGCAGCGCTCGGTGAAGGGCGAGGTCATCGCCTCGACCTTCGACCGTCCTGCCGAGGACCACACGACCGTCGCGGAGCTCGCCATCGAGCGCGCCAAGCGCCTGGTGGAGCTCGGGCACGACGTCGTCGTCCTGCTCGACTCGATGACCCGACTCGGCCGCGCGTACAACCTGGCGGCGCCGGCGTCCGGGCGCATCCTCTCCGGTGGTGTGGACTCCGCGGCCCTCTACCCGCCGAAGCGCTTCTTCGGCGCAGCCCGCAACATCGAGAACGGCGGCTCGCTCACGATCCTCGCGACCGCCCTCGTCGAGACCGGCTCCCGCATGGACGAGGTCATCTTCGAGGAGTTCAAGGGCACCGGAAACATGGAGCTCAAGCTCGACCGCAAGCTCGCGGACAAGCGCATCTTCCCCGCGGTCGACGTCGATGCCTCCGGCACGCGCAAGGAGGAGATCCTCATGGCGCCGGACGAGCTCAAGACCGTCTGGAAGCTGCGCCGCGTGCTCCACGCCCTCGACCAGCAGCAGGCGATCGAGCTCCTGCTCGGCAAGCTGCGCGAGACCCGGAGCAACTTCGAGTTCCTCCTCCAGGTCCAGAAGACCACCCCCATGGCCGTCGGCTCCTCCAGCGACGAAGAGGATTGATCGGACAGACAGAAAGACGGATCGCGCCCGCAGGGGTGCGATCCGTCTTTCTGTTTATGGCCCTCCGAGCTGTGGCTCGTGCTCCTCGGCGCGCCCCGTTATCGGTGTGGTCGCGCCACGGCTGCCCTGCCCGCGCCAGGGCGAAGCCCGCGGCGCGACGAGGCGGCCCGAGGAACGAGGGCCCCGAGGAGCGGCGCCCCATGCCGGGGTGCGAGGCGCCCCGAGGCACGAGGGGCCCGAGCGGACCGGCCTGGCGCGGGTGCCCGACGCGAGGGCGAGGAACGAGCCCGAGCTTGGAGGGCCGGAGAATTCTGCGTCTTGAGTCGGCGCGGAGGATTCGGGCTCGCCTCACCCGTTTGCCGCACGGATCGGAGCCAGATTTCCCTCTCGATGGGCTCAAGGAGTGACGGCAGGGGCCGATGACTGCTCTGCACGGGGGTGTGAACGCAGTCATCGTCATCCGTTCCAGAGGGGACCCACCATGAACCGCACGACCCGTGCCCGCGCCGTCCGTTCCGTCGCGCCCGTCGCCGGCCTCCTGGCCGCCGGCCTGCTCGTCTGGCAGGGCAGCTACGCGGCGTTCAACGCCACGACGAACAACACCTCGGACGCCTGGTCCACCGGCAGCCTCGCGCTGACCAACAACGGCGGCACCGCCACCTACAGCGGCACCACGACCGCGCTGTTCACCGAGACCGGCATCAAGATCGACCAGGCCGCGGTCGCGAAGTGCATCACCGTCCAGAGCGGCGGCACCCTCGCGGGCACGCTGAAGCTCTTCCGCGGCACGATCACCGGCACCAACTCCGCGACCCTCGCATCGGCCCTCAAGGTCACGGTCGAGGCCGCCGGCGTGACCGCGGCGACCAACGTCGCGTCGAACTGCAGCAACTTCCCGGCGACCGGCATCACCACGCTGCACAACGCCGTGGGCCTGTCGTCCCTGCCGACCGACTACGCGAGCGCCTCGGGCGTCGCCGTCGCGGCCGGCACCCAGCGCGTCGCGTACCGCATCACCTACACGCTGCCGACCACCGGCACGCAGAACGGCGACAACGCGCTGCAGAGCTCGACCGCGCAGGCCGACCTCACCTGGGAGATCCAGTAGTCGTCGACGTCACCGGGGGGACGCCGTCCATGAGGACGTCGTGACCGTGACGTGACACGCCGTCGGTGTGCCCCGTGCGGGGGGCATGGGGCACACCGATCGGCTCCGTCGATGACGGGGCCGTCCGGTGGGGGCCGGGCGGTGCCGTGGCCGACGAGGCCGGCACCACAGACACACCACAGACCGGATGCACGGGGAACCCGAACCACCGATCGTGGGCAGGAGGATCGAGATGGCCATCCCGGCCCAGGCGCCCATGCCTGGCGACGAGGCGACCGCGACCCCGGCCGACGGGCCCCGCCGCTCCTCGACCGGCCTCTTCCTCGCAGCACTGGTCGCGCGCACGTGGCTCTGGTTCGTCGCCGGATGCCTGCTCGTCACGCTGCTGCCGATGGTCATCGGCTGGCGCCCCTTCGTCGTGGAGAGCGGCTCGATGCAGCCGCGCATCGACGTCGGCGACATCGTCCTCGCAGCTCCCGAGACCGACCCGCAGAACCTGCTCGGTCGCGTCACGGTCTTCGACGACCCCGAGCGCCCGGAGAGCACCAAGACCCACCGCGTCATCGCCATCAACGACGACGGCACGATGACCACCAAGGGCGATGCGAACCCGAACGCCGACACCGCGCCGCTGAAGATCGAGGACGTCCGCGGCCTCGGCCGGCTGCTGGTCACCTTCGCCGGCCTTCCGATGGTGTGGATGCACACCGGCCAGTACTTCTACCTCGGCCTGTTCCTGCTGAGCCTCGTGATCGCGTCGTACCTCGTCGGCCGCGACCGCGACGAGGAGATCCCCGAGGACGACGAGGCCGGCAGCGACGGCCCCGACGGCGGGATCGTCCCGCTGCCCACGCGGCTCACCGACGGCGGCGCCTCTCTCGACAAGGCGGCGTCCCAGCCCCTCGATCCCGGCCTCCGGCGCGAGGGCGCCTTCGGCCCGCTGCGCCGCCGGTCCGCCTGGATCCTCGTCCTGGTCGCCGCGCTGTTCGCGCCGACCGGTACGGCGGCCGCGTTCTCGGCGACGACGCGCAATGCGGCCAGCTCCTTCGAGGTGCCGAACTGGGACTACACGAGCACCATCCAGGACTACGGGCCGTACCTGTACTGGAAGCTGGACGAGACCGGTACGACCGCGACCGCCGCCGACGCATCGGGGAACGGTCGCACCGGCAGCTACCGCACCAACGGCGGCACCACGTACTTCACCAAGGGCGTGACCGGGGGCCTCGTCACGGACAGCCCCAACCGGGCCGTGACCCAGCGCAACACCAATTCCTGCATCAACACGACGAGCAACACAGCCATCGCCGCTCCCCAGTCGGTCACGGTGATCGGCTGGTTCAACGGGACCGGGACGGCCAACGGCAAGATCGTCGGCTTCGAGATGCCGCGCACCGGCGTAGCGGTAGCCGGCAACGGCGGCACGTACGACCGCCACATCTACGTCGACGGCGACGGCCAGGTCTGGTTCGGCGTCTACAACAACGGCTTCTACACGATCGGTAGCGGCACGGGGACCGACTACACCGACGGCGAGTGGCACATGGCCGCCGCCTCCCTCGGCCCGTCCGGCATGCGGCTCTACGTCGACGGCGTGCTCGTGGGCACCAACGCCAACAACCAGGGCGAGGCGACCACCGGCTGGTGGCGCGCCGGCTGCGGCAACCTGGCGGGCTGGGGCGCCAGCTGGGGCGGCACGAACAACCCCACGACCAACTCCGGCACCACGCAGAACCGGCCCTTCCTCGGGTCGCTCGACGAGATCTCGGTGCACAACTCGGTGCTCACCGACGCCGAGATCTACCAGGCCTACATCGCCCGCTGAGGCCCTGACCAGCGGCGGGACCCCGCCGGGGAATGCCTGGGGAGCGTCCTCGGTTTGGAGGGTGCGTCGATCGGGTGGCAGACTGGACCGCTGGTACCCCGGCTTCCTGGTCGGTGCAGTCCCACCCACGGTGTCCGGTTCACGTGCCGCTCCGCGCGCACGACCCGGCACGACGAAGGAGAAGACATGAAGGCCGACATCCACCCGGCGTACGGCGAGACCACGGTGCACTGCGCCTGCGGGTCCACGTTCACCACGCGCAGCACCGCCAAGAACGGCGTCATCCACGCCGAGGTCTGCAGCCAGTGCCACCCGTTCTACACGGGCAAGCAGAAGATCCTCGACACCGGCGGCCGCGTCGCCAAGTTCGAGAAGCGTTTCGGCAAGAAGGCCGACGCCTAGCACTCTCGTCGAGGGCGCTCCTGCACCGCTGCACGCGGTCGCGGGGGCGCCCTCGGTCTTGCACGACCAGCACTACCCGCACAGCGAACTGCGTCGGTTCGCGCCGACGACCCCGGGCCGCAGGCTCGGGGGAGGAGGTGCGACGCGCGCAGCGCAAAGGAGACACCATGTTCGAGTCGGTCGAGGCACTTGAGGCCGAATACGCCGAGCTCGAGCGGCGGCTCGCCGACCCCGACATCCACGGCGACCAGGCCGCGGCCCGCAAGGTCGGCCGTCGGTACGCCGAGCTGCGCCCGGTGGTGGCGACGTACCGGGAGTGGCGAGCGGCCGGCGACGACCTCGAGGCCGCGCTCGAGCTCGCCGGCGACGACCCGGCCTTCCGCGCCGAGGCCGAACAGCTCGAGGCGCACCGCGCCGAGCTGGCCGACAAGCTCCAGGTCCTGCTCATCCCGCGCGACCCGCTCGACGACTCCGACGTCATCCTCGAGATCAAGGCCGGCGAGGGCGGCGAGGAGTCGGCGCTGTTCGCCGGCGATCTGCTGCGCATGTACCTCCGGTACGCCGAGCGCCGCGGCTGGAAGGCCGAGGTGCTCGAGGCCGAGCAGTCGGACCTCGGCGGCTACAAGGACGTCACCGTCGCCGTGAAGGCGCGCGGCAGCGTGGAGCCCGGCGAGGCGCCGTACGCGCGGCTGAAGTTCGAAGGCGGCGTCCACCGCGTGCAGCGCGTGCCGGCGACGGAGTCGCAGGGCCGCATCCACACCAGCGCCGCCGGCGTGCTCGTGCTGCCCGAGACCGAGGACGTCGAGGTCGAGATCGACCCCAACGACCTGCGCATCGACGTCTACCGCTCCAGCGGCCCCGGCGGCCAGAGCGTCAACACCACCGACTCCGCCGTGCGCATCACGCACATCCCGACCGGCGTCGTGGTCAGCTGCCAGAACGAGAAGAGCCAGCTGCAGAACAAGGAGTCGGCGATGCGCATCCTGCGCGCACGTCTCGTCGCGATCGCCGAGGAGGCCGCGGCGAAGGAGGCGTCGGACGCCCGCCGCTCGCAGGTCCGCACGGTCGACCGGTCCGAGCGCATCCGCACCTACAACTTCCCGGAGAACCGCATCAGCGACCACCGCGTGGGCTTCAAGGCCTACAACCTCGACGCCGTGCTCGACGGCGAGATCGAGGCGCTCGTGCAGGCGTGCGTCGACGCCGACCTCGCCGCCCGCATGGCCTCGCTCGGGGACGGGTCGTGACCCCCGCCTGGAGCCCGCCGGTCCGCACCCTGCGCGACGTCCTCGTCGACGGCGAGCGCCGGCTCGCCACCGCGGGCGTGCCCTCGCCGCGGGTCGACGCCGAGCTCTTGCTCGCCCACGTGCTCGACGTGCCGCGGGGGCGCATGTTCCTGTCCGACCCGGCCGACCCTGCCGACGTCGTCCGGTTCGAGGCGCTCCTGGTGAAGCGGGCCGCCCGCGTGCCGCTGCAGCACCTGCTGGGCGAGGCGCCCTTCCGCCACCTCACCCTCGCTGTGGGCCGCGGCGTGTTCGTGCCGCGCCCGGAGACCGAGGGCGTGGCCGAGCTCGGCATCCGCGCCCTGCGCGAGGCGCCCGAGGGCGCGCGCCTCGGCGTCGACCTCTGCACCGGCTCCGGCGCGATCGCCCTGGCCCTCGCCACCGAGGTGCCGGGGGCCGAGGTGCACGCCGTCGAGCTCGACGAGGTCGCTGCCGGCTGGGCGCGGCGCAACGTCGAGGACAACGCCGAGGCCCTCGCGGCCGCGGGGTCGAGCCTGCACCTGCACGTCGGCGACGCCACCCGCGCCCACCTCGAGGCGCTCGCGCCCCTCGTGGGCCGCGTCGACGTGGTCGTGACGAACCCGCCGTACATCCCGGACAGCGCCGTTCCGCGCGACCCCGAGGTCGCGCTCCACGACCCGCCGCGCGCTCTGTACGGCGGCCCCGACGGGCTCGGGGTCGTG
The DNA here is from genome assembly GCA_050251215.1 of Candidatus Nanopelagicales bacterium. Lineage (GTDB taxonomy): Bacteria > Actinomycetota > Actinomycetes > S36-B12 > CAIYMF01 > Longivirga. The sequence goes on from JBFWNE010000028.1 coordinate 18,844, forward strand.
CGGGGCCTGGCCGAGGCGGCGGCCGCGCTGCTGCGTCCGGGCGGCCTCCTCGTGGTCGAGCACGGCGACGAGCAGGGCGAGCGCGGGGGAGCAGCCGGCGTGCCGCACGTGCTCCGCGAGCACGGCGCGTTCCGCGACGTCGACGACCACGTCGACCTCGGCGGCCGCGACCGCGCGACCACCGCCGTCCGCCGCTGACTCCGTCTGCGGCAGGATCGGCGCCGTGAGCCTCGAGTTCGACATGGCCGACCCCGCGGAGCGCCAGCGCGGCCTGGACGCCGCCGCCAGCGCGGCCCGGCGCGGCGATCTCGTCGTCCTGCCCACCGACACCGTCTACGGCCTCGCCACTGACGCGTTCAACCCGCGCGGCGTGGCGGCGATCCGGAGCGCCAAGGGCCGGGGTCGCGACCTGCCGCTGCAGGTGCTCGTGGGGTCCCCGGACACGATCGAGGGCCTGGGCTACGGGCTCAGCAAGGCCGCGCGCGACCTCGTGCAGGGCTTCTGGCCCGGCGGACTCACCCTCGTCGTGCGCCAGCAGCCGACGCTCGCCTGGGACCTGGGCGACCCCTCGGGCACCATCGCCCTCCGGATGCCCCTGCACCCCGTCGCGATCGAGCTGCTCCGGATCACCGGGCCGCTGGCGGTGTCCGGCGCCAACGCGGCCGGGGGAGCGCCGGCCGCCTCGCTGCAGGACGCGCGCGAGCAGCTCGGCGACCGCGTCGCGATCTACCTCGACGGCGGTCCGAGCCTCGACGCCGTGCCCAGCACCGTCGTCGACGCCTCCGGCCCCGTCCCGCGCCTCCTGCGCCCCGGCGCCCTCGACCTCGACACCCTGCGCATTGTCTGCCCGGAGATCCTCCCGGGCTAGGCTCAGGCCCCATGACCTCCGCAACGCCCTTCGGCGCCGACTTCGGCGCGCTCGAGGCCACCGACCCCGAGATCGCCCGGATCCTGCTCGCCGAGCGCGACCGCCTCAACGACGGCCTGCAGCTCATCGCCAGCGAGAACTTCACCTCGCCCGCGGTCCTCGCCGCGCTCGGCTCGACGCTCTCGAACAAGTACGCCGAGGGCTACCCCGGCCGCCGCTACTACGGCGGCTGCGAGGTCGTCGACGAGGCCGAGAACCTCGGCATCGAGCGGGCCAAGGCGCTCTTCGGCGCGGAGCACGCCAACCTGCAGCCGCATAGCGGTGCGAGCGCCAACATCGCGGTGTACGGCGCGTTCCTGCAGCCGGGCGACACCGTCCTCGCGATGTCGCTCCCGCACGGCGGCCACCTGACGCACGGCACGAAGGTGTCGTTCTCCGGCAAGTGGTTCAACGCCGTGCACTACGGCGTGAGCCAGGAGACCGAGGACATCGACTACGACCAGATGCGCAGCCTCGCCCGCGAGCACCGCCCGAAGATGATCATCTGCGGCGGCTCGGCGATTCCGCGCCTGATCGACTTCGCGGCGTTCCGCGAGGTGGCCGACGAGGTCGGCGCCATCCTCATGGTCGACGCCGCGCACTTCATCGGTCTCGTCGCCGGCAAGGCGATCCCGAGCCCCGTGCCGTACGCCGACGTCGTCACCTTCACCACGCACAAGGTCCTGCGCGGCCCGCGCGGCGGCATGCTCGTCTGCAAGGCCGAGCACGCGGCCGCGCTCGACAAGGCCGTGTTCCCGATGATGCAGGGCGGCCCGCTCATGCACGCCGTCGCCGCCAAGGCCGTCGCGCTCAAGGAGTGCTCGACGCCGGAGTACCAGGCGTACGCGAAGCAGGTCATCGCCAACTCGCAGGCCCTGACGGCCGCTCTGGCGGACGAGGGCATGCGCCCGATCACGGGCGGCACCGACACCCACCTGTCGCTGCTCGACCTGCAGGGGATCGGCGTCACCGGCGCCGAGGCCGAGGCCCGCGCCGGCGCGGCCAAGATCGTGCTCAACAAGAACGCGATCCCGTACGACCCGCAGCCGCCGAGCATCGCCTCCGGTATCCGGGTGGGCACCCCGGCCACCACCACGCAGGGCCTCGACGAGGCCGACATGAAGGTCGTCGCCTCGCTCATCTCCCGCGCGGTGAAGGACGCCGACGGCTCGGAGACCGCCGCGGTCGCCGCCGAGGTGCACGAGCTGGTCAAGAACAAGCCGGCCTACGCCTCCTGAGCGCGCTGGCCCCCCGTGCGCGAGTACCTGCTCTGCCTCGTCGTCGCGGCGGCGCTGACCTACCTGGTCACGCCGCTCGCGCGGCGGTTCGCGCTCTGGTGGGGCGCCATGGCGGAGGTGCGCGACCGGGACGTGCATGACGAGCCCACTCCGCGGCTCGGCGGGCTCGGCATGGTGGCCGGCCTGCTCGCGGCCATGCTCGTCGCGAGCCAGCTGCCGCTCATGCGGTCGGTGTTCGAGGGCTCGAGCGAGCCGCTCGCGCTGCTGTCCGGCGCGGCCGTGCTCGTCGTGCTCGGCATGCTCGACGACAAGTACGGCCTCGACGCCCCCACCAAGTTCGCCGGGCAGGCGCTCGCCGGCGCCGTCATGGCCCTGCAGGGCATCGCGATCGTGTGGCTGCCCATCGGCGGCACGCTCGTTCTCGACCCGCTCACCTCGGTCGTGCTGACCGTCCTCGTGGTCGTGGTGGCGGTCAACGCCATCAACTTCGTGGACGGGCTCGACGGCCTCGCGGCGGGGATCGTGGGCATCGGGGCGCTCGCGTTCTTCGCGTACTCGTACCTGCTCTCGTTCGAGTACGGCTTCACCCGGGCGACGATCGCGGCCCTCGTCTCGGCGATCCTCGCCGGCATGTGCGCGGGGTTCCTCCCGCACAACCTCAACCCGGCGCGGATCTTCATGGGCGACACCGGCTCGATGCTCATCGGCCTGCTGATGGCGAGCTCGGTGATCACCCTGGTCGGCCAGCTCGACCCCAACGTCGTCCCCGGCCCGACGTTCGTGCCGGCGCTGCTCCCGATCCTGCTGCCCGCGGCCGTGATGGCCGTGCCGCTGCTCGACATGCTGCTCGCCGTCGTACGCCGGACCCGCGCGGGCCGCAGCCCGTTCTCGCCGGACAAGCAGCACCTGCACCACCGGCTGCTGGAGATCGGCCACAGCCAGCGCCGGGCGGTCCTGCTCATGTACGCGTGGACCGGTCTGCTCGCCTTCACCGCGGTCGGCCTGGCGTTCGTCCCCGCCGGCGTCGCGGTGACGTGGTTCGTCTGCGGGGCCGCGATCCTGTTCGTCGCCGTCCGCTGGCCGAGGCTGCGCGAGGCGCGCATCCGGGCGTGACCGGGATCTCGCGCCGCCGGTAACGCTTTCATTTGGGCGGTTCCGGGAGCCTCCCCTAGGCTGCGGACATGCCCGCCGCCTCCGACGGACACCCCCTGAGCCCCACCCAGGCCTCCGCCGTCGCCCTGCGCACCGCCGCGATCCCGTCGGTCGTCGTCGGCGTGGTGGCCGTGGCCCTCGGCTGGTTCTTCAAGGGCACCAACGGAGCGCTCGGCGCGGCCCTCGGCTCGATCGTCGCGATCGCGTTCTTCGCCGTCGGCCAGTACGTCCTCGGACGCATCCTCGACGGCAACCCCGATCTCGCGCTGTCGGCCGGTCTGCTGCTCTACCTCACCCAGGTGCTCGTGCTGTTCGGCCTGATCATCGTGCTGCGCGACGCCACCTGGCTCGACGGCCGAGTGTTCGGCATGGCCGTCCTCGCCGTCACGATCGCGTGGATCGGCGGATCGATCGTCGCCGCCCAGCGCGTGAAGCTCCTGTACGTCGACCCCTCCCGCACCGCCGAGCCCGAGGTCCCGGCGCCGTCGACGGGGGAGCCGCAGTGAGCACCGCGCACGAGTCGCGCCGCCGCTCCGCGGTGCCTGTACCCCCGTCCGGCCACCGCGACGCCCAGTGGTACCGTCGGGCCGCGACGAAGGCGTCCGCGGCAGAGCCGGGCGCGCAGGCCACAAGCCGCGTGTCCGATGACGCCGCCTGGTCGGTCGTCAGCCACATCGCGGCGGGGATCCTCCTGTACGGCGGCCTGGGCTGGCTGCTGGGGACGTGGCTGGGCAACCGCCCTCTGTTCGTCGCCGGAGGGATCCTCGTCGGGGTCGCTCTCGCACTCTTCATGCTGTTCCGCAAGCTCGAGTCCCTCGGACGAGAGCCCGAGACGCCGCGGAAGGACCCGTCATGACGGGCCACCGCACGGAGGTCGTCGCACCGATGCCCGTCCTGACCGGCACCAGCCCCCAGGAGTCGTCCCGTGTCCGGTGAGCTGATCGCCGCCGCCGCTGAGTCGTGCCACCTCTCCACGGGTGGGTGCGGCTTCCCGGCGCCGGGCAAGGAGATCTTCTTCTTCGACGAGATCGCCAAGTTCACGATCGGCCAGACCGAGCTCGCGATCACCAAGCCGATGATCCTGCTGTGGCTCTCGGTCGTCGTCGTGGTCGGCTTCTTCGTCCTGGTCTTCCGCAAGGCCAAGGTCGTGCCGGGCCGCATGCAGGGTGTGGCGGAGTACGGCTACCTCTTCGTGCGCGACGGCATCGCCCGCGACACGATCGGCAAGGAAGGCGACCGCTTCGTCCCCCTGCTGTTCGCCTTCTTCTTCTTCATCTGGATCAACAACCTCTGGGGCATCATCCCGTTCGCCCAGATCCCGGTGACGAGCAAGTTCGCCATCCCCGTCGCTTTCGCCGCGATCGTCTATCTGGCCTGGGTGCCTCTCGGCGTGAAGCGTCAGGGCTTCCTGCCGTTCTTCAAGTCGATGACGATGCCGCGCGACGTGCCGAAGCTGATGTACGTCCTGCTCATCCCGATCGAGATCCTGTCGAACTTCATCGTCCGCCCGTTCACGCACTCGGTGCGTCTGTTCGCGAACATGTTCGCGGGCCACATGCTGATCGCGACCTTCTCGATCGCCGCGTGGTACCTCTTCCCGGTCAACCTGTTCTCCGAGCCCAGCGGCGTCGCCGCCGTCGGCCTGCTCGGGTCCGCGGCCTCCACCGTGGTCACGATCGCGCTCACCGGTTTCGAGATGGGCATCCAGGCCCTGCAGGCCTATGTCTTCACCCTGCTCGCCGCGGTCTACCTCAACGACTCGGTGAACGCGCACTAGACCAGTACGACGGCTCCACAGCACGACCCAGGCTCGACCCACACGCTCCACACAATGACCGGCGGATCCGCCGCCGGCCGGAACGAAGGAACACGACATGTCGCTCCTCGCTGAGGTCACCGGCTCGCTCGGCTCGATCGGTTACGGCCTCGCGGCCATCGGCCCGGGTATCGGCGTCGGCATCATCTTCGGTCAGGGTGTGCAGGCCATCGCCCGCCAGCCCGAGGCCTACGGTGTCATCCGCCAGAACATGATCCTGGGCTTCGCGCTCACCGAGGCGCTGGCCCTCATCGGCTTCGTCGCGCCGTTCGTCTTCGGCCCCTGATCGTCGCTCCCTCGAGCTGAACGACCGACCTGACGAAGGGTGATCCCTGTGAACCTCCTTGCCTCCGCCGAGGGCGGGCCGAACGTCCTCGGCGTCCCCCTCGACGAGCTGGTGCTGGGGCTCCTCGCGTTCTTCGTGGTGCTCTGGGCGCTGAACAAGTTCGCGCTGCCCGGCATCCGCAAGGCGCTCGACGAGCGCAGCGCTGCCATCGAGGGCGGCATCGCGCGCTCGGAGGAGCGCGAGGCGCAGGCCCAGGCGCTGCTCGAGCAGTACCAGGCCCAGCTGGCCGAGGCCCGCACCGAGGCTGCGCAGATCCGCGCGCAGGCCCAGGCGGACCGCACGGCCATCATCGAGGAGGCCCGTCGCGAGGCCACCGAGGCGGCTGCTGCCGTCACGGCCCGCGCCGAGGCCGCCATCGCAGCGGAGCGGGCGTCCACGGTCGCCTCGCTGCGCCGCGAGGTGGGCACCCTGGCCGTGTCGCTGGCCGGCAAGGTCGTCGGCGAGTCCCTCGAGGACGACGCCCGCGCCCGCGCCACCGTCGACCGGTTCATCGCCGACCTCGAGGCCGAGGCTGCGAACGGGGCGAACGCCTGATGCTCGGATCCTCCCGCCAGTCCTTCGCCGCGCTGCGGACGTCCCTGGACGCCCGCAGCGGCGAGGCCGGCTTCGCCTCGGTGTCGAGCGACCTGCTCGCGGTCGCCGGGGTCCTCGGCGGCGAGAAGACGCTGACCCAGGCCCTCGCCGACTCCGGCCAGCCGGACGGCGTGCGCGGGGCGATCGTGCGCGACCTGTTCGGCGGCAAGGTGTCCGACACCTCGCTCGCCGTGCTGGACGAGGTCGTGGCCTCCCGCTGGTCGAGCGAGACCGACCTGGTCGACGCGGTCGAGCGCCTCGGCGCCCAGGCCGCGTTCACCGTCGCCGAGCGCGAGGGCAGCCTCGACCGCGTCGAGGACGAGCTGTTCCGCATCGGCCGCGCCGTCGACGGCTCGGCCGAGCTGCAGATGGCCCTGACCGATCCGGCGATCGACGGCGCCCGCAAGTCGGCCCTCGTGCGCGACCTCATCGGCGCGGGCGCGGACCCGACCACCACCGCCCTGGTGTCGTACGCCGCGGCCAACCTCCGCGGACGCCAGCCGGCCGTGGCGATCGAGGCTCTCGCCGACCTCGCCGCCGACCAGCGCCAGCGCCTGCTGGCCGAGGTCCGCAGCGCCGTGGACCTCACCCCAGAGCAGGTCGGCCGTCTCGCGGCCGCCCTCTCGACCCTGCAGGGCCGCGACGTGCGGCTCAACGTGATCGTCGACCCCGAGGTCGTCGGCGGCATCGTCGTCCGCGTGGGCGACGACGTCATCGACGGCAGCGTGGCGAGCCGCTTCGAGGCGGCCCGTCGCGCGGTCACCGCCTAGCACGCCCAGCACGCCCAGCACGTCCCAGGACAATGACAGCAGGCGCCGAGCCCGGCGCGTGAACGAGAGAGCAGGACACCATGACGGAGCTGACGATCCGGCCGGAGGACATCCGCGACGCGATCGCGCGGAACGTCGAGTCGTACGCCCCCGGCACGACCCGCGAGGAGGTCGGCCGCGTCGTCGAGACCGGTGACGGCATCGCGCGCGTGGAGGGCCTGCACTCGGCCATGACCAACGAGCTGCTCGAGTTCGACGGCGGGCTCCTCGGCCTCGCGCTGAACCTCGACGTCCGCGAGATCGGCACCGTGCTCCTCGGCGACGGCTCGCGCATCGAGGAGGGCCAGTCGGTCCGCCGCACCGGGGAGATCCTCTCGGTGCCGGTCGGCGACGGCTACCTCGGCCGCGTGGTCGACCCGCTGGGCAACCCGATCGACGGCAAGGGCCCGATCGAGTCCGAGGGCCGCCGCGCGCTCGAGCTCCAGGCCCCCACGGTCGTGCAGCGCCAGCCGGTCAAGGAGCCCATGCAGACGGGCATCAAGGCCATCGACGCCATGACCGCGATCGGCCGCGGCCAGCGCCAGCTGATCATCGGCGACCGCCAGACGGGCAAGACCGCCGTCGCCGTCGACACGATCATCAACCAGAAGCAGAACTGGGAGTCCGGCGACCCCACGAAGCAGGTCAAGTGCATCTACGTCGCGATCGGCCAGAAGGGCTCGACCATCGCGGCGGTCAAGGGTGCGCTCGAGGACAACGGCGCGATGGAGTACACCACCATCGTCGCCGCCCCGGCGTCCGACCCGGCCGGCTTCAAGTACCTCGCGCCGTACACCGGCTCGGCCATCGGCCAGCACTGGATGTACCAGGGCCAGCACGTCCTCATCATCTTCGACGACCTGTCCAAGCAGGCCGAGGCCTACCGCGCGGTGTCGCTGCTGCTGCGCCGCCCGCCGGGCCGTGAGGCGTACCCCGGCGACGTCTTCTACCTGCACTCGCGCCTGCTCGAGCGCTGCGCCAAGCTCTCGGACGACCTCGGCGCCGGCTCGATGACGGGCCTGCCGATCATCGAGACCAAGGCCAACGACGTGTCGGCGTACATCCCGACCAACGTCATCTCGATCACCGACGGCCAGTGCTTCCTCGAGTCGGACCTGTTCAACTCGGGCGTCCGCCCCGCCATCAACGTCGGCATCTCGGTGTCCCGCGTCGGCGGCTCGGCCCAGCCCAAGGCCATGAAGAAGGTCGCCGGCCGCCTGCGCCTCGACCTGGCGCAGTTCCGCGAGCTCGAGGCGTTCTCGGCCTTCGGCTCCGACCTCGACGCCGCCTCCAAGGCCCAGCTGGCCCGCGGTTCGCGCCTCGTCGAGCTGCTCAAGCAGCCGCAGTACGCCCCCTTCCCCATGGAGGAGGAGGTCGTCTCGGTGTGGTCGGGCACGACCGGCAAGCTGGACGACGTCCCGATCGAGGACATCCGCCGGTTCGAGCGCGAGTTCCTCGACTACCTCAAGCGGGACCACGCGGCGGTGCTCACGACCATCCGTGAGACCACCGACCTGTCCGACGACTCGGTGACCCTGCTCGAGCAGGCGGTGGCCTCGTTCAAGCAGCAGTTCACGACCTCGGCGGGCAAGCCGCTCATGGTCAACGAGCCGGTGGCGGAGGCGCTCGACGAGGCCGAGGTCGAGAACCTGACGATCACCAAGGTCAAGGGCTGAGGTCAGGCCCTCATGGGTGCACAGCAGAGGATCTATCGCCGACGGATCAAGACGGTCCAGTCGACGAAGAAGATCACCAAGGCGATGGAGCTCATCGCCTCGTCGCGCATCGTCAAGGCGCAGCAGCGGGTGGAGGCGGCACTGCCGTACACCCGCGAGCTGATCCGGGCGATCTCCGCGGCGGCCTCGCACACGGGCGGCGGCCACCCGCTGACCCAGACCGAGCAGCGCCAGCGCGAGCGCGCCGCGGTGCTCATCATCACCTCCGACCGAGGGCTCGCCGGCGCGTACAGCTCGGCGGTCATCAAGGAGGGCGAGCAGCTCACCAGCCTCCTGCGCGAGCAGGGCGTGGCAGCGGTGCCGTTCCTGGTCGGCCGCAAGGCCGTCGGCTACTACAAGTTCCGCGGGCGCGACATCGCCGCGTCGTGGACAGGGTTCAGCGACCAGCCGGACTACAGCCACGCCAAGGAGATCGCCGAGGCGCTGCTCGAGGCGTTCCTCAAGCCCACCGAGGAGGGCGGCGTCGACGAGATCCACATCGTCTACACGCACTTCGAGAACATGGTCACCCAGACCGTCCGCGTCCGCCGCGCGCTGCCGCTCGAGGTCGTCGAGCAGACGGCCGAGGAGGCCGCGGCCGCGGGCCAGGGGCCGTTCCCGCTCTACGAGTTCGAGCCCAGCGGCGCTGCCGTGCTCGACTCGCTGCTCCCGAAGTACATCGAGAACATCGTGTTCACCGCGCTGCTGCTCGCTGCCGCCTCGGAGCACGCTGCCCGTCGCCGCGCCATGAAGGCCGCGACCGACAACGCTGAGGAGCTCATCAAGACCCTCAGCCGCCAGGCGAACCAGGCGCGCCAGGCAGAGATCACCCAAGAGATCAGCGAGATCGTCGGCGGCGCCGACGCGCTGTCGGCATCGGCATAGGAGTCGAGGACACAACCATGACTGCAACGACTGAGACCACGACCGGCGTCGGTCGCGTGGCCCGGGTCACCGGCCCTGTCGTCGACGTGGAGTTCCCCGTCGAGGCCATGCCGGAGCTCTTCAACGCGCTCCACGTCCAGGTGAGCACGGGCGAGGGCGAGGGCAGCCGCACGCTGACCCTCGAGGTCGCTCAGCACATCGGCGACAACATGGTCCGCGCGATCTCCATGCAGCCGACCGACGGCCTCGTCCGCGGCGCCGACGTCGTCGACACCGGCGACGCCATCACGGTGCCCGTCGGCGACGTGACCCTCGGCCACGTGTGGAACACCCTCGGCAAGCCGCTCGACGTCGAGGAGTCCTCGCTCTCGATCACCGAGCGCCGGGGCATCCACGCCCAGGCGCCGACCTTCGACCAGCTCGAGTCCAAGACCGAGGTCTTCTGGACCGGCATCAAGGTCATCGACCTGCTCACCCCGTACGTCAAGGGCGGCAAGATCGGCCTTTTCGGCGGTGCGGGCGTCGGCAAGACGGTCCTCATCCAGGAGATGATCAACCGCGTCGCCGAGCAGTTCGGTGGTGTGTCGGTGTTCGCCGGCGTCGGCGAGCGCACCCGTGAGGGCAACGACCTCTTCGGCGAGATGACCGAGTCCGGCGTCATCAACAAGACCGCGCTGGTCTTCGGCCAGATGGACGAGCCGCCGGGCACGCGTCTTCGCGTGGCGCTGTCTGCCCTCACGATGGCGGAGTACTTCCGCGACGTGCAGAAGCAGGACGTGCTCCTGTTCATCGACAACATCTTCCGCTTCACCCAGGCGGGCTCGGAGGTGTCGACGCTGCTCGGCCGCATGCCGTCCGCGGTGGGCTACCAGCCCACGCTCGCGGACGAGATGGGCGCCCTGCAGGAGCGCATCACCTCGACCCGTGGTCACTCGATCACCTCGCTGCAGGCGATCTACGTCCCCGCGGACGACCTGACCGACCCGGCCCCGGCCACCACGTTCGCGCACCTCGACGCGACCACGACCCTGTCGCGCCCGATCTCCGAGCTCGGCATCTACCCGGCCGTGGACCCGCTCGACTCCACCTCGCGCATCCTCGACCCGCGCTACATCGGCGAGGAGCACTACCGCGTGGCGGCCCGCGTGAAGGAGATCCTCCAGCGCTACAAGGACCTCCAGGACATCATCGCGATCCTCGGTATCGACGAGCTCTCCGAGGAGGACAAGATCCTCGTCGGCCGTGCCCGCCGCATCCAGCGCTTCCTCTCGCAGAACCTCTTCGTCGCCGAGCAGTTCACCGGCCAGCCCGGCTCGTTCGTGCCGGTCGAGGAGACCATCGAGTCGTTCCGCCTCCTCTGCGAGGGCGAGTACGACCACCTGCCCGAGCAGGCGTTCTTCCTCTGCGGCGGTATCGAGGACGTCGAGAAGAACGCCGCGAAGCTGGCCGGCTGACCATGGCAGAGCTCAACGTCAGCCTCGTCGCGGTCGACCGCAAGATCTGGTCGGGCACGGCGACGATGGTGGTCGCCAAGACCCTCGAGGGCGAGATCGGCATCCTGCCGCGGCACGAGCCGGTCCTCGCGCTGCTGGCCAACAGCCCGGTCCGCATCACCACCACCGAGGGCAAGGTCATCTCGGCCGCGGTCCACGGCGGGTTCTTCTCGGTCGACTCGGACAACGTCTCGATCCTCGCGGAGAGCGCCGAGCTCTCCGGCGAGATCGACGTCGACCGTGCGCGCCTGGCCCTCGAGCGGGCCAAGGCCGCCGGGGCCGACACCCCGGACGAGGTCGCGGCCATCGAGCGCGCCGAGGTGCGCCTCAAGGTCGCCCTCTCCGAGCAGCACAAGGAGCACGCCGCCGGCGCCGCCGTGCAGCGCTGATCCACCGCACGCACCAGAACGGCCGGTCCCTGACGGGGCCGGCCGTTCTGCTGTCGGGCGCTTAGGGTCGTGGCATGACCGAGCTGCACCCGCGCAACGCCCGCCTGCTCGAGCGCATCCGCGCCGCCGAGGACGCCACCGGTCGGCTCGCGGTGCCTGACATGGCCGGGTGGGACATCTTCCCGTTCGAGGGCGGCATCCGGCTCAAGCAGATCGACGACCCGGTCCTCCCGGAGCCGCTGCGGCACGGCGAGGACGGCGAGCCCTGCGGCGCCTGCACCGACGGCCTCGACCGCGCGATCTGGGCCGACGACCGCTGGATGCTCGTGCCGCTGACGGAGTCCTCGATCCCCATCGTGCTGCTCGAGCCGCAGGACCACCTCGACTCGACCGATCTCGACGAGGACATGGCCGCCCGCCTCGGTGTGCTGACCCTCCGCCTCGAGCACGCGATCCTCGCGCTCGGCGGGGTGGCCCGGGTGCAGGTCATGAAGATCGGCGACGGCAGCGCGCACCTGCATGTGTGGTTCCTGGCCCGGCCCGAGGGGCTGCTGCAGATGCGCGGCTCGTCGCTCACCGACTGGGCCGACGCCCTCCCGGTGCTGCCGGAGGACGAGTGGCGCGAGATCCAGCGCGAGATCGCGGCGAACCTCGCCGCCTCGGCCGGCGGGCGCGCGCTGGTCTGATCGGCTCGGGGCTAGCGCTCGCCGCCCGGCTTCCAGAGCACGTCGCCGCCCGCGGACAGGTTCGCGTGCCGGGCGAGGATGAACAGAAGGTCCGACAGGCGGTTGAGGTACGTCGCCGTCAGCGGGTTCATCGTGTCGCCGTGGGCCTCGAGCGCCGCCCAGGTCTGGCGCTCGGCGCGGCGTACGACCGTGCGGGAGACGTGCAGCAGCGCCGCGCCCGGCGTGCCCCCGGGGAGGATGAACGAGCGCAGCGGTGCCAGCGCCTCGTTGTACTCGTCGCACGCGGCCTCGAGGCGGTCGACGTACTGCTGCTCGACCCGCAGCGGCGGGAACTCCGGGTTCTCGACCACGGGCGTGCAGAGGTCGGCTCCGACGTCGAACAGGTCGTTCTGGATGCGCGTCAGCAGCGCGACGACGTCGTCGGAGAGGCTGCCGAGCGCGATCGCGACCCCGATCGACGAGTTGGCCTCGTCCGTGTCGGCGTACGCCAGGAGGCGCGGGTCGTTCTTGCTCACCCGGGACAGGTCACCGAGATTGGTGGTGCCGTCGTCGCCGGTGCGGGTGTAGATCCGGGTGAGGTTGACCATGCCGTCGAGCCTATCCGTGCGGTAACCGGACGGCCTGCGGGCGCAACCGCGCCGAACACCTACCGGGTGGTAACCGGCACCCTCTGCGAGCCCCTATCCTCGTCGCCGTGGAGGCCTTCCGGATCGTGGGCGGGGCCCGGCTGGCCGGCGAGGTGCGGGTCACCGGAGCCAAGAACAGCGTGCTCAAGCTCATGGCCGCCGCGCTGCTCGCCGAGGGCACGAGCGTGCTCCACGAGGTGCCCGACATCCTCGACGTCGAGTACATGTCCGAGCTGCTGCGCCGGCTCGGCTGCGACGTCGTCCGCGACACCGCCACCCGCTCGGTGAGCATCACGGTCCCCGACGTGCCGCACCACAAGGCCGACTACGACCTCGTCCGCAAGCTCCGCGCCTCGATCAACGTGCTCGGTCCGCTGCTCGCCCGCTGCGGGGAGGCGGACGTCGCGCTGCCCGGCGGCGACAACATCGGCAGCCGCGGGCTCGACATGCATATCGCCGGCCTCGAGAGGCTCGGCGCCACGGTCCGCAGCGAGCACGGCTTCCTCATCGCCACCCGCGACGAGCGCCTGCACGGCGCGACCGTGTGGCTCGACTTCCCGAGCGTGGGCGCCACGGAGAACCTGCTCATGGCCTCGGTGCTCGCCAAGGGCACGACCGTGATCGACAACGCCGCGCGCGAACCGGAGATCGTCGACATCTGCACGATGCTCCAGAAGATGGGCGCCCAGATCGAGGGCGTGGGCACCTCCACCCTCGTGGTCGAGGGCGTCGAGTCGCTGAGCCCCGTCGAGCACACCACGGTCCCCGACCGCCTCGTCGCCGGCACGTGGGCTGTGGGGGCGGTGATGACGCACGGCGACATCACGATCCACAACGCGGTCGCCGGGCACCTCGAGATCGCCCTCGACAAGCTGGTGCGCGCGGGCGCGGTGGTCGACGAGGTGCCCGACGGCTTCCGGGTGGCCTGCCACGACCGGCCGCGTGCGGTCGACATCGTGACGCTGCCCTACCCGGGCTTCCCGACCGACCTGCAGCCGCAGTTCATCGCGCTCAACTCCATCGCCCACGGCTCGGCCATGGTCACCGAGAACCTCTTCGAGGCGCGGTTCCGCTTCGTCAACGAGATGGTCCGGCTCGGCGCCGACGTGCGCACCGACGGCCACCACGCGATGGTCCGCGGTCGCGAGTCGCTGTCCGGCGCCCCGGTCGAGGCGGCCGACATCCGCGCGGGGGCAGGCCTGGTGCTCGCGGGCCTCGTCGCAGAGGGCTGCACCACCGTCTACGAGCCGCACCACGTCGACCGCGGGTACGACGGGTTCATCGACGACCTCGTGCGCCTCGGCGCCGACGTCTCGCGCGTCGACGTCTGACCGCTACCCGCGGTCGAGCACCTCGCGGGCCCTGGCCTCGTCGTCGGGGAAGACCATCACGCGCGGGCCGGCGAGGGTCTGGGTGAGCGTCGCGCGGATCCGCGCGTCCTCCAGGGTGCGGCGCATGATCTCGCCCTCGACGTACGTGCCGGGGGAGGCCACGGGCACGAGCAGCCCGTACTCGTCGTCCGTTCCGGCCTTGGGCCTCCTCGCCACCACCGAGACGCCGCTGCGGAAGGTCCAGCGCAGCAGGAGCACGAGGATCCCCACCACGCCGAACGCGATGAGGGGACCCACGAGGAACGACGCGCTCGTGCCACCCACGGGGACCATGGTGGGCCCGCGCACCAGGGTCGGCCACCCCGAGCCTGCCCCGCGGTCCCGGTACAGGCGGGCCCTACTGTGGGGGCACCGGGTGAACGAGCGATAACACGGAGGACGAGTCATGGTGCAGAAGGTCGCCGTCATCGGCGCGGGCCTCATGGGCGGCGGCATCGCCCAGGTGGCGGCGCAGGCCGGGTACGACGTGATCCTGCGCGACCTCACGCCTGAGGCGCTCGACCGCGGCCTCGGCGCGATCCGCACGTCGTACGACCGGTTCGTCGACAAGGGGCGGATGAGCGCCGAGGACCGCGACGCCGCGCTCGCGCGCATCGCGCCCACGACCGAGCTCGCGGACGTCGCCCCCGCCGACCTGGTGGTGGAGGCGGTGTTCGAGAAGCTGGAGATCAAGGCCGAGCTGTTCGCCGAGCTCGACCGGATCTGCGGCGAGGGCACCACCCTCGCGTCGAACACCTCGGCCATCCCGATCACGTCGATCGCGGCCGCGACCACGCGGCCCGAGCGCGTTGTGGGCACCCACTTCTTCTCGCCCGTGCCGATGATGAAGCTCTGCGAGCTCGTGCGCGGCTACAAGACCTCCGACGAGGCGCTCGCGGTGGCGCGGGAGTTCGCCGAGGGGGTCGGCAAGACCTGCATCGTCGTCAACCGCGACGTCGCGGGCTTCGTGACCACGCGCCTCATCAGCGCGCTGGCGATGGAGGCGGTGGCGCTGCTCGAGAGCGGCGTCGCGAGCGCCGAGGACATCGACACCGCGTGCCGCCTCGGCTTCGGCCACGCGATGGGCCCGCTCGAGACGATCGACCTCACCGGCGTCGACATCATGCTCAACGCCGCGACCAACGTGTACCTCGACACCCAGGACGAGAAGTTCGCGGCGCCGGAGCTGCTGCGCCGGATGGTCGCTGCCGGCGACCTCGGCCGCAAGACCGGCCAGGGCTTCTACTCGCACGGCTAGGAGGTGGCGACCATGCGCGACAAGCCGTGGCTCATGCGGACGTACGCCGGGCACAGCTCGGCGTCGGAGTCGAACGCGCTCTACCGGCGCAACCTCGAGAAGGGCCAGACCGGCCTCTCGGTGGCGTTCGACCTGCCGACCCAGACCGGGTACGACCCCGACGACCTGCTCGCGCGCGGCGAGGTCGGCAAGGTCGGCGTGCCGGTGTCGCACATCGGCGACATGCGGGCGCTGTTCGACTGCATCCCGCTCGGCACGATGAACACCTCGATGACCATCAACGCCACGGCGATGTGGCTGCTCGCGCTCTACGCGACCGTGGCCGAGGAGCAGGGCGCGCCGCTGTCGTCTCTCTCGGGCACCACGCAGAACGACATCATCAAGGAGTACCTCTCCCGCGGCACGTACGTGTTCCCGCCGGGGCCGTCGCTGCGCCTGATCACCGACATGATCGCGTGGACGGTCACCGACGTCCCCAAGTGGAACCCCATCAACATCTGCAGCTACCACCTGCAGGAGGCCGGCGCGACGCCCGAGCAGGAGATCGCGTACGCCCTGTGCACGGCGATCGCGGTGCTCGACGCCGTCCGCGACTCCGGCCAGGTGCCCGCGGACCGGTTCGGCGAGGTCGTGGCCCGCATCTCGTTCTTCGTCAACGCCGGCGTGCGGTTCGTCGAGGAGATGTGCAAGATGCGCGCGTTCGTCCAGCTCTGGGACGAGCTCACGCGTGAGCGGTACGGCATCACGGACGAGAAGCAGCGCCGGTTCCGGTACGGCGTGCAGGTCAACTCGCTCGGCCTGACCGAGGCGCAGCCCGAGAACAACGTGCAGCGCATCGTGCTCGAGATGCTCGCCGTCACGCTGTCCAAGGACGCGCGTGCCCGCGCGGTGCAGCTGCCCGCGTGGAACGAGGCGCTCGGCCTGCCGCGGCCGTGGGACCAGCAGTGGTCGCTGCGCATCCAGCAGGTGCTCGCGTACGAGAGCGACCTGCTCGAGTACGACGACCTCTTCACCGGATCGGTCGTCGTCGAGAAGAAGGTCGCCGACCTGGTCGCCAAGGCGCAGGCCGAGATCGACCGCGTGCAGGAGATGGGCGGCGCCGTGGCCGCCGTCGAGTCCGGCTACATGAAGGGCCAGCTCGTCGCCTCGCACGCCGCCCGCCGCGGCCGCGTCGAGAGCGGCGACGAGGTCGTCGTCGGCGTCAACATGTTCACCAGCACCGAGCCCAACCCGCTCACCGCCGACCTCGAGGCCGCGATCCAGACGGTCGACCCGGCGGTGGAGGCGGCCGCCGTCGAGCGCATCGCCGCCTGGCGTGCCGCGCGCGACAACGCAGCCGTGGAGGCGGCGCTCGCCGAGCTGCGCCGCGTCGCGCGCACCAGCGACAACCTCGTGCCGGCCACCCTCGCCTGCGCCCGCGCAGGCGTGACGACGGGGGAGTGGGCCTGGGCGCTGCGCGAGGAGTTCGGCGAGTACCGCGCGCCCACCGGTGTGAGCGGCGTCGTCGGCGTCGGCCCGCTCACCGGCGAGCTCGAGACCGTCCGTGCGGCGGTCGCCTCCACCGGCGACGAGCTCGGCGCCCGGCTCCGCATGCTCGTCGGCAAGCCCGGCCTCGACGGCCACAGCAACGGCGCCGAGCAGATCGCCGTGCGGGCGCGCGATGCCGGCTTCGAGGTCGTCTACCAGGGCATCCGGCTCACGCCCGCGCAGATCGTCGCCGCCGCGGTGGAGGAGGACGTCGACGTCGTGGGCCTCTCGATCCTGTCCGGCTCGCACCTCGAGCTCGTGCCCATGGTCCTCGAGGGCCTGCGCGAGGCGGGCCTCGCAGACGTCCCGGTCGTCGTCGGCGGGATCATCCCCGAAGCCGACGAGCGCACGCTGCTCGAGTGGGGAGTGGCCGCCGTCTTCACGCCGAAGGACTACGACGCCACCGCGATCATGGCCCGCGTGCTCGACGAGGTGCGCGCGGCCAAGGGCCTGCCGCGGCTGCTGCAGCCCGCGTGACAGGCTGGGGCCGTGCCTGACACCTCCCGCGTGCTGCTCGTCCGCCACGGCCAGAGCGAGGGCAACGTCGCCCGCGTGTGGACCAGCGCGCGCGGCGGCTTCCCGCTGACCGCGCTCGGCCACGAGCAGGCCCGTTCCGTCGGTTCCGCACTGGCCGGTCGCGACGTGGTGGCCGTGTACGGCTCGCCGCTGGTCCGCGCGCAGGAGACTGCGGCTGAGATCGGCGCGATCCTCGGGCTTCCGGCGTACGAGCTCGAGGGCGTGGAGGAGCTGCACGTCGGGATCCACGAGGGCGTGCACGACGACCACGTGGGCCCGATCGCCGAGCAGGTGTTCGGCGCGTGGTGGCGCGACAACGACCTGTCGGGCGGCTTCGAGGGCGGGGAGACCGGCCTGCAGATCGCCGAGCGCATGCGCGCCGCGCTCGACCTCGTCGCGGACAAGCACGCGGGCGAGTCCGTCGTCGTGGTGTCGCACGGCGGCGCGATGGCTGTCGGGGTGATCGAGCTGTGCGGGCTGGACCCGGCGTACGTCGCGACCCACCTGCTGAAGAACACCGACGTCGTGGAGCTCGTGCGCACCGACGGCGTCTGGATCTGCGAGTCCTGGGCCGGCGAACGCCCCCCGACCCGGTAACGGACATCGCCCGCGTCCGGGCGTCGGCCGCGCCCGCGCTGCGGTCGGCCCTTGCTACCCCTGGACGTCGCCGAAGGCCACCCACGCCGTCCAGAGCGCGGCCGTGCCGCGCGTGACGCCGCCGGTCGGCGAGAACCGCGATGCGAAGACGACGCCGTGCTCCGAGCGGAGATGGCGAGTGATGGCGTGGACGACTGCGGACCGGGCACCTGGAGGGACGTCTGCGAACCGGCCCGTCGTCGGGTCGGGCGTGCGGGTCAACGAGGTCCCGAGGCGGGCATCCATGGCGGCGGCGAGCCACAGAAGGAACGTCTCGCGCGTGACGTGCGCGGTGGGGCAGAACCTGCTCGCGGCGCAGGTTACCCGGGCACCGGCTGCCTTGAGGGCGGCGATGTCGGCGTTGTAGCTCGCCGCTGCGGAGACGTCGGCGAAGCGGACCGGGGTGCCGCGCGGCAGGCCCACGGTTCGACGGATCCAGGTGGCGGCGCGTGCACGGGTGAGATACGTCGATGCCCGGGCGCTCGTGTGCTTCTCGAGGGGGTCGATCCCGGCCAGCGCGACGAGCTCCAGCGGGGCCATGAAGCGCGAGGCGCGGGGAAGATCTAGGAATCTGTTCGTCCCGAGCAGTTGCCCCCTTCGGGAGAGCTGGTACTGCACGTCGACGGCGGGGACTGCGCTGGGCGCGACGCCCCTGTTTGCTGCCAGAGCGGCCACCGTCCCCGCAGCCGCACCCACCAGCGTGGTCTCGGGCTGGAGCCGGGTCGCTCCGTTCGCGAGGCGGCTCTGGGAGATGTTCTTCTCCGCGAACACGAGTCCGGTCACGTCGACGCTGATGAGAGAGCCCAGACCGATGCCGAACGGACCCAGGGGGAGGACCCCCGGCTTGTCGGTCTTCGTATCCGCCAGAGTCTCGAGGTCGAGCTCGAGGTCGCCGTCGGTCTTGGTGCCATGCAGATCCGAGACGTAGTACCCGACGGCGATGGTGTCCGCCGGCTGCGTGGCGGCCGCGACGGGGTTGGTGATGCCGAACGGGCCGGTGGTCGGCTCGTTGGTCGTGACCCTCCGGATGGTCCTGGCGGTCACGATCGTCGATCCGACTCCCCGGCGGCTCTCCCGGACATAGGGCCGCAGGGGCATCGCGGCCTCGAACGCCGCGTACTCGGTGGGCACGACGATGCCGGCGCACGCGTGCGCCCTGTTGTACTCGGTGTCGTAGCCCTCGTCGTCGGCCACGGACCACTCCGGCTGGCCGAGGACGTTCTGCATGTACCAGACCAGCTGGATCGTACGGAGTTTGGCCTGGCAGTTGATGATCCGTCGGTAGTCGGAGTCCTCGAGGTAGCGGGCGGGGAGGTATCCGCCGTCGAGGTCGCCGATCTGCGGCTGTGGGTAGTCGTTGGCGAAGTTCAGCGCCGTACGCCGGATCCTGGTGTCCTGGATGGACAGGTAGGGAGCTGTACCGATCTCGGGCAGCCCCCTGTACTGCACGTGCCTCAGCGCGCTCCATGGCCTGCTCCCGCTGCCCGAACCCTGTGCCGTGATGTTGAGGGAGAAGAACCGCAGGACGGCCGCCTGCGTTGCGTCCGGATCCGGATCGCCGACCGGCACGGGGAACGGCTTGCCTGCCAGATTCAGCTCGTCGGGCAACTCCCCAGCCGCGTAGGCACGCGCAGTGGCGGCGTACGTGATGGGCTGGACATGGCCGCCCGGAGACGCGCCAGGGGTGTTCCCCATGCCGTTCCCGGAGCGGTACCGGGCGCCAGCGGCCGCGAGGACGTCGCCGTACTCGGTGGCGTCCACGACGACGGAGGTTGCGATCCGGCCAGAGTCCTTCGGGCCCGCAGTGGTGGTCCAGACGACGCCGGTGATCACCCCATCGGCGACCTCTGCCCGTGCCTGGACGTTGACCCGCAGCACGACACCCGCCTCGTCCAGCAGCTGCGAGTACACGCGACGAGCGACCGAAGGGGCGACGCACATCCGGTTGCCCGCGTAGGTGGCCCGATAGCAGGTGGAGGTGTGCGGCCAGCCAACCCGTGAGTACTCGGCCTCGAGCCGCCGGACGATGATGCCCCAGACCCCGTCGGCCCTCTGCTCGAAGCGGTCGTCGCCGCCCTCGTCGATGGTGCCGACACCCGCAGCGATCTGGCCGCCGATGTAGTCCGTCTCCTCCAGGAGGACGACCCGCGCGGCGCCCGCCTTGCGCGCGGACAGGGCCGCGCCGATGCCGGAGGTGCCGGCGCCGACGATCACCACGTCCGCGGTCTCCGTCGGCAGCGCGGTGCCTGACACCGCGGTGGCTGGTACAAGCGGGAGGGCCATAGTCAGCGCTGACGCCGCCGCGAGGATCGCCAGCATGCGTGCCGAGCGTGCCTGCCTCGGGATGCGCGGTGCGAAGCCTCGTCCACGATGCATGGCAGGCCGCAGCCCGCGTTCCCCCCGAAGCACGTGCCGCCCCCGTCGTCTGTCTGGCCATCCCCCGACGGCCAGCACCTCAGCGGACCCTAGCCTGCTCGACGGTCACGAGTCGACGTGACGCGTGCTGTGCGCTTGCGGACGACTCCCGCGAAGGTACGACGGGATCGGCGCGCGGCGCGGCAGACTCGTCCTGCACGGGGGCGGGAGGGGAGCCATGCATCGTCGTGCCGTCGCGGCCGCGCTCAGCTGCGCGGTCGCCGCGCTCGTCGCCCTGGCCGGCGCGGTCGGGGCGCAGCCGGCGTACGCCGCGGACGATGCCGCACTTCAGCTCGCGCAGAAGTACGCGCCGATCGTCGTCGTGCGCGAGCAGAGCGGGGCGTGCCAGCCGGGCGAGCCCTACCTGCCGACCGCCGTCGAGACCGTGCTCGGCAACCCCGACGTCAGGCTCATCGGGCCCGATGGCACGTCGTACGACGCCCCCACGGCGCGGGACCTCGCGGGCAAGGGCGAGGGTTGGTACCTCGACCTGCCGGGCAACCCGCTCGACCCGGGCTGCGACTACGACCGCTGGTTCCGCGAGGCCGCGGCGGGCAAGCCCTCGACCGTCTACGCCCGGGTCACGACCGACCCGAGCGCCCCCGACACGCTCGTGCTGCAGTACTGGCTGTTCTGGGTCTACAACGACTGGAACGACAAGCACGAGGGCGACTGGGAGATGATCCAGCTCGTCTTCCCGGCCAGCACCGCGCAGCAGGCTCTCGCCGTCGAGCCGGAGAGCACGGCGTTCGCCCAGCACGAGGGCTCCGAGGTCGCGCAGTGGACGGACGCGAAGGTGCACCGCGACGGCGACCACATCGCCGTCTACCCCGGCCAGGGATCGCACGCGGCGTACTACTCGCAGGCGCAGTGGTTCGGCAAGAGCGCCGCGGCGGGGTTCGGGTGCGACGACACGCGCGCGATGGGCGTTGAGGTGCGGCCCGAGGTGGTGCTGCTGCCCGAGCAGGCCACCGGCGAGTTCGCGTGGCTGTCGTTCACCGGGCGCTGGGGGCAGAAGGCTCCGTCGTTCAACAACGGGCCGACCGGGCCGAACACCAAGACGCAGTGGGCATCGCCGGTCCAGTGGCAGGTGGAGGAGGGGCGGCCGGACGCCGTGCCGCTGCCGGCCGTCGGCGGTCCGGCTGTCACCGGCTTCTGCTCGCTCACCGAGGCGGGCTCGCTGCTGTTCATCGACCTGCTCAACTCGCCGGGCATCGTCATCGGCGTCATCGTCGGCCTGATCATGCTGCTGGCCTTCATCGCCGCCCGCACCGACTTCTTCAACGACGACGACCCGACCCTCGACCGCCAGCGCAAGGCCGGGCAGATCGCGGTCGCGTCGCTCGACCTCATGCGCAAGCGGCCCGGTGCGTTCTGGGTGCCCGGCCTCATCGTGATGGGGTCGGTCGCGCTCAACCTGCTGGTCGGGCGCATCCTCCTGCGGGCGAGGCCCGGCGGGACGCTCACCGACGTCAACGGCCTCGGCGACCAGGTGGCCGGCGCGGTGATCACGGTGATCGTGTCGCTCCTGCTGCTCCCGGTCGTCGCCTTCGCGATGGCCACCACGGTCGAGATCGTCGACGCGCTCGCCCAGGGGAAGGAGATCTCCGGACCTGAGGCGTTCCGGCGCGTGCTGGTGCACCCGGGCGGCTGGGTCGTCGCGATCATCGCGTACGTCGTGGTCTCCCTGCTCGCGACGACGTGGTGGCTGCTGCCCGTGGCGCTCTACCTGCTGGCGCGGTGGGCCGTGGCGCTGCCCGCGACCGAGCTCGAGGACGAGGGCGTGCGCAAAGGCCTGAGCCGCAGCGCGCAGATCACCAAGGGTCACCGGATCCGCGCGGCTCTGCTGGGCGCGTTCCTCGTGTGGCTCGCTTTCTCGCTGCCGGGCAGCATCGGCGCGATCGTGCTCCTCATCACCGGCTGGCCGTTCTGGGCGACCAACCTGGTCGCGCTCGCCATCGCCGCGGTGCTCGTGCCCGCGGCGTCCATCGGCCTCACGCTGCTCTACTACGACCTGCGCAGCAGGCACGGCGCGCCGGTGGCCTCAGCGGCCGGGTGAGCGCAGCAGGCCGCGCTCGAGCGCGCGGGTGACGGCCGCAGTGCGGTCCGAGACGCCGAGCTTGTCGAACACATGCAGCAGATGCGACTTCACCGTCGCCTCGCCGATGAACAGCTCGCGCGCGATGTCGGGGTTGGACATGCCACGGGCCACCAGCGCGAGAACCTCGAGCTCGCGCGGGGTGAGCTGGTCTCCGCCGCGCACCTGCCGCATGAGCTTGGCGGCGAGCGGGGGAGCGAGCACGGTCTCGCCGCGCGCGGCGGCCCGTACCGCCGCGAGGAGCTGGTCGCGCGGGGTGTCCTTGAGCAGGTAGCCGGTGGCGCCCGCCTCGACGGCGCGCAGGATGTCGCCGTCGGTGTCGTACGTCGTGAGCACCAGCACCCGCGCCGTGCCCGCAGCCGTGATCTCCGCCGTCGCGGACGCGCCGTCGAGCACGGGCATCCGCAGGTCCATGAGCACGACGTCCGGCGTCAGGGTCGCCGCGAGGTCGACGCCCTCGCGGCCGTCCCCGGCCTCGCCGACCACCTCGAGGTCGGGCTCGCTGCCCAGCAGGCCGACCAGGCCGCTGCGGACGACGGGATGGTCGTCGACGACCAGCACGCGGATCACGGCACCCTCACCCTCACACGGGTCCCCTCGCCGGGGGACGACTCCACCGACGACAGGCCGCCGACCGACTCCACGCGCTGGGCGAGCCCGTCCAGGCCGTAGCCCGGGCGCGGTGCCGCGGGATCGAACCCGGCTCCGTCGTCGCTGACCGACACCAGGGCGCCGTCCTCGTCGTACCTCAGCACCACGTCGACGCGGGTGGCCCCCGCGTGCTTGCGGACGTTCGCCAGCGCCTCCTGCGTCGCGCGCAGGGCCACGACGTCGGACGTCGCCGACAGCTGGCCGGGCTCGCCGTCGAGCCGGAAGGACGCGTGCACGCCGGTGTCGCGGCCGAACCGGTCGACGAGCCGCGCGAGCGCATCCGGGAGCCCGTCGCCCTCGAGCGCCGGCGGCGTCATCGACCCGACGAGGGCGCGCGCCTCGGCGAGGCCCTCGCGCGCGGTCTCCTGGATCTGGCGCAGCCGTGCCGCCGCCTCCGCGCCCCGCCCGTCGGCGGCCGCGGCCTCGCCGGCCTGGGACAGCATCACGATGCTGGTGAACCCCTGGGCGAGCGTGTCGTGGATGTCGCGCGCGAGCCGCTCCCGCTCCGCCGCGGCTCCGGCCTCGCGCTCGAGCGCGGCGAGCTCGCTCTGCGTCGACTGGAGCTGTTCGAGCAGCGCCTTCCGGGCACGGCTCTCCCGCACGATGCCGTCGATGAACAAGCCGATGACGAGGGCGAACACGATGTTGCCGACGGCGGTGAACCCGCTGAGCAGCACGGAATCGCGGCTGAACCCGTCGCGTGCGGCGAGCATCGTCGTGAAGGTCAGCGTTATCGCGACCGTCGCGATGATGGCCCCGCGCCGCTCGAAGACGACGAAGCCGATCGGGTACAGGCCGAACAGGATGACCAGGCCGGCCGGGTCGCGGTAGGTGATGAGTGCGAGGACGACGCAGGCCACGATCAGGAACGGGACTGACCGCTTCAGGGACGCGCACCCCTCGCGGGGGAACCACACGAGCACGTACGCGGCGTCGAGCAACAGCACGAGCGGCAGCACGTACGCGAGGTTGCCGTTGACCGCCGTGAGCACGACGGTCGCCAGCGACATGGCACCGAAGAGCACGTGCCAGCCGACCAGGGTCCGCTCGGCGAAGTCGCGCTCCTCGGTGCCTGCCATGCCGATCAGTTCTCGCCCCGCTTGTTCCAGCGGAAGAAGACCATGCTGAGCACGAGGCCGCCGATGGTCCAGGCGATGAGGACGGCCGCGCACTTGCCCAGCTCGAACGAGCCGGTCACCTCGAGCGCGGCGGCCGAGTCGGGCAGGAACACGCTGCGCATGGCCTGGGTCAGCCACTTGAGCGGGAACAGCGAGGCGAACTGCTGCATCCACGACGGCAGGTTCTGGAAGAGGAAGAAGACACCGGAGGTGAACTGCAGCACGAGCACGATGGGGCTCACCACGGCCGAGGCACCCTTGGCGTTCTTCGGCACCACGCTGAACGCGATGCCGAGCAGCGTGCACGACACCAGGCCGAGGACCGACACCCACGCGAACGTGAACCACTGTCCGCCGCTCGGGAGCTCGATGTCGTAGAAGAGGTACCCGATGAGGATCAGCAGCGTGACCTGAGCGGCGTACGCGACGAAGACGAGGCCGATCTTGCCGATGAAGTACGAGATCTTCGGCATGGGCGTGCCCTGGATCCGCTTCAGCGTGCCGTCGTCGCGTTCCATCGGGATGGCGATCGCGAGGTTCTGGAAGCTCGTGTAGAGCACGCCGGAGGCGATCATGCCCGCGACGAAGTACTGCGCGAACGTGATGCCGGTCGGGCCGAGGGTCTGCCCCCCGAACACCGAGCCGAAGATGATCATCAGCAGCATCGGCAGGGCGAAGTTCCAGACCGCGGAGTTCTTGTCGCGGAAGAACGACTTCAGCTCGATGGCGATGCGGCGGCGGCCGAGGCTGAGGGCCCCGGGAGGGGCGAGCGGCGCTGCTGCGGCCGGCTGGTCGAGGGTGGCGCTCATGATGCGTCTCCGTTGTCGTGGCCGATGAGCGAGAGGTACACGTCCTCGAGGCTCGGGCGGTGGATCGCGAGGCCGGGCACCTCGCCGCCGAGGCGGGCGGAGAGCTCGGCCACCAGGCGGGTGGGCTCGGTGGTCTGCTCGGTGCGCACCTCCTCGCCCTCCTTCCACGTGACGGTGGCGTGCGACTCGTCGCGGCCGCCGAGGCGGGAGGGGATGTCGCAGGCGATGACGCGGCCGCGCGCGATGACGGCCACACGGTCGGCCAGCACCTCGGCCTCGTCGAGGTAGTGCGTGGTGAGCAGGATCGTCGTGCCCTCGTCCTTGAGACCTGCGATGAGGCCCCAGAACTCGCGCCGGGCCTCCGGGTCGAATCCGGTGGTCGGCTCGTCGAGGAACAGCAGCTCGGGCCGGCCGATGATGCCGAGCGCGACGTCGAGGCGGCGGCGCTGGCCGCCCGACAGGTTGCTGCCGCGCGTCCTGCGCTTCTCGGTGAGCCCGACCCACTCGATCACCTCGTCCACGTCGCGCGGGCGCGGGTAGTAGCCGGCGAAGTGGCGCACCGACTCCTCGACCGTGAGGTCGCCGAGGTCGGCGGCGGTCTGCAGCACGATGCCGAGCCGGCTCCGCCAGAGGGGATCGGTCTTCGCGGGGTCGTGTCCCAGCACGGACACCTCGCCGCCGTCGCGGTGGCGGTAGCCCTCGAGGATCTCGGTGGTGGTGGTCTTGCCGGCGCCGTTCGGGCCGAGCAGCGCGAGCACCTCGCCGCGCACGACGTCGAGGTCGACGCCGTCGCACGCGCGGGTCTCGCCGTACGCGCGGGTCAGGCCGCGGACGCGCACGGCGACGTCGGCGCCGTCGGGGACCGGCACGACCAGGGATCCGGTGGTGGTCGTCGTTGTCATGGGTCCACCCTCCCGCAGGCGGGCGCCACGATGCAGCGAACCGCCGACTGCTTCCTGCCTCCACCGACCGGTGGATACCGGCGTACGCCGGGCGCGCTCAGAACAGGCGCGAGTCGACGTCGTCGAGGCCGCGCAGGGCGTCGTAGTCGAGCACCACGCACTCGATGCCTCGGTCGGCGGCCAGCACCTTGGCCTGCGGCTTGATCTCCTGCGCGGCGAAGATGCCGCGCACCGGGGCGAGCAGGGGGTCGCGGTTCAGGAGCTCGAGGTAGCGGGTGAGCTGCTCGACGCCGTCGATCTCCCCGCGCCGCTTGATCTCGATCGCGACGGCGAGGCCGTCGGCGTCCCGCGCCATGATGTCGACGGGGCCGATGGCGGTCGGATACTCCCGCCGCACGAGCCGCCAGCCCTCGCCGAGGGTCTCGATCTGCGCGGCGAGCAGGGCCTGCAGGTGGGCCTCGACCCCGTCCTTGACCAGGCCCGGATCCTGGCCGAGCACGTGCTCGGTGTCGTGGTGCACGGCCTCGATCGTGATCACGAGCTTCTCGCCGGCCTTGTTGGTGACCGTCCAGGTCCCGGTGCCGTCGTCGGCCTCGTCGACGGCCAGGGAGCACGGCGGGCTCATCCAGTTCAGCGGCTTGTACGACCCGCCGTCGGAGTGCACGAGCACCGAGCCGTCGGCCTTCACCAGGAGCAGCCGCATGGCGCTCGGGAGGTGGGCGGTGAGACGGCCCGCGTAGTCGACGGAGCACGTGGCGATGACGAGGCGCACCCGCTGCACGGTAGTGCCTCGCGCGGCGGGGCGAGGCCCCCGGGGTGGGCGGACCCGGGCGCTCCTCCCGGTACGTCCGGGTGCCACGATGGGCCCGACCCCGCCGCCGCGGTCCCTCGGCCCCGGCGTACCCAGCTGGGCAGCGAACGAGGAGATCGTCCATGTCGCGTGACATCCGCAAGATCGGCGTCGTCGGCCTCGGCACCATGGGTGCCGGCATCGCGGAGGTGTTCGCCGCCAACGGGTACGACGTCATCGGCGTCGACGCCAACGAGGCGGCGGTCGAGCGCGGCCGAGACCACGTCGAGGGCTCCACGGCGCGCGCGGTCTCCCGCGGCAAGCTGACCGAGGAGGAGCGCTCGGCCACCCTCGGCCGGATCCGCTTCGTCACCGAGCTGTCCGAGCTCGCCGACCGCGACCTCGTCGTGGAGGCGGTCAGCGAGAGCCTCGACCTCAAGCGCTCGATCTTCGAGCAGCTCGACACCATCGTGGGCCCGGACGCCGTGCTCGCGACGAACACGTCGTCGCTCTCGGTCACCGACATCGCAGTGGCGACGGGGCGCCCGGCGCAGGTCGTCGGCATGCACTTCTTCAACCCCGCGCCAGTGCTGAAGTTCGTCGAGGTCGTGCGCACGGTCGTGTCCGACCCCGGGGTGGTGGAGGACGTCGAGGCCGTCGCGACGGCCCTTGGCAAGCTCCCCGTCGTGGTCGACGACAAGGCCGGCTTCATCGCCAACGCGCTGCTATTCGGCTACCTCAACCACGCCGTGTCGATGTTCGAGACGAAGTACGCGACGCGCGAGGACATCGACGCGTCGATGAAGCTGGGCTGCGGCCTCCCGATGGGGCCGCTGGCGCTGCTCGATCTGATCGGCCTGGACACGGCGTACGAGATCCTCGACACGATGTACAAGCAGGGCCGCGACCGCCTGCACGCGCCCAGCCCCGCGCTCAAGCAGATGGTCACCGCGGGCCTGCGGGGCCGCAAGACCGGCCGCGGCTTCTACACCTACGAGGCGCCCAACTCGCCCGTCGTGGTCGCCGATGCGCTGACCCCGGCCGACGGCGGCGACTCCGAGACCCCGCTGCGCCCGGTCGACAAGGTCGGCGTCGTGGGCTCCGGCACGATGGCAACCGGCATCATCGAGGTGTTCGCCAAGGCCGGGATCCCGGTGCTGTACGTCGCCCGCGGCGACGACAAGGTCGCGCGCGTCCGCACCAACCTCGAGCGGTCGCTCGACAAGGGCGTGGCCCGCGGCAAGCTCACGCAGGAGGCGCGCGACGCCGCCCTCGCGATCGTGTCGGGCACGACGCAGCTCGACGACCTCGCCGACGTCGACCTCGTGGTCGAGGCGGTCGTCGAGGACCTCGCGGTCAAGACCGTGCTCTTCGAGGCGCTCGACGAGATCTGCAAGCCGGGCGCGATCCTCGCGACCACCACGTCGAGCCTGTCCGTGGTCGACCTCGCGGCAGTGACGAAGTACCCGCAGGACGTCGTGGGCCTGCACTTCTTCAACCCCGCGCCGATCATGAAGCTCGTCGAGGTGGTCTCGACCGTCGCGACGGCCTCCGACGTCGTGGCCACGGCGGTCGACCTCTGCAAGCGGATCGGCAAGCACCCGGTGACCTGCGGCGACCGCGCCGGCTTCATCGTCAACGCGCTGCTGTTCCCGTACCTCAACGACGCCGTGCGCATGCTCGAGGCCAACTACGCCTCGGCGGACGACATCGACACCGCGATGAAGACGGGCTGCGGCTACCCGATGGGCCCGTTCGAGCTCCTCGACGTGGTCGGCCTCGACGTGTCGCTCGCCATCCAGCGCACGCTGTACCTCGAGTTCCGCGAGCCGGGCTTCGCGCCGGCGCCGCGCCTCGAGCACCTCGTGACCGCCGGCTACCTGGGCCGCAAGACCGGCCGCGGCTTCCGCACCTACGACTGAAATACGGGCCCTCCAGGCTCGGTCGCTCGTCCCTCGCTCCCTCGCGTCGGGCACCCCTCGCCGGGCGGGCCGTCTCGGGCCCTCCTGCGTCGGGCCGTCGCCGTCCCGCAAGACCGGCGGCGAGGGGCACTGCGTCTACACGAGCACGTCCGTGCGCCACCTAAGGTGGATGGTGTGGGCAGGCAGAACAGGCGCAGGGCGGACGAGCCGCCGCGTCCGCTGCGCGGCGACCTGCAGCAGGTCGAGGAGCACGACGACGGAGACTGGCACGTGCGGCGCATCAGCGGCGCGTCGGCGACCAAGACGTACCGCTGCCCGGGCTGCGACCACGAGGTGCGCCCCGGCACGCCGCACGTCGTCGCCTGGCCCGCGGGCACGGCGTCCGGCGAGGAGCACAGGCGGCACTGGCACACGCCGTGCTGGGAGGCGCGCACGCGCCGCGGCCCCGGGCGCGGCCGCGCACCGCGGTACTGAGCAGAGGAGCCCGATGGCCGAGATCATCGCGGGCAGCGTGCTGCCCGCCCGGCGCGAGCCGCTGACGCTGACCACGTCGGACGGCCTGCGCCTCGTCGGCGAGCTCGCGCTCCCGGAGGACCGCGACCCCGTCGCCACGATGGTGTGCCTGCACCCGCTGCCGACCCACGGCGGGTTCATGGACAGCCACCTCTACCGCAAGGCCGCCTGGCGGCTGCCCGCGCTCGCGGGGATCGCGGTGCTGCGGTTCAACACCCGCGGCACGACGAGCCCTGCCGGGACGAGCGAGGGCGCCTTCGACTCGGGCGAGGGCGAGGGCAAGGACCTCGTGGCCGCGGTGCTGGAGACCATCCACCGAGGCCTGCCCGACCCCTGGCTGGTCGGGTGGTCGTTCGGCACCGACGTCGTGCTCAAGCACGGCAACACCGACCCGGTGCTCGGCGCCTTCCTCATCTCGCCTCCGCTGCGGTTCTCGACCGACGACGACCTGGACCAGTGGGCGATGTCGGGCAGGCCCGTGACGTGCCTCGTGCCGGAGCTCGACGACTACCTCCGCCCGGACGAGGCGCGCGAGCGGTTCGCGCGCGTCCCGCAGGCCGAGGTGGTCGGGGTCGAGGGCGCGAAGCACCTGTGGGTGGGGGAGAAGTACGTCAGGATCGTGCACGACGCACTCGTCGAGCGGCTGGTGCCGGGTGGGCCGCCGATCGACTACGACTGGAACGGCCCGATGGAGAGATGGAGCGACCTGTGAGCAGCTTCCGGCTCGACGGCAAGACTGCGCTCGTGACCGGCGCCTCGCGCGGGATCGGACGGGCGATCGCCGAGGCGTACGCCGAGGCCGGCGCCGACGTGGCCCTCCTCGCCCGGGACGCGGAGAAGCTCGCGGACGTCGCGGCCGCCGTGCAGGCGCACGGCCGTCGTGCCGTCGTGCTGCCCTGCGATGTGACCGACATCGAGGCCGTGCAGGCCTCGGTCGCCCGCGCGATCGCCGAGCTCGGGCACATCGACATCCTTGTCAACAACGCCGGCGGCAACTCGTTCTCGATGCCGCTCGCGGGCATGCGGTTCTCGGGCTGGGAGAAGACGCTGCGGCTCAACCTCGACTCCGTCGTGCACGTGCTGCAGGCGGCGCTGCCCCACTTCTTGGAGCGGCACAGCGGCGTGGTCATCAACATCGCGTCGGTGGCCGGCCTGCGGGGCGCCCCGATGATGAGCCACTACGGCGCGGCCAAGGCCGCACTGCTGTCCCTGACGCAGTCGGTCGCGCTGGAGACCGCCTGGGCCGGCGTACGCGTCAACGCCCTCGTGCCCGGCTGGATCGAGACCGACCTCACCGACTTCCTGCGGGCCAACGAGGACGCCGAGAAGGGCACGCTGGCCCGGGTGCCGATGGCCCGCTGGGGCGCCGCGCACGAGATCGCCGACCCGGCCGTGTTCCTCGCATCGGACGCGTCGTCGTTCATGACCGGCCAGGCGCTGGTCGTCGACGGCGGCCTCTCGGCCATGCCCTGACCGGGATGTCGTAGGTTCACCGCATGGCTCCTGCTGTCGTCCTGCTGCACGCGTTCCCGCTCGACAAGCGGATGTGGGACGACGTCGTCGGCCCCATCGCGGAGACGGGCTGGGACGTCGTCGTGCCCGACCTGCTCGGCTTCGGCGAGTCGCGCCTCGACGAGGACGACCTCGAGGACACCCCGACCCTCGCCGCGCAGGCCCGCGGGGTGCTGAGCATCCTCGACCAGATCGGGCTGTCGAACGTCGTGGTCTGCGGCCTGTCGCTCGGCGGCTACGTCGCCATGGAGATCGTGCGGCAGGACCCCTCGCGCATCGCGGGCATCGCCCTCGTCGACACCAAGGCCACCGCCGACGGCGACGAGGCGCGCGCCAACCGCCTGCGGGTGGCCGACCAGGTGCTCGAGGCCGGCTCCACCGAGGCGCTCGCCCGCGCGATGCTCCCCAACCTCCTCGGTGCCACCACGCACGAGATCCGGCCCGAGGTCGTGGAGCGCGTGCGCGGCTGGATCCACGAGGCCGACCCGGTCGGCGTCGCGGTCGCGCAGCGCGCGATGGCCGCCCGCCCCGACTCCCTGGCCGATCTCGCGTCGCTCGCCGTCCCCGGCCTCGTCCTGTGGGGCGCGGAGGACACGCTCTCGCCGCGCGCCGAGCAGGACCTCATGGTCGAGGCCATGCGCGACGCCCGGTTCGTCGAGATCCCCGGCTGCGGGCATCTCGCCGCCGTCGAGGCGCCCGAGGAGACCGCGGCCGCGATCATCGCCTTCCTGAAGGACGTCGAGCGCCTGCCCCAAGCGACCTGAGACCGTGCTGCCTAGAGGTTGCGGAAGCGGTTGATCTCGGGGAGGTGCTTGGCGCGGAGCTCGGCGTCGCGGACGCCGAGGCCCTCCTCCGGGGCGAGGCACAGCACGCCGACCTTGCCCTGGTGCAGGTTGCGGTGGACGTCGAACGCCGCCTGGCCGGTGTCCGCGAGGCTGTAGGTCTTGGACAGCGTCGGGTGGATCTTGCCGCGCTGGATGAGGCGGTTGGCCTCCCACGCCTCGCGGTAGTTCGCGAAGTGCGAGCCGACGATGCGCTTGAGGTTCATCCAGAGGAACCGGTTGTCGTACTCGTGCAGGTAGCCCGAGGTCGAGGCGCAGGTGACGATCGTGCCGCCCTTGCGCGCGACGTACACCGAGGCGCCGAAGGTCTCCCGGCCCGGGTGCTCGAAGACGATGTCGACGTCGTCGCCGCCGGTGAGCTCGCGGATGCGGCTGCCGAGACGGCGCCACTCCTTCGGGTCCTGGGTGCTCTCGTCCTTCCAGAAACGGTAGCCCTCTGCCTTGCGGTCGATGATCAGCTCCGCGCCCATCGACCGGCAGATGTCGGCCTTGTCCTCGCTCGAGACGACGCAGATCGGCGTGGCGCCGCCGTTGAGCGCCATCTGCGTGGCGTACGAGCCGAGACCGCCGGACGCCCCCCAGATGAGGACGGTGTCGCCCTGCTTCATGCCGGCGCCGTTCTGCGACACGAGCTGGCGGTACGCCGTGGAGTTCACGAGGCCGGGGCTCGCCGCCTCCTCCCATGTGAGGTGGGTGGGCTTGTGCAGCAGCTGGTTGGCCTTGACGATCGCGAGCTCGGCCAGGCCGCCGAAGTTGGTCTCGTAGCCCCAGATCCGCTGCTCGGGGTCGAGCATCGTGTCGTTGTGGCCGAGCGGGCTCTCGAGCTCGACCGAGAGGCAGTGCGCGACGACCTCGTCGCCCGGGTTCCACGTGTGGACGCCGGGGCCGGTGCGCAGGACGACGCCTGCGAGGTCGGAGCCGATGACGTGGTACGGCAGGTCGTGCCGCTTGGCGAGCGGGT
This sequence comes from Candidatus Nanopelagicales bacterium, assembly GCA_050251215.1. Lineage (GTDB taxonomy): Bacteria > Actinomycetota > Actinomycetes > S36-B12 > CAIYMF01 > Longivirga. The sequence goes on from JBFWNE010000028.1 coordinate 51,319, forward strand.
TGGTGCGGCCGTAGCGCTCGAGGTAGCCGAAGGTCGAGACCGGCTCGAAGATCGAGGACCAGACGGTGTTGAAGTTGACCGCGCTCGCCATGACCGCGACCAGCGCCTCGCCCGGGCCGAGCTCGGGCACCGGTACGTCGTCGAGGTGCAGCGACTCGCGGGGGTCCTTCTCCCACGTGGTCTTCCCGGCGAACATCTCCTGCTCGTCCTTGTGGACGGTGATGCCGCGGTACGACTCCGGGATCTCGAGCGCCGCGAAGTCCTCCGCGGTCGCCGTGCCGGACAGGATGGTGTCGAGGATCTGCTTCACGTCGGCCTCCAGGGTCGGCGTACTGCTCCCGAGGAGCAGGTCGTCGGTACGCGCCGGTCGCGTCCGTGATCAGACGCTAACCAGGCCGTGTACCGGCGCGGTCAGGGAGGTGCGACCGGTTGAAGCGGCAACCGGTTGCAGCGGATCAGTGGTGCGCGTCGGCGGCGGGTTCGACGAGCTCGACGAGCACGCCGCCGCAGTCCTTCGGGTGCACGAAGTTCACGCGGGAGTCCGCCGTGCCGCGCTTGGGCACGTCGTACAGCAGGCGGAGGCCGGCGGCGCGCAGGCGGTCGGCCGCGACGTCGATGTCCGACACCCGGAACGCCACCTGCTGGATCCCCTCGCCGTTGCGCTCGAGGAACTTGCCGATCGGCGAGTCCGGGCGCAGCGGCGCGAGCAGCTGGATGGCGGCGTCGCCGATGCCGACCATGGCCTCGCGGACGCCCTGCTCCTCGTTCACCTCCTCGTGCAGGAGCGGGAGGCCGAACGCGCGGCCGTAGAAGGCGACCGCCTCGTCGAGGTCTCGTACGGCGAACCCGACGTGGTCGATCGCGACGACCACGGGGCCCAGGGCCTCTGCGGGGGTGGGGGTACTCACGGGTCTATCGTGGCAAGCCCAGGTACCGGTGTCCGACAGAAGGTCAGGAGTTCGACGTGGTGAACGTCATCGTCGCAGGCGCACGTACGCCGATGGGCCGCCTGCTCGGCTCGCTCAAGGACTTCAGCGGCGCCGACCTCGGCGGCGTCGCGATCAAGGGCGCGCTCGAGCGCGCCGGGGTCGCGCCCGACCAGGTCGACTACGTGATCATGGGCCAGGTCATCCAGGCCGGGGCGGGCCAGATCACCGCGCGCCAGGCCGCGGTGAAGGCCGGCATCCCGATGGACGTGCCCGCGCTCACCATCAACAAGGTCTGCCTGTCGGGCCTCGACGCGATCGCGCTGGCCGACCAGCTCATCCGCGCCGGCGAGTTCGAGATCGTCGTGGCGGGCGGCATGGAGTCGATGACCAACGCGCCGCACGTGCTCCCCAAGAGCCGCGAGGGCTTCAAGTACGGCGACGTCAGCCTCGTCGACTCGATGGCGTTCGACGCGCTCACCTGTGCGTTCGACCAGGTGGCCATGGGCATCTCGACCGAGAACCACAACGCGAAGTACCCGTTCATCACGCGCGAGGCCCAGGACGAGTTCTCCGCGCGCTCGCACCAGCTCGCGGCTATCGCGCAGAAGAACGGCGTCTTCGCCGAGGAGATCGTGCCGGTCGAGATCCCGACGCGTAAGGGCGACCCGATCGTGTTCGCCGACGACGAGGGCATCCGCCCCGAGACCACCGCGGAGTCGCTGGGCAAGCTGCGCCCGGCGTTCGCGAAGGACGGCACCATCACCGCGGGCTCGGCGTCGCAGATCTCCGACGGCGCCGCGGCCGTCGTGGTGATGAGCAAGGAGAAGGCGGAGTCGCTCGGCCTCACGTGGCTCGCCGAGATCGGCGCGCACGGCGTGGTCGCCGGTCCTGACGCCTCGCTGCAGGAGCAGCCCGCCAACGCGATCCTCAAGGCCCTCGCTCGCGAGGACCTCGAGGTGTCCGACCTCGACCTCGTCGAGATCAACGAGGCGTTCGCGGCCGTGGGCCTCGCCTCGACCGCCAAGCTCGGCGTCGACCCGGAGAAGGTCAACGTCAACGGCGGTGCGATCGCGCTCGGCCACCCCGTCGGCATGAGCGGCGCGCGCGTGGTGCTGCACCTCGCCCTCGAGCTCAAGCGCCGCGGCGGCGGTGTGGGTGCGGCCGCCCTGTGCGGCGGCGGCGGCCAGGGCGATGCCCTGATCGTGCGCGTGCCCACGGCCTGATCCACCGGTGGCTGTCGACGTCGACGATCTCGTCGCGCGGGCGCGCGAGGGCCAGCCTCGCGCGGTCGCGCGGCTGATCTCGTTCGTCGAGGACTCCTCGCCGCTGCTGCGGGAGGTGGCGGCCGCGCTCGCGCCGTACGCCGGCCGCGCGCACGTCATCGGCCTCACGGGTGCGCCCGGAGTGGGCAAGTCGACGTCGACGTCCGCGATCGTCACGCGCCTGCGCGCACGGGATCTGCGGGTCGGGGTGCTCGCGGTGGACCCGTCGTCGCCGTTCTCCGGCGGCGCGCTCCTCGGCGACCGTGTACGGATGCAGGAGCACGCGACCGACCCGCAGGTGTTCATCCGGTCGATGGCCTCGCGCGGCCACCTCGGCGGCCTGTCGTGGGCCACGCCGCAGGCCGTGCGGGTGCTCGACGCGGCCGGCTGCGACGTCGTGCTCGTGGAGACCGTCGGCGTCGGGCAGAGCGAGGTCGAGGTGGCCGGCGCTGCCGACACCACGGTGGTGCTGCTCGCACCCGGCATGGGCGACGGCGTGCAGGCCGCCAAGGCGGGCATCCTCGAGATCGGCGACCTGTTCGTCGTGAACAAGGCCGACCGCGACGGCGCCGACTCCACCCTGCGCGAGCTGCGGCACATGCTCACCCTCGGGGCCGGTCCGCGCAGCGGTCCGTCGTCCGATCCCTGGACGCCGCCGGTGCTCAAGACCGTCGCCGCGAAGGGGGAGGGCGCCGAGGAGGTCGTGGAGGCGCTGTTCGAGCACCAGGCGTGGCTCGAGCGCACCGGCGAGCTCGCCGTACGCCGCCGCGCACGGGCGGCGGCCGAGATCGAGGCCATCGCGTTCGGCCTCCTGCGCACCCGCATCGGCGACCTGCGCGGCGACCAGCGCCTCGACGTGCTCGCCGACCACGTCGCCTCCGGCAGCACCGACCCCTACGCCGCCGCCGACACCCTCGTCGCCGGCCTCGCCCTCTAGAACTGCTGCGAGTTACTGCCCACATGCTCGTTGAGCGGCCCGGCTCAGCGAGCATTTGGGCAGTAACTCGAGGACGGGCTGCCAGGATGACGGCGTGCAGCTGACACCGTCGGAGCGCGACCGCCTGCTCCTGTTCACCGTGGCCGAGCTCGCGCGGGCCCGTCGGGCGCGCGGCCTGAAGCTCAACGTGCCGGAGGCGACCGCGCTCATCGCCGACGCCGTCGCCGAGGCTGCGCGCGACGGCCTGCGCCACGAGGACGCGCTGGAGATCGGCCGCTCGGTGCTGGGGCCGGACGACGTGCTACCCGGCGTGGCCGACGTGCTGGCCGACGTGAAGGTCGAGGCGGTGTTCGACGACGGCACGCGGCTCGTCGTCGTGCCCGACCCGATCGGCGGGGGCCACCTCGGCGACGCCGCACCCGGAGCCGTCGAGGTCGCAGCGGATCCGGACGTGGACCCCGCGCAGGACGTCGAGCGCAGCGCACGGCTCGACGTCGTCGAGCTCGACGTCGCCAACACCGCCGACGTCCCGATCACCGTCACCAGCCACTTCCACTTCCTCGAGGTCAACCCGCGCCTGGCCTTCGACCGTGCTGCGGCGTACGGCCGGCACCTCGACGTCGCCGCGGGCAGCAGCACGCTCTTCCCGCCGGGGCAGACGGTGCGGGTGCGGCTCGTCCCGATCCGCGGCGACCGCGTCGCCATCGGATTCGCGGGCTTCGTCGACGGGCCGCTCGACGCACCCGGAGCGAAGGAGCGGGCGCTCGACCTCCTGCGCGCCACGGGGTTCCTCGACACCGCGGTCGACGGCGGCGATCCCGAGGGCGCCGTCGCCGCCGTACGCCGGCACCTCGCGCAGCACCCGGAGGCCCAGGAATGAACGAGGTGCAGGCATGACGCTCAACCCCGCGGCGCACGCGGAGACGTACGGCCCGCGCACCGGCGACCGCGTGCGCCTCGGCGACACCGGCCTCGTCGTGCAGGTCGAGGCGCACAGCCAGCCGGACGACGACGAGTTCCTGCTCGGCTTCGGCAAGACCGGGCGCGACGGCATCGGCCTGCGCGCGGTGACCACCGCCGCGTCGTGCGACGTGGTCATCACGAACGTCCTCGTCCTCGACGCCGTCCTCGGCATCCGCACCGCCAGCATCGGCATCCGCGACGGCCGCATCCTCGGCGTCGGGCGCGCCGGCAACCCCGACACCACCGACGACGTCGACATCGTGGTCGGCACCGGCACCGTCGTGATCAACGGCGAGGGCCTCATCGCCACGGCCGGCGCGGTCGACACGCACGTGCACCTGCTGTCGCCGCGCGTGATGGAGGCGGCGCTCGCGAGCGGCGTCACGACCGTGATCGGCCAGGAGTTCGGGCCGTTCTGGGGCGTGGGCGTCAACGCGGCCGGGCCGCTGCGCACGGCGTACGCCGCCTTCGACGCGTACCCGATCAACGTCGGGCTGCTCGGGCGCGGCTCGGCGTCGCGCACCGGGACGATGCTCGAGGGCATCGAGGCCGGGGTGTGCGGCTTCAAGGTGCACGAGGACACCGGCGCGCACCTGCGCTCGCTCGACACGTGCCTCACGGTGGCCGAGGAGCACGACGTGCAGGTGGCCGTGCACACCGACGGGCTCAACGAGGGCCTGTCGGTGAGCGACACCCTCGCGGTGTCGGACGGGCGGGTCTTCCACGCGTACCACGTGGAGGGGTGCGGCGGCGGGCACACGCCGGACGTGCTGCGCCTCGCCGGCGTGCCGCACGTGCTCGCGTCGTCGACCAACCCCACGCTGCCGTTCGGCCGCGACGCCGTGGCCGAGCACTTCGCGATGATCATGACGGTGCACGCGCTCAAGCCCGACCTGCCGGGCGACGCCGACATCGTCCGCGCCCGCGTGCGTGCCGCGACGATGGCGGCGGAGAACGTGCTGCACGACCGCGGCGTCATCCCCATCACGAGCAGCGACGCGCAGGGCATGGGCCGCGCCGGCGAGACGGTACGCCGTACCTTCCAGCTGGCGTCCGTGCTCAAGCCCGCGGACGACGACAGCCCGCACGACAACGAGCGCGTGCTGCGCTACCTCGCCAAGCTGACGATCAACCCCGCGCTCGCGCACGGGCTCTCGCACGAGGTCGGGTCGCTGCAGCCGGGCCGCATGGCCGACATCGTGCTGTGGTCGCCGGCGGCCTTCGGCGCCAAGCCCTACCTCGTGCTGAAGTCCGGCCTGCCCGCCTGGGGCACGGTCGGCGACCCCAACTCCGTCATCGACATCGCCGAGCCGCGCCAGATCGCCGCGCAGTTCGGGGGCATCGGCGGAGCGGCGGTCGACCTCGCGGTCGTCTTCACCAACGCTGCGGCCGTCGACGCCGGCAGCGACGTCTTCCCGACGCGACGGCGCCGGGCGGCCGTGCGCGGATGCCGCGACGTGACGCTGGCCTCGATGGTGGGGCATCGCGGATCGGCGTCCGTGGAGGTGGATCCGCGCGGGGGAGCGGTGCACCTCGACGGCGAGCGCCTCGCGATGGACCCCGTCGAGAGCGTGCCGCTCTCGCGGCTGTACTTCCTCTAGGCGCGTTCGCCGAGCACAGCGAGCGCGGCGTCCGCGAGCTGGTCGACGAACAGCTCGTCGGCCTCCTCGCCGCGGATCACGAGGCGGTGCAGCACCGTGCCGGTGATGAGGTCGTAGAGGAGGTCCGAGCCCGCCGCGGCCGCCGCGGCGTCGGGGCTGCCGAGACCCTGCTCGAGCGCGAGCGCCACACCGTCGATCACGAGGCGTCGGCCCGGCTCCTCGATGTGCTCCTTCACGCGGGCGCGCAGCTCCTCGTCGCGCTGGGCCTCGGCCAGCACCGCCAGCATCGCCGCGCGGGCGGCGGGCCTGCGGTACGCGGCTGCGCACGACAGGACCGCCGCGCGCAGCAGCTCGCGCGGGTCGGTGGCCGTCGCAGCCTGGGCCGTCGTGCCGGCCACGACCTCTCCGAGGACCGCGACCGCGAGGTCGTAGCGGGAGGAGAACCGGCGGTAGACGGTCGTCTTGGCGACGCCGGCCCGGGCGGCCACCGCTTCGACCGAGAGCCCAGCCCAGCCCTTGTCGGCCAGGAGGTCGCGGGTGGCGTCGAGGATCGCCTCGTCGGCCGCGGACGAGCGGGGACGGCCCCGCGCGGGGGCTGCGGCCTGCTCGGTCGTGGCGCTCATCAGGGGGAGCCTGCCACGCCAGGTGCCGCAGGTGCGGCTGGACGCGATCTGCATGATTCGATACGATACGACGCGTAGTGATAATCCATCAAGCTGAGGAGGCCGCCATGGCCACCACCACCGCCCCGCTGCACGTCGTCCCTGCCGCGACCGCCGTCGCCGCTCCCCGCCGTACCTGGATCGCCCCCGCCGTCGCCGGCCTCGTCGGCGGTGCTGCCGCCGTGCTGGGCACGTGGTGGATCGTGGCGTCGCAGTCCCTCGAGATGACGATGCGGACCGCCGGCTTCTGAGCCGCACCCCTCCCGCGGGCCGGCGTCCCCGGCGCGTAGGAGAATGCCCCGGTGAGTACGCCGAACCCCGCTGCCCGGGTCCCGCTGCGCGGGGCCGTCGACCTCGCCGCCATCGCCGCCGCCCGTGAAGCCCAGGCCAAGGCCGAGGAGCGGCTCGCCCAGCAGGGCGGAGCCCCCACGGCGTCGGCGCTCGTGCTCGACGTCGACGAGGCCGGCTTCCAGGCCGTGGTCGACCTGTCGTTCCGCGTGCCCGTCGTCGTCGACTTCTGGGCCACGTGGTGCCAGCCCTGCACGCTGCTGTCGCCGATCCTCGAGCGGCTTGCTGTCGAGGGCGACGGCGCCTGGGTGCTCGCCAAGGTCGACGTCGATGCCAACCCGCGCATCGGCCAGGCGTTCCAGGTGCAGTCGATCCCCACGGTCTTCGCGATCGTGAAGGGGCAGCCCGTCCCGCTGTTCCAGGGTGCGCTGCCCGAGCCCCAGGTGCGTCAGTACCTCGAGGAGCTCCTGCGCGTCGCCGAGGCCAACGGCGTCACCGGCCGGATCGACCACGACGGCGCGGTGGAGGGTGACGCCGATGCCGTGCTCGACGACGAGCCGGCCGGCGATCCGCGCTTCGACGCGGCGTACGACGCGATCGAGAACGGCGACTGGGACGCCGCGGAGGCGGCGTACAACGCGGTCCTGGCCCAGAGCCCCGCCGACGCCGACGCCAAGGCCGGCCTCGCGCAGGTCGCGCTGCTCCGCCGTACCGACGGCGCCGACCCCGAGGCGGCCTTCGCCGCCGCCGACGCCGCCCCGGAATCCCTGGAGGCCCAGGCGCTCGCAGCCGACATCGAGCTGCTCACGGGCCGCGTCGACGAGTCGTTCGACCGCATCATCGCCCTGGTACGCAGGACCTCCGGCGACGAGCGCGCCGCCGCGCGCGACCACCTGCTCGGGCTGTTCCTCCTCGTCGGCGACGACCCGCGCGTCACGCGCGCCCGCGCCGCCCTCGCCTCCGCCCTCTTCTAGGGCCGGGCCGCACCGAGCGAACGTCAGGGCGCGCCGAGGAGACAGACAGAGGAAGTAACCGGCATTCGGCATCGGGTCCTCAGGCAAGATCGCCACATGGCAGAGGGCCGCTCAGAAGTGATCCGAGTTCTCCACGAGCTGGTCGACCAGTGGGGTGGCGAGGCGCCGCCTGGCTGGGAGAACGCGACCGTCCCGCAGTATCTGGAGGCGATGGCTGGCTGGCTCGCCGACTCGGACGGCTACTACGAGCAGGCCGGCGGTGACGCACCCAGCGACGGGTGGGTAGTCATGGCCGACGCCCTGCGCGCCGCCGCGGTTTACGAGTAGCGGCCCAACGTGCCGCTAGCGTTCGGCGGGTGGACGAGATACCGGTGCCGGAGCGTTGGCACCACGCGTTTGCCGATGTGGTTCATCGGGTGATCGCGCGAGACTTCGACGGGCTCAACCGAGACGGCCTCCTGGACCCCGTGCACGCTTCACGTCCATCTCAGATTGCGCATTGGATCGACCGCTACCCCGGCACCCTTGTGGATCTCCCCGAGGCCGCGTGGGCGACGGCCGACTGCAGCCCGGTGCAAGACCGACCCGGCGCATGGTGGGTCGTGGTCGATCTCTGGACCGCTGAGGAAGGTCGAAGCGACCTGACTCTGGAGGCCTACGTGATCGAGGACGGCGGCGAAGTCCGGGTTGTCGTGTACGACGTTCACGTCCTGTAGCGGCGCGCAGATGTGCCTGATGGATGGTTCTGGCGGGCGTTGAGCGTGTGCTCGTAGCGTCCGAGGTCCTGGCGGGTCGTCTCGAGAAGTGCCTGCTGCCGGTGACGGTTGGCTTTCGAACGAAGCGTCGGCC
>JBFWNE010000029.1:0-55015 GCA_050251215.1 Candidatus Nanopelagicales bacterium
ACGGTCATCGCGGTGTCCTTCTTCGAGTCGGTTGTGAGAGATCACTCGAAGGATCACCCGATGACCGTCACTGCTTCACGCAGCGACACGCTCACCGGGGCCATACACCACTCTGCTGGACTCCACTATAACGGCACCTCGGCGCGTTCAACATTGAGTCGGCGATGCCGAGGAAACCAACACCTTGGGCGTCGCATCTGGGTAACCGTCGAAGTCAAGTGGCAGACACCCGAGCAACTTCCCTCTGGCATCAGTGACCCGCCAGGGGTTCGCCGCGTTCGACGTGGCTACGGCGATCGCGTAGCCACCGGGCTCAAGGGCTTCGGCTTGTTCAGTGCTTTCGCAGGATTGCTGCTCGCCGGTGCATTGGGCGACTGAGACCTGGGAGCCCGTGTCGTTCACGATGCGCACCTCGAACGTGTCCGAATCGCCTCCCGAGCATGCGGCTGTCAGGCCCACAACGGCGATCAGGACGGCGACCGCACGCGACACCCTGGTCATACTGCCTGACACCTTCTCCGTGGGTAGAGGCCTATCGGCACGTCTGCTCGCCTCAGTTCGATCGCTGCGCCAATCGGAGGGCGCGGTGCCTCGTTGGCTGTGGCAGCCGGTCGTCATCCACGGCACGGTTCAGAGCGTCCTTCACGTCGGCCGAAGGAACGCCCTGCTCGACCCAGTCCAACGCGTGATCCGCCCACCAGACGCTGCCGTTTCCGAGCGAGTAGGACACGAGCGCCGCCGCGTCCGCTGCTGACAGTCCCGACTCGGCTAGCGGCTTCTCCAGCCGAACCAGGAGCGGCACGAAGCGCGCATCATCCCCTGTCAGCATGCCGCCCATCCTGCCGGACGAAGCGATGCCGACTGCCGGATATTGCACTGGCTGTCGCTGGGCCCTTGCCGCTGCGAGGTGGAGTGCGAAGGGACCAGCTCGCCGTCACGCCGAAGTCCGGCGTGGCCGCAAGCGCCCCCGACCGGCGTCTGGGCGCCGTATCGCTCCGTTACATCTGGCACGGATCTGGCACGAAACGGCAATCGATCTTGTTCGTGAGGCTCTTCATCCAAGGCAGACGATGCAAAGCCGCAGGTCAGAGAGCGGAGGGCGAGGGATTCGAACCCTCGGGATGTTTCCATCCAGCGGTTTTCAAGACCGCCGCACTCGGCCACTATGCGAGCCCTCCCGGTGCTGATGCCCAGTCTCCCAGGGGCTGTCGGCCACGACCAAGCCGCCCGACCGTGTCGGGCGTAGCGTGCGGCGCATGACCGTGACCGAGCGCTGCCCGTGCGGCTGGGGTCCGCCGTACGACGAGTGCTGCGGCCGGCTGCATCGCGGCGGACCCGCGCCAACGGCGGAAGCGCTCATGCGCAGCAGGTACACCGCGTTCGCCGTCGGAGATGCCGCCTACCTCGCCCGCACGTGGCACAGCTCCGCCCGCCCGCACCCCCTGTCGCTCGACCCGTCGCGCCGCTGGGTCGGCCTGCACGTGCTGGGCTCGACGCGCGGCGGACTGCTCGACGACGACGGCGAGGTCGAGTTCGTTGCGCGCTGGCAGGACGCCGACGCCAGCCGCGGCCGCCACCACGAGCGCAGCCGGTTCGTCCGCGAGCGGGGCGCCTGGGTCTACTTCGACGCCGTCGCCCACGACGGACCCTGACGACCCACGGACGACCGGTCCAGTCCCCGTCGCCAGGAAGGCGGCATGAGCGGCGTACGAATCGGGCGCCTACAGTCGGGCCCATGGGTCTTGTCGCTGCTTATGCCACTGCTGGTCCGCGCTCGCCGTTCGAGCGCATCATGATCGAGCGCCGCGAGGTCGGTCCGGAGGACGTGCTCATCGCGATCCAGTACGCCGGCATCTGCCACTCGGACATCCACACCGCGCGGGAGGAGTGGGGCGCCACCGCGTTCCCGCTCGTGCCGGGCCACGAGATCGCCGGCGTCGTCGAGCAGGTCGGCAGCGAGGTCACGAAGTTCGCGGTCGGCGACCGGGTCGGCGTCGGCTGCATGGTCGACTCGTGCGGCGAGTGCCGGCACTGCCTCGCGGGCAACGAGCAGTTCTGCCGCAACAACACCGGCACCTACGGTTCGCGCGACGCCGACGGCAACCCGACGCACGGCGGATACTCGACGCACATCGTGGTGACCGAGGGGTTCGTGCTGCGCATCCCCGACGCGCTGCCGCTCGACGTGGCCGCGCCACTGCTGTGCGCGGGGATCACGACGTACTCCCCGCTGCGGCACTGGAAGGTCGGGCCGGGCAGCCGCGTCGCCGTCGCGGGGCTCGGCGGGCTCGGGCACATGGGCGTGCGGATCGCCGCCGCGCTCGGCGCCGAGGTGACGGCCCTGACGCGCACCGACGCGAAGGCCGACGACGCCCGCGCGCTCGGTGCGCACCACGTGCGCGCGACCGGCGACGGCACGGCGTTCCGCGAGCTGCGCAACAGCTTCGACCTCATCCTCAACACCGTCGCCGCGGAGATCGACCTCGACAAGTACGTGCGGATGCTCGACGTCGACGGCGCGATGGTCAACGTCGGGCTGCCGGAGAACTCGCTGTCGATCAACCTCATGTCGATCGTGGGCAACCGCCGTTCGCTGTCGGGCTCGCCGATCGGCGGCATCGCCGAGACCCAGGAGATGCTCGACTTCTGCGCCGAGCACGGCCTCGGCGCGCAGATCGAGACCATCTCCGCCCAGGACATCGACGCGGCGTACGACCGCGTGGTCGCGGGCGACGTGCGCTACCGCTTCGTCATCGACAACGCCACCATCCCCGCCTGACGCCGTACGGCGGCCTTCCACCACAGTCCGCCCCCGACTCCAGCCTGTGGACGAACTCGCTCGTGAATGCCTAGTTTGTTGCGCTCTTAGCAACGAAGGCCCCCTTCATCGCACACCCATCACTGAGGCACGGGGGGCGGGGTGCGGGCGGGGGCTCTACGCTCGCGGCCATGCCGTTGAGCCTCGAGAGCATGGTCACGTCGGCGCAGCACGTTCTGGCGCGGGCTAGCACGTCGCTCCCCACCCCCGTCGCCACCAAGCTCGGCGGCGGCGTGCGCGTCGTCGACGGGCAGACGCTCGACCCGCAGCTCTCGGTGCTGCTCGAGGTCGAGTCGCGCATCAACCGCGAGGACGAGGGCCGCAGCGTGGCCGAGCGCCGAGCCGGACTGTCGCGGAGCGCGCGGATCGCCGCCGGCGCTCGCAGCCCCATCGGGCCGGTGCGCGACCTCACCGTGCGCGGCGCGGACGGCGTGCTCCGGGCCCGGCACTACCGCCCCGCCGGCGGCGGAGACGGCAGGCCGCTCGTCGTGTACTTCCACGGCGGCGGCTGGGTCGTCGGCGACATCGAGACGCATGACCAGAGCTGCCGGCTGATCGCCAAGCACGCCGACGTCCACGTGCTCTCGGTCGACTACCGCCTCGCGCCAGAGCACCCGTTCCCGGCGCCGGTCGAGGACGCCGTGGCCTCGTTCACCTGGGCGGTCGAGCACGCCGCCGACCTCGGGGCCGATGCGCGCCGCGTCGCGGTCGCCGGCGACAGCGCCGGCGGCAACCTCGCCGCCGTCGTATCCCAGCTCACGAAGGACTCGAGCGACCAGCCGCCGTACGCCCAGCTCCTCGTCTACCCCGGCGCAGACGCCAGCAAGAAGTACCCCTCCAAGGACCTCTTCGGCGAGGGCTACCTCCTCACCAAGGCCACGATGGACTGGTACGTCGACACCTACGCCGGGAGCGCCGACCGCTTCGATCCGCGCCTGTCGCCCATCCACGCCAAGGACTTGTCGGGCCTGCCGCCGACCGTCCTCACCACCGCGGCCTTCGACCCGATCCGCGACGAGGGCGAGGCGTACGCCGATGCCCTGCGCGAGTCCGGCGTGCAGGTCGTCCACCGCCGCGCGGCCGGCCTCGTGCACGGCTACTTCGGCATGACGGGCATCCACCGAGCCAGCCTCGAGGAGAGCCTCGCGGTGATCGGCGCGTTCTCCGCCGTCCTGGAGACCGCTGCGCCCCAGGGCTGAACGCGCGGCCAAGACGGATCGTCCGTACGGTCACAGTTCCGCCCGGAGTTTCGGATCGTCCATATCGGGGTGATAGGAAGCAGGTGGCGCCACGGGGGTGACGTCGCGAGGGCGGGCTGCCGCCATGAGGTCACCAGATGCACATCGCACGTCCCCTGGCCGCGCTGTCGGCTGCCACGCTCGCCATCGCCTGCCTCGGCAGCGCCAGCGCCGCTGCCGCGCCCGCCGACCGCGGACCCCGTCCGGCTCCGCGCGGCGCCGCTCTGACCGCGCCTGTAGCCGACGCCGGCTCGATCGCGGAGGAGCAGGCGCGCCGGGCCCTCGCCGCACACCAGGCGACCCGGGGCACCACGACGTTCTCCGTCAAGAGCTCGCGCGCGAAGACCAAGGACGTGCGGGCCGTCGCAGCTGCGCTCGGGGCCGACACCTCGACCGGCCTCTCCGCCCTCGGCTGGACGTCGGTCACGGTGCCGAGCGATCAGGCCGACGCCACGCGGGCGCGCCTCGCCGCGACGCCCGGCGTCACGCAGGTGTCCGAGGCGCAGCTGCGGCTGCCCGACTACACGCCCAACGACCCGCTGTACGACACGTCGGACGCCGCCACCGAGCAGCTGTCGATGATGACGCCGATGCAGGCGCCCACGGCGTGGGACACCGCCAAGGGCTCCGGCGTCACGATCGCGATCCTCGACGGCGGGTTCGACGCCGCCCACCCGGACCTCGCGAGCAAGGTGTCCTCGACCTGGGACGTCGTGAAGGGCAACGCGACGGTGACCGACGCACCCAACGACACCGTCCCCGGGCACGGCACCGCGGCCGCCAGCGTCGCGGCTGCAGCCACGAACAACAACATCGGGATCGCGGGTGCGGCACCCCTGGCGAGCCTCATGCTCATCCAGGTCGGCGACGACACCAACGGCGGGGCGATCTTCAGCGACGCGTCCGCCGCCGGCATCACGTACGCCGTCGACCACGGCGCCGACATCATCTCGATGAGCTACGGCGCAGCAGGCGAGTCCGACCCTGCCGAGGCCGACGCCGTCGCCTACGCGCTCGCGCACGACGTGCTGGTCGTCGCCTCGGCCGGCAACGACGGCACCAGCGTCCCGCACTACCCCGCCGCGCTGCCGGGAGTGCTCGCCGTCGGAGCGACGACCCACAACGGATCCGCCCAGGCGAGCTGGAGCACGTACGGCTCCTGGGTCGACATCGCGGCACCGGGCGAGGGAGTCCCGGTTGCGCTGCCGGCCGCCGCCGACGTGCAGGACGGCGTCGTCGACGGCTACTCGGTGTGGCAGGGCACGTCGTTCTCGGGCCCGCTCGTCGCCGGCCTCGCGGCGGTCGTCCGCTCCTACGACCCGGCCGCCACCGAGGCCGAGGTGCGCAACGCCCTGATGGCCACCACGAAGCCGATCACCAAGACCAACACCGGCTTCGCGCACGGCCTCGTGCAGGTGGCGACGGCGATGACCCTGGTCGGCGACCCCACCATCACGGCGCCGGCAGCCGATGACGCCCTCACCGGGCGGGTGCCCGTGTCGGCGACGAGCGGTGCGGCGTATGTGAAGTTCTCGGTCGACGGCACGACCGTGGCCACCAAGGTCGCGACCTCGGCGGGCTCGGCGTCCGGCACGCTGTCGACCTACGGGCTCGCGGGCGCCGTCACGCTGCGCGCGCAGAGCTGCACGACGACGGCGTGCGGCACCGGTTCGACCATCCCGGTGACGGTCTCGAACGACCCGCCGGTGCTCACCTCGCCGGCCGACGGCGCCGCGATCGAGACGTCGATGACCCTCACCGCCACGTCCGACGGCGACGCCGTGAAGTTCCTCGCCGACGGTACCCGAAGCCTCGGCGTAGACAGGTCCGCGCCGTTCAGTCTGACGATCGACACCGCAGCGCTCGCCGACGGCGCGCACACGATCACGGCGGTGCAGTGCTCGGCCGACGGCGCCACGTGCGACGCCGCCCACCCGTCGAACGAGCGATCGATCACGGTCAAGCGCCTGCGCCCGAAGGTGAAGGTCAGCCTGAACCCGTTCAGCCCGAACGCCGATGGCCGCCGCGACACCACGACCGTGACCGCCACCTACGAGGTGCCGCAGGCGGGCACGATCCGCGTGAAGACGACCAGCGGGAAGATCGTCCGAACCTCGACCGTGAAGTCGACGACCGTCGGTGCGCACACCTGGGTGTGGGACGGCCGCAACGCCTCGAACGTCGTCGTCCCTGACGGCACGTACACCATCGAGCTGACCACGAAGCAGGTCGGCGGCACCACGAAGGGCGCCGCCACGGCGACGGTGAGGATCGACAGGACCAAGCCGGTCGCGTCGTCGGTGAGCCCCTCGGCGTCGACGTTCTACCCGGTCGTCGACGGTTACCGCGACACCGTCGTCTTCGGCGCCACCTCGAACGAGGCGGTCGTGAGCTTCGCGCTCTACGTCACCGACTCCAGCGGCGCCCGGATCCGCACGATCACCGGAGGGGCCAAGCCCGCAGGGCGCATCACCGTCACGTGGAACGGCCTGACCAACTCCGGCGCACTGCGGCCCGCCGGGACCTACGCGTTCCAGTTCATGCTGCAGGACGCCGCCGGCAACCAGACGTCGTCCGCCAAGGGCCGGGTCACCACGTCGTTGAAGAGGCTGACCGCGCGCACCGGCACGAAGACCATCCCCGCGATGACCACGACCCTCGGCTACGTGGCCGACAACGTGTGCAACTTCGTCTTCTCCGACGCGCGTCCGGGCCTGTGGCCGAGCTCGTCCATCGCGTACGAGAGCCGCGACCCGGAGAACTGCGCTGCCAACGGCCGAGGCGACGTCGCCTTCACCCTCAGCCAGTACACGCTGCCCACGGCGCTGAAGTACGGCACCGTGAAGGTGTCTGTGTACGGCGGAGGCAGCCCCGCCGGCCAGCTCGACCACCGCGGCGACACGGGTGAGATCGACTACGTGCTGGCCGACGGCCAGACCATCGGCACCTTCCTGACGCTCGGTGCCGCCACCACCATGCATCCCGGGCCGACCGTCAAGGGGTCGCAGTACCTAGTGAAGGGCCACTCGGTGAAGTGGTGGACCGGTGTGGGCGACGGGAACTGGTACGACGTACGCGACTTCACCATCACCTGGACCTACTACGTGCTGGCGTAGCCGCCGCAGCTCCGACGGCGTCGTCCCCTCGGGGTCGGCGCCGTTGGCGTTTCAGGGCACGAGATCGCTATAGCGCGAGGCGATCTCGGCGGCCACACTGCCGCCATCGACCTCGCCCGTGACGGCGGCGAGGAAGTCGTCGCCTCGCAGCACGAGGAGCCGCGCCGGCCCCTCGGCCGCCACCGTCGCGGTGCGCGGGATGTGCCGCAGCAGCGCCACCTCGCCGAAGAACTCGCCCGCGCCGAGCGTGCTGGGCTTGCGCGCCCCGTTGATCGTGACCGAGAGCTCGCCCTCGTCGATCACGTAGAACTCACGGCCGACGTCGCCCTGCTTCACGACCACCATGCCTGCCGGCACCTCGGTCCAGCGGCTCGTGCGGGCGAGCCGCTCCACGTCGTACGGCGGAAGCTCGGCGAGGAACGGCACGCGGCGCAGCAGCGCGAGCTCCCGCGGCAGGTAGTGCGCCCGCGCCTCGAGCCTGCGCAGGAAGCCGATGCACGCGACGGCGAGGAGCACGACGCCCGCACCCAGCGGCACCCACGCGACCCGGGTCCCCACCAGGTCGATCAGCAGCGGCACCATCAGGGCACCGGCGGCGGATCCCAGCAGCGCGGTGCTCTCCTGTACGGCGAACACGCGGGCGAGGATGCGGTCGTCGGTGGCACGCTGCAGCAGAGTGCGACCGGCCACCACCGTGACCGCGCCGCCGAAGCCGGTGAGCGCCAGGGTGACCGCGGCCGGCACGAGCAGCCCCCAGACGGGCACGAGCCCGAACGCCGCTCCCTCCAGGACGGCGCCGCCGACCACCACGCGCGCGAGCCTGCGCCCGTGCGACAGGGAAGCGCCGGCGAACGCGCCGATGAGGCCGCCGATCCCGAGCGAGCCGATGAGCAGACCGGCGCCGTCCTCCGCCAGGCCGAGAACGTCGGACGCGTACGCGACGCCGAGGATGTCGAGCGCGCCCGTCACCACGAAGTCGATGGCCAGCACGAGCAGGAGCGCGAGCGATCCCCAGTCGCGCCAGAGCGCGATCACGCCGCCGAGCGCCGCGCGCAGGCCCGCTTCCTCCTCCTCCGACTCCGGCGGCGCCGCCAGCCCGAGGCGCAGGCACAGCAGGGGAGGCAGGACGGCGACGAGCATCGCGACCGCCATGGCCGTCCCGGCACCCGACGCGGCCACGAGCACCCCCGCGACGACGGGGCCGACGAACCGCGAGGTGCCGTCGAGCACGGCCGACAGCGAGTTGGCCGACACGAGCTCTGCCGGGGCGGAGGCCAGCTGCGGAAGAGCTGCGAAGTGGATGGGCCGCACCGTGGCGATCGCGGTGGTGAGCAGCGTGGCCGCGCCGACGACCATGACGGTGGACGCGTCGGCCGCCAGCGCGAGCCAGGTCAGGGCGGCGCACACGACGACCACGGAGTGGGCGAGGGCCAGCGCCGCGCCGCGCGGCAGCCGGTCGCCGACGCCGGCGAGCACCGGGCCCAGCAATGCGGCAGGGACGAGCTGCACGACGGCCGCGGTGCCCGCGAGCGTCGCGCCCCCGCGCTCGAAGCTCCAGAGCACGATGACGAGCCAGGCGTAGAACTCGATGAACCCGTAGACCGCGTACGCCGCGAGCACCCTGCGCATGCGGCCGCTGCCGGTCAGCGCCGCGAGAGAGCTCGGCGTACCGCGCATGGCCACCGTCCCCGACTCGGCGCCGTCGAACCGGCACGCCCTTGCCGAGGATCATGGCGGCGGGATGGCCGGACGGCCACCGGTTCTGCCAGGTGCACCGGTTGTGACGCCGACGTGACGAATGCCCGGAACTGCTCACACGCGGTGACCAGGTTCGCTAGCGTCCGGCTGCTGCGCCTCTCGGCGCCGCCGGGGGCGTCGTCGGGGAGGACGAGGCATGTCGGTCGTCGGGGAGGCGCTCCGCGAGACGGGGTCGTCGCTCGGGATGGTCTTCCGCAACCCCGCGTTGCGCAAGCTCAACCTGGCGTTCGCGGGGTCGGCGATCGGCGACTGGGCCTACGCCACCGCCATCGCCGTGTGGGTGTACTCGGTCGGCGGCCTCACCGCCGTCGGCATCTGGGGCACGGTCCGCCTGCTCATCATGACGGTGGTGACGCCGTTCGCCTCGGTCCTCGTCGACCGCTACTCGCGCAAAAGGATCATGGTCACGGCCGACGTCCTTCGCGGATCGGTCATCTTCATCTGCGCGCTGCTGATCTGGGGCGACGCGCCGCCATGGACCGTGTTCGTGCTCGCCACGCTCACCTCGGTCTTCGCGGCGCCGTTCCGCCCGGCCGTCGCTGCGCTGCTGCCCCACCTGGTCGACCGGCCCGAGGAGCTGACGGCCGCCAACGGCACGTCGAGCACGATCGACTCGCTGTCGTTCTTCGTCGGCCCCGCTCTCGGCGGCATCATGCTCACCTTCACCACGGTGCCGGTCGTGATGCTGTTCAACGTGGCGACGTTCGCATGGTCGGCCCTTCTCGTCGCCACGATCCGCGTACCGCACCCGACCACGGTGCCCGAGGTCGCGGGCGAGGAGGCCGCCGATCCGCAGACGCCCGGCGACACGGTCGTCGACGCCGTCGAGGAGGAGAAGGAGACCTTCGTCCAGGAGTCGGTCGCGGGGTTCAGGACCATCTGGGCGAACTCCGACCTGCGCCTGGTGTCCCTCGTCTACTGCGCGCAGACGATCGTGGCCGGTGCCTCGGTCGTGTACGGCATCGCGATGGCCGTGGAGATGACGAGCTTCGGGCCGAACGGCGTCGGCTACCTCGACAGCATGTTCGGCGTCGGCGCGATCATCGGCGGCCTGGTGGCGCTCGGCCGGGCGTCGAAGATGAAGGTGGCCACCGACTTCGGCTGGGGCGTCATCCTCTGGGCGATACCGCTGGTGCTCGCGGCCGTGTTCAACCAGGCGTGGGCGGCGTTGCTCGCCGTGGCGATCATGGGCTTCGGCAACCCGCTCGTCGACGTCAACGCGGTGACGATCGTGCAGCGGCTCGGCGAGGACAAGGTGATGGGCCGCATCTTCGGCGCGCTCGAGACCGGTCTCATCGCCGCGATGGCCCTCGGATCGGTGCTCATGCCGCTGCTCCTGCACCTGTTCGGCCTGCGCTGGGCACTCGCGATCCTGGCCATCGGCATCTCGGCCGTGGTGGTGCCGTTCATGGGGCGCCTCGGCCGGATGAACTCCTCGCTGGGCGAGCCCGAGGGGCTGCGGCTGCTCCGCGCGCTGCCGCTCTTCGCACCGCTCGAGCCCAAGTCGCTCGAGCTCGTCGCACAGCAGCTGCGCCGCATCGAGGTCCCCGCCGGCACGACCGTCATCACCGAGGGCGAACCGGGCGATCTGTTCTACGTCGTGGACTCCGGTGCGCTGACCGCGACGTACCGGGGCGAGGTGCTCTCCCACCAGGGCCCGGGCGACCCCTTCGGCGAGATCGCGCTCCTGCGCGACGTGCCGCGCACGGCGACGGTGGTCGCCGACGAGCCGACGGTGCTCTACAGCCTGGAGCGCGAGACGTTCCTCGACGCCGTCACCGGCAACAGCGAGGTCAGCGGCCGCGCCGACGACCTCATCGCCCGCCGCATCCCGACGTACTGACCCACCGTCGTTCTTTTCTTGATGAAGGTGCCCCAGGCTGCCTAAGACGCAGCATCCGGGACCCACTGCATCCACAGGGACCGAGCCCGGAGCGGGGATGAGGGGAAGCCCGGGTGCCTCCAGCGCAGCCTGGGGCACCCTCATCCGGAACGAGCGGATCCCGGCCGTGGTGCAGGGGTACGGCGGATCAGCGGCGGCGCAGCGCCGTGGAGCCGCGCACGACCATGTCGAGCCCGAGCACCTCGTGCTGCGGCGCGGCCTGAGGGTCGTCGAGCCGGCTGAGCAGCAGCCGCGCGGCCCGCGCACCGATCTCCTCGACCGGCTGCACGACGGTCGTGAGGTCGAGGTGCTCGCTCATCTCGTGGCCGTCGAAGCCGACCACGCTGACATCGCGCCCGGGCTCGAGGCCGTGCGCGCGCAGCGACCGCAGCGCGCCGAACGCCATCTCGTCGGACATCGCGAACACGGCCGTCGGCGGGTTCGCGCGCGCGAGCAGCGTGGTCATCGCACGCTCGCCGCCCTCGATCGTGAAGTGGCCGCAGGCCTCGAGGTCGGGGTCGACGGGGAGGTTGGCCTCGGCCATCGTGTCGCGGTAGCCGATGAAACGGTTGTCCTCCGGGCGGAACGGCGTCGGGCGCGGACGGCCCGAGATGAGCGCGATCCGCTCGTGCCCGAGGTTGATGAGGTGCTGCACAGCCATGCGCGCCCCGGCGACGTCGTCGATGCCGATCGAGGAGCAACCGTCGTGGTCGGTGTCGATGAGCACGACGGGCTGGTCGAGGTCGAAGATCTCGCTGACGCCCTCGGTCTCGGTGGGCAGCGAGATGACGAGGAACCCGTCGACGCGACGGCGAAGCTTGCGGTGCGGCGGCACGTGGCCGGCCTCGCCCGGATCGCCGATGCTGGACAGCAGCAGGTCGAGCTCGGAGGCCTGCAGCACGCCCTCGATGCCCGACAGCACGCGGGCGAAGTACCAGCGGGCGATGTACGGCGTGATCACGGCGATGCTGCCCGCGCGGCCGCTCGCGAGGCGCGAGGCGGCCGGGGACACGACGTAGTCGAGGCGCTCGGCGACCTGGCGGACCTTCTCGCGGGTGACCGGGTCGACGTTGGGGAGCCCGCGCAGCGCCCGGGACACCGTCGCGGTCGAGACGCCGGCCTCGCGCGCGATGTCGCGGATGGTCATCGCCATGGGCGCCCCTCCTTCCCAGCCCCTCGCTGCGCCGTGCAGCGGCCTCAGGCTAGGGAGCGATGACACAGAAGTGCAACCGTTTACGGACACGAAAGTGTGACAAGACGGAGAGCGCTTTCAGCCCGTGGGCCAGCACCTGAGCGCGATTCGGCCGCTGAGGATGCAACGGCGTACGGAACCCGCAACAGCGTTGCGACCTGCAACCGCTGAAAGCGGCTTCGGGTGTTACAGGGCGCCTGGGCGCCGGCCCATGATGACCGTCCGGCTGCCCGCGCCGGGGCCGAGCACCGCCCAGCCCTCGGACCCGTAGAGCCTGTGCGCCGGAACGCCGGGGACCCATGCCGATCAGTCGGTGGAGGGGGCCCAGGGGGCGGGGCGGCGCTGCAGGAACGCGGTCATGCCTTCGCGCGCCTCGTCGCTGGAGAAGAGGGCCGCCGAGAGCTCGGCCGTCCAGGCGAAGGCCGCATCCCGGTCCATCGACGGCACACGGCGCAGCAGCTCCTTGGTGCGCGTGAGGGCCTGCGGGCCGCCGAGCAGGAGCGCATCGACGTACGACCGGACGACCGCGTCGAAGCCGACCTCGTCCGCGACGGCGGTGATGAGCCCCGCTGTCTTCACGCGCTCGGCGCTCACCCGCTCGCCGGTGAGCAGCAGCTCGCGGGCGTCGTTGGCGTTCATCCGCGCGAGGCAGACCACCGAGATGACGGCTGGTGCGACGCCGACGCGCACCTCGCTGAACGCGAACTTCGCCGTCTCGACGGCGACCGCGAGGTCCGACGCCGCGACCAGCCCGTTGCCGCCGCCGGCGACATGACCCTGCACCCGCGCGACGATCGGCTTGGGGTGGTCGAGCATCGCCTCGAGCACGCGCACGAGGGCGAGCGGGCCGGACGCCGCGAAGCTGTCGGCGTCCGCAGCAGCGGCGCCCGACAGGTCCGCACCGGCGCAGAAGGTGTTGCCCTCGCCGGTCAGCACGATCACGCGTACGCCGGCGTCCTCGGCAGCAGCGGCGAGGTGCCCCGGCAGCTCGGCCAGCATGGCCGCGGACAGCACGTTCTTCGTCTCGGGGCTCGCGAGCGTGATCGTCGCGACGCCGCCGTCGACCTCGTAGCGCACGGTCATCGCTGATCCATGCCCTCGAGCAGCGCGATGATGCGCAGCATCACCTCGTCGGCGCCACCGCCGATCGAGATCAGGCGCACGTCGCGGTAGTAGCGCTCGACCCAGTGCTCGGACGCGTAGCCCATGCCGCCGTGGAACTGCACGGCGGCGTCGGCGACCTCGCGCGCAAGGCGTCCAGCCTTCAGCTTGGCGATCGTCGCCATGCGCGTCACGTCCTCGCCGGCGACGACGCGCTCGGCGGCCGCGTGGCAGTACTCCTTGAGCAGGTCGACCTCGGCGACGAGCTCGGCGAGGCGGTACTTCAGGTGCTGGTTCGCGAGCAGCGGCTTGCCGAACGCCTGGCGCACGCGGAGGTAGTCGATCGTGCGGTCGATCGCGCGGCGCGCACCGGCGTACGCCATGTAGGCGCCGATCAGGCGCTCGTCCTGGAACTGCGCCATCTGCTGCTGGAACCCGCGACCGATCTCGCCGATGGTGTTGGAGACGGGCACGCGCACGCCGTCGAGCACGAGCTCTCCGGTGTCGCTGGAGTGGTTGCCCATCTTCTTGATGCGGCGGCCCACGCTGAAGCCGGGCGCGTCGGTCGGCACGACGATCATCGACATGCCCAGGTAGCCGCCCTCGTCGCTCGTGCGCGCGAGCAGGCACAGCCAGTCGGCCTGGGTGCCGTTGGTGATCCACATCTTGCGGCCGTCGATCACCCAGTCGTCGCCGTCGCGCCGCGCGCGCGTGCGGATGCCCGCGACGTCGCTGCCGGCGTCGGGCTCGGACACCGCGACCGAGCAGACCATCTCGCCCTTGAGCGCGGGCTCGAGGTACTGCTTCTTCAGCTCGTGGCTGCCGAAGCGGGCGAGCGCGGGCGTGGCCATCGCGGCCTGTACGGCGATGCCCATCGGTACGCCGGCGCAGTCGGCCCGGCCGAGCTCCTCGGCCAGCACGACGGTGAACGAGTGGTCGGCGCCCTGGCCGCCGTACTCCGGGTCGTACTCGAGGCCGAGGCCGCCGATCGCCGCGAGCTTGGGGAGCAGCTCGTGCCCGGGCCAGATGCCGGCCTCCTCCCACTCGTCGGCGTGCGGGTTGAGGTCCTTCTCCACGAAGTCGCGGACGGACTTGCGGAACTGCTCGTGCTCGGGCGTGAAGATCACCGCTGCTCCTCGTCGGGACGTCGGTCGGTGTCCGGGCTCTCGATGGGCAGGCCGAGGCCGCGCGCCCAGATGGTGCTGAGCGTCGCGACGGCGGTGGCGTCGTCGTACGACGAGCTCTCCTGCTCGCCGCGGCCGTACCAGTGGCGACCGAACCCCTCGACCATCGCGCAGAGCGCGCTGGCCGCGATCGCGGGGTCGACGTCGGCGGCGGCGATGCCCGAGCGCTGCAGCCGCTCGATCTCGCGGGTCACGCGCGCGACGTGGTCGCGGCGGATGCCGCTGAGCACCTCGCGGTAGCGGGGGTCGGTGCCGGCGACCTCCTCGACCACCTCGAGCATGCGGCCGTCGCGGCGGTAGGCCTCGAGGTAGCGGCGGTTGGCCTCGGCCATGCGCGCCATGGGGTCGCTGATCTCGTCGCCGACGGCGAGAGCGCGGTAGGCGTCGGACACGATCGTGTCGACGAGCGCGCGCAGCACAGCCTCCTTGTCGGTGAACCACGTGTACGCCGTGCCATGGCTGACGCCGGCGACGATGCTCACGTCGGACATGCGGGTCGCGGCGTACCCGCGCTCCTCGAACAGGCTGCGCGCGGCGGCGAGCAGCTTGTCGCGCGTGCGGCGGCCGCGCTCGGTGAGCGGGGCGCCGCGCTCGATCACGGTGTCGGGGTCGGCGTTCACGAGATGTCCTCCCGCAGAAGGGATTCGGGGATCTGGACGATTCGGGCGCGCAGGTGCTCGCCGAGGCCCTTTGCCTGCGGGTCGAGGCTGGTCGAGTCGGCGACGCCGCGCCCGAGCCACCCGCGGATCACGACGTTGACCGCGAGCAGGTTTGGGAGGGCGAACACCTGGGTCTCGAGGTGCGCCGACTCTGGCAGCAGCGCGGAGAAGTCGTCGTCGACCAGCTGCACGAGCCATGCGTAGCGGTCGTGGTCGACCTGGTCGTCGCCGGACCGGCGTACCCACAGGCCGACGTTCGCGTTGCCGCCCTTGTCGCCGCTGCGCGCACCGACGAACGTGCCCAGCGCCGCCCGCACCCCCGCGCCGCCCTCCTGAAGTCCGCGAGTTACTGCCCAAATGCTCGTTGAAGCAGCCTCCTCAACGAGCATTTGGGCAGTAACTCGAGTGCCGGACGGCGTGGTGGCGACGACGTCGCCGTCGAGGGTGACGGTCTGGGTGACGAGGGCGGCGGGCACGGTCGTGGGCCAGTAGACGCCGTACGGCGTGCCCTCGGCCGGGGGCGCGGTCGGGAACATGCCGGGGTACGTCGCCAGCGCGCTCTCGACGATCGGCGCGGTGAACGCCTTGCCGACAGCCTTGGGGTCGGCGGCCTTCACCGTGAGGCGCAGCTCGGCCTGGGCGTCGGCGGTGGTGGCGGGATCCTCGCGGTTGCGGCGCAGGAGATCGACGTGCAGCTCGCGCACCCCGAACGTGCTCGCCGCGGCGAGTTCGGTCGGCGAGAGCGACTGCGCCTGCTGGAGATCCACGCCGGCGACCGTGCGCAGCGCGAGGTCGGCCTTGGCCTCGATGTCGAGCCCGGTGAGCACAAGCGAGGCCGAGTTTCTGAAGCCGCCGAGGGTGTTGACCGCGACCTTGACGGTCTCGGGCGCCGGGAGACCGCGCACGCCGCTGATCTGGACGCGGTCGTCGGCGATCTGCGCGAGCTGGATCGTGCCGAAGTCCGCGGTGACGTCGGGGTTCGCGTACTCCGGGCCGCCGACCTCGTACAGCAGCTGGGCGGTGACGGTGCCGACGCTGACAAGGCCGCCGGTGCCGTCGTGCTTGCCGATCACGCTGCTGCCGTCGTCGGCCACCTCGGCCCACGGGAAGCCGACGTGCTCGAGGCCCGGCACCTCCGCGAAGAACGCGTAGTTGCCGCCGGTCGCCTGGGCGCCGCACTCGATCACGTGGCCCGCCACCACTGCGCCGGCGAGGCGGTCGAGGTGGGCGGGATAGTCGTACGACCAGCCGTGCCACCAGGCTGCCGGACCCACGACGAGCGCGGCGTCGGTGACGCGGCCGGTGATGACGACGTCGGCCCCGGCGGCGAGCGCCGCGGTGATGCCGCGGCCGCCGAGGTAGGCGTTGGCGGTGAGCGGCGCCATACCGAACGACTCGAGCGTCTCGCCGGTGTCGAGGTTGGTGAACGACTCGCCCGCTGCCGTCAGCTCGTCGAGGCGCGGCATGAGGTCGTCGCCCTCGACGTACGCGATGCGCACGTGGCCCAGGCCGAGCTCGTCGGCCTTCGCGCGCAGCGCGGCCGCGGCGCCGGCGGGGTCGAGGCCGCCGGCGTTCGACACCACCTTGATGCCGCGGTCGACGCAGGTGCCGAGCACCTGCTCCATCTGCGTGAGGAACGTGCGCGCGTAGCCGCTGCCCGCGCCGTGCTTCATCCGCTGCCGCGCGAGGATCAGCATCGTGAGCTCGGCGAGCCAGTCGCCGGTGAGCACGTCGATCGGGCCGTCCTCGACCATCTCGCGCGCCGCCGCGAGCCGGTCGCCGAAGAAGCCGCTGCAGTTCGCGATCCGCACCGCCCGCTTCACACTCGTCACGCCACCCTCACCCGCCTCAGAAGTCCGGATGAAGGTGCCCCAGGCCGCCTAAGAGGCAGCCAGAGTTCCCCACTGGCAGGGCGAGCGCTGCCGCTGAGGGACCGGCCATGAGGCGTCGTTGGGGAAGCCCAGGTGCCTCTTAGGCACTCTGGGGCACCTTCATCGCGAGAGAGCGGCGTCATGAGGTCGCCTCCACGGTGGCGACGACGGTGTGGGCGTCGACGCTCTGGCCGACGTTCACGTGGATCCCGGTGACGGTGCCGGCGGTGTCGGCCCGGATGGTGTGCTCCATCTTCATCGCCTCGAGCACCACGAGCGCCGCGCCCGCCTCGACCTCGTCGCCGACGACGACCGCGACGTGCGTGACCGTCCCCGGCACCGGAGTGGTCGGGCCCGACCCGCCGCCGTCGTGCGTCGACGCAGCCCACGGCTCGACGACGTCGAACGAGGTCGTCCAGCCATCCGACTGCGCCCGCACCGACCGAGGCCCCGCAGGGGGGACGGGTTGAGCGTCGTCCCAGAACGTCGGGCGCTCGGTCTCGTCGGCCGTCACGCGCACCGAGGATCGGATGCCGTCGACCTCGAGCCGGCATCCCGGCTCCCCGAGCATGAGGCCGTAGAACGCCTCGGTCGACAGGCGCACGCCCTCGAGCCGCTCGAAGCGCTCGTCGCCGGCGATCGTCTGCGCACCCAGGGGTCCCTCGACATCCAGGCCCAGCCAGTACGTCGATCCCGCACGCCCCCAGGCGCGTGCGACCGTGGCCGTGCGGCTCTGGCCGGCGTGGTCGAAGCCGAGCGTCAGCACCTCCGGCACACCGGCGACGTTGCGCCATCCGCGCGGCCGAGCGACGACATCGCCGTGGCCGCTCGACTCCTCGACGTCGCCGAGCGCGGTGAGCGCAGCAGCGAGCACGTGCCGACGGACCACGTCGTCGGGCGCAGCCGGCGCGAGCACCTCGGGATGCTCGTCGAGGAAGGCGGTGGTGGTGTCGCCCGCGATGTACGCCGACGACGCGAGGACGGCGGCGAGCATCGCGGCGTTGGTGCGCACGCCCGCGATGTCTGCGCTGCGCAGAAGCTCCGCCAGCGCTTGGGCCGATTCGTCGCGCGAGTCGGCGTGCGCGATCACCTTCGCGAGCATCGGGTCGTAGAAGGAGGAGACGACCGAGCCCTCGTCGACCGCGCTGTCGACGCGCAGGCCGGGCAGCCACGAGCCGAGGTCCCAGGCGGTGATCGTGCCGGTGCTGGGGAGGTAGCCGTTCGCGGGGTCCTCGGCGTACAGGCGCACCTCGATGGCGTGGCCGTCGCGCGAGATGTCCTCCTGCGCAAGCGGAAGCGGCTCGCCCTGGGCGACGAGCAGCTGCCATGCGACGAGGTCCAGACCTGTCACCATCTCGGTCACCGGGTGCTCGACCTGCAGCCGGGTGTTCATCTCGAGGAAGAAGAACTCCTGCGCGTCGCCCTCGCCGCTGACGAGGAACTCCACCGTGCCAGCGCCGACGTACTCGATCGCGCGCGCGAGCGACACGGCCGCGGCATACATCCGCTCGAGCGTCGCGGCGGTCGCGCCCGGCGACGGCGACTCCTCGACCACCTTCTGGTGGCGCCGCTGGATCGAGCACTCGCGCTCGAAGAGGTGCACGACGTTGCCGTGGGTGTCACCGAAGACCTGCACCTCGACGTGCCGCGACCGCTCGAGGTAGCGCTCGAGGAAGACGGTCGCGTCGCCGAACGACGACGCCGCCTCGCGCCGCGCGCCCTGCACTGCCTCGACGAGGTCGGCGGCGGAGCGCACGACGCGCATGCCCTTGCCGCCGCCGCCCGCAGAGGCCTTGACCAGCACGGGATATCCGACCTGCTCCCCCGTCGCGAGCAGGTCGGAGTCGCTGACGTCTGCGGCGAGCTCCGCACCGGGGACAAGGGGTACGCCGGAATCCGCGGCAATGCGCTTGGCCTCGACCTTGAGCGCCATCGCGCGCATCGAGACGGGCGTCGGGCCGACCCAGGCGAGGCCAGCGTCGGCGACGGCCTGGGCGAACTCGGCGTTCTCCGACAGGAACCCGTAGCCCGGGTGGATCGCGTCGGCACCCGTACGGCGCGCGGCGTCGAGCACCTTCGCGGCGTCGAGGTACGACTCCGCGGACGTCGTGCCGCCCAGGGCCACGGCGTACGTCGCCTCGTCGACGAACGGCAGGCCGCGGTCGGGCTCGCTGAACACGGCGACGGTCTCGAGGCCGAGCTCGTGCGCGGTGCGGAACACGCGGCGCGCGATCTCGCCGCGGTTGGCGACGAGAAGTCGGGTGATGTCAGGCATCTGCGCTCACATCCGGAAGACGCCGTAGGTGTTCGCGCCCTGCACCGGTGCGGAGTGCACCGCCGAGAGTGCGATCGACAGGACCGAGCGGGTGTCGCGGGGGTCGATGATGCCGTCGTCCCAGAGGCGGCCGGTCGCGAAGAGCGCCGTCGACTGCGCCTCGACCTGCTGCTCGAACGCCTTGCGCATCGGCGCAAAAGCGTTGGCGTCGAAGGGCTGCCCGGCCGCCTCGGTGCGCTGGCGCGCGACGATCTCGAGCACGCCGCCGAGCTGCTTGGGCCCCATCACCGCGATGCGGTGGTTGGGCCAGGTGAAGACGAAGCGGGGGTCGTACGCGCGGCCGCTCATGCCGTAGTTGCCGGCGCCGTACGACGCTCCGACCATCAGCGTGAGGTGCGGCACCGTGGAGTTCGACACCGCGTTGATGAGCTTGGCGCCGTCCTTGATGATGCCGCCCTGCTCGTACCGCGTGCCGACCATGAAGCCGGTGATGTTCTGGATGAACAGGATCGGCACGTCGTGGCGCTCGCACAGCTGGATGAACTGCGCGCCCTTCTCGGCCTCCTCGCTGAAGAGGATGCCGTTGTTGGCGATGATGCCGATCGGGAAGCCGTCGAGGTGAGCCCAGCCCGTGACGAGCGTGGTGCCGTAGAGCGGCTTGAACTCCTCGAACTCGCTGCCGTCGACGATGCGCGCGATCACCTCGCGCACCTCGAACGGCACGCGCACATCTGCGCTGGCGATGCCGAGGAGCTCCTCCGCGTCGTACGCCGGTGCCACCGGCGA
This sequence comes from Candidatus Nanopelagicales bacterium, assembly GCA_050251215.1. GTDB lineage: Bacteria > Actinomycetota > Actinomycetes > S36-B12 > CAIYMF01 > Longivirga. The sequence continues at coordinate 19,881 of JBFWNE010000029.1, forward strand.
CTGCGAGCGGCCCGGCCCGAGCTTGCGCCAGTTGAGGTGGCCGACGATGTCGCGGCCGATGCGCATCGCATCGGGCTCGTCGGCGGCGAGGTAGTCGGCGAGGCCGCTGGTGCGGGCGTGCATCTCGGCGCCGCCGAGCTGCTCCTCGTCGGCGTCCTCGTCGATCGCCATCTTCACCAGCGGCGGGCCGCCGAGGTAGACCTTCGCCGCGTCCTTCTGCAGGACGACGTAGTCGCTCATGCCCGGCACGTACGCGCCGCCCGCGGTCGACGAGCCGAAGACCAGCGTGATGGTGGGGATGCCCTCGGCCGACAGGCGCGTGAGGTTCTTGAAGCTCGCGCCGCCCGGCACGAAGATCTCGGCCTGCTTCGGGAGGTCGGCGCCGGCCGACTCGGTGAGGCTGACGAGCGGCAGGCGGTTGACGCGCGCGATCTCCATCGCGCGCAGGCCCTTGGCCACGCTCGTCGGGCCCTGCGCGCCGCCCTTCACCGTCGGGTCGTTCGCGCTGATGACGCATTCGACGCCGCGGATGCGGCCGACGCCGGTGACCATACCCGCGCCGAGCGGGTCGTCGGTGCCGTGGCCGGCGAGCGGGGAGAGCTCGAGGAAGGGCGAACCGCGGTCGATGAGCAGGCCGATCCGCTCGCGGGGGAGCAGCTTGCCGCGGCTGCGCAGCTTGGCGACAGCCTTGGCGGCCTTGGCGTCGTCGCTCGTGCCGCCGCCGCGCACGACCTGCGCGGTCAGGGCGTCGATCTCCGCGAGCGCCTCGAGCATGGCCGCGCGGTTGTCGGCGTACGCCGAGGAGCGCAGGTCGACCCGGCTCGCGATCCGCACGTGCACCCCTCCCACCAGCCACGACGATCTGGACCTGACGTCCGCGTCACCTGACGGTCGCATCAACTTGATGTCCCCGTCAACCCCTCGGGACCGAGTGCGATGAAGGGGTCCTTCATCGAAAACGGCGTGTTCCGTCTCCGAATCCGTTGTTTCCGGGGCGCCGGCCGAGCCGGGAAACGACGGATTCGCAGATCCGGGGACGACTGGCACGCGCCGCCGCGCCGCCGCGCCCGGGCGATCGGTGCGTGGCGTGCGGGGGCGGCGTACGGCGCAGGCGCGAGGATCGGGGCATGAGCGACACCCTGGTGAGCTGGAGCATCGCGCGGCGTGCGGCCCGCGAGGCGGCCGACTCGCTGCCCGTGGTGTCGGTGCCGCTGGCCGCCGCCGTCGGGGCGGTGCTGGCGGAGCCGCTGATCGCCGCGACCGCGCTGCCGCCCGCCGACGCCGCGCGGGTCGACGGCTGGGCGGTGTCCGGCCCTGGTCCGTGGACGGTCGTGGCCGGCCCGCTCGACCACCTCTCCGACGGCTGCGCGGTCGAGGTCCCCGTAGGCGGCGTGCTGCCCTTCGGCGCCGACTCGGTGCTACGCGCCGACCACGCCGTGCTCGACGACCGGCTCCTGCACGTGGGCGACCCGGCGTCGGGCCGGCTCGCGCCGCACTCGGGGTACGTCGAGCCCGGCAGCGACGTGCGGCCGCGCGGGGAGGAGGCCGCCGCCGGCGAGACCCTGCTGCAGGCGGGCGGAGTCGTCACGCCGTCGGTGGCGGCGCTCGCGGCTGCCGCAGGCCTCGACCAGCTGCCGGTGGTGCGCCCGCCCGACGTCGCGATCGTGGTGCCCGAGCGCGGCCGCGACGTGCTCGGCCCGATGCTGCCGGGCTGGGTCGCGTGGGCCGGCGGGCGCGCGTTCCCGCCCGTCCGCGTGCTCGGCGGCCTGCCCGAGCTCGTCGACGTGGTCGATGACGCGAACAGCGACGTGATCGTGGTGACCGGGGCGACCTCGACGTCGGACGACGTGCACCGCGCGGTGGCCCAGCTCGGCGGACGGTGGGTCGTGGACGGCGTCGCCGTACGCCCCGGCACCGCGAGCAGCCTCGCCGTGCTGCCCGACGGCCGCCGCGTGGTGTCGCTGCCCGACGCGCCGCTCGGCGCCATCGCGGGGGTGCTCACGCTGCTCGTGCCGCTCGTCGCGGTGCTGCGCGGCGAGCTCGGCGCCGACGAGAGTCGCACCGAGGAGGCCGTCCTCGCCGACGATGTGCCCCCCGGCCTGCCCGACGTCGAGGGCTTCGTGCGGCTCGTACCCGTGATCCGCCGGCGTACCTCGCTCGTGCCGTCGGCGGCACCGCTCCCGCACGACGGGCCGGGCGCGCTGCGCGGCCTAGCGCTCGCGGACGGCCTCGCCGTGGTGCCGTACGGCGGCGGCGCCCGCGGCACCGGCGTCCAGGTGCTGCCGCTCCCCTGACCGCCGCCGCCCCTTTTCGGCCCAAGGGGTCAGAACGTGCAGCTGAACTGCGTTGATCGACCCAAGGGGCCGAAACGTGCAGCGGGCGCGGCCCCACGACGGCGGGTAGGTTGCGGTGGTGACGTCGGTGCTGCGGCTCCCCGCCCGACGGCTGACGCCGCTCGGTTCGATCCTGGTGCGCGTCGGCATCGCGATCGCCTGCCTCGTGCTCACCGCGGTGATCGTGTACATCGAGCGCGCGGGCTACCGCGACGTCACCGGCGACCCGATCTCGTGGCTCGACGCGTTCTACTACGCGACCGTCACGCTCTCGACCACGGGGTACGGCGACATCACGCCGTACACCGACCTGGCCCGCCTCACGAACACGCTCCTCATCACGCCGCTGCGCTTCGTCTTCCTGATCGTGCTCGTGGGCACGACGGTCGAGGTGCTCACCACGCGCAGCCGCGACGAGTTTCGTGCCAACCGCTGGAGGAAGCGCGTGGACGCACACACCGTCGTCGTCGGGTTCGGCGTCACCGGCCGCAGCGCCGTGCAGGCCCTCGTCGACCAGGGCACGCCGGCCGCGCAGATCGTGGTGGTCGACCGTTCCGCCGAAGCGATCGAGGAGGCCGCGGCCTTCGGTTGCGTGGGAGTGACGGGCGACGCGACGCGCGAGGACGTGCTGCGCACGGCGGAGGTCGGCAAGGCGCGGCGGGTCGTCGTGGCGGCCGACCATGACGACACCGCGGTCCTCGTGGTGCTGACCGCTCGGCGCCTGACGACGAGCGCGACCATCGTGGCGTCGGCGCGGGAGAGCCAGAACATCGCCGTGCTGAGGCAGAGCGGTGCGAGCACCGTGATCCCCACGGCGGAGTCGGCCGGTCGGATGCTGGGCCTGTCGCTGGCCTCGCCGGTCGCCGGCCGCATCGTCGAGGACCTGCTCGAGCCCGTCCAGGGCCTCGAGATCGTGGAGCGCGCGGTCGCTCCCGCGGAGCTCGGCGTGCCGCCGCAGTCGCTGCTCGAGCACGGCACGGTGGTGCTGGCCGTCGTACGCGGCGGCGAGGTGCACCGCTTCGACCACGGCACGGTGAACCTGCTGCAGAAGGACGACCGGCTCGTCGTGATCCGCTCGAGCAGCGCCGACGGCGTCCGGCCGCACGGTACGGCGTACTGACGCACCGGTCGCGCGGCGACGATCGACAGTCGTGGTCGGATCGTGCAGGTGAGCGGCCGCGGTCGACCCAGCGTCGACCGACCCATCAGGGTGGGAAGGTGCAGGTCGTGAGCGACGTGAGGAGGTCGGGATGCGTGCGGTGGTGATCACCGAGCCGGGCGGGCCGGAGGTGCTGGTCTGGCAGGAGGTGCCGGATGCCGTGGCCGGCACGGGCGAGGTGCTCGTGCGCGTCGCGGCGTCGGCGGTGAACCGCGCGGATCTGCTGCAGCGCCAAGGCTTCTACCCGCCTCCGCGCGGTGCGTCGGCGTACCCCGGGCTGGAGTGCAGCGGCGTGGTGGAGGCGCTGGGCGAGGGCGTCGACGGCTGGTCCGTCGGCGACGAGGTCACCGCGCTGCTCGCGGGCGGGGGGTACGCCGAGCTCGTCGCCGTGCCGGAGGGGCAGCTCATGCCGGTGCCGCGCGGCGTGCCGCTGGTCGAGGCGGGCGGGCTGCCCGAGGTCGCCTGCACCGTGTGGTCGAACGTCGTGATGGACGCCAGCCTCCAGGCGGGCGACGTGCTGCTCGTGCACGGCGGCGCGGGCGGCATCGGCACGTTCGCGATCCAGGCCGCGGTCGCGCTCGGCGCCCGCGTGGCCGTCACCGCCGGCTCGCCCGACAAGCTCGAGCGGTGCCGCGAGCTCGGCGCGGAGATCCTCGTGAACTACCGCGAGGACGACTTCGTCGAGGCTGTGAAGGCCGCGACTGGCGGCCGTGGGGCCGACGTGGTGCTGGATGTGATGGGGGCGGCGTACCTCCAGCGCAACGTCGACGTGCTCGCCACCGGCGGGCGCATCCAGGTGATCGGCATGCAGGGCGGCACGACGGGCGAGATCAACCTCGGCCTGCTCATGGTCAAGCGAGGGCAGCTGCGGGCCACGACGCTGCGTGCGCGGCCGACGGCCGAGAAGGCCGAGATCTGCACGCGGGTGGCGGCCGAGGCGTGGCCGCTCGTGGAGAGCGGCGCGATCGGCACGGTCGTGGATCGCGTGCTGCCGATGAGCGAGGCCGCCGAGGCCCATCGCGTCGTCGGCGAGAGCGAGCACGTCGGCAAGGTGCTGCTGACGCCCTGACGCCGCCTGTTTCGGCCCCAGGGGTCACAACGTGCAGTTCAACTGCCGTGATCGTCCCTAGGGGTGGGAAAGCGCAGGAGCGGCAGGGCGTACGACGGCGCGTCCAAGATCACGACTACGGGTCAGAACGTGCAGTTGAGCTGCCTTGATCGACCCTAAGGGCCGGAAAGTGCAGCGGGGGCGGCGTGGGTCAGAGCTGCAGGGACCAGGCGTCGATCTCGCGCAGGACGTCCATGCCGACCTTGCGGTAGAGCTTGTCGGCGCCGGTGGGGCTGGTGCTGTCGACGCCGAGCTGCACGCCGGCGCGTCCCTTGTCGCGGTAGTGGACGAACGCGCGGCGCAGCAGCAGCTGGGCGAGGCCGCGGCCGCGGAACTCGCGCGCGACGCCGAGCGTGCGCACGTAGCCGTCGCCGAGGTCGGCGCGCGACTCGTCGAGCACGCACACCGCGGCGGGCGCGCCGTCGACCTCGAGCAGCCACCAGCCGTCGCGGTCCTCCGACATCCCCTCGAGCCGTGCCACGTACTCCTCGTACGACCGCTCGGTGTGGTTCCAGTGGTCGGCGAACGACGCCTGCTGCACGGCGTAGAGGCGCCGGCGCTCGTCGTCGGTGCGCGCCACGACGATGCGTACGCCGTCCGGCAGCGGCTCGGGCTCGACCGGCAGCGACGCCGCCGCCAGGTCGATGCGCATGCGGTAGAACCGGCGCACGCAGTCGAACCCGGCCTCGGTCAGCGCGGCCACGAGGGGTACGTCGGTCCCGAAGCACCCGGCCCGTGCGGTCCACGCGGCGTCCGGCGCGTGCAGGGCATGGGCCGCACGGGCGGCGCGCAGCCCGTGCTGCAGGCCGGCCGCGAGCACCTCGTGCGTGAACCGCTCCGGGTCGGCGTACACATCGATCCATGTCTCGTGCGCCGTCGGGTCCTGCTCGATCCACACGTAGCCGAGCAGGTCGTCGCCGTCGAGCACGAGCGCCGACCGCGCGCGGTCCGTGCCGCCGGAGGTGAGCATGCCCACGATCTCCTCGCGGCCCGAGTCGCGCTCGCCTGCAGCGGCGATGTCGCAGCGCGCGACCAGCGCCTCGAGCAGGTCGAGGTCGGTGCTCTCGGGGACGCCGTCGGCGTACACCACCGGCCGCACCGACAGGCGCGCGGGCAGGTCCGACCGCAGCGGCGCCAACGGGTCCGCGGCGTCGAGGTCGGGGGATGTCGTCGTCTCGGTCACGCGGTGAACCCTGCCGACTCGGACGCCGCGCTGTCCTGCCCGTTTCCGCTGACCGGGCGCAGGACGCCGGATCACGCCCGCCCGGTCCGCACTGCGTCGCTCAGGTGAGCTCGAGCGCCCAGCCGTGGCGGACGAGCTCGGGACGCATGCCCACGCGCTCGTACACCCCGACCGCACCCGTCTCGTTGCTCGCATCGACGCCGAGCAGCGTGGCGCTGCGCCCCATGTCGCGGTAGCGCACGAACGCGCGCTGCAGGAGCAGGCCGGCCAGTCCACGACGTCGGAACTGCCGACGCACGCCGAGCACGCTCACATAGCCCTCGCCGAACTCCGCACGCCGCTCGTCGAGCAGGCAGATCGCCGCGGGTTCGCCGTCGACGGTCAGCAGCCACCAGCCGTCCGGATCGCGCGACTCCCCTGAGCCGAGCTCGTCCCACCACTCCTCCCACGAGGCGGGCACGAAGTTCCAGTGGTCGAGGAAGGCCTCGTTGTCCACGGCCCAGATCGCACGGCGCGTCTCCTCGTCGTCGCGTACGACGATCTCGACACCGGGCGGGAGATCCGGCGCGGCGGCGGGGATCGCGGGCGAGTCCGAGTCGATCCGCATCCGCAGGAAGCGGCGGGCGAACTGCAGGCCGTGCTGCCGCAGGAGTTCGATGAGCGCGGTGTCCGGCTCCCAGCACGTGACGCGCAGCGTCCAGCCCTCCCCGCCGAGCCGGTGCACGATCCGCCGCGCGGCCGCCACGGCGTGCTCGACGGCAACCGCCAGCGCGGCGTGCTCGTGCGGTCCCGGATCCACCGCGATATCGGCGTACACGTCCCGCACGCCCGGCTCGGCCTTGATGTACACGACGCCGACGGCTTCGCCGCCCACCTCGACGAGGCTGGTCTCGTCCCGATCGACCGTCGCGAGCCCGAAGTAGTACGCGTTGTCCGCGGCGCTGGTGTCGACCATCGCGATCCGGGAGCGCTCGTACGCCGCGTAGATGCGGGCCACCGCCTCGAGGTCGTCCGGGTGCGGCGTACGACCGGTCCAGCGCAGGGGGCGCAGCACGGGCGCCACGGAATCAGCCACGCGGTGCAGGATGCTCCGGCCTCCTGGCCGTTGTCGCCCGGGATTCCCGCGGGGAGGAGCGCCCCCAGCGGGCCGCGCCCTCTCCGACGGTGCTGCGGTCAGCGCGAGGTGGCCGGCAGGGCGGCGATGCGGCGCGCGAGGTACGGGCTGAACCAGCCGTCGTACTTGGCCTGCAGCTCGGGCTTGGTCCAGTCGAGGCCGGTGACGATGCCGCGGCAGGTGGGCTCGCCGCACAGGCAGGTGAACTCGTCGTAGTCGCTGGAGTCGCAGGTGGCGTAATCGAAGGTGAGCTCCTCGCCGACCTCGATGTCGCGCATCGCGACGAGCACGGTCGCGCCGATGAGGCCGCAGGTGGGCTCGCACGAGTGGTTGAGCATGTCGCCCGGCTCGGGTGTCTCGTCCGACACGAGGTAGAGGTCCTCGTCGATCTGGATCGAGCGGCCCTGCCGGTCCTCGCTGAACGTCGCGAGCGTCTCGCGCGTCACGACCCAGCCGCCGAAGCCGGCGACGGTCGAGCCCTTCGCGATCCGCGTGGTCGCGAACGAGCCCCAGCCCTTGGCGCCGACGGGGCGTGCCTCGGCGCTCGGGGACAGCCAGTTGTAGTCCACGTGTCGTCTCCTTCTGGACGATCGCGCAGCCCGGTGCCCCCACAGGGTCCGGTGCTCTCACCCCTCACGGTGAAACGCCGGTGCGCGCCCTTCTGGCGCGTCGTGCAGCAGATATGGAACCACGCGCAGGTGAACGCGCCGAAATCGACCGGTCGCGCAGATGTGAACTCCCCGTTCAGGATGTACGCCTCGATGCCGCCGCGACGCGAGGCCTGCGGGTACGCCGTACGCCGGGAGAAGAGGACAGAACACGCCCTTGAAGGGCGGATCGTGTCCTTAGAGGGTGGATTCGAGCCGGAGGGCGCTCGGCGGGTGCGGGCTGCGGCGCGGTGGTTGGATGGATGGCATGAGCGAGCAGAGCGCGGAGCAGGAGCCGGGCGGCGAGCAGCGCATCGTGATCGTCGGGCCCGACGGCCAGCCCGTGGGCGTGCTCGACCCGTCCCAGGACGAGGGCGAGACGGGCACGTCGGTCGCCGACCTGGTCGAGCAGCCGGCGAAGGTCATGCGGATCGGCAGCATGATCAAGCAACTCCTCGAGGAGGTGCGCGGGGCACCGCTGGACGAGGCCTCGCGCGCGCGGCTGCGCGACATCCACCGGCGCTCCATCACCGAGCTCGAGTCCGGCCTCGCGCCCGAGCTCGTCGAGGAGCTCGAGCGGCTCTCGCTCCCCTTCACCGACGACTCGGTCCCCACCGACGCCGAGCTGCGCATCGCCCAGGCCCAGCTCGTCGGCTGGCTCGAGGGCCTGTTCCACGGCATCCAGACCGCGCTGTTCGCCCAGCAGATGGCCGCGCAGGCGCAGATCGAGCACATGCGCCGCCGCGCGATCGGCGGCCCGGGCGGGCCCGGCATGCCGCAGGCGCCCGACGGCGACGGCCGCGGCGAGAGCGGCCTCTACCTCTAGGCCCTTCGCGCGGCCGGGCGGGATTCGACGTCGCGGTCCCCCGTAGGCTTCGGGTGTGATCGACCTGAAGCTCCTTCGAGACGACCCCGACCGAGTGCGTGAGAGCCAGCGCCGCCGCGGGGAGGACCCCGCCATCGTCGACAAGCTCCTCGACGCCGACGAGATGCGCCGCGCCGCCGAGGCGTCGTTCAGCGCGCTGCGCAGCGAGCAGAACCAGCAGTCCAAGCACATCGGGCACATCCAGGGGCGGCTGAAGAAGGCGTCCGACGACGAGCGCGCCGGGATCCAGGCCGAGCTCGATGCCGCCATGGCCGGCACCGCCGACCTCGCCGAGCGCGTGAAGGCGGCCGAGGCACGGCGCGTCGCCGCCGACGCGGAGGCGGCCGCGCTGCTCGCCGAGCTGTCGAACCTCATCGACGAGGCGGCGCCGGTCGGCGGCGAGGACGACTTCACCGTGATCGAGGAGGTCGGCGTACGCCGCGACTTCGCGGCCGAGGGCTTCGCGATCCGCGACCACGTCGAGCTCGGCGAGATCCTCGGCGCGATCGACATCGAGCGTGGAGCGAAGGTCAGCGGCAGCCGCTTCTACTACCTCACCGGCGTGGGGGCGCTGCTCGAGCTCGCGCTGGTCAACCACGCGATCGCGCTGGCCGGCGGCAACGGCTTCACGCCGGTGATCCCGCCCGCGCTGGTGAAGCCGGCCGCGATGGAGGGCACGGGGTTCCTCGGCCAGGCGGCCGAGAACGTGTACCGCCTCGAGCAGGACGACATGTACCTCGTCGGCACCGCCGAGGTGCCGCTCGCGGCGTACCACTCCGACGAGATCCTCGAGGCGGCCACGCTGCCGCGCCGATACGTCGGCTACTCCCCCTGCTACCGCCGGGAGGCCGGCTCGGGCGGCCGCGACACCCGCGGCATCTTCCGCGTGCACTGGTTCGACAAGGTCGAGATGTTCTCCTACTGCGCGCCCGAGGACGCCGCCGCCGAGCACGCGCGTTTGCTGGCCTGGGAGCGGGAGTTCTTCGACAGCCTCGAGATCCCGTACCGCGTCATCGACGTCGCATCCGGCGACCTCGGGGCGAGCGCCGCGCGCAAGTTCGACATCGAGGCGTGGATCCCGTCGCAGGAGCGCTACCGCGAGGTGACCTCGACGTCGAACTGCACGGAGTTCCAGGCCCGGCGCCTGCGCGTGCGGATGCGCGACGAGAACGGCGTGCGCCCGCTCGCGACCCTCAACGGCACGCTCGTGGCGATCACGCGCGCGATCGTCGCGCTGCTCGAGAACCACCAGCAGGCCGACGGCTCGGTCCACGTGCCGGTCGCGCTGCGCCCGTACCTCGGTGGCCGGGAGTCGCTCACGCCGATCGGCTGAGCGGCCCGGTCAGGGGCGGTTGGTGAGGACGACGACGTCCTCGTCGCCCGGCGCGAGGCCGGCGAGGTCGGGCGTGCCGCAGGCCACGACGGTCGCGCGGTCCCACGGTCGGTCGCCGTCGAGGAACGGGATCTCCTCGCTATGCCACAGCGCCCAGAAGTCCTCGGCCTCGGCCTGGGTGCGGCCGAGCTCGACGTCGCGCGCGATGCCGCGGCGGGTGCGCTCGTCCTCATCGGAGCTGACCCAGACGGTGGCGTCGTACAACGGCGCGAGGCTGGCGCGGCTGGCGCCGACCCCCTCGACCAGCACGAGCGCCGTGCCCGCCGGCACCGTGATCGAGCCGGCGCGGCCGTGGCGCTCCCAGGCGGCCGGGCGGTAGTCGACGGCCTCGCCGTGACGTAGCGGCTCGAGCACGTGCTCGGCGAGGAGGGCGTCCCAGTCGAAGAACGACTCCTCCCACGCCACGTCGTCGGTGTGCACGACGACGGTGCCGGGCACGAGCGCGGCGATCCGGCCCGCGAGGTACGACTTGCCGCCACCCGAGCGGCCGTCGACTGCCACGAGCACCGGCCGGACGCCGACGTCTCCCGCGGTGTCGAGCAGGCGGCGTACGACGAGGCGCACGTCGCGCACGGCCCAGGTGCCCTCGGGGGACTCGGTCTCCATCAGCGCGATCACCTCCCCAGAGTACGGCCGGGACGTGAAAGCGCTTGCAGAATCCGCCCGATCAGCGGGCGTCCTCCGCATTCCGGGCGTCGTCCTGCGGCGAACGGGCGCCCGGGAGCGAGGGACGGTCGTCGCCGACGGCGCCGCTGCGCGGGTCGGGCACGCCGCTGCGGGCGCGCTTGGCGTCGTACAGCACGCGGTCGGCGCGGTCGAGAGCCTCCCACAGGGTCTCGTCGTCCTTCCACGCCGCGAGGCCCCACGTCCACGGGTGGTCGCTGGCGCGGGCCGCGCGGCCGATCGCCGTGTAGGCCTCCGGCTCGGTGCTGCCGGGCAGCACTACCACGAACTCGTCGCCGCCGAACCGCGCGATGAGGTCGTGCGGGCGCAGGTGGCCGGTGAGGTCGTTGACGACCGAGCACAGCAGGACGTCGCCCGCGAGGTGGCCGTGCGCGTCGTTGAACGCCTTGAACTCGTCGAGATCCACGATGGCCACCGTCGTCGCCTGCCCGGCGCGGACCGCCACCGACCGCACGCTGGAGGACTGCGTCTCGAGGCCGCGGCGGTTGAGGGCTCCGGTCAGCGGGTCGACGTGACTGAGCCGGTGCAGCTGGGCGACGAGCTGGAACGTCACGACGCCAACGCTCGCCACGATGACGCACGCGATGATCGCGAACAGCGGGGTGGGCAGCACCTGGTGCACCGTGACGGCGGCGAGGTACGAGCAGATCATGAGCACGAGGTGGCCCACGAGACGCGGTCGGGAGCTGAACAGCGCGGCGAGCAGCGCCAGCATCACGATGCCCGTGCCGTTGAGCATCTGACCGACGGCATCGCTGTTGATGGTAATGAAGAAGCCGAGCACGATCGAGCTGAAGGCCAGCGAGAGGTCCCACAGCCAGTTCGCGACCCTGCCCACGACGGCGACGGTGAACAGGGCGACGACCGCGGACAGACCGGCCATCCATCCGTTGAAGGCCCGGGTGGCATCCGCGTCCGGTCCAGGGATGAGCGCGAACGACAGGAGGAAGAGGAACGCCAGCAGCTGCGCGCCGCCGAGGAGCACGACGGCCGCGCGGGGAGGGCGGTCCGACGGCGACGTGCGCCAGTCGGCGACGGCCATGAGTCGCGACATGCAGCCCTCCTTCCAGCGCAGAAGCCTACGGGCACCGGGTGACCGCGGCGCCGGGCGCACTGCCCTCGACGCTGCCGGGCGGGTGGCGGTTCCGCCCGATCAGACGCGGTCCCGGAGCGCGAGCACCATCGACGGCAGGCCCAACGCGAGGCCGAGGAACACCCAGAAGGTCGCGATCGCGGCCTCCCAGGTGAGCGTGATGTCCCAGGTGTCCCACTCGGTGCCGTTGGCGATGAACGCGATGAGCCCGGCGCTGCCGGCCAGCGACACCGCGGCGCCGAGGTAGCGGTACGACTCGACGTACGACGCGTTGCGCACGGCGAGCTGGCGCTCGTCGAGGTACTCGTCCGGCAGGTCGGCGATCGTGCGGACCGACACGCGCAGCAGCATCCACACGCCGACCGTCACGAGCACCACGAGCAGGCCGGCGAACTGGTTGACGGCGAGGTAGGCGACAGGGATGAGGACGAGCAGCGCCAGGTAGCCGCCGACGAGCAGCAGGCGCGCGCGCCGGGTGCGGTAGCGGTCGTACGCCGTGTCGGCCATGAGCCGCTCGGCGCTGGCCTCGACGGCCGCCGCGTTGCGCTCCTTGCTCGCGGCCCACCTGTCCTTGAGCGTCATCGGGACTCCTCGGTCTCGGGGAAGGGAGTGAGGGAGAACATCTGCTCGATCGGCGCCTCGAGCACGTCGGCGAGCCGCAGCGCCAGCGACAGGCTGGGGCTGTACTCGCCGCGCTCGAGGTAGCCGACGGTCTGGTAGTGGACGCCCACCGCGTCGGCGAGCTCCTGCCGCGAGAGCCCGCGCTCGGCGCGCAGCTCCTCGATGCGGCTGAAGACCGGCTCGTCGGCCTTCGGTCGGCGTCCCATGCGTCGTAGCATAAATGCTACCATAGCATTTATGCAACGGGCCAGGGTGTCACCGTTACCTCGCGCACGAACGCAGGCGGCACCGGCCACGTGCTGGCAGAGTCGGGCAGGTCAGACGCACTGGACCCGGAGGGCACGTGAGCGAGCCGACGACCGACGCAGCCGACGGCGCTGAGCCGGACGAGGACGCCGCCCCCGCGGCGGCGCCGCCCCCGTCCGGGGCGCTCGCGGTCGTACGACGCGTGCCCTTCACGGCCTCGGTCGTCGCGCTGATGCTCGTGCTCGGCGTCGTCACGGGCACGCTGTGGAGCGCCCTGCAGGACCGCGACCTGTTCGACGTCGTCGCGTACGGTCTGCCGGCCTTCCGCGACGGGCGCTGGTGGACGGTCGTCACCGGCTCGCTGTTCGCGCTCACGCCGCTGCAGTACCTGCCGGTGGCCGGTGGTTTCGCCCTGCTGGTGGGCTGGTCCGAGTGGCGGTTCGGCACCCGACGTACGGCGATCGCCGCGATCAGCACGCAGGCCGTCGGCGTCCTCGGGGCGGCCCTGCTGCTCGCGCTGCTGGAGCCGACGGGCTGGGGCTGGGCGGTGCGGATCGCCGACGACCTCGACGTCGGGTTCAGCGCCGGCGCGATCGGCGCGGTCGCCGCAGCCACCGCCGTCGTGTCGCCGCCGTGGCGCGGGCGCATCCGCTACGTCCTCGTGCTCTACATCGTCCTGGCGCTGCTCTACCTCGGGGTGCTCTGGGACGTCGAGCACCTCATCGGCGGCCTCCTCGGCCTGGCGATGGGTCCGTACCTCGCCGGACGACGGCCGGAGCTCCGCCGTCCGCGCGCCAGCATGCGCGAGTGGCGCCTGCTCGCCGCGAGCTTCTTCCTCGTCGCGGCGATCGTCCGGCTCGTGCTGTGGTTCGTGCCGTCGGACGGGCCGCTGGGCGCGGCCAGCGACGACACCAACCTGCCGACCGCGCTCATCGGGGCCGCCGTCTCGCTCCTCATCGCGAACGGTCTGCGCAAGGGCCGGCGCCGCACGTGGATCATCGCGATGGTCATCAACGGCCTCGCGCTCGCCCTCATCGCGTTCCTGGTGATCGCCGTGCTCGTCTCCCCCGACCTCGTCGCAGAGACCGAGCAGTCGGGCGCCGCGGCCTTCCCGGCGTTCCTCGTCGACTTCGTGCTGTGGGTTCTCGGCGTCGCGGTGCTCATCGCGGGGCGGAGCGCCTTCCGCGCCCCGGGCGGCCGCGCGCTCACCTCGCGCCCCGCGGAGGTCGCGGCGGCGCGCGGCGAGGCGATCTCGCTGCTGCAGACGCACGGCGGCGGAACGCTCGGCTGGATGGGCACGTGGCCGGGCATGGACTGGTTCGTGCTGCGCACCGGCCGCGGGCCCGTCGGGTACGTCGCGTTCCAGCGGCACCGCGGCGTCGCGGTCGCCCTCGCCGACGCGGTGGGGCCGGACGCCGCCACGCGCGACGACGTCCTCGACGCCTTCGTCGCCGAGCAGACGGCGCTCGGCCAGCAGTTCGCGCTCTTCTCCGTCACGCAGGAGGTCGTCGACTGGGCGACGTCCCGCGGCTACGGCCACGTGCAGGTGGCGACCGAGGCCGTGATCGACCTGCCGACGCTGGAGTTCAAGGGCAAGGCGTGGCAGGACGTGCGCACCGCCCTCAACCGCGCCGGCAAGGAGGGCATCACGTACGTCGAGGGCCGGCTCGCCGAGATGCCGCGCCCGGTGCTCGCGCAGGTGCGCGCGATCTCCGAGGTGTGGGTGTCGGACAAGGCGCTGCCGGAGATGGGTTTCACCCTCGGCGGCGTCGACGAGGCGCTCGACCCGGACACGGTCGTGGGCCTGGCCGTCGGAGCCGACGGCACCGTGCACGGCGTGACGTCGTGGCTGCCGGTGCACGGCGCGGACGGCGTCGTACGCGGCCGCACGCTCGACGTGATGCGCCGCCTGCCCGACGGCTTCCGGCCGGTCACGGAGTTCCTCATCGCGAGCGCGTGCCTGTCGTTCAAGGAGCAGGGCTGCGAGCTCGTGTCGCTCAGCGGCGCACCCCTGGCCAGGGCCGGCGATCCGGCCGAGGCCGGGGTGCTCGACGCCCTGCTCGACCAGCTCGGCCAGACGCTCGAACCGCTCTACGGCTTCCGCTCGCTGGAGAGCTTCAAGGCCAAGTTCAAGCCGCGCGACGTGCCTCTCTTCCTGGTGTTCCCGGACGAGGCGGCGCTGCCGCGCATCGGCCTCGCGCTGACCGAGGCGTTCCTTCCCGGCACGCCGCTGCCGAAGGTCGCACTGGCCGGGATGCAGGGCCTGCGCGAGGCGCGGGACTGACGAGTCGGACGGTAACCGTTACCGCCTCGGACCGAGGTGCTCGAACGGCCTGCGCAACGACGGGACGCGTGCCTACTGTCGTGGCATGCAGGTCGAGATCAGCTCAGGTCCGGCGTTCGCCTTCGGCGAGATCACGCTCCCGCCCGGGGGCTCGGTCCGCGTGGAGGCCGGCGCGATGGCGATGACCGCGGGCGACGTCCAGATGGCGACGTCGACCCAGGGCGGGTTCATGAAGGGGCTCAAGCGCACGCTGGGCGGCGAGAGCTTCTTCGTCAACGACTTCAGCTCGCAGTCCGGCGGCATCGTGGGCGTGGCCGCGGCGCTGCCCGGCGACCTCGACCACATCATGCTCGACGGCTCGCGCGCGCTCATGGTGCAGTCGGGCTCGTGGATCGCGTCCGACCCGGCGATCGACGTCGACTCGAAGTGGGGCGGCGGCAAGACGTTCTTCAGCGGCGAGGGTCTGATCCTGCTGCGCTGCACCGGTGCCGGCGACCTGCTCGTCTCGGCGTACGGCGCGCTCCGCTCGTACACGCTCGCCGCCGGCCAGGTGCTCACGCTCGACACCGGGCACGTGGTGGCGTTCGACGAGGGCGTGACCTACTCGGTGCGCAAGGCCGGGTCGTGGAAGTCCACGATCCTCGGCGCCGAGGGCCTCGTCACCGACTTCACCGGGCCGGGGCGGGTGTGGCTGCAGACGCGCAGCAGCAGCGACCTCGTCGCGTGGATGATCAGCAAGATGCCCCCACCGCGCTCCTGACACGCCTCGCCCGCTCATCGACGGCGGGGGCGCGCCAGTGCCACCATGCGCGCATGGACGAGGTGTCGCGCTTCTACAGCGGGCCGGGGCAGCTGGTCTCGGCCATCGCATCCGCTCTCGACGCCGCGGGCATCGACCGCGCATCGTTGCGGCCGGCCGATCTCGCGCCGGTCGACGAGTTCCACATCCGCGGCAGGGCCGCGACCTCCGAGATCGCCGACGCGCTGCGCCTCGACGCGTCCTCGGCGGTGCTGGACCTCGGCAGCGGCCTCGGCGGTCCGGCGCGGACGCTCGTGGAGCTCGCCGGATGCTCGGTGACCGGCGTCGACCTGACGCCCGAGTTCTGCGAGGTGGCGACCGCGCTGTCGGAGTGGACGGGCCTGTCCGAGCGCACGACGTTCCAGGTCGGCGACGCCACGGCGACCGGGCTGCCCGACGCGTCCGTCGACGCCGCGCTCACCGTGCACGTGGCCATGAACATCCCCGACAAGCCCGCGCTGTACGCCGAGGCGTTCCGTCTGCTGCGTCCGGGCGGCCGGCTTGTCGTGTACGACGTGCTGCAGGGCGAAGGGGGCGACGTCCGCTACCCCGTGCCCTGGGCCAACGATCCGTCGACCAGCTTCCTCGCCACTCCCGAGGAGACCCGGGCGATGCTCTCGGCCGCGGGGTTCGACGTGCTCGACGAGGTCGACTCGTCCGAGGAGAGCCTCGAGTGGTTCCGCGCGGTGCGCGCGCGGGTGGAGCGCGAGGGGCCGCCGCCGGTGACGTTCGCAGCGTTCCTCGGCCAGGCCTTCGGGGAGATGGCGGCGAACCAGGTCGCCAACCTCGCCGAGCACCGGATCCGCACCGTGATGCTCACCTGCACCAGGCCGTCCTGACGCACCGCCGCAGACGCGTCGGAGACGCTCTCAGTCGGCGTCGGACTGCAGGGCGATGCGGTTGCCCTCGGAGTCGGCGATCTCCGCGGCGACCTGGTCGTCGACCTCCGTCACGGGGTAGAGCACGGTGCCGCCGGCCTCGACCGCTCGGTCGACCACGGCCTCGACGTCGTCGACGCCGAGGTAGATGCGCGTGCCGTCGACGGACGGCACGTAGCTCTCGCCGCGCATGAGCGCGCCGGCCGCGCCGATGGGGCCGTCGGTCGCGGGGAAGTACGCGGCGTCGTGGCCGTCGACCGTGTCGCGCTCGAGCTCCACGAGGAACACCCGCTCGTAGAAGTCGATCGCCCGGTCGAGGTCGAGCACGGGGATCTCGAACCAGCTCGCGCGGACCATCAGGTCTGGGCCATGTCGACGAAGCGGGAGTAGTGGCCCTGGAACGCGACGGTGACCGTGGCGGTCGGGCCGTTGCGGTGCTTGGCCACGATGAAGTCGGCCTCGCCCGCGCGCGGAGACTCGCGCTCGTACGCGTCCTCGCGGTGGAGCAGGATCACCATGTCGGCGTCCTGCTCGATCGAATTGTGCACCGCGATGCCGTTGGCGATGAAGTTGTGCCGGTTCAGCACCGTGGCGTCGTAGACCGGCTCGACGCCGTCGGGCTCGATCGCGACGATCTCGTCCCAGAACACGTCGTTGGTCGCGAGGATCTCGAGGTCGGCGGAGTCGAGCACCGTGGCGACGCGGCCGAGGCGCTCGCGGCTCGGGGCGTGCTTCCACATCGTGGAGCCGGAGAACGACGTACCCATTGCCGCCGCGAACTCGCGGTGGGTCATGCCCTTGTCGGTCAGCACGCCGCGCACGGTGTCCCACACCTCGACGGGCACGGTGTCGACGTTCGTGTTCTTGGTCTTCTCGCGCACGATCTCGAGCAGCTGGGCGGCGGCGACGCCGCGGGCGCCGTGCACGCCGATCTCGCCGAGGAAGCGGCGCTGGTCGTCGCCGCCGCTGATGTCGAGCGTGTACGACGGGCGGCAGCCGGCCTTGCGCACCTCGCGGATCCGGCACGAGATGCCGAAGCGCAGCAGGAGCAGCGAGACGTCGTCGACGAGACGGCGGCTCGTCGAGGAGTAGTAGACGCGACCGCCGGTGCCGGCCTTGTTGACCGTGACCGAGCCGTCGGTGGCCCACAGGTGGTGCAGGAACAGCGCGATCTGGCGCTTGGGCAGCGACGGGATCACCGCGGGCACGAACTTCTCGTGCGAGCGGGCGCCGAACAGGCCGAGGCCGTCGAGCCACGAGGCGATCGGGTTCCGCTTGCCATGGGTCAGCCGGTACGGCGAGGGCAGGCGCAGCGTGGTGCAGCGCGCAGCGGCGTACTCGTCGCGGATGGGCGTGATGCCGAAGTGCGCGGCGGCCTCGGAGACGGCGGCGAGGTTGGCCTCGTCGATGCTGGCGTAGCGGATCGGCTGGCGCTTGACGAACGAGCCGTCGCCGAGCAGGTGGGCGAGCATGACGACCTCGGCGTCGGCCCAGGTCTCCTCGTCGCTGGGAGCGCAGACGTGCCGCGGGGCGGCGAGGCGGGTGCCGGGCGCGATGTCGCCGAGCGCCTTCCACCCGTCGTACGTGAGGAACGGGTGGTTGGCGGTGGCCCGCACCTCCTTGCCGGAGGCGAGGCGCAGGCGGAACACCTCGCGCGTGCCGGTGGGGAACACGTGCGTCATCGTCGAGCGGACGTAGCGCAGGGAGTCGTCGAGCGCCCACACCGGCACGTCGCGCGCACCCTCGGCGTACAGCTGGCCGATGGTGGTCTCGGCACCGGTGTCGGCGCGCAGGATGCGCGTCTCGGCGGTGAGGCAGCCCGACTCACGAAGGTCGCTGACCATGGGGCGCTTGTCGGTGCGCTGCTCCGGGCCGCGGTTGAGCTGGGAGATCGCGACCACCGGCACCTCGAGCTCCTTGGCCAGGAGCTTGAGCGAACGGGAGAACTCCGAGACCTCCTGCTGACGGCTCTCGACCTTCTTGCCCGAGCTCATGAGCTGCAGGTAGTCGATGATCACGAGGCGCAGGTCGTGCCGCTGCTTGAGGCGGCGGCACTTCGCGCGGATCTCCATCATCGTCATGTTGGGCGAGTCGTCGATGAACAGCGGCGCCTCGGCGACGGCGCTCATCTTGCGCGCGAGCTTCTGCCAGTCGTTGTCGCTCATCGAGCCGCCGCGCAGGTTCGACAGCGCGATCTGCGCCTCGGCCGACAGCAGGCGCATCGCGATCTCGTTGCGGCTCATCTCCAGGCTGAAGATGGCGCTGGTGAGGCCGTGCTTGATCGACGCCGCCCGCGCAAGGTCGAGGCCGAGCGTGGACTTGCCGATTGCGGGACGGGCCGCGACGACGATCATCTGGCCGGCGTGCAGACCGTTGGTGAGGGAGTCGAGGTCGGCGAAGCCCGTGGGCACGCCGGCAAGGACGCCGCCGCGGTTGGCGATCGCGTCGATCTCCTCGAGGGTGCCGCCCATGACGTCTTTCAGGACCATGTAGTCCTCGGACGTGCGGCGGTCGGTGACGTCGTACACCGCGGCCTGCGCCCGGTCGACGAGCTGGTCGACCTCGCCGTCGCCGGCGTACCCCATCTGCACGATGCGCGTGCCGGCCTCGACGAGGCGGCGCAGCACCGCGCGCTCCTGGACGATGCGCGCGTAGTAGCCGGCGTTGGCGGCGGTGGGGACCGACGCGACGAGGGTGTGGAGGTACGGCGCACCCCCGACCCGGCCGATCTCCTGGATCCGGGTGAGCTCGGCGGACACCGTGACGGCGTCGGCGGGCTCGCCGCGGCCGTAGAGGTCGAGGATGACGCCGTAGATGATCTGGTGCGCCGGCCGGTAGAAGTCGCCCTCGCGGAGTGTCTCGACGACGTCGGCGATGGCGTCCTTGGAGAGCAGCATCGCGCCGATGACGGACTGCTCGGCCGCGATGTCCTGCGGCGGGGTGCGGTCGGGACCGGCGTAGCCGCCGTCCTCGGAGCCGTCGCGGGAGGACAGCTCGACGACGCTCACGCTGGCCATCCTCCTCGCTTCGGGGCACGCGTCCCGGGTACGGCGCGCGCCCTGGACCGGGGGTGCCGGAGGGCCTCCGGCGACCTGGTCACCAGGTCTACGCCGGGGGTCCGACACCGCACCGCTGCGAACCTAGGGGGAGCGGTCCGGAGGTCCAAGCGCCCCTGTGGACGAAGGTGTGGACAAGGCTGGGGAACACGCCGACAACCTGGGTGACAGGGGTGTGGACAACCCTGGGATAACCGACGCGTTATCCGGACCTGTGCCCTCTGACCTGCGGCGATGCTGTCCACGCCCTGGGGAGGGAAGAAACTTCGTGCGGGTGTCCACCAGGTGAACGCGGCGTCCGCCCTGTGGTCCGCTCAGCGTCGCGGCGCCGCCGTACCCGGCCCGTGGAACGACCCCTCCAGCCAGCCGGGCCGGAAGAAGCGGGCGCGGGTACGCGTCGCAGGCAGCGCGCCACCCCTGCCGCTTCCCGAGGCCGGCCGAAGCGGGCGCGGGTACGCGTCGCAGGCAGCGCGCCACCACTGCCGCTTCCCGAGGCCGGCGGAAGCGGGCGCTGGTACGCGTCGCAGGCAGCGCGCCACCCCTGCCGCTTCCCGAGGCCGGCGGAAGCGGGCGTCGATGCGCGTCGCAGGCAGCGCGCCACCCCTGCCGCTTCCCGAGGCGCCGGGCAGGATGGGCGGGTGGCTGCGGACGAGGAGGGCGTGCGGCGCCCCGCAGCCTCGCCGGGGTCGCTGCGCGAGATCCTCGTCCTCGCCGTCCCGGCGCTCGGCGCGCTCGTCGCCCAGCCGCTGTTCGTGCTGGTCGACGCCGCGATCGTCGGCACCCTCGGCACGCTGCCGCTCGCCGGACTGGGCGCGGCCGCAACGCTCGTCTCCCTCGTGCTCGGCCTGTGCATCTTCCTGGCCTACGCCACCACCTCCTCGGTCGCGCGGCGCGTGGGCGAGGGCCGGTGGGACGCCGCGGTCGCCGAGGGCGTCGAGGGCATGGCGCTCGGGCCGGGCCTCGGCGCGGTCCTCGCGGTCGGCACGTGGCTCGCAGCCGAGCCGCTCGTGGCCGCGCTCGGCGCCTCGCCCGAGGTGACGCCGTACGCCGTGACCTACCTGCACGTGATCGCGTTCGGCTTCCCCGCCGCGCTGGTCGCGATGGCGGGCGTGGGCGTGCTGCGCGGGCTGCAGGACACGCGCACCACGCTGCTCGTCACGCTGCTCGCGGTCGGCGTGAACCTCGTCCTCGCGTTCGTCCTGGTGGTCGGCCTCGGGTACGGCATCGGCGGATCGGCGGCGGCGACTGCGGTGGCCGAGGTGGTGCAGGCGGCGGCGTACGTCGCGGTCGTCGTACGGGTCGCACGGCAACGTGGTGTGCGCATCGCGCCGTCCGGCCTCGGCATGCTCGCGGCCGCGCGCACCGGCGGCCCGCTGTTCGTGCGGACCGTCGTGCTGCGCGCGGTGTTCCTGGTGGCTGCGGCCGTCGCCGCGCGGCTCGGGGATGCGGACCTCGCGGCGTACCACGTGAGCTTCCAGGTCTGGATCCTGCTCTCGCTCGCGGCCGACGCGCTCGCGATCGCCGGCATGGCGCTGCTCGGGCGCTACCTCGGCGCGGGCGACGCTGCCGGCGCCCGGCATGTGACGGCACGCCTCGTGCGTCTCGGCGTCGCCATGGGCGTGGTGCTCGCCCTCCTCGTGCTGGTCTGCGTGCCGTGGCTGCCGTCGCTGTTCAGCTCGGACCCGCTCGTACGCTCGCTGATCGCCGCCGCACTGGTGGTGGCGGCGCTGCAGCAGCCGCTGTCGTCGCCGGTGTTCGTGCTCGACGGCGTCCTCATCGGCGCGGGCGACGGCCGCTGGCTCGCGGGTGCCGGCCTCGTCATGCTTCTCGCGTTCCTGCCCGCGGCGTGGCTCGTGCTCGACCGCGACCTCGGCGTGGTCGGGCTGTGGTGGGCGCTCACGTGGTTCATGGTCGTGCGCGGCGCGCTGCTCGCGTGGCGCGCCCGCGGCGACCGGTGGCTGCGCACGAGCGCGGATCCCGGGGCCGCGGAGTCCGCCGGCCTCGGCGATGCCGGAGGATGACGGCATGGACGTGCGCTGGTCGGAGGTGACCATCGACTGCGGGGACCCGGTGGCGATGGCGGAGTTCTGGCAGGGCCTGCTCGGCGGCGAGGTGGGCGAGCCGCTGCCCGGGTGGCGGCGGCTGCGACTGCCCGGACGCCCGGCCCTGACTCTGCAGCCGGTGCCCGAGCCCAAGACGGTCAAGGCGCGGCTGCACCTCGACCTGGTCGTCGACGACCTCGAGGCCGCGACAGCCCGGGTGGTCGCGCTCGGCGGCCGGTTCACCGGAGAGCGCCACGTTTACGACGAGGGCACTGTCGTGGTGATGGCCGACGTCGAGGGCACCGAGTTCTGCATGGTGCAGTACGAGCCCGGCTTCGAGGAGACCTGATCGTGGCCGAGCCGTTCCGTGTGACCACCGTCTGCTCGGGCAACATCTGCCGCTCGCCGATCGCGGAGTACGTGCTGCGCGCCGCGCTCGAGGACGCCGGCCTCGGCCACGCCGTGGTCGTCGACTCCGCGGGCATCGGCGGCTGGCACGTGGGCGACCCCGCCGACCGCCGGGCCCGCCAGGTGCTGCGGGCCCACGGGTACGACGGCGAGCCGCACCGGGCGCAGCAGATCACCCGCGCGTGGTTCGACCGCCCGGACGCGCCCGATCTGCTGCTCGCGATGGACTCCTCGCACTACGACGACCTGCGCCGCATCGCGCCGCCCGGGGTCGAGGTGGCACTCATGCGCTCCTTCGACCCGGCGTACGCCGGACTGCCGCGCGACGCAGTCGACCTCGACGTGCCGGACCCGTACTACGGCGCATACGACGGGTTCGAGGAGGTCCTGGCCATGATCGAGGCGGCCACGCCCGGCACGGTCGCGCGGATCCGCGAGCTGCTCGCCGAGCGCGCCTGACCGGCGTACCTCCGGCGATCTGCCCCCGATCCGGTCGTGACTTCACGACCGAACACCCGCGGAAGCAACCGATCCGGGGGCAATTCGCCGCGACGACCGCGGCCGAGAACGACGAAGGCCGCCGTCCTCGCGGACGGCGGCCTTCGTGGATGCGGAGTGCGTCAGGCGCTGACGACGTCCACGGTCACGGTCGCGAGCACCTCGGGGTGCACGCGGACCTCGACCTTGTGCGAGCCCAGGGCCTTGATCGGCGAGACGATCGTGACCTTGCGCTTGTCGACCGCCGGGCCGCCGGCAGCCTCGACCGCGGAGACGACGTCGCCGACGGTGATGGCGCCGAAGAGGCGGCCGGTGTCGCCGGCGCGGGCCGGCACCTTGACCTTCAGGCCCTCGAGCGAGGACTTGATCGCCTGGGCGGAGTCGAGGTCGCGCACCTCGCGCACCTCGCGGGCGCGCTTGATCTGCGCGACCTGCTTCTCGCCGCCCTTGGTCCACGGGGTCGCGAGACCGCGCGGGAGGAGGAAGTTGCGGCCGTAGCCGTCCTTCACCTCGACGACGTCGCCGGGGGCGCCGAGACCGTTCACGTCCTGAGTCAGGATGAGCTTCATGGTGTAGTCGCCTCCTTCGTCAGCGGGCGGTCGAGGTGTAGGGCAGCAGCGCCATCTCGCGGGCGTTCTTGACCGCGGTCGCGACGTCGCGCTGGTGCTGGGTGCAGTTGCCGCTCACGCGACGGGCACGGATCTTGCCGCGGTCGGAGATGTACTTCCGCAGCAGGGGCGTGTCCTTGTAGTCGACGTGCGCGATCTTCTCCTTGCAGAAGACGCAGACCTTCTTCTTCGGCTTACGAAGAGCAGGCTTGGCCATCGTGGTGCTCCTATCGGGAGCCCGGCGTCATGCCGGGATGGGGTCTGACGGGTGGATGCCGGCGGCGCGGTGGCCGCCGGGGTGCCGCACGGGCGCGGCCGTGCTGAAGGTCCTAGAACGGGGGCTCGTCGTACGACGCGCCACCGCCGCCGCCCCAGGCGCCGCCGCCGGAGTTGCCTCCGCCGGACGCCGGAGTGGCCCACGGGTCGTCGGCCTGGCCGGCAGCGTTGCCGCCGCCCTGGGCCCAGTTGGGCGGGCCGCCCTGGCTGTCACCGAAGCCGCCACCAAAACCGCCGCCCTCACGTGCAACTCGATTGACCTTTGCAGTTGCTGAACGCAATGCGGGGCCAACCTCGTCAACCTCGAGTTCCATGACAGTGCGCTTCTCACCCTCGCGCGTCTCGTAGCTGCGCTGCCTGAGGCGACCCGTGACGATGACTCGCATCCCGCGGGTGAGGGATTCGGCCACGTTCTCCGCGTACTGACGCCAGACGTTGCACGTGAGAAAGACGGCCTCGCCGTCCTTCCACTCATTGGCCTGACGGTCGAACGTGCGAGGAGTGGAGGCCACGCGGAAGTTGGCAACTGCGGCACCACTCGGCGTGAACCGGAGCTCCGGATCAGCCACGAGGTTTCCCACAACGGTGATGTTGATGTCGCCCTGCGCCATGGTGCTAACCGCCTCGGGTGGAAGGTGTGGATCGGCTGGTGGGCCGGACCTTACGGGTGCGGTACGTCTCCCGGAAGGGAGCGTCCGCGGACTGTGGACAGCGCCGGGCGCCGTCCACGACGACTACTTCGCGTCAGGGCGCATGACCTTGGTGCGGAGCACAGCCTCGTTGAGGTTGAGCTGGCGGTCGAGCTCCTGGACGGCAGCCGGGGTGCAGCTGAGGTCGAGGACGGCGTAGATGCCCTCGGCCTTCTTGTTGATCTCGAACGACAGGCGACGACGGCCCCAGATGTCGACCTTGTCGACGGTTCCGCCCGACTGCTTCACGACATTGAGGAACGTGTCGAGACTCGGGGCGACGGTGCGCTCCTCGAGATCGGGGTCGAGGATCACCATGACCTCGTAATGACGCATGCGATACCCACCTCCTCTGGACTTGGCGGCCACGGTCTCTCCGTGGCAGGAGGGTTGTGCGTCACGTGGACCCGCTCCCGGCGACCCATGGGGGACGCCGTACCGGCGCGGACACGTCCGATCAGGGTACGGGACCGGGCATCCGACCCCCAAATGCCCGCCCTCAGGGGGTGCGGGCCTCGAGCGCGTCGGCGATCCGGGCGAGGCTGAGGGCGATCGAGGCCAGGGCGTGGGTGTCCGCCGTGCTCGGCGTCTTGGCCTTGAAGCCAGCGGCCGCCTCGGCCGCCGCCCGGGCGAGTGCCAGCGCCGTGGCGCCGTCGGTCGTGCTCATCGCGGTCTCCCGTCCCTCGGCCCGCCCCGCGCGGGCCCGCACCTCAGCAGATCAGATGCCCCCGCGGCCGGTCCGCCGATCGCCGGCATCCGTACGGCGGGACCTCAGGTGTCGGTACGTCGGGTCAGCGGGACGCTCGAGCGGGTGGTGAGCCAGGCCGCCACGGACGTGAGCAGCGGTACGCCGACCAGGACGATCGTGATCATCGCCCACGGGGTCACCCACGTGCCGGAGATGCCGCGGTTGAGCAGCGGCACCAGCACGTACGACCCGAGCAGGCCCGAGACGACGCCGACCGTGCACCCGAGGAGGGCGACGTACCCGGCGGTAGCGGCACCGAGGCGCCGGCGCGTGCCGGGCGGGGCGCCGACCGCGGCCAGGGTGGCGTGGTCGGCCTTGCCGTCGGCCAGCGCGAGCGCGGTGACCATGAGCCCGGCCAGCAGTGCCAGGAGCGCGGTGACGCCGCCTCCCACGAGCAGGATCGCCACGATCGGGTCGGCCGAGGTGAAGATCTCGGTCGTCGCAGCCGGCACCTCGCCGCGATAGAGCTCGAGCTGGACGCGCTCGGCGAAGGTCGGGCGGTCGCCCGTGTCGGGGGACGACCCCTTCGCGAGCAGCACGCCGCTGGTGCCGACGCCGAACGCCTTCGCCATGCCGGGCCGGGCCAGCGTCTCCGGCGAGACGAGCACGTTGACCGGCAGCGCGCCGGTCAGCACCTCGAGGGCGGGCACCGTCACCGTGGCGACGTCCTTCTCCATGCCCGTGCTCGGGTCGTACGTCCAGCTGCGGAGCACGACCTCTCCGTCCGTCACCGCGCCGGGCTGCAGCACCACGGCCTTGCCCGCGGCGAGCGCCGCGCGCGCCTCGTCCAGGGGTGCGCCCGGGCCGAGCACGAGGTCGACGTCGTCCGGCTCGATCGCCCCGATGACGCTCGCGATCGGGAAGTAGCCGTTGGTGACCCGGCCCCAGCACGGCGGGGCGGGCGCGGCCGACGACGAGTCGTAGTCCGCGAGGCCCTCGGGCGTTGCGCCGCAGGCGACGCCGCCGCTGCCGGTGTAGTACGCGTCCGGCGCACCCGCGGGGGTCACCGCGGCGACGAACGCCGTCGAGGCGCCTGGGTCGGCCGCCTTCACCGCCGCGCGCGCATCGGCGAGCACCTGGGCCGTCGGGATCCCCTCGGGCTTGCCGTTCTCGTCGAAGCCGATCGCATCGATCGTCACCGGCACGACGTCGGGGAGCAGCACGACGTCGGTGGTCGCGCGGTACGTCGCTGCCGACCCGAACGCGGCCGAGACGCCGACAGCGGCAGCTGATGCGGCGGCGATCGCGCAGGCCGCCGCTGCGGTGCGCATGCGGTGGCGACCGGCGTCGCGCACGGCGAGCCGCGGCGCGAGCGGCAGGAACCGGCCGAGCCGGCCGGTCTGCACGACGAGCCACGGCATGAGCACCACGACGCCGAGCTGGGCGACGACCACGCCGACCGCGAGGACGAGGCTGTCGAGCTGCATCACGCCGTACGCCATGACGAGCAGCCCCACCAGGCCCATCGCGAGGCCGAGGAACGGCGCCCGGGTGCGGATCCTCGGCAGCGGGCGGCGGCCGCGCAGCGTGTCGACGACCTCGCCCTTGCCGGCGGCCAGTGCCGGGATCAGGGCGGCCGACACGGCGGCGATCACGCCGACCGCGACGACGCCCGCGAGCTCGGGCGGCACGGGCGGCAGGCCGGGGTCGGTGAAGCCGTTGACCTTGAAGTCGGTGAACCGGCGCGAGAGCAGCAGCACGACCACCCAGCCGAGGACCGCGCCGCCGATGCTGGCAACGACGCCGAGCACCACGCCCGACGCGAGCACGGTCCGGCGCAGCACCGGCGCGTGCGCGCCGGCCGCGCCGATGAGACCGAGCTCGCGCTGGCGCCGGCGCAGCTGCACAGCGAACGCCGGTCCCGCTAGCAGCGCGATCTGCAGAACCACCAGCACCACGATCACGGCGCCGAGCGCCGCGTTGCGCGCTACCTCCTCGGCCTGGCTCGGCGTGAGTTCGGGCTCCGCGACGTCCTGGCCGGGGGAGGGCCCGTCGTCGAGGCACAGCTCCGAGGGCTTGCAGAACGTCGGCGGGTTCTCGTCGACGTACCGGCTGTTGACGAAGGCGCCGATCGCGTTGAGGCGGCGAACGTCGGCCCACGTGATCGGGGTCGGCGAGTCGACGAGGTAGAAGCGCGCGAGAGCCGGTGCGGGGTCCGCGTCGGCCTCGACGGGGATCTCCCCTGCGGCGACGACGCCCACCGTGCTGATGACGGGGTTCGCCTCCGCGAGGCCCACCACGACGAGCGAGCGGGTCAGGCCCTTCTGGGCGCGCAGGCCCGAGAGCTGCACGGTGTCCCCGATGCCGACGTGCAGCCGTCGTGCCGTCCCCGGATCGAGGGTGATCTGCCCCTTCTGCCGCGGGAAGGTGCCGGCCTCGAGCCTCCACAGCCCGGCCAGCAGCGGGTCGGACACGTCGCCCACGGTCAGCCCGGCCGGGAGCCCCCAGGGCCCGGCTTCGAGGATCACCTCGCCCGCCGCGTACGGCGGGGCGGCGACGAGCCGGCTCCCGTCGGGGAGGGCGGCCTGCAGCTCGGCGAGCGTCGGGGCGGGGCCCGACTGCGACCGGCCCGAGGTCGTCTCGGCGAACGCCGACTGGATCACGGGGCTCGCGGTCTGCGGCATCACCATCGCGTCGGCGACGCCGAGGCGGCCGAGCGCCATCGAGGCGCTGCTGCTGTTCTGCTGCATCTGGCGCGCCGCGATGTCGAAGACGCTGACGCCGAGCACGGGCAGGCCGACGAGCAGCAGCACGAGGATCGAGCGGCCCTTGCCGCGCCAGGCGTCGCGCCGCGCGAGCCGCAGCGCCACCCGCCACTGTCCCCACCACTGCGCGAGCCGCGACGTCCGCGCGACCGAAACCGGGGGCAGCGGCGTCGGCGGCCGCTCGAGGGTCGTGGTCACGACGTCGCGCCCGCCGACAGCGGGGTCACGTCGTACGCCGTGGCATCGACGACCGCGCCGTCGCGCAGGAACACGACGCGGTCGGCCCAGGCCGCGTGCCGCGACTCGTGGGTGACGAGGACCCCCGCCGCGCCCTCGTCGCACCGCCGCCGCAGCAGCCGCAGCACGGCTTCGCCGGTGTCGGAGTCGAGCGCGCCGGTGGGCTCGTCCGCGAGCACGAGCCGCCGCTCGCCGACGAGGGCGCGCGCGATCGCGACGCGCTGCTGCTGGCCGCCCGACATCTCGTCCGGGTAGCGCGCGGCGAGCTCGCCGACGCCGACGGCCTCGAGCGACTCCCGTGCCGCCGCACGCGCCGCCCGGGTGCTGACGCCGTCGAGCTCGAGGGGGAGCGCGACGTTCTCGGCGGCGGACAGCGTGGGGATGAGGTTGAGGTCCTGGAACACGTAGCCCGCGGCGCGCCGGCGTACGGCGGCGAGGTCGGCCTTGGACAGCGTGGCGAGATCGACGCCCTCGACGTACACGGCGCCCGTCGTCACGGAGTCGAGGCCGCCCGCGACGTTGAGGAGCGTGGACTTGCCGCTGCCGCTCGGCCCCATGACGGCGACGAGCTCGCCGGCGCGGACGCTGAGGCTGACGCCGCGCAGCGCGTGCACGGCGGTCACCCCGCTCCCGTGGATGCGCGTGACCTCGCGCAGCTCGAGCACGGGCGCGGTGATGCGATCGACGATCGACTGGTCTGTGTTCTCGGTGCTCATCGGACGTCCCCCTCGTTCGACCGGATGGTTGTGGTGCTCATCGGGCGGCCTCCTGCGTCGGGCGCGGGCTGCGGCCGGTGGCCGGGCGGCTCGGCGGCTTCGGGTGTCCGGCCGCGCGGGCGAGGCGCGACTCGCAGTGGTCGAGCCAGCGGGCCTCGGCCTCGGCGTCGAAGATGAGGCGGTCGAGGACGAGCAGCCACGCGAGGTCGGCGTCCTCGTCGGCGTCCATCTTCAGGCGGGTGAGCTGCTGCAGCGTGCGCATGGTCTCGGCGCGCTGGGTCTGCACGATCGCAGTCACGTCGACGTCCGGCGCGGTCACCGCCACGGCCAGCTTGATCGCGAGCTCGTCCCGCGGCGCGGCCTCGCGGCGTACGGGCTGGTGGAACCACTCGGCCACCTCGGCGCGACCGGCGGTGGTGATCTCGTAGACCACGCGGCCGTCGTCGTCGGCGTCGAGCTGGGCCACGAGGCCGTCGCGCTCGGCGCGGGCGAGGGTCGTGTAGACCTGCCCGATGTTCAGCGGCCAGGTGCCCCCGGTGCGCTCCTCGAACGCCGCCTTGAGCTGGTAGCCGTACGCCGGCCCCTCGTCGAGCAGGGCCAGCAGCCCCTGTCGGATCGCCATACCGCGTATGTATACCCGGTATGTGCAGCGCCGTCCAGCCCCGAATGAAGTCCCCTACTGCCCGCGGGCTGGCGCCGTCGTGCAGCGGCGGCCCAGCGCATCCCCTAGAGCCGAACACTCCTTCCCATCACGGGTGCTGTCCGCGGGGTGCGGCGGCGGGTCATCGGCGTACGACGATGGCCGCGATGACAGAGTGCGGGCATGGTCGAGCCGTTCGAGGTCCTCACGCTGGAGCAGCTGCGCGAGCGGCGGTCCATCAAGTGGCGCCAGCACGCGCCGGACGTCCTGCCCCTCTGGATCGCCGAGATGGACGCGCTGCCGCCGCAGTCGGTGGCCGAGGCGCTCGTGGCCGACCTGCTGGTGGGCGACACGGGCTACCCGCCGTTGGACTCGGCGTACGCCGATGCCTTCGCGGCCGTGGCGGGCGCGCGCTGGGGCTGGAAGGTCGACGCGGCCGCCACGACGGTCTGCGCCGACGTGCTCACGGGCGTGACCCGGTCGCTCGAGCTGCTGACCGAGCCGGGGGACACCGTGCTCGTGCCGGCGCCGGTGTACATGCCGCTGCTGTTCCTTCCGGCTGAGATGAACCGCCGCGTGCAGCAGGTGCCGATGACGGCCGAGGGCCGGCTCGACCTCGAGGCCCTGGGCGCCGCGATGGCCGACCCGGCGGCGACCGCGCTCATCCTGTGCAGCCCGCACAACCCGCTCGGCACCGTGCACACGGCCGACGAGCTGCGCGCGGTCGCCGCGCTCGCCGCGGAGCACGGCGTCGGCGTGATTGTCGACGAGATCCACGCGCTGCTGGTGCCGTCCGGCACGGAGTTCACGCCGTACCTCGCGGTGAACGACGCGGGGCTCGTGGTCACCTCGGCCTCGAAGGTCTACAACATGGCCGGCATCAAGGCCGGCGTGATCATCGCGGGGCCGGAGTCGCGCTCGACGCTGGCGCAGCTGCCCGAGTCGGTGATGTACGGCGCGAGCACGATCGGCATCCGGGCGCACGTGGCTGCATGGCGCGGCGGCGACGAGTGGCTGGACGCCGTGAACGCCAACATCGCGTCGAACGCGGCGTACCTCGCCGACCTGCTCGCAGCCCGGCTGCCGGAGGTGGGCTACCGGCCGCCGGCCTCGACGTACCTCGCCTGGCTCGACTGCCGCGCGCTCGGGCTCGGCGACGACCCGGCCGCGGAGTTCCTCGAGCGCGGGCGGGTGGCGCTCAACGGCGGCCTGCCGTTCGGCGTCGGCGGGGAGGGGCACGTGCGGCTCAACCTCGCGGCGTCGCGCTCGACGCTGGCCGAGGCCGTCGAGCGGATGGCCCGCACCGTCGACCGCTGACCCCTGCGCAGGGCGCCGACGTCGCCGCCGGATGGCAGGATCGACGGCGTGCGCATCGTGACGTGGAACATCAACGGGGTCCTCGTACGGACCGACCGGCTGCTCGCGTTCCTCGAGTCGGCCCAGCCGGACGTGCTCGTGCTGCAGGAGCTCAAGGCCCCGACCGAGGAGTTCCCGTACGACGTGCTCCGCGACGCGGGGTACGAGGCGGCGGCCCGGGGCGACGGGCGGTGGAACGGCGTCGCGATCCTGTCGCGCGTCGGCCTCGACGACGTGACGTACGACCTCCCCGGCCAGCCGCAGTGGGACGGCGTGACCGAGCCGCGCGCGATCGCCGCGACCTGCGCAGGCGTACGCGTCTGGGGCGTGTACGTGCCCAACGGCCGCACGATCGACGACCCGCACTACGCGTACAAGCTCGAGTGGCTCGCCGCCCTGCGCGAGACCGCTGTCGCGGAGATCGCCGCCGCACCCGACCGCCCGTGGGCAGTGCTGGGCGACTTCAACGTCGCGCCCACCGACGCCGACGTCTGGGACATCGCGCAGTTCGCCGACTCCACCCACGTCACCCCTGCCGAGCGCGCTGCGGTAGCCGCCCTCGTCGACGCCGGCCTCGTCGAGGTCATGCCGCGGGCCCTGAAGTACGACGTCCCCTTCACGTTCTGGGACTACCGCCAGCTCGCGTTCCCCAAGAACACAGGCATGCGCATCGACCTCGTGCTGGGCTCGCCGTCGTTCGCGGCCGCCGTCACCGACGCGTACGTCGACCGCGACGCGCGCAAGCCCGGCAAGAAGGGCGCCACGCCGCCGTCCGACCACGCCCCCGTCGTGGTCGACCTCTCCCTCTAGCCGCGAGTAACCGCCCGAATCCTCGGTTTCAGGGCCCTGAAACCGAGGACAACGGCGGTTACTCGCGTCCTCGTCGGGCACGGCGTGCGCGCGCGAGGTCCTGCGGCGCCCTCCGGTGGACGTAGGGTTTCGTCCGTGCCCACGCCCCTCGTCGTACGCCGGATCACGCCCGAGGAGCACCTCGCGTACGTCCAGGCCCGCACCGACGCCGGCGCCGACATCTCGTTCCTGCAGGTGCCGAGCTGGGCCGGTGTGAAGGCCGAGTGGCAGCACGAGAGCCTCGGCTGGTTCGACGGCGACGAGCTCGTCGGCGCGGGCCTGGTGCTCCTGCGCCAGGTGCCCAAGGTCAAGCGGTTCCTGGCCTACCTGCCCGAGGGGCCGGACATCGACTGGACCGGCGCCCGCACCGGCCGCGACCTCGCCGAGTGGCTCGACCCACTCGCCGCGCACCTCAAGGCGGCCGGCGCGTTCGCCGTCAAGATGGGGCCGCTCGTCACCGTCCGCACGTGGGGCGCCGACACGCTGAAGGCCGCGATGGCCGACGGCACCGCCAAGCGCCTGCGCGAGGTACCCGCCGACACCACCGACGAGGCCGGCCTCGCCGTCGCCGAGCGGCTCGCCGCGCTCGGGTGGACGCAGAAGCCCGACACCGGCGCCGGGTTCGGCGACGTGCAGCCGCGCTACGTGTTCCAGGTGCCGCTCGCGGGGCGCACCGAGGCCGACCTGCTCGCCGGGTTCAACCAGCTCTGGCGGCGCAACATCAAGAAGGCCGACAAGGCCGGGGTGGTCGTGGAGCACGGCGGCTTCGACGACCTCCCGGCGTTCCACGAGGTGTACGTCGAGACCGCCGAGCGCGACCGCTTCACCCCGCGCGGCCTCGCGTACTTCCAGCGGATGTGGCGCGCGATGAGCGCCGAGGACCCCTCCCGCATCACGCTCTACCTCGCCCGGCACGAGGGGCGCGTGCTCGCCGCGACCACGCTCGTCCGCGTGGGGCGCCACGCGTGGTACTCGTACGGCGCGTCCTCCAACGAGGGTCGCGACGTACGCCCGTCGAACGCCGTGCAGTGGGCGATGGTGCGCGACTCGCTCGCCGCCGGATGCGACGTCTACGACCTGCGCGGCATCAGCGACACCCTCGACCCGGACGACCACCTCTTCGGGCTCATCCAGTTCAAGCTCGGCACGGGCGGGCGCGCGAGCGAGTACCTCGGCGAGTGGGACCTGCGGCTTCGGCCCATCATGGCCCGCGCCGTCGAGTCGTACCTCAGCCGTCGATAGCGCTTGTCCCGCAGGCGATCCCGGCGACGACGACGGCCCCCGGCAGCGCGCCGGGGGCCGTCGTACGCGCTGGTCCTACTGCCCGATCTGGGTCGGGTCGAGGATGTCGGCCGCCGCGGGCTCGGTGATCGTGACGGGCTTGGACCAGTCGGAGAAGGTCACGCTGCCCTCGGTGCCGCCGTCGATCGAGATGGGGAGCGGGTCGCCGGTGGTGGCGACCCACAGCGTCCCCTTGTCGCCGTCCTTGATGCCGATCGCCGCCTGCCCGTCGACGGTCGATGCCTCGGTCTTGGTGATCGTGCCGCTCGGGTTGAGCATCTGCGAGATCGCGGTGGTGAAGTCGGTGAAGTCCTTGAAGCTCTCGAGGTCCTTCGCCGAGGTGCTGGACACCCACTTGTCGCCGATGAGGTCGTACGCGCCCTCGCCGGCCTGCGAGTCCCAGAACGCCTTGTCGCCCTTGACGTAGACCGTGGTGCCCGTCGCGATGATGTCGAGCGTGGCGCCCGCCATCACGATGGTGCCGACGGCCTTGCCGCCCTTCTCCACGTTCAGGTCGATCTTCATCTCGCCGGAGTCCTGCGTGACCGTGCCCACCATGTGCACCGAGGTCTCGGCCTTGGCGGCGTCCTGCGCGGCCTTCAGGATCTCCTCGGCGCTCTTGTCGGCGACGCCGTTGCTGGCGGCCTCCGTGGTGCTTGCGCCGGTGGAGCTGCCGCACGCGCTCACCGTGAGCAGTGCCGTGATGGCGAGCGCTGCTGCCGCGAGCGCCTTCGTCGTACGCATCTGGTCGTCCCGTCCGTCGTCGGACGCGACCTGCGGCGCCGCCCCCTCGTGGCATCGAGGGTAACCGGCGTACGGCGGTGTCCCGGTCGCTGCGGGCCGTGCGACGGATCACGGTGCCGCAACAGTCGCACCACGCTGGCGCGTCGATGAAGGCCTGGTTTGTTGCGTTCTTAGCAACGAAGTCCCCTACTCGGCGAGGGCTTCGCCCATCGTCGCCCAGCGGGCGGGTGGGCCCCCGCTGGCCGAGGAGGCGCAGCCGACGAAGTCAGTAGGGGACCTTCATCGCAGTGTTTGTAGGGTTCGGGGCATGACGTTCGTGCTGCACGTGGACGGGCACCGCTGGCGGGCGCACACGGGCGGCACGGTCGAGGCGGTGCGCAGCGCGATCGGCACGGCGGGCGACCTCGTGCCGGTGGCCAAGGGCAACGGGTACGGCGTCGGCAATGCGCGGCTCCTCGCGGAGGCCTCGCGCCTCGGACTCACCCGCGTCGCGGTCGGAACCGTGTTCGAGGCGCACGACGCGCTCGAGCAGTACGACGGCGACGTCCTCGTGCTCACGCCGTTCGAGCCCGCCGACCCGTACGCCGCGGCGCAGTGGGTCGAGCTCGCACACGGACCGTACGCCGACCGCCTCATCCGCACGGTCGCCTCGCGCGAGGCGTGGGACGCCCTGGCGAGCGGCCCCGGCCCGGCGCGCATCGTGCTCGAGGGCCTCACCTCGATGGGCCGCTTCGGCCTGCCGTCCGATGCCATCGCCGACCTGCTGGCCGAGCCCGGGACGGTCACCGCCCTCGCCGGCCGCCGCGTGCGGATCGAGGGCCTCGCCCTGCACCTGCCGCTCGTGCAGCCGAGCCCGGACCACCGCGCGGTGCCGGGCGCGCGCTGGAAGGACGCCGCCGTGGCGCCCGAGCCGCCGGCCGGGTCGAGCGCGCGCGTGCGCGAGGCCCTGGCCTGGGGGCTCGGCTGGCTGAGCGCGCTCGCCGACCTGTCCGAGCGCGTGCAGGCCACCGGCGACGCCGAGGCCGTCACCGAGCTCACCGAGGCGGCGGCGCTGTGGGTGAGCCACCTCGACGACGTCGAGCTCGCCAGCCTGCGCAGCGCGCTGCCGGACATCGCACTGTTCCCGCGCATCGGCACGCGGCTGTGGATCGGCGACCGCGGCGCTCTTGTCGCGCGCGGGACGGTGCTCGCGGTGCACGAGGTGGGCAAGGGCCAGACCAGCGGCTACCGCCAGCGCCGCGCCTCGCGCGAGGGCGCCGTGGTCGTGATCGGCGGCGGCACGGCGCACGGCGTGGCGATGGAGGCGCCGAGCGCGGTGGCGTCGCTGCGCCAGCGGGCCGTCGTCGCCGGCACCGGCATCCTCGACGCCGCGGGCCGTGCGCTCTCGCCGTTCCACGTCGGCGGCGCGCAGGTGTGGTTCGCCGAGCCGCCGCACATGCAGGTGTCGCTCGTACGCGTGCCGCGCGGGATCGCCGTACCGGCCGTCGGCGACGAGGTCGACGTCGACGTCCGCCTCACCGGCATCGCGCCCGACCGCGTCGTGGGCCTCGACTGATCGCCGACGCACGTCGCGCCGCCCCCGACCGGTCCGCGACGTGACCGCGCCGGCCACCACGATCGCGAGTTGGGGTCAGAACGTGCAGTTGAACTGCCTAGATCGACCCTAAGGGCCGAACCAGCGAGTTCGGGCGGCGTGCCGGGCGTCGGGCGCATGAGGGCGGTCGCGCGGCCCGAGAAGAGGACGAAACGCGCCGGCGGATTCCAGGCAGTCACGCAACACCGGTGTCTGGTCCAGCTTCTGAGAGTAGTTGGGCCAGGACTTCGGCGGGTGTTCTGAAGCCGTGTCTCTTGCGTGGTCGGGCGTTGAGCTCTGCG